>NZ_LT827010.1:7000000-7746722 GCF_900119315.1 Actinoplanes sp. SE50/110 | reverse complement strand
GAGTGGGCCGACCGTGACGAACAGGCCGGCCTGGAAACTCCCGAGGAACCGGAGGGAACCTGACCCGGACCGGACCTTGCGGCCGGTGGGCACGATCGGCTCATGCGTCAACCGTCGGAGCAGGTGCGGGCCGGGGCCGGGGTGTTCGCCCGGTCCGGGGTCCTGTTGGCCCTGATCGCCGTTCTCACCTGGGCCGGCGAGGGCGTCAACGGTGTCTGCTCCCGCGACGACGGGGCGGTTGCCGGGCTGGCGACCGGGGTCGTGATCGCGGTACTGGGTTATCCGCTGCTGCTCGTCGCCGGGTTCCGGCGCACCCGGCGTAACCGGGCCCGGCGCGGTCTGCTGATCGGCTGGTCAGCCGCCCTGCTCGTGGCTGTGGCTCTGATCCTGGCGGCAGGAGATCACGTTCGCGGGCTCCCGGCCGGCTGCCCGGTCTGACGAGTACGACCGGCGGTGCTCTCCCGGATGATCAGCTTGTGCGGGGCGCGCAGCTCCAGGGCCGGCGGCGGGGTCGGGCTGTCGATCCGTAGCAGCAGGCGTTCGACGGCGGTGGTCGCGATCATCTCCTTGTCCGGGGAGATGGTGGTGACCGACGGGTTGGCGTAGGCGCCGTCCTCGATGTCGTCGTAGCCGATCACCGCGACGTCCTCCGGCACCCGCAGCCCGCGCCCCACCAGCGTGTGGATCGCCCCGAGCGCCACCAGGTCGGAGTAGCAGAAGACGGCGTCCGGTGGGTCGGCCCGGTCGAGCAGATGGGCCATCGCCTGGGCGCCGTCCCTGCGGTTGAACCGGGGCGTGCCGATGATCAGGTCTTCGCGGGCGGCCAGCCCGCGCGCGGTGTGTGCCTCGCGGAAGCCGCGGGTGCGCAGCTGGGCCGCCTCGCCGCTGGCGTAGGGCTGGTCGCCGATCGCGGCGAGCCGCCGCCGGCCGAGGTCGAGCAGGTGTTCGGTGGCCTGGCGGGAGGCGGCCACGTCGTCGATGCCGACGTGGTCGAAGGTGCCGTCGCTGCTGCGTTCGCCGAGGACGACCAGCGGAAGGTGCGGGTCGTGGTCGGCGAGCGCCTGCTGGTCGAGGCCGAGTGGGCTGAAGATGACGCCGTCGAAGAGCAGCCGGCGGGAGCCGTGGGCGATGAACGCGCGCTCGTGTTCCGGATCGCCGTCGGTCTGGTCGATCAGCACGTTGTAGCCGCGCGCCCGGGCCGCCCGCAACACGCTCTGCAGCAGCTCGGAGAAGTACGGTGTGTCCAGGTACGGCACGACCAGTGCGATCTGCCCGGACCGCCCCTGGGCCAGGTTGCGGGCGAGCACGTTGGGCCGGTATCCGAGTTCCTCGACGGCGCGCTGCACCCGGGACCGGGTCCGTTCGGTGACGTTCGCATACCCATTGACCACGTTGGAGACGGTTCGGCTGGAAACCCCGGCCAGCTCCGCCACGTCACGTAGCGTGACTTCTCGACGCAATGTGCCCCCTCCGACCGCGCCAAGCTTCCGGCAGGTTACCCCTCGCCGTCGATGGACGTCCGTGCCTGCTGTTCGAGCACTACTCCCCGGCGTTCGAGGATCCGCTGGTCCGCCAGAGTGTGCTCCGGGTGGTCGGGTTCGGGCTGGTGCAGACCCCGGTGATGATCGGGATGGCGCTGCTCGCGGCGCCCGGCCCCGGTCACCGTGCTGTTGTTCTCGATGGCCGCGTCGTGGAACAACTTCTTCCTGCCGCTGGTGATGCTCAGCGACGACCACCTCTTCCCGCTGACCGTGGGGTTGCGGACCTGGTACATGTCCGCGATTCTCGGCAACGGCGGCGAGGCGCTGTTCACCGTGATCGTGACCGGCGCGCTGGTGGCCATCCTGCCATTGATCGCCGCCTTCCTGCTCCTGCAGCGTTACTGGCGTGGTGGCTCGACCATCGGCGCCGTCGAACAGGCTTCTTCGCTTCGGTCAGAGGGAACAACATGCTCCGTGCGCGTGTCGCATTGAATCCGGGCGCCGTCGTGGCCCCGGTCAACCGCCGGACCTTCGGCTCGTTCGTCGAACACCTGGGCCGCTGCGTCTACACCGGCATCTACGAGCCCGGCCACCCCGGCGCCGACGAGGACGGCTTCCGCACCGACGTGCTGGCGCTGGCCCGCGAGCTGGGCGTCACCACGATCCGCTACCCGGGCGGCAACTTCGTCTCCGGCTACCGCTGGGAGGACGGCGTCGGCCCGCGCGATCAGCGACCCCGCCGCCGTGACCTCGCCTGGCGCAGCATCGAGACCAACGAGGTCGGCATCGACGAGTTCGCCCGCTGGGCGCGGAAGGCCGACGTCGAGATCATGTACGCGGTCAACCTCGGCACCCGCGGCGTCCAGGAGGCGCTCGACGTGCACGAATACGTCAACCACCCGGAGGGCACCGCGCTCTCCGAGCAGCGTCGCGCGAACGGGGCGGAGAAGCCGTACGGCATCAGGATCTGGTGTCTCGGCAATGAGCTCGACGGGCCCTGGCAGATCGGGCACAAGGCCGCACAGGAGTACGGGCTGCTGGCCGCCGCCACGGCGCGGGCCCTCAAATCCGCCGAACCGGACCTCGAACTCGTCGTGTGCGGCAGCTCCAGCTCGACCATGCCGACCTTCGGCGCCTGGGAGTCGACGGTCCTGGAGCACGCGTACGACGTGGTGGAATACGTCTCCTGCCACGCCTACTACGAGGAGCACGACGGCGACCTGGGCTCCTTCCTGGCCAGCGCGGTCGACATGGACCACTTCGTGAACAGCATCGTGGCCACCGCCGACGCGGTCGGCGCCCGGCTGAAGAGCACCAGGAAGATCAACCTGTCGTTCGACGAGTGGAACGTCTGGTACCTCTCCCGGTTCCAGAACGCGCCGCTGCCGAACGAGTGGGAGGTCGCCCCGCGGGTCATCGAGGACCGGTACAACGTGGCCGACGCGGTGGTGGTCGGCAACCTGCTGATCTCGCTGCTCCGGCACAGCGACCGGGTGACCGCGGCCTGCCAGGCCCAGCTGGTCAACGTGATCGCCCCGATCATGACCGAGCCCGGCGGCCCGGCCTGGCGGCAGACCATCTTCCACCCGTTCGCCCGCACCGCGGCGCTGGCCAAGGGCGAGGTGCTGGAGACCCGGGTGGACAGCCCGACCTATCAGACCGCCAGATACGGCGAGGCCGACCTGGTCGACGCGGTGGCGACCCACGACCCGGCGACCGGCGACGTGACGCTGTTCGTGGTCAACCGGTCGCAGGACGGGCCGGTCGAGCTGACCGTGGACCTCGCCGCCTTCGGCGCCGGGCTCGCGGTCGGCGAGTCGGTCACTCTCGCCGACGACGATGTACGGGCGGTCAACACCCGCGACGACCCGGAGCGGGTGACCCTGCACCCGACCGCCGGCATCACCGTGGACGGCACTACGGTGACCGTCCCGCTGCCGCGAGTGTCCTGGACGGCGCTGCGCCTGAGCCGCTGACGTCGTGGCGCATCGGTTCTCCCCGATGCGCCACCCGGTCTTCCGGCTTTCGGCGAAAAATTGTTATCCGCCACCGGAAAAAACGTCGACGTTAAAGCAACCTTAAACGATGCCCGGGATCGGCCTCCGGCTTCCCATAATGGGAGGCCCCGCACCGATCTCCCGGAGGCTGTTTCCGATGCGCCGGAAAAGAACATTCCTGCTGACCTCGCTGGCGACCGTCGCCGCGCTCGGCACCGCCTGGTTCGCGCTGCCCGCCTCGGCCGCGTCCGCCACAGCCACCCTGCGTACCGTCTCCGACTGGGGCTCCGGCTGGCAGGACGAGGTGGTCGTGAGCAACGACGGCCGGTCCGCGATGACCTCCTGGAAAGTCGAATTCGACCTGCCCGCGGGCACCTCGATCGGCAGTTTCTGGGATACCGACATGGCGGCCGCCGGCAGTCACCGCACATTCACGAATCGTAGTTGGAACGGCGCGATTCCGGTGGGCCAGTAGGTGACGTTCGGCTTCGTCGGGTCGGGCGCGCAGCCGGTGAACTGCAAGCTGAACGGCGCCCCCTGCGGCGACTCGGCCCCGGTGCCGGTCCCCACCACCGTCCCCGCTTCCCCCACCGCGCCCGCCACCCCTGCCGTCCCCGCCACCTCCGCTCCCGCTACTTCCGGTCCCGTCACCACCTCCGCCCCGGCCACCATCCCGCCGAGGGAGGCTCTGCTCCCGGTCACGGTGACCAACAAGACCGGCCGCGGCGACGCCGTCCATCTCTACGTCCTCGGCGTCAACCTGGACACCGGCAAACTCGGCTACGTCGACCGAGCAGGCAGGTTCACCGCCTGGTCCGGCGGTGGCGCCGTCCCGCTCGCCGCCCCGGACGTCTCCATCCCCGGACCGGCCACCGGCGCCAGCACCACCATCAGGGTCCCGCGCAACCTTTCCGGCCGCCTCTACTTCTCGTTCGGCCGGAAACTCGACTTCCGCCTCACCCGGGACGGCCTGGTCCAGCCCGCCCCGTGGGCGGCCGGCGACCCGAACCACGACATCCTCTTCGACTGGAGCGAGTTCACCGTCAACTCCTCCGGCCTGTGGCTGAACAGCTCCCAGGTCGACATGTTCGCCGTCCCGCACACGGTCAGCGTCACCGGCGGCTCGGGCACGACCAGCTCCACCGGCACCCCGGTCGCGAACGGCCGCCAGCGGGTGATCGACGCGATCAAGGCCAGCCCCGACTTCGCCAGAAGCGTCGTCACCCGCTCCGACGGCACCGTCCTGCGGGTCCTGGCCCCCGGCAAGGCCGCCGACGCCGGCCTGATGAGCCCCACCTATCTGGACCCGTACATCGCCACCGCGTGGAACGCCTACACCGGCAGGACGCTCACCGTCACCCCGTTCACCGACCGACCCACGGTCAGATACCTCGGTCGTACGTCCGGGAACGTCATGTCCTTCACCGACCCGGCCGGCCGGGTGGTGGCGTCCTTCACCCGCCCCTCCACGGCCGACGTCTGGGGCTGCGACGGCGCCCTCGGCGCCCCGAACGACCAGGTCGTCGGCCCCATCGCCCGCACCCTGTGCGCTGCGCTGCAGCGCTCCACGCTGGGCCGCATCGACACCCAGCCGGCCGGTCGGGCCGCCGACTTCTACCAGGGCAACCCGGCCAACCTGTACGCCAAGGCCGTCCATGCCGCCATGCTCGACGGCAAGGCGTACGCCTTCGCCTTCGACGACGTCCTCAACCAGGAGTCCCTGGTCCACGACGGCGACCCCCGCACCGCGGCGATCACCTTCACCCCGTTCTGACCGGTACGCTCCGGCTCCGCACGGACGGGCCGCGCCGCAACCCGGCGCGGCCCGTCCGCCGTCGTTTCACCGGACCGTCGGGCGGCCCACGTCGATCCGGGTCTCCCCGGTCACCGAGGTGTCCCATCCGACGGCGACACCGGCGCCGTGCCGGATGGTCAGCGTCGGGCCGCCGCCCCGCAGGCTCGGCGTCCGCAGCCGGTCGGCGGCCAGACGCGCCACCATGCCGTCCGGGACGAGCACGCTGACGTCGACGCCGTCGACCGCCCGCCGGACCGCCTCCCGCAGTGCGGCCGTCGCCTCGGGCGTCCCCCCGGACCGGCGGTGGTCGAGGATCGCCTGTCGCACCGGGGGCAGTGCGACGACGGCGCCGAGGTCGGCGGTGCAGGACGGGATCCGGTGGGTGAACACGCTGTGCTGACGGCTTCCGGTGCCGATCGAGACGCCGCTGGAGCGGATGATCCGGGTCTGCATGCCGTCGGTGCCCGTGGCCCGCACCGGCTCGACGCTGTGGAACCACGCCTCGGTGTCGGCCGCCTCGTCGTAGTCGAGCAGCGACGCGACCTCGATCACCGGTCGCTCGACGGTGCAGCGGTGCACGACGTGCACCGTGGTGCCGCAGCCGTAGACCACGGCGCGGCTGTCGCGGATGGTCAGGTCCGCTATCGGACGCCGGGGCGCCGACCCGTCGAGGCCGCCGGCCGGCCCGGGAAGCGTCCGGATCTCCGGCTCGCCACGGTTCTCCAGCTGCTCGATCACGGTGTCGAGCAGATCCGTCATGCTCTCGGGATCGTCGTGCCACGCGTGTTCCACTGCGCCGAGCTGCCGGCAGGCCCGGTCGATCTCCCGCAGGCACGCTCGGATGTCGGTCCGGCGCAGCTCGGCCAGCCGATCGGTGAGCGCCTGCGGATCGGCGACCAGCGGCAGCCGTCCGACCCGGACGATCAGGTCGTCGAGCCTGTCGAGCCGGGTCTCGACGACCCGCCATTCCGCCGTCCCGCTCGGCGCACCGGCCGCCAGCGTCGCGGCGACGGAGCGGTCGAGCTCGCGGAGCAGGGTGAGCGGGGAGTCGGCCGCGGCGTCGGTCGTCGCGTCGGTCGTCGCGTCGGCAATCGCGTCGGCCGCCTGGTCGAGCGGTGACCAGGGTTGCGGGCTGAACGGCTCGACCGGCTGGGAGAGGTGCTGTTCATCGATCGCCGGTCCGGACGGGGAGGACCATGCGAAGGTGCGACCGGGCGGTCCGGTGGTGGGGCGCGGGGCCGGCCGGGCCATTTCCGACATGAACCCATTCTGGCGCCCCGATCGCGCTCTGGCCGGGAACTCGCCACGGAAGGCGCCGCTACCGGGCCGAGGCGGCGGGCCGTGGGCGCGCGGCGGCGGCGCAAAAGGCGAGAGCATGGCTTGTGCACGCGCGATATAGAAAGATATCGTTCGAGCTTGTCGGTATGTGTGCGGCTCGGCGGCAAGTGGAGGCTGCGATGAAGCATCCGGGTTCTGGCTCGCGATGGATGCGGATCTTGATCGGCGCCGCGCTGGTGGTGGCGATGTCTCCGGCGCCGGTGCACGCGGCGGCGGCCGCCCCGAAGCCGAAACTCGCCCATTCGGTCACCTTCGACGGCTATTCGTTCCTGATCGACGGCCGGCGCACGTACCTCTGGTCGGGGGAGTTCCACTACTTCCGGCTCCCCAGCCCGAGCCTCTGGCTGGACATCTTCCAGAAGATGAAGGCGGCCGGCTTCAACGCCACCTCGCTCTACTTCGACTGGGGTTACCACTCGCCGGCGCCCGGGGTTTACGACTTCACCGGCGTGCGGGACGTCGACCTGCTGCTCGATATGGCCCAACGGGCCGGGCTGTACGTGATCGCGCGACCGGCCCCGTACATCAACGCGGAGGTGGACGGCGGCGGGCTGCCGGGCTGGCTCACCACCAAGGACGAACAGAACCGCACCGACGACCCCAGGTTCGAGGCCCACGCCGACGAGTGGCTCACCCAGATCGACCGGATCCTGGCCCGGCACCAGTTGACCAACGGCACCGGCTCGGTCATCGCGTACCAGGTCGAGAACGAGTACTACACCGGTACCACAGCCGGCCGGGCGTACATGCAGCACCTGGAGGACAAGGCGAAGGCGGACGGCATCACGGTGCCGCTGACCGGCAACAACAACGGCACGTTCAACTCCGGGACGGGCGCGCTCGACGTCGACGGCCCGGACTCGTACCCGCAGGGCTTCAACTGCTCGAACCCGGCCGCGTGGCAGGGCGTGCCGGACATCAGCTACGACCACCCTGCCGGGCGGCCGCTGTACACGCCGGAGTTCCAGGGCGGCGCCTTCGACCCGTGGGGCGGCCCCGGCTACGACAAATGCGCGCAGCTGATCAACGACCAGTTCGCGAACGTCTTCTACAAGAACAACATCGCGGTCGGAGCCACCGCGCAGAGCTTCTACATGACCTACGGCGGCACCAACTGGGGCTGGCTGGGCATGCCGGAGAACTACACGTCCTACGACTACGGCGCGGCGATCCGGGAGACCCGCCAGCTCGATCCGAAGTACTACCAGGACAAGCTGATCGGCTTTCTCACCCAGTCGATGCCCGACCTGACCAAGACCGACAAGATCCCGGTTACCGCGCCGGACGACCCGGCGATCGTCGACACCGCCCGGCGCAACCCGGACACCGGCGCCCAATTCCACGTGCTGCGGCACAACGACTCGACCTCGATCGCGGTCGACCGGACCCACATCGCGATCGACTTCAACGCCCGGGCCGGCACCTCGTACACCTACGACGACGCCGATCCCGCCCTGCAGTACACCGGCGCCTGGTCGCATGTGTCGAACCAGAGCTACACCGGCGGCGATTACCACAACTCGGAATCGTTCTCGAACGTCGCCGGCGACTCGCTCGCCGTCGATTTCACCGGGACCGCGATCCGCTGGATCGGCTCCAAGACCAACAACCACGGGTACGCGGACGTCTACGTCGACGGCGCGAAGCAGGCGACCGTCGACACCTCGGGCAGCGCCGCCCAGGCCGTGCTCTACCAGGCGGCCGGGCTGGCGACCGGTCCGCACACCCTGAAGATCGTGGTGACCGGGACACACGCCGCCGGCTCGACCGACGACTTCGTGCCGGTCGACGCGATCGACCTGCCGCCGGCCGTGGCCACCGCCGAGGCCGTCTACCCGAGGGTGCCGCAGAAGCCGGGCACCGCGATCACCCTGAACGGCCGCGACTCGGACATCATCGTGGCCGACGCCAAGCTGGGCGACAGCCAACTGCAGTACTCGACGTCGGAACTGCTGACCGACGCCCGGATCGGCTCGCGCGACGTGGCCGTCCTCTACGGTGACCCGGGGACGGACGGCGAGACCGTGCTGCGCTTCGGCAGCAAGCCCGCCGTCCAGGTGACAGGCGGCCCGGTCGAGCAGACCTGGGACCCGGCGACCGGCGACCTGCGGCTCGACTACACCCACTCCGGCCTGACCCGGGTGTCGATCACCCCGGCCTGGGGGCACCCGCTGCAGCTCCTGCTGGCCGACAAGGCGACGGCCGAGACGTTCTGGCGGCAGGACACCGCGGCGGGGCCGGTGCTGGTCCGCGGCAGCCACCTGCTGCGCACCGCGACCAGCGCGGCCGGTGGCCGGGCACTGGCGCTGACCGGCGACAACGCGACTGACCCGACCATCGAGGTCTTCACCGCGGCGACCGCGATCCGGTGGAACGGCCGTCCGCTACGGACCCGGTCGGCTGGGCCCGGCAGTTTCACCGCCGCCATCCCGGCCGCCGCGCCCGTCACCCTGCCCGCCCTGACCAACTGGAAACACCAGGCCGAGTCGCCGGAGGCGCAGCCCGGCTTCGACGACTCGAGCTGGCAGGTGGCCGACAAGACCAGCACGTTCAGCGTGACCGGCCCCGGCTCGCTGCCGGTGCTCTACGCCGACGACTACGGCTTCCACACCGGCAACACCTGGTACCGAGGCCGGTTCCGCACATCGGCCGGGACCACCGGGGTGCATCTCAGCTCCGATTCGGGCGGCGGCGCGCAGGCCTTCTCGGCCTGGCTCAACGGCGTCTTTCTGGGCAGCTCGACGAGCGGCAGCGGCGACTTCACCTTCCCGGCCGGCGCCCTGCGGACGACCGGCGACAACGTGGTCTCGGTGCTGACCGTGAACATGGGGCACGAGGAGGACTACAACTCGAGCAACGGCAACAAGGCGGCCCGCGGCCTTACCGGGGCCTCGCTGATCGGCGCGCCGACGGCGCCGGTCACATGGCGCCTCCAGGGTGTCCGGGGCGGGGAACGCGAGATCGACCCGGTCCGCGGCCCGCTCTCGACCGGCGGCCTCTACGGCGAGCGCGCCGGCTGGTCGCTCCCCGGCTTCGACGACCGCGCCTGGACGTCGACGACCCTGCCGAACCGCGACACCACACCCGGCGTCTCCTGGTACCGCACGACGGCTGACCTGCGCCTGCCGGCCGGTCAGGACACCTCGCTCGGGCTGACCGTGACCGACGACCCGCCGCACCGCTACCGTGCCGAGCTCTACGTCAACGGCTGGATGATCGGCAACTACGTCAACTACCTCGGGCCGCAGCACAGCTTCCCGATCCCGAACGGCATCCTGCGTACCGACGGCCGCAACTCGATCGCGATCGCGGTCTGGAACCTGGACGGCTCGACCGGCGGCCTGGGCGCGGTCTCGCTCACCGACTACGGCAGCTACGCCTCGTCGCTGCGGGTGGCCGACGTTACCAGCCCGTCCTACGACCCGCGGAAGTACGCCCTGCCGGCCGCCCCGGACGTCCACGTCGATTTGCAGGTTCCGGCCAGCGTCCAGCCCGGCACGGCGTTCACCGCGACCGCGACGGTCACCGGTCCGCGGTCGGTCTCCGACGTCGTCCCGGCCCTCACCGCGCCGGCCGGCTGGACGGTCAGCGCCCCGAGCCCCGCCAGGACCCGTGCGCTGCCCGCGATCGTGACGTGGCAGGTCCGGCCGCCCACCGGCGCCCAGCCGTCGACGGCCGCGCTGACGGCGACCGTCGCCTACTCCGAGCGCGGCCGCCGCTCGACCGCGCGGGATGAGCGGATCGTCGGCGACTACTCCCCGCCGCCCGCCGGCTCGGTCGCGGTCAGCGACCTGCCGTTGCTCTCCGCCACCAACGGTTGGGGACCGGTCGAGCGGAACCAGAGCAACGGCGAGCAGGGCGCCGGTGACGGCAAACCGATCACCATCGCCGGTCAGACCTACGCCAAGGGTCTCGGTACCAACGCGGTCAGCGACGTCGCCGTCTACCTGGGCGGCAAATGCACCCGGTTCACCGCTTCGGTGGGCGTTGACGACGAGCAGAAAGGCGCCGGCACGGTCACCTTCACGGTGGCTGCGGACGGTAAGACCCTGGCGACCACTCCGGTCCTGAAGGGCGGGCAGGCGGCCGCCTCGATCGACGTGGACGTCACCGGGGCGCAGGCGCTCGACCTGGTGGTCGGTGATGGCGGCGACGGGAACGGCAACGACCACGGCGACTGGGCGACCCCCACCCTCACCTGTAGTTGAGTCCACGGCGGCCGGTTTCGTTCAGCTGCCGGGGCGGAACCGGTCGGGCCGGTCCTTCTCGTAGTCCTCGGCCGGGAAGTCGCTCGGGCTCGCGCCGGTCAGGAACGCCTCGCGCACGCTCTCCGCATACGCCTCGTTGCGTGGGCGCCACGGCGTAGCGGGATGTACATGACGTTGCCCCAGCCCTTCTGGTCCTGCACCGGCGCGACGCTGTGAACCATGTCGCAGTGCCATCAGACCGAGTCGCCGGCTCGCACATCCGGGATGCCGGACAGCGCCGCCATGAGGTCGGGGTACCGACCGGTGCGGGAAAGCGGTGACGATGCGAGCGATCGGATCGCGGTCGGATCAGCACGATGATGGGTCAAGGGCTGTCATCGGTAGCTTGTGGCCGTGGCGTAAGGCTCGGGCCCGGCGTCGGTAGACGGTGCCGGCGGCGCCGATCGAGGCGGCGAGGTAGATGTTGACGGTCAGAGCGCCTCCATAGGCGAGGATGGGCGCCTTCTGGAGGAAAGCGACCTCCGCCAGGTAGTGGGCGACCAGGCCGGCGAGGAAGAGCGCACAGGTGGCGACGCCGCCGCGGCGTACGGCCGCCTTCTGCTGCGGTGACCAATACACCCGCGCGGCGCGGCCGCGCAGCGCGCCGAAGAGTGCGCCGATGCCCGCCGAGACGACGAGGTATGCCCATACGGCGGGGGTGAGGGTGAACCACCACGCGTTGAGGATGATGATCAGAATTCCCATGCCGCCGATGATCAGCGGCGCGGTCGGCCGGCCCGCGATGCTCTTCTCCTTGAACTGACCTCGGAAGATCAGCACCAGCACGAGGGTCGGCCATGACACGGAGATGATCAGCGCGGTCATCGGCTTGCCGCCGCGGTGGGTGCGAAAAGGTGGTGCAGGACGGCGGTGTAGGCGTCGGCGTCGAGGTGGGCGGATCGCCGTGCGAGGCCGATGGCGAATGCGTCGATGGCGCCGCGCAGCGCTCTGGCGAGGTCGTCGGTGCCGGCCGGCGGAACGCCGGTTTCGGCGCGCGCAGCCTCGATCAGCGCCGAAAGATCGGCGAGTATCGCCTCGTCGACGGCGGCGCACAACGTGCGGACGGCGGAGACTCCGCTGGTGCGCAGGATGATCAGGGCGACCGTGGCCTGCCGGCGGGCGGCGATCCAGGCGATGTTGGTCGCGACGTACGACCTCAGTGCGTCAGCGGCGCAGGCCTCTTGCCTCACGGGACTCATCGCGTCGGCCGCGTCGCGGTAGATCGAGCGGGTCACCGCGAGCAGCAACTCCTCGCGGGACCCGAAGTGGTAGGCGATGGTGCCCTTGCTGGCGCCGGTGCGTCCGGCGATCGCTGCGAACGACGCGGCCTCGATGCCCGACTCGGCGATCAGATCGATGGTCGCGGCGGTGAGTTGGGCCCGCCGCTGTCGCTCGGTGAAGCTGGCGGCGTCCTTCGGTTCTCGCACCAGGTCGGTAAACGTTTGCATGGCGGACAACGTAGCACGATCGTCTCAATAATTGAACGGCTGTTCAGAAATTGATTCGCATGGTCAACCGATGCGCCGCCGCCAGGCTGGAGCCGACGTCGAACGGGTTCCCCATGCGGTCGGCCAGCGTGGTCCAGGCCGCGCCGTACTCCATCAAGCCCCGTCTAACTGGTTGAACGGCAGGTTCAGACCTTGGCCTTGAACGTGCCGCGGTAGGCCTGCGGTGTCGTGCTCAGGCGCTGCGTGAAGTGGTGCCGCAGCGTCTGGGCGCTGCCGAAACCCGACCGGTCGGCGATCGCGTCGATGCCCAGGTCGGTCTCCTCCAGCAGGCGGCGGGCGAGCAGGACGCGCTGGGCGGTGAGCCAGTCGTGCGGGGTGGCGCCGGTCTCGGCGCGGAAGCGGCGGGCGAACGTGCGCGGGGCCATGTGCACGATGTCGGCCATCGTGTCGACGGTGTGCTCCCGGTCCAGGGTCTCCAGCAGCAGCGTCAGCAGCGGCTGCATGGTCTCGCAGCTGACCGTGGGCATCGGTGTCTCGATGAACTGCGCCTGGCCGCCGTCGCGGTGGGGTGGGACGACCATCCGGCGGGCGATCTGGGCGGCGACCGCCGAGCCCTGCTCCTCGCGGATCAGGTGCAGGCCGCTGTCGATGGCTGCGGCCGTGCCGGCACTGGTCAGGATGGTGCCGTCAGCGACGTAGAGGACGTCCGGGTCGACCTCGGCCCGGGGAAAGCGGGCGGCCAGGGCGGCCGTGTGCAGCCAGTGGGTGGTGCAGCGGCGGCCGTCGAGCAGGCCGGCCTCGCCGAGGGTGAACGCGCTGGTGCAGACGCTCATCACCCAGGCGCCGCGGGCATGGGCGCGGCGCAGCACGTCGAGGATCTCGGCCGGGACCGGGCGCAGGTCGTTGGGGGCGACGGCGACCAGGTCGGCGGTCTCGGCGGGGGCGAGGTCGTGGGTGGGTGCGATGGTGAACCCGGGGCGGGACCGGACCGGTTTCGCGTCGACACTGCACACGGCGAAGTCGTACGCCGGGAGGCCCTCCGCGGAGCGGTCGTAACCGAACAGTTCACAGAGGACACCCAGTTCGAAGGGTGCCACCCCGGACATGGTCAGCACCGCGACACTGCGCAACATGTCCCCACGGTAACCGGAGGTGGCAGGATTTTGAAGATGTATGGCATTCCTGCCACTGTCCCGGGAGTGGTTCCGGGACGACGCTGGAGGCATGGAAATCGCGATGCTCGTCTTCTTCGTCCTGCTCCTGGCCGCCTCACTGGCCGGGCTGACCGCCGACAGCCGGGACAGCGCCGACTGGAAACCCACCAACGACGGCCGCCGCGCCGCATGACGCGCGGCAGGGGAGGGCCGCCGGACCGCACCGGTCCGGCGGCCTGCGGAACCGGCTGACTCAGCCCAGGATCGACTTCGGCCGGAGGGAGACCACCGGCGGCAGCCGCTTGCCGTGCACCGCGGCGGCCGCGGCCACCCGGGTCGCCACCGTGCCCGGGTCGATCGGCTCGGTGAACGGCTGGTGCTCGGCCGCGCAGACGGTGCCCTTGGCCGGCAGCGTGCCGTTCAACAGGTACCGGTCGATCGCGGCGGTGGCGCAGTCACCCGTGCCGTACGCGGTGTGACCCCAGTTGTCGCTGCTCAGCAGCCGCGAGTTGGGCAGCGTCCGGCTCACCGCCACCGAGGAGTCGTAGTTGGTCGCCGGATCCCAGAAGCTGCCGACGATCAGCACCGGGGCTGCGGTCCTGTGGTTGAACGGGCCGCGGTACGCATCCTCGTCCCGCACGGTCCACGTGTCGCGGGCGCACGGGGTGTCGATGTAGCCCCAGGCCCGGCCGAAGTACGGGGCCTGCTTGTCACGGGCCGCGGTCGCCGCCGGCCAGGTCGCGGCGTTCTTCGGGTGGGTGCCGTCGGTGCAGATCACCGCGGTGCCGGCTTCGAGACCGTTGTCGTACGGGAAGTCGTAGCCGACCGATCGCGCCGCCTTGATCCGCTTCAGCAGGGTCGTGCGTGCCGCCGCCACGGCCGCCGGCGAGTCACCCTTGATCAGGGCGGCCACCTGCGCCGCGGTGTCCATCGCGCTCTCCCCGGCGTACGTCGAGTAGAGCCCGCCGAGCACGGCGCTGACGAAATCGGCGTACGTGATGGTGTACGTCCCCGATTCGTCGGTGATCACCAGCGGCTTCGCCTTGAGGCTGGCCGCGATCGCCGCGAAGTTCTTCTCCGGGTCACCGGCCGCGAACGAGCAGTACTTCTCCCCGGCCCTGTCGCAGCGCTTGAAGATCTCTTTCAGGGCGCGGTACGCACCGTCGGCCGAATGCAGACGGGCATCCAGGATCTGGTTGCCCGCGGCGCCGGCCCCGACCCAGGCCCGCGGATCGAGGTTGCCGTCGATGACGAGCGCCCGGAACCTGTCCGGGAACAGGTTGGCGTAGTACTCACCGAGCGCGGTGCCGTAGCTGAAGCCGAGATAGGTGAGCTTCCTGTCGCCGACCGCGCGGCGGATCACGTCCATGTCGCGGGCCACCTCGGTGGTGGACACCGCGCCGGACAGCGGTTTGCCGGTCGACGAGCACGCCTTGCCCAGGGCGCGGGCGCCCGCGACGTACGACGCCTCCTGCTTCCTTCCCAGCGGGAACGCGATGTTGAGCTGGTCGACGACCGCGGTCTGGTCCTTGACCGTCTTGAAGCAGCGGATGTTGGCGCTGGCGCCGATCCCGCGCGGGTCGACGCCGACGATGTCGAACTTCTGCAGCAGCTCGTCACTGAGGAAGTCCGATGCGCCGAGCGCGAAGTCGGTGGCCGAGCCGCCCGGGCCGCCCGGGTTGACGAACAGGCTGCCGATCCTGTGTTTCTGGTCCTTGGCCTTCACCCGCAGGACGGCGATCTCGGTCTTCGCGCCCTGGGGCCGGTCATAGTCGAGCGGCAGCTGAACGGTCGCGCACTCGGCGATCGCGTAGCATTTGTACCAGCCGAGCTTCGGGGTCGGAACCGCGTCGACCCCGGTGGCCGCCGCTTGGGCGGGGACGGACACGCTCGCGGCGAGAGCCACACCGGCAATTCCGGCGGCCGCGAAACGTGATCTGGAGAGGTGCATGAAGAGCCCCTTTCTCACGAGGCTCGCATCGTAGGAGACCGATGCACGCACCTTCCCCGATCGTGGTCAGACGCCGGTCACGGCCAGACTGCGGGTGATCACCGTGTCCCGCCACTGCGGGGTGCCGAACGCGGCGGGGTCCACCGTCGTACGCCGGCCGGTCAGCACGAAGCAGACCGTGACCGCGCTGACCACCCCGACCAGAGCGGACGCCCAGACCGCCGGCTGGCCGGTGCCCAGGCCGTAGACCAGCCAGGCCGAACTGGCCGCCGTGGCCAGCCGGAATCGCGCCGCGGACAGTCCCGAGATGTCCTGGGCGCGGTCGCGCAGCAAGGCCACCGGCTGCGGCAGCGCGGACAGCAGCGACGAGAGCGCGAGCACCGTGCCGAGCAGCGCGCCGGCCCGGGCCGCGGTGACGTGCGGCAGCAGCACGCTCGACGCCGCTGCGCAGATGGCGAAAAAAACCGGCCCGGCGATGCTCGCGGCACCCCGCAGGTTCGGCCGGCCGGCCAGCAACGCGATCAGCACGGCGACCCCGGCGATCAGGTTCAGTGTGTTCGACACCACCTGGATCCGGTCCCCGATCAGCAGCCCGTAGGTCAGCCAGCCGGCCGGCATCGCGACCGAGAGCAGTACCGCGGCCGGGGACAGTCCGCCGGTGCGGCGCCGAACGCACGAGAGGAAGACCTGGGGCCAGGCGATGGACATGGACAGGGCGGCCCCGAGAAGGCCGAAAGCGTGCGCAGACATGATCCGATTCCGAGTCGGGGGCGTGGAGTCACCCTCCGCATCGACCGGCGGTACGCATCGCTGATCATCAGCACCCGAATGGCAACCGTTCGCACCCCGGGGGTGACCGGAGCGGGCCGGCATTTGGCACAGTGGACTCATGCTGACCGACGTGGACCTGCCCGCGCCCGGCCTGCTGTGGACCCGCTGGGCGGCACTCAGCGCAGTGACGACCGGAACTGATCGCGGCACGCTGTGGTCGGTCGATCCGTCGGGCGCCCGCCACGACGACCCGGCGACCGGGTGGGCCCGCTTCGCTCTGCTCGACGGCCGCCGGGCGGTCCTGTACGGCGCGCATCACGACCACCACGCGGCGGTGTCGGCCGACCCGGCGGCGGATCCGCTGACCGGGGCGCCGGACTGGCTGCCATGGTCGGAGCTCACGTCACTGGCAGAAAGTGATCAGCTCGGGTTCGTGCTCTGGCACGATCAGGGCCGGTGGTCGCGGGTCCGGTACCGGCGGCCCTACGAGGACGGCCTGGCCGACGTCCTGTGGCCGCTGCTCACCGAGGCGGATGCCGTCGCCGCGCTGCACGCCCGGCACCCGCGGGCCGTCGGTCGCACCACGGCCGCCGCCCTGCTGCACGCCGCGATCCGCGGCGAGGTCGACGCCGGCCACCTCACCGCGCTGCTGGGTGAGGAAGCTGACATTCCGGCCGCGCTCGCCATCGCGGGCCGGGCCGGCCTCACCCCCGGCACCACCCCGCCCCGGATCCCGCCCGGCCGGCGCCCGGCGATGCGCCGGGTCCGGCACCTCAGCCACGGCGAACACGACCGGCTGGTCTGGGCGGCGATGCACGACGCGGCCGAGCTGCGGCGCCCGGCCCCGCCGGACACCGAGGAGCTCGGTGAACTGGTCCGCTGGCTGCGGGAACGCGCACCGGCCGGGGACGGCCGATGTTCACTGCTGGCCTACGCGGACGCGACCAGCTTCAGCTCGCAGCCCGGCGACCATCCGCCGGCGTCGCGGCCGGCCGAGGAGCGATACGCGGCTTTCCGCCGCTTGACCGAGCTGGTCCGGGCCCTGCGCCGCGCCGAGTCCGACCCGCGTTACGGCCGCTGGCTGTTCGTCCGGGTGGAGACGACCGCCGCGGGCCACGAGATCGAGCGCTGCTACGACTCGTGGCCGGCGTGGTGGCACGACGACGGCGTCTCCGGCCCGTGGCGCACCGACCTGCAGGAGGAGACGGACGCCCGACACGACCGCTGGCGCCCGTCCTGGACCCCGCTGCTGGACCCGGAGATCGCCTACCGCCCCACCTCCTGACCGGTCGCCGCCCAGCGGTCGCGGGTGAGGAAGGCCAGCCGGGCCCGCTTGTGCCCGAGGTCGATCTCCGGTCCCGGCTCGAACCCGTGCCGCCGCATCCGGGTCACCGCCCTGGTGTTGCGCACATCCGGCTCGACGACGATGCGCCGGACCGCCGGGTCGCGGAAGCAGAACCGCAGCAGCGCCGGGATCACGACGCTGGTCAGGTGCGGGAGGTGCCGGTCGCCCGGGTCGAACATCAGGTGCAGACCGAAGTCGCCGGGCCGGGTGTCGTAGCACCCGCCCACCGGGTCGTGCTCCGGCTGGTAGGTCTGGAAGACGCCGATCGGCCCCTCGTCGATGAGCTGGAGGTAGGCGTGGTGGGTGTCGAGGCTGTCGACGAAGGCGTAGATCTCCCGGACCTGCTCGGGGGTGTGGTCCAGCATTCCCCAGAACCGGTTGCGGGGCCGGGTCACCCACGTGTGGACCAGGTCGGCGTGCGCCGCCGGATCCAGCCGGACCAGGCTGAACTCGCCCAGGCCGGTGAGGTGCTCGGTGAAGACGGTGGTCATCGGGGCTCCAGGGTGAGGCGGTCCCAGTCGGTGACGAGGGGCACCAGGTCGCCGTTCGCCCACAGCGGCAACTGGTCGGAGAAATGCGGCGAGCCGGGGTCGTCGAGCGCGCCGAACGGGACGACCCACCGGCTGCGCTGCCGGTCGGCGAGGTCCCAGACGTAGCGGGCCACCGGGCCGCGCGTACACCGGTCGCTGACCCCGGGGACGCTGGACGTGTTCAGCACGCAGCCGGACGAGCCGCCCAGCTCGACCCGGGGCACGGTGACGTCCAGGCCGGTCAGCACCACCGGGGCGAGCAGGTGCCGGGCGCCCCAGGGACCGGGCGCCGGTGTGTCGGTGACGGTCAGGCCCAGACCGTCGAGGACGCCGTCCAGGTGGTGCCCGATCCGGGCTCGCGGGTCGGTCCACGGCGTGAAGAGCGGGTCGTACCCGGACGGGGCGAACAGCGGCCGCAACGCCGGATGACCGTGCAGGCCGCGCGCCGTCTGCGACCGGGACCACGCCTGGTGGCCCGGCGACCCGGCCGGCAGCGCGGTGTCCATGTGGATCTGCTCGGCGGTGGCGCCCCGGTCGAGCAGCTCACGGATCCGTGCGGCCCGGCCGGGCGGGCAGAAGTCCACGCCGTAGGGCGCGGTGTCCGGCCGGCGGTCGTTGGCGTTGACCGCCCTCGCCACCGGGGCCCGGAAACCCGGCGCCCAAGCCGGCTGCCAGGTGTGCCGCGGCTCCCAGGCCGGCACCGGCACCTGCCGGTTGCGGTCGTCGCGGACCGGCACCCGGCCCGCGGTCAGCTGCAGCAGCGTGCCCGCGGAGTCGGCCACCAGCACGCTGTTGACCGGCTCCACCCAGCCGGCGAAGGCGTCCGCCACCTCGCCCGCGGTGCGCGCGCGCAGCAGCGGCAGCAGGGCGCCGAAGCCCAGGTCGGACGACACCCGGGCCGGTGTTCGCAGGGTGAGGCCGCTGTCGATCAGTGGGCCACGGGCGGTCTCGATGACGTCGATCGGCACCGGCTCGGCGCCCCGGACGTCGATCGTCTCCCGATGCCGCCGCGCCGGCTCCCAGCCGTCCGGCCCCCGGGCCTCGAGCCCGGCGGGGGTCTCCCGGAACTCCTCCCGGTACAGGTCCTGGTAGTCGGCCATCGCGTTGGTCACCGCCCAGGCCACCTCCCCGGCGTGCCCGAAGTGCTGCACCCCGGGCACGCCCGGGAAGGTCAGCCCGGCCACGTCGAACTCGTCGCAGGCCAGCCGGATCTGCTGGTAGACGCCGGGCAGCTCGAGCAGCCGGTGCGGATCCCCGGCGATCTGCCCGGGCGTCGCCCAGGCGTTGCTGCCCGAGCCGCCCGGCGGTCCCTCGACCGAGAACCAGCCGGTCGCCGCCGGGCCGAGGGTCCGCTCGACGTGCTCCCGCCACAGCTTGTGGGGAAACGTCCCGAACAGGATGTGCTGCACCTGGAAGACACCGAGCGGCGACCACGGGTCCCAGTCGCACCCGCCGGCCCGCACGCCGTCGGCATAGGCGGTCAGGAACCGCCGGGTCTCGTCCGGCAGCCCGGCGAAACACCGGCGTGCGGTGTCGTCCAGGCGGGCACGCCGGGCGAACCGGTCCCACGGCACCTCGTCCGGGCCGGCCACGGCGGCCAGTCGGCCCAGCGACCGCAGCCGCTCGACGGTGATCTGCCGGCCCCGGTCGGCGGCGGTCACCCGCCCCTGCAGGCAGGCCAGTTCGAGGACCGAACCGGCCCGCAGGTGCGGGATCCCGTACGCGTCGCGGTAGACCCTCACCCGAACACCGCGATCGGGTTCTCCAGCTCACCCGCGAAGATCAGCGAGCCGGCCTGGTCGGTGAGGTCCACCATCTGCAGCGTGTCGCGCAGCTGCAACCGGTTCAGGCAGGAATGCCGGAACGTGGGCCGCAGCAGGTTCAGCCGGCCGGCCAGCTCCGGATGGTCCTTGGCGTGTCCCCGCACGCAGTCCCCGGCCAGCGTCCAGAAGTCGCGTTCGGCCAGCACCCCGTCGACCGCCAGGATCCCGGCCAGGTGCCGCAGGAACCCGTCGAAGACGTCGGTGAACAGGGCGAGTTCCTTGATCTCGTCGCTGACCTCGGCCCGGATCCGCTCGACCCGCGGTGGCAACGGCCGGTCGTCGAGCACCGCCACCTCCTCGCCGATGTCCTTGAGGAACACCCGGCTCGGCACGTGATCGGCCAGCACCAGGATCAGGTTCTCGCCGTGGGGCATGAAGGCGAGATCGTGGGCGAGCAGGCAGTGCACGATCGGCCGCAGGTAGGCCCGGAAGTAGGCCGCGACCCACGCGGCCGGCTCCCGGCCGGACTCCCGGATCAGCGCGGTGACCAGCGCGTCACCGGCCCGGTCCCGGTGCAGCAGGCTGGCCATGGTGGCCAGCCGCTCACCCTCGGCGAGCAGCGGCACCGGCGACTCCCGCCAGAGGGCGGCGAGCATCCTGGTGTACGCGCCGGCCGTGCCCGCCCGGTGGTAGGCGTCGCCGGTGTAGCCGATCGCCGCCACCTCGCGCAGCACACCGAAGCCGCATGCCCGCAGCTCCGGGTCGCCTCCGACGACCTGCGCCACCCACTCGTTGATCGGCGGCGTGTCCCGCATGTACTTCGGCGAGAGCCCGCGCAGGAAGCCCATGTTCTGCACCGCGATCGCGGTCTTCACGTAGTGCCGGTCGGGCCGGTCGACGTTGAAGAAGGTACGGATCGACTGCTGCGCGCGGTACCGGTCGGTGCCCTCGTCGAGCGGCACGATCGCCCGGCGCGCCACGTCCGCGGCGAAGGTCACGGTCAGCTTGTGCTCCCACTGCCAGGGATGGACCGGCAGGTAGCGGTAGTCGTCCGGGGCCAAGCCCAGCGAGCTCAGATACCGCTCGTGCCGCTCCAGCCCGGCGGCCCCGAGCTCGGCGAGATAGTGCGCCCGCTCGTCGCCGTCGGTGACGAACAGACTGGCATCCTTGCGGACGGCAACCCAGCGCAACCGGACCGGCCGGCCCGCCTCGGGGGCGTACGCCTCGTGGTCGCGCAGCCCGAAGCCGATCCGGCCGTTGTTGGCCACGAAGCCGGGATGCCCCTCGGTCATCGCCGTTTCGATGGTCGGGAAGTCGGCGTGCACCAGCTGCGCGGCGGTCTCCCGGCGGTGGGTCGCCTTCCACGCGGTGCCGGCCAGGGTCGCGGCGATCTCCTCCAGATAGGTGCCGAGCAGTCGCTCCGGGATGCCGAGCGTCTCGCGCAGCCCGCTGATGAAGTCGAGGGCATCGAGGGGGCCGTCCAGCGAGTCCGGGTCGACCACCCAGTGCTCCAGCGCGAACCGCCGCGCGCGGAAGGTCAGCGCACCCAGCCGGTACGCGCCGTCGCCGAGATCCTCCGGCGCGAGCAGCCGCTCGTGACTGAACTCGGCGATCGCCTTCGCGATCAGCCGCCGATGCGCGTACGCCATGACGGCCGGCCGCAGATGCGGCACGCTCATCTCGTACCCGGTGCGGGTGCAGAAGCTGAGGCGGGCCACCTTGTCGCGCAGCCGGACCTGTCCCTCCTCGACGAAACCGGCCTCCGCGTTCTTCCGGGCGATCGCCTCGTTGCGGACGTCCGGCTCCACGACCACCCGGTCGATCCGCGGGTCGGCGAAGCAGAAGTCGAGCACCGCGCGCAGCACCGCGGAGGTCACCCCGGAGCGCGGCCGGGAGGGGGGCGCGACCAGCACGTGCATGCCGATGTCACCGGGGCGCACCGGGTAGTGGCCGGCCAGCTCGCTGTGCGCCGGCTCGTACGTCTCGGCCAGGAACAGCGGGGTGCCGTCGTCGTCGAGCCCGAGCCACGCGTGGTGGTGCGGGTCGTCCCGGATCCGCTGATACTCCGCGCGGACCCGGTCCGGGCCGGCGCCCTGCAGTCCCCAGAAACGGGACCGCGGGTGGGTCACCCACCGGTGCAGCAGCTCCAGGTCACGGTCGAGGTCGAGGGGGATCAGCCGCATGTCGTCACCAGCTGCCGGGTGGGGACGCCGAACTCCTGGAAGGCGATCCGCTCCTCGATCGGATAGACCTCGCGCCCGGTCAGGCCGCGCAGGATCACCGAGTTGCGGTACGGACCCATGCCCAGGTCGGGGGCGGTCAGACTGTGGGTGTGCTCCTCGGCGTTCTGCACGAAGATCTCCTTGCCGGTCCGGTCGACCGAGTAGTCGACGGCCACGTCGAAGCGGCCGCGGGCGTCCCAGTTGATCCGGTCCCGGACCGGTTCCAGGAACGACGGCACCCGGGGCGTGTATCCGGTCGCCAGCACCAACCCTTCGGTGTTCGTGGCGAACGACCGGTCCTGCTCCCGGTGGTGCAGGCCGAGCGTGTACCGGCCGGCCGCCGCGTCCCAGGTGACGTCGGTCAGCTCGACACCGGTGAGCAGGCTCGTCGGGACCGGGCCGGTGAGACTCCCGGCGTACAACCTCTCGTGGATCGCGTCGACCAGGTCGGCGCTGATTCCCTTGTGGAGGTGACGCTGCTCGCGGGCCAGCCGGTCGCGGGTCGCCATCGGCAGGCCGTGGTGGTACCGGATGTACTCCGGTGAGGTCATCTCCAGCGTGAGCTTGGTGTACTCCATCGGGAAGAACCGCGGCGAGCGGGTGACCCAGCTCAGGTGGTATCCGTAGGTGTCGATCCCGGCGAGCAGGTCGTGGTAGATCTCGGCGGCGCTCTGCCCGCTGCCGACCACGGTGATCGACCCCAGGGTGCGCAGCCGGTCCCGGTGGGCGAGATAGTCGGCGCTGTGCACGTGCGGCACCCGGCCCGCGACGGCCGGGACGTGCGGGGCGGTGCCGACGCCCAGCACCAGCCGGCGCGCCCGGAACGTCTCCGCGGCGGTGTGCACCAGGTAGGCCTCACCGTCGTGGGTGACGGTGTCCACCCGGGCGTTCCACCGGATCGCGGGCAGCTGGGCGGCGACCCACCGGCAGTACGCGTTGTACTCGGCCCGCAGCGGGAAGAAGTTCTCCCGGATGTAGAACGGGTACAGCCGGCCCACCTGCTTGAGGTAGTTGAGGAAGCTGAACCGGGACGTCGGGTCGGCCATCGTGACCAGGTCGGCCAGGAACGGGACCTGGATGGTGACGCCCTCGATCATCAGGCCCGGGTGCCAGTCGAACCCGGGCCGGGCGTCCAGGAAGACGCCGTCCAGATCCGGCACGTTCTCGGTGAGCGCCGCGAGACCCAGGTTGAACGGGCCGACGCCGACGGCGGCGAAGTCGTAGGTGCGCATCAGGCCGGCACCGCCGGGCCGTGCAGCACGGCGGCCGCCTCGATCAGGTCCAGCGTGTCGTGCAGGTGCCCGGCCGTGGTGGCGGGGTTGAGCACGGTGAACTTCAGCCAGTGATGGCCGTCGACGGTGGTCCCGGCGACGATCGCGGCGCCGTCGTGGAACAGCCGCTGCCGCAGCCGGGGCATCAGCTCGTCGCATTCGGCCACGCTCATCCCGGCCGGGCGGAAGCGGAACAGCAGCGTGCTCAGCGTCGGTGCGGCCAGCGTCTCGAAGCCGGACCGGGTCCGCATCGCCGCGAAGATCTCGTGCGTGCGGTCGACCACGGTGTCGAACATGTCGCCGATCCGGTCGGCACCGATGGTCCGCAGCGTCATCCACAGCTTCAGCGCGTCGAAGCGCCGGGTCGTCTGCAGGCTCTTGTCCACCTGGTTGGGGACGGTCGCGGCGCGGGGGTTGAGGTAGTCGGCGTGCACCGCGATCCGGGACAGCGACTCACCCCGGCGCACCACCAGGGCGCTGCAGCTGACCGGCTGGAAGAAGCTCTTGTGGAAGTCGACGGTGACCGAGTCGGCCCGCTCGACGCCGTCCAGCAGGTGCCGGCGGCGGCGCGAGACGAGCAGACCGCAGCCGTACGCGGCGTCGACGTGCAACCAGATCCGCTGGTGCCCGCAGACCGCGGCGATCGCCGGGAGCGGGTCGATGCGCCCCAGGTCCGTGGTGCCGGCGGTGGCGACCACGGCCATCGGGATCCCGCCCGCACGGCGGACGTCGTCGATCGCCACGGCCAGCGCGGCCGCGTCCATCCGCCCGTCCCCGTCGGTCGCGACACCGACCACCGCGTCGCCGGCCAGGCCGAGGATGCCGGCCGACTTGATCACACTGAAGTGGCTCTGGGCGGTCGCGAAGATCCGCAGCCGGGGGAGCGCCTCCGCCCGGTCCCGCCGCTCCAGCGCGTGCTCCCGGGCCAGCAGCAGACCCTGCAGATTGGACTGGGTGCCCCCGCTGGTGAAGACACCGTCCGCGTCGGGCCCGAAACCGATCCGGCCGGCGGTCCAGTCCACCAGGCGGCGCTCGATCAGCGTGGCCGTGGTGCTCTGATCCCAGGTGTCCACCGAGGAGTTCACCGCCGAGAGGAGCACCTCGGCGCTGAGTGCCGGGATGACCACCGGGCAGTTCAGGTGCGCGACGTAGGTCGGCTCGTGGAACCAGACGGCGTTGTCCAGATAGAGCCGGGCAACCTCGTGCAGGGCCGCCCCGGTGTCACCGAGCGGCCGATCCAGATCGACCGCGTCGACCTGCTCACGCAGCTCGGCCACGGTCGCCCCGGCATACGGCTGGCGCACCGCCTTCACCCGATCGGCCAGCAGGGCCGAGGCGTGCCACACCGCCGACGTGTACGCGTCGAGGGTGGACCCCGAGAACAGATGCGGCAATACGGGCTCCAACGCGGCCTCCTATAAGGTTATCCTAACCTAACTTGGAGGAGGCTAGCCTGCCGCCGTCGGATGGCAAAGCCCGCCCCCGGGACCGGCGGTCAGCACGTGATCCGGAACGGCGCATCGACAGGGCGGCTTGCCGGCGTCGGGCGAATGCCGCCACCGGGCGGGCGACGAGAGCTCGGCGCGGTCGGCGCGGAACCCGGTCCGCGCGGCGAGATCCGCCGGCCCGCCTGGTCCACCGAGATCGTGCGCGACCACTACTGAGCCGTGGGCGGTGCCGCGATCCGGCGCCGCTGCACGGTTCAGTCCTCGATCGTCCGGCCCGGCCGGGCGGCCGGGCCGTTGCTGTCAGCGGAGGCGGGGGAGTTCCTCCTGGGCCGCGGACAGCCAGTCCAGGGCGTATTCCAGATCGGCCGCGGCGGCCCGGCGCGGGTAGTGGCGGTCGGCACGCGCGGCCGCCGCGCAGGATTCGATGGCGCGGCGGAGGCGGGCGTACAGGAAAGGGTCGTCGATCGGCGCGGGTGGGTCGGCGGCCCGGCGGTGGCGGCGGACCTGGAGGTGGCGGAGGCCGGCGCGCAGCGCGTAGGCCGCCCAGACCCCGGCGACCGCGATCGCGGCCAACGGCAGCGGGCGGGTCGCATGCGGGATCAGGAGCACCAGGGGCAGTACGACGAGGGCGACGGCGGCCAGCGCGACCGGGACGGTGACGCTGCTGATCGCCGACGGCTGGACGCGGTAGCGGGCGGCGGCGTTGCGGACCTCGTGGCGTACGTGGCCGAGGCGGGCGAAACCGACCCGGTCGGGGCGGTCGGCGGTCCAGTCGCGGCACTGGGCGTCGATGATCGCGGTGGTGAGTTCGCGGTCGATGCGGCGGTAGCGCGGGGACACGCCGCCGGTGAACGGATCATCCCGGACGTTCATGACAACTCCCGCGAGGCGACGGCGACGAAAGAGCGCGGGGCAGCGGCGGCAGGTGGGCATGCTGCCGCGGCCACAAAGGCAAGAAAGGCAAACAAGGCAAACAAGTCCGAAAGGGCGGACAAGGCCGATGAGGTGGTCATGGCCAGTCCTTGCCGGCGTCGTCGAGGTAACGCTCCAGGCAGTCGATGGCCTGGCACAGCAGCAGGTCCGCGTCGGCCAGCCGGGCCAGCACCGGATCGGTGGTCATCGCGCGGTGCAGGGCCGGGGTGTGCCAGTTGGCGCGGCCGGCGTGGCGCAGACCGGCCGACACCAGCTGCACCCGGGCCCGTTCCAGGGCGAACGGGACTGCCACCAGCCCGGACCCCGGCGAGTCCGGGAGTGGCGGCAGGTCGGGGGGTACGCCGCGGCGGCGCAGGACGGTGGCCAGGTGCAGGGCGGCGGCCAGCACCAGGGCGGAGAACATGGCCACGGCGGCCGGGGGTGCCTTCGTCGCGGTGGCGAGCGCGGCGCACAGGGTGACCACCACGGCGGTGACGGCAGTGTTCACCAGCATCGAGGTCAGGGCGGAGCGGCGGGGGAGCAGGGCGGCCAGGACGGCGTCGGCGGCGGCGAGCCGGCCGCAGGCGGAGCGGATCCAGACCTGTTCCACGTCGCCGTTCCCGGTGAGTTCGGCGAAGCCGTCGGCGATCAGCGCACGCACGGCGCCGACTTCGGCGGGCAGCGCGCGAACCGGCGACATACTCAGCAGAATCGCACCGATGGGGCGGTGGTGAACTGTCAGGTTTCTGCGTCGGGCCGGCGCCACCCGGCGGCGGGGCGCGCAATGGTCGACCGTTGGGCTCATGTCCACGGGGTGGCCGCCGATCGTCCCGCCGTGCGCAGACAGTGGCTGAAGCTGCCGGCCGGGACCGTGGCACGGACCCGGGTCGCCGCCGTGGCAGTCGGCGGCATCGGCATCGTGATGCAGCTGGGTCAGCTGGGCAACGCCATGCGGCCGGTCGCGTTCAGCCGTGTCTCCGGCGCGTCGATCGTCGCCCTGGTGCTCCTGCTGGTGGTCATGCACCGGCGGCAGCGCAGCGGATGGTGGAGCGTCCCGGTTATCCCGGTGCTGATCGCGGTGGGCGCGGCCGGTCTGCGGGACCCGCTGGCCGCAACCGCGCTGTCGCTGGCCACGCTGATCACCTGCACGCTCTACGACACGCCGCGCCGGTGGCTCGCCCGGGTGGT
Organism: Actinoplanes sp. SE50/110; assembly: GCF_900119315.1. Taxonomy (NCBI): domain Bacteria; kingdom Bacillati; phylum Actinomycetota; class Actinomycetes; order Micromonosporales; family Micromonosporaceae; genus Actinoplanes; species Actinoplanes sp. SE50/110. Next base: position 7,719,861 of record NZ_LT827010.1, on the reverse strand, counting down.
GGCGGCGCTGGTGGCCCTGCCGGCCGCGGTGGCCATCTCCCCGGACGTGCTGCCCCAGGCGCCTTCCTGGCACGCGCCGTCGGTGCTCGCCCTGCTGCCGCAGATCCTGCTGATGGGCCTGCTGACCCGGGCGTTCCATCTGGCGCTGCAGCGCCAGGAGCGGGCCGCCGAGCGGGACGCCCTGCTCACCCGAGCCGGGCAGAAGCTGCTCGCGGTCACCGACAACCAGGGGATCCACCGGGTCGGCGAGCGGACCGCGCTGCGGCTGGCCGACATGCATCCCGGGGTGGTGCTGGTGATCGTGGTGCGCGACGCCGACGGGCTGTTCGTGGAGTTCTGCGCCGGCGTCCCGTCCGGACCGGTCGGGACCCGGCTGTCGGGGGCGGCGCCCGATCCGGCGGAGCTGACCACGCTGCTGCCCGGTTACGGTCACTGGCACACGGACTCGCTGGGCGGCGACCCGGCCACCGCGCCGGTGCTGATGATGGTCGGCGGCCGCAGGGCGGTCCCGGTGGAGGTGCTGGACGCCTTCCGGAGCCTGTCCTACCAGGTGACGTTGGCCGGCGAGGCGCACCAGGCGCGGGTCGAGCTGGAGTACCGGGCGAACCACGACCAGCTGACCGGCCTGCCGACCCGGGCGAAGTTCCGGGCGGCGGCGGAGGCGGCGACCGGCGGGGTGGCGCTGCTCAACATCGACCTGGACGGGTTCAAGCGGGTCAACGACGAGCACGGGCACGCGGCCGGGGACGAGTTGCTGGTCGCGGTGGCCGGGCGGATCGCCACGGCGGCGGGCCGGCACGGGGTCGCGGCCCGGTTCGGCGGCGACGAGTTCGCCCTGCTGCTGACCGGCGTCGAGGATGCCGGGCAGGCCGAGGCGGCGGCCGGGCGGTTGTGCGCGGCGCTGGCCGAGCCGGTGCGGCTGGGTGCGGCGACGGTCCGGGTCGGCGCCAGCATCGGGGTCGCGCTGGCCGAGCCCGGTGTCGGCGTCACCGACCTGCTGCGCCGCGCCGACCTGGCGATGTACACGGCGAAGCACGGCGGCAAGAACCGGGTGGTCCGCTACGGCGTGGAGTGTCCGGCGGCGGTCTGAGCGAGCCAGGCGGCGGCGGCCTCGGCGGTGGGCACGGTCGCGGCCGCCGGCAGCGGCGGACGGTCGATCATCAGCACCGGTACGCCGAGCTCCCGCGCCGCCACGAGCTTCGCGTCCGATCCGCCGCTGTCCTTGGTCACCAGCACGTCGATCCGGTGCCGCAGGAGCAGGTCCCGCTCGCCCGCCACGGTGAACGGCCCCCGGTCGAGCAGCACTTCGAGGCGCCGGGGCAGCGGCGGCTCCGGCGGTTCCACCGATCGGGCCAGGAACCAGCAGTCGTCGCGGGCCGCGAACGCCCCGATCGTCTGCCGGCCGGTGGTCAGGAAGACCCGGCCGCCGGTCAGACGCGCGACGGCTGCTTCCAGGGACGCGACGCGGTGCCACGCGTCGCCCGGCGTCGCGGTCCAGCCGGGCCTCCGCACGACGAGCAGCGGTACGCCGGTGGCCGCGGCCGCCGAGCCCGCGTTGCCGCTGATCCCCGCCGCGAACGGGTGCGTGGCGTCGACCAGCACGTCGATCCGCTGCTCGACCAGGTACCGGGCCAGCCCGTCGGCCCCGCCGAACCCGCCGATCCGCACGTCCCCGGCCGGGCGCAGCGGCGCGCTGGTCCGCCCGGCCAGTGAGGTGGTCACCTCGTGGTCATCGGCGGTCAGCCCGGCGAGCCGGCGGGCCTCGGTCGTCCCGCCGAGCAGCAGGATCCTCACGGCCGGCAGCGGTCGGCCGAGTACAGGTGGCTGTCCGGGAACTGGGCCGCGGTCAGCGCCGCACCGACCACGATCACCGCGGTGCGCTTGATCCCGGCCTCCTCGACCTTGGCCGCGATGTCGGCGAGGGTGCCGCGGACGACCAGTTCGTCCGGCCGGCTGGCCCGGGCCACCACCGCGACCGGGCAGTCCGCGCCGTAGTTGCCGACCAGTTCGGCGACCACCGCGCCGATCCGCTGCACGGCCAGGTGCAGCACCATGGTGGCCCGGCTCGCCCCGAGGGTGGCCAGGTCTTCGCCGGGTGGCATCGCGGTGGCCCGCTCCGCGGTGCGGGTCAGGATCACCGTCTGCGCCACCGCCGGCACGGTGAACTCGCGGCCCAGGGTGGCGGCGGCCGCGGCGAACGCCGGCACGCCCGGGGTCACGTCGTACGGCACGCCGGCCGCGTCCAGGCGGCGCATCTGCTCGGCGACCGCGCTGAACACCGACGGGTCGCCGGAGTGCAGGCGGGCCACGTCCCGGCCGTCGGTGTGGGCGGCCACCATCTCGGCGACGATCTCGTCGAGGGTGAGGTTCGCGGTGTCGACCAGGCGCGCGCCGGGCGGGGCGGCGTCGAGGAGCTCGACGGGCACCAGGCTACCCGCGTACAGGATGATCGGACTCTGCCTCAGGAGCCGATGTCCGCGCAGCGTGATGAGGTCGGCGGCGCCGGGACCGGCGCCGATGAAATGTACGGTCAACGGGTTACCGCCCAGATCGTCACCGGCATGGAGGTGCGCCAGCCGGTGAAGCCACCGACCGGCGAGCCGCGCTGCACCGTCAGGCGGGTCAGCGCGCCGCCCAGTCTCGCGTATGCCGCGGCGACCACCGCCTCCGACTCGACGGTGACCGCGTTGGCCACCAGCCGGCCGCCCGGGCGCAGCGCCGCGAGACAGCTGTCGAGCACGCCGTCCCTGGTCAGGCCGCCACCGATGAAGATCGTGTCGGGCCGGGGGAGACCGTCGAGGGCGTCCGGGGCGCGGCCGTGCACCACCGTCAGGCCGGGGACGCCGAGCCTGGCGGCGTTCGCGGTGATCGTCGTCACCCGCTCGGCGGACGACTCGATCGCGATCGCCGCGCAGGCCGGATGGGCGCGCAGCCACTCGATGCCGATGCTGCCGGAGCCGGCACCGACGTCCCAGAGCAGCGCGCCGGGCACCGGGGCGAGGGCGGCCAGCGTCACCGCCCGCACCTCCCGCTTGGTCAGTTGCCCATCGCCGTCGTACGCGTCGTCGGGCAACCCGGTGACGACCGGAAGCGGCGGCCCGTCGCCGCACTCGACCGCGATCACGTTCAGCGGGTCGCCGGGTGGCAGCGCCCAGTCGCCGGCCGCGCCGGTGCACACCCGCTCCCGCGGCCCGCCGAGCTGCTCCAGGACGGTGAGCTGCGCCCGGGGATAGCCGCGCGCGGTCAGATAGGCGGCGACCGCGGCCGGGGTGTCCGCGCCGGCCGACAGGACCAGCAGGCGGCGGCCCGGGTTCAGCACCCGGCCGACGCTCGCCACCGGGGCGGTGACCAGGCTGACCACGTCGGTGCGGGCCAGGTCCCAGCCGAGCCGGGCGGCGGCCAGCGACACCGACGACGGGTGCGGCAGGACCCGCAGCCGCTCGGGGCCGAGCAGCGTCGCCAGGGTGGCGCCGATCCCGTGGAACATCGGGTCGCCGCTGGCCAGCACACAGATCCGGCGGCCGTGGTGGGCCGCGAACAGGTCGGGCAGCCCGGGCAGCATCGGGGACGGCCAGGGCACCCGCTCGGCCCCGACCGAATCCGGGAGCAGGGCCAGCTGACGGGGGCTCCCGAAGATCACTTCGGCCGCGGCGAGCGAGGCTGACGGCGTACCGCCGTAGTCCGGGAAACCGCCCGCGCCGATCCCGACGACCGTGACCACCGGAGGGTTTTCCGCACGCATCCGCAGAACCTATCCCGTCCCGGATTCCGGAATTTTCCGGTCCGTGGTTGAGCCATCCGGCGACCGCGTGCGTACGCATTCGTGACGGCGTCGACCGAGACCGGCCCGTCACGTCGGCCGCAGGGGTGGCGGACGCCGCGGGACTAGTGGTGAGCGGGTGAGGACGATGGCCATACCGGCCTTCCAGGACCAGCGTCAGCTGCCGGAGGACGACGACGGCTACTTCGCCGGCCTGCGCTCGGACACTGACGACCGGCCGTCCTGGAACGGGCCGTCGCATGCCGGGCCGACCTGGGACGCCATGCCGGAATGGCCGGCGGCGGCGCCGTCGCAGCCGGCCGATCCCTACCGGCGCGGCGACATCCTGGTCGAGTCGAACACCTCGCCGACCGGCTGGAAGGCCGGCACCGGCGTGCCGGTGCCGGAGGACCGGCCGCCGGCCGAGGCGACCTCGGGCAACCGGCTGTTCACCGTGATGCTGTTCTTCTCCGGGCTGGCCACCAGCGTCTCGCTGTGGCTGTTCGACACCCACGCCGGCGCGGTGCACGACACCGCCAGCATGATGCTGGCCACCGGCCGGATCACCGGGCTGATCGGCGGCTACCTGCTCTTCATCCAGCTGCTGATGATGAGCCGGGTGTCCTGGCTGGAGGAGTGGGTCGGGTCCCGCGACCTGCTCCGCTGGCACCGCTGGCTGGGCACGTCGATGCTGGTCGCGGTGCTCGCGCACATCGTCACCATCGTCTACGCGTACGCCCTGCAGGCCGACACCGGCGTGGTGGACCAGGCGTGGAGCGTGATCACCACGTTCCCCGAGATGATCAGCGCCACGGTGGCCACCGGTCTGCTCGTGCTGCTCTCCTTCACCTCGATCCGCTGGTTGCGGACCCACCTGCCGTACGAGCTGTGGCACCTGATCCACCTCACCGGCTACCTGGTGCTGCTGCTCGGCTACGGCCACCAGGTCGCCACCGGCGCGGACCTGAGCGGGCGGTACGCGTCGTACTTCTGGCCCGGCCTGGGCGCCCTGGTGATCGCCGCGCTGGTCTGGGGCCGGATCGTCGAACCGGTCTGGCTCAACGCCCGGCACCGGTTCAGCGTCGCCGAGGTGGTCGCCGAGGGTGCCAACACGTTCTCCATCTACATCGCCGCGAAGAACCTGGACAGGCTGCCCGCACAGGCCGGCCAGTTCATGCGCTGGCGGTTCCTGAACGCCAACGGCTGGTGGCAGTCGCACCCGTTCTCGCTGTCCGCCGCCCCCAACCGGGAGTGGCTGCGGCTGACGGTGACGGTGGCCGGCGGGCACACCGCCAAGCTCGGCGCGCTGCGGCCCGGCACCCCGGTCTGGGCGGAGGGACCGTTCGGGACGTTCACGGCCCAGCGGCGTACGCGTCGCCGGGCCCTGCTGATCGCCGGCGGCTCCGGCATCGCGCCGATCCGGGCGCTGCTGGAGGACATGCCGCCGGACACCATCGTGATCTACCGGGCCAGCCGCCCGGACGAGCTGGTCTTCCGGGCCGAGCTGGAGGAGCTGGCCGAGCAGCGGGACGCCTGGGTGCGCTACATCGTCGGCTCCCGCACCGACCCGGGGCCGCAGCGGCTGTTCACCGAGGCCGGCCTGCGCGGCCTGGTGCCCGACGTGAACCGGCGCGACGTGTACCTGTGCGGGCCGCCCGGGCTGGTCAACGCCGCGGTCGCCACCCTTCGCCAGCTCGAGGTGCCGGACAGCCAGCTGCACCTCGACCCCTTCGAGTTCTGATCCTTTTCGGGAGAATCGTCATGCGTCGTAGCACCGCAGCAGCCGTCGGCACCCTGACCGGTGCGGCCCTGATCCTCGGGGTGCGCCTGAGCGTGCAGCCGCCGGCGGCCCCGGCGGCCGAGGCCGCGCCCGTCGCGGATCAGCAGACCACGGAGCCGGCCGCGGGGAAGAAGCCGGCTTCTTCGGCGCCGTCGAAGAAGAAGGACGAGAAGCCGGCCGACAAAGCGGCCGACAAGCCGGCCGCGTCGGGGCTGAAGGACGGCACCTACAAGGGCCGGGCCGTGCAGAACCAGTACGGCACCGTGCAGGTCACCATCAAGGTGACCGGCGGCAAGGTGACCGACGCGACCGCGACCTACCCCAAGAACGGGTACAGCGGCACGATCAACCCGAACGCGGTCACCAAGCTCGGCCAGGAGACCCTCAAGGCGCAGAGCGCCAAGGTCGACACGGTCTCCGGCGCGACCTTCACCAGCGGCTCGTACAAGACGTCACTGCAGGCGGCGCTCGACGCGGCGGCGTAGGTTGCGGGGGTGCGGCACGTCGAACACGTCATGGGTACGGTCGTCAGCATCGACCTCGCCGACGACCTCCCCGAGTCCCGGCTGCGGGAGCTGATCGCGTCCACCTGCGCCTGGCTGCACGAGGTCGACGCGCGGTTCAGCACGTACTCCCACGACAGCGAGGTCAGCCGGCTGCGGCGGCGGGAGATCCGGCCCGAGGACTGCTCGGCCGACCTGCGGCTCGTCCTCGACCGCTGCGCCGACCTGTGGCGGGAGACCGACGGCTACTTCGACGCGTACGCGCGCGGCCCGCTCGACCCGTCCGGATACGTCAAAGGCTGGTCGGTCGAGGTCGCCTCGGCCCGGCTCGCGGCGGCCGGCTCCACCCGGCACCACCTCAACGCCGGCGGCGACATCCGGATGCGCGGCGCCGGACCGGGCGGCGGCCCCTGGCGGGTCGGTGTCCGGCACCCGTGGGAGGCCGACAAGCTCGCCTGGGTGCTCGGCGTGCGGGACGGTGCGGTGGCCACCTCCGGCACCTACGAGCGCGGCGCGCACATCTGGAACCCGCGCACCGGCCGGGCCGCGGCCGGGCTGCGGGCGGTCACCGTGACCGGGCCCGATCTGGCGGTCGCCGACGCGTACGCGACCGCCGCCCTCGCCATGGGTGAACCCGGCCTCGCCTGGCTGGCCGAACGGGTCGCCGACGGCTACGAATCGGCGGCGGTCACCGAGGACGGCCGGGCCTTCACCTCACCCGGCCTGCCGGTCATCGACTAGAAATCGGCGAACATGTACGGCGTACGGCGGGGGAAGAGCGCGTCCAGCCGCGTGATCGCGTCCCGGTCCAGATCACCCAGGCCGCGGGTGACCACCTCCACCGGGTCCAGCACGCCGTAGACCAGCGCGCTCAGGCCCGCGACGGTCAGCGTGGCCGCCGGGGTACCGCCCGGCCGCACGGTCAGCCGCCCGTCGTCGGCGCCCAGCCGCCACACCCCGCCGATCAGCGGATCCCCGGGCACCGCCACGGTGATCCCGCCCACGCCCACCTCGACCCCGGCGAGCGCCGGCAGATCCAGCACCCGGACCATCGGGGCGTTCCTGACCGGGTTCTGCACGGTCGCCGCGGTGGTCACGGTCATGTCGGTGCCCCACAGCTCGGGCAGCTCGTCCGCGCCGAGCAGCACCTCCACCCGGGACACCTGATCGACATGCCGGGCCAGGAACTGCAGCAGCAGCGCGCGGCCCAGCGGACCGGTGCTGAACAGATTCGACCCCAGCAGGTCACCACCGTGCGCGTCGATCCGGTAGCGCAGCCCGCCGACCGTCTCCCCGTCCACCCGGGCCAGGGCGATCCACACCGGGTCCTCGCGCAGCAACTGCGAACGGGTCTCGTCGAAGACCGCGAAGCCGTGCCGGTCGGCGAGGAGACGGTGGGTGAGAACGTCGTACTCCGCGAAGCCGTCCCGCCCCGGCAGACGCTGGACCGAACCGGGAAGCTCGCGCCGCAGCAGGTCGGAGAGCCCCTCCGGGGCGAACCGCGCCACCCGGACCCGGGGAATCCCGACATAACCGAACCGGGCGTAGAAGCTCGGCCGGAACGGGTACAGCGCGCTCACCGCGCAGCCCTGCTCCCGCGACTGCGCCAGCAGCCGATCCAGCAGCTGCCGCACCAGCCCACCGCGCCGCGCCTCCGGCCGCGAGGTCACCGACGCGACCCCGGCCATGTCGTGCACCACCCCGCGCACGTTCTGCCGCATCGGGTAGCCGGCCGCGCAGGCCAGCGTCTCCCCACCCGCCTCGGCCACCAGCATCGTGGTGGTCGCGAAGTACCGCTGGTTGGCCCGGTGCTTCGTCTCGTCCTCCGGCGTGCCCGGGGACGGCAACCAGGCGTAGGACTGCAGCGGGAACATCGTCGCGGTCCGCTCGTCAGCGGTGATCTGCCGGATCTGCATCCCGTCATCCAACCGGTTTCGCCAGCTCACAACACGCCGGGGCACCCCGGTTTGGAGAAGGGCCTGGTGACCGGCTATGGTTTTCGAGTCGCCGGGGAGACCGGGCGGCAACGCGGACGTAGCGCAGCTGGTAGCGCATCACCTTGCCAAGGTGAGGGTCGCGGGTTCGAATCCCGTCGTCCGCTCGGAGAGGCCTTCACACGTACACGTGCGGGTTCTGCTCGGTGGAGTGGCCGAGAGGCGAGGCAACGGCCTGCAAAGCCGTGTACACGGGTTCAAATCCCGTCTCCACCTCTCTATGGTGGGTGTGGTTTTACCGCGCGGGCGATTGGCGCAGCGGGAGCGCGCTTCCTTGACACGGAAGAGGTCACTGGTTCGATCCCAGTATCGCCCACCAAGGTTTTAACAGGTCAACGGCTCGTTACCGGTTTTCCGGTAACGAGCCGTTGCTGTTGTGGTCCTTACTGTGGGAGCAGAATGGGAGCGCAAGATCATCTAGTGCGTTGACCACGAACGTTCACCGGGTCTGATCGTCAGGCGGCCTTGGCTCGGGGTCGGCCCCAGCGTTGTTGGCGTTCGCTGCGGACTCGGGCTCGTTCGCGGCGTTGCGCGGCCAGGACGTCGGGGTGGCGGGCGTTGGCGTTGCGCCAGCGCAGGTATTGCTGCAGTTTGCGGGCCAGGACGGTGTGGTTCGGGTGGTTCGAGTTCGCCATGGTGAACATGCGCAGCGGCCCGAACTGCGCCTCGATCGGGTTGGCCCAGGACGCGCTGGTCGGCGTCAGGCACAGCTCGACCTTGTTACAAGCGGCCCAGGCCCGGATGGTCGGCGTTTTGTTCGCCGACAGGTTGTCCATGATCACGTAGATCGGCGCGCCGTCCGGCCGCGCTTTCCGGATGGACTTCAGCGCGGACAGGGTGTGGTCTGCGCCTTTACGTCGCCGGTTCACGCCCCAGAGCTGGTCGTCGCCGAGGCTGTAGCAGCCGTGGAAGTAGCGGATGCCGTGCGTGCGATGGTAGGTCGCCGGCAGCCGGTCCGGATGCGATCGCGGGGCCCAGCCGCGGCCGTGGTTGGGGCGGATCGACAACGGCCCGAACTGGTCGAACGCAAAGCTGCGGGTCGGGAATCGGGTGGTGACTTCCTCGATCCGGTCGAGTTTGGCGTCGAAGTCCGGGTCCTTCGACTCCTTCCAGGTCCGGGTCCGCTGCCAGCTGACCTGGTTACGGCGCAGGATCTGTCGCAGCCGTTCCCGGCCGATGATGACTTCAGGAGCGGCGTCGGTGGCCAGAAAATCGGCGAGTTTGCGCAGGCTCCAGCAGGTGAAAGGCCGCCCGAGCGTGCTCGGGCGGGCCGTGGCCGTCGCGACGATGAACGCTTCATCGTCGTCACTGATCCGGCGGGGACGGCCTCCCGCCCACTGAGGGTCCAGCGCACGTAAGCCGATCTCGTTGAACGAGTGGATCACGTCGCGGACGGTGTCCTCATGCCCGGCGATCAGGCTCGCGATCGCCGCGACGGGTGTCCCGGACGCGGACGCCATGATGATCAACGCCCGGCGCACCCGGACCGAATCGTGCTTGCCCCTGCGGACTAGTTGTTGCAGCTTGCGGCCTTCTTCTTGCGTCAACCGCCGTGCCCTGACCGGCTCGGCCAACCCGCTACCTCACTCTCCACGACGAATGTCACCGCCGTTGAGAGTGAGGCGTCGCCAGTAGTTACCGGTGGAAGTGATCCGGCGTGTCATCGACCCGGTGAACGTTCGTGGTCAACGCACTAGCCGGAGTATCGTTCCACTTCCATCACCGCGGAACAGCGCCCGCCGGGCCGCGTTGCCTGTTCAAGATCTTCAGGTGACGCGCTCGGCCGGAGGTGGCGGCCGTTCCGGAATTCGGTCCGCAACCCTGGTTCCGTATTGGCGGTACGGCTGCGACTTCCGGAACGGCGCGACGGAGCAGGTGGTGGTCAGCTGGTGGCGGCCGTCGGGCGGAGGTAGGCGTACACGGTCTCGCGGCTGATGCCGTACTCACGGGCCAGGTCGGCTTTGCGCTCGCCGGCGGCGACGCGTTCGCGGAGACGGTCGGCTTGTTCGGTGGTTAGCGCCGGCTTGCGGCCGGTGTACACGCCACGCTGCTTGGCTGCGGCGATGCCCTCGCGCTGGCGTTCGAGGATGAGGGCGCGTTCGAACTCGGCGAAGGCGCCCATCACGCTGAGCAGCAGGTTGGCCATGGGGGAGTCCTCGCCGGTGAAGACGAGGTTCTCCTTGACGAACTCGACCCGTACGCCTTGCCGGTCAGGGTGCGGACGAGGCGGCGGAGGTCGTCGAGGTTGCGGGCGAGGCGGTCCATCGAGTGGACCAGGACGGTGTCGCCGTCGCGGACGTAGGCGATCAGTTCGTCGAGAGCCGGCCGGGTGGTGTCCTTGCCGGACGCCTTGTCGGTGAAGACCCGCTCCACCTCGATCCCGTCGAGCTGGCGGACGGTGTTCTGGTCGACGGTGCTGACCCGGATGTAGCCGACGCGCTTCTTCTTCGCCTTCCTGACCACAACCTGTCAGGTTGAACTCTGTGAGGCCACCGGACAGGCGTCAAGAAACGCCACAACGGACCCTATTCTGACGTGCTTTGGTGCTGATGGGGTATGCGGTGTTGGGGCATACCCCAAGTGGGCGTTCCTGCTGTGCCTGCTGCGCACCACCGGGCGGTGCTTCGACTGGGTTTCGCTGGCCTGGCCTGGCCTCGGACGCAAAGGGTGCTGTGTCGCCCAACTATCTAGGCAGTCTAGCTAGACTCCCTAGATAGTTTTGGGTACGGTGTTAGTTATGCCGGTCAATTCATTGCCCGCTGAGTGGCTGCGCGGGACGCTCAGCCTGTGTGTGCTCGGCCTCCTGTCGGAGGGGGACTCGTACGGGTATGCGATCACGGAACGACTGGAGGAGGCCGGGCTTGGTGTGATCAAGGGAGGCACTCTCTATCCCCTGCTGGCTCGACTTGAGTCGCAACAGCTGGTGGAGCCGGTCTGGAGGAGTGGTCAGGGGCCGGACCGTAAGTATCTGCATCTCACCGACGCTGGACGTTCGGAACTTACCGACCTTCGATCACGGTGGAAGCGGTTCGCGTCCACCGTTGACTCGCTGGCTCACGGCAGGACGAAGGATGATCATGGTGGCTAACACGACTGATTCAGCATGGATCAATGACTTCAAGCTCCAGCTCGCCAGCCAGAAGATGCCGTCAGCCGCCATCAGTAGGGCGGTCGAGGATGTCGATTCGCACTGTGTCGACAGCGGACAAAGTCCCCGTGAGGCGTTCGGTGAGCCGAGGGAGTACGCGGCGGTCCTGGCCAGTGAGATGAGCCCTGCACCCCCGGATCGGGGATACGCCCGTCGCCGGGTGGCGTCGCTGCTGCCACTCACGCTGGGGCTCGCAGCGGGGGTTTCCTGGGCGTTCACGGATGAGTCCACGTCATCGATCAGCCTGGGACAGATCCTGTTCGTGGTCGTCATTGTTCCCGCCTGGGTTTTCGTGACGGCGCCATTGGCACCAGCTCGTTCCCGTGACGCACGGACTCCGGAACGTCGTGCGTTTGACGAACGGGGATGGCGGGGCCTGTGGGCCTCTTTGGGGCTGGCCGCAGCAGGTGTCGCGCTGTGGATCACGCTTGACCAGACGGTGTTCCATCTGCCGACGTGGGTAGTCGGCGTGGTAGCCGCAGTCCTGCTCGTATGCGGCTTGGTCGCCGGCCGGTTTGCCTCAGTCAAGCCGGGACAATGAGGTAGTGCGCCCTGCCGAGGCTGCACACCAGCCTCGGCAGGACGCACTCGGTTCCGCTTACTTGATCAGCACACGTATTCCTTGATCAGGTTGCCGATCGCGGCGACGGAGATCCCGCCCGCGATGACGGCCTGCCACGAGCTAACCCGCATGGTGATGCCGGCGATGGCGACCATCGCGCTTTCCGACAGCCCGGTGATCATGAAGGCGATGAAGGCGACGCCGACGGCTGCGAGGGCGGCGACCGCAGCCGCGATCTTGGCCTTGCACCACACGCTGGTGCCGCCCGCCATCGGCCCGACGACCGACCCGGTCCTGGCCGCCGACTTGCTGATTGCCGACTTGCCGTCGAGAACGATGTCCCGGTCGCTCACCGAGATGGTGTGCTTCGAGCCGTCTGCGGCAGTGAACGAAGCGGAGCCCGTGGACTCCAGGGATTTGAAGGTCTCGTCGTAGACCTTCTGCGCCGCCGCATTCGTGCTGGCGTACGTGTCGGCCTTGACCGCGCTGGCCGAGCTGCTGCCAAGCACCCCGGTGGACGCTGAGGCTCCGGTGGAGAAGGTCAGAACCATCGCTGCGGCGGTCACCATGCCGGTGAGGACTTTCAGGCCTTGACGAAACACTTAGACTCCACTTAATAGATTATCTTCGATGTCTAACAATGCATTGCACCGCAGCAGAGCGCCGATAACGGCGCTGTAGTGGTGCGGATTCTGTGGCTTACTCTTCTTGGTGGGTAAGCCACGCCCGGAGCGCAGTTTTCTAAGCGCGGAAGAGGGGGACGGCGTGTACGTCAATATCCGTCTTAGGGATTAGGCTTGAACCGCGCCTGCGGATCCGGGATTCGGGCCTCGGGAATTGGTGGTGCTGTGCCGAGGGCTGCCCCTGCTGAAGGGGCCGTTAATTTCTTGAGCCGTGAATCAATCACTCACATGACGGGGAAGTAGCCGCTCCGGCTGGACGTCGATTCGTTCCAATGCGTAGCGGCGACTTGATCACATCGTTCCTCCCCTCTTCCGAGGTGCCTCGACCAACGCGTTGGTGGTCTCTCGCCAGAATGAACGCGGTCGATGCCCAGATTTACTGCATCGGTCTCAGGAAATTTTTTCCCGGCCCCCTCTCGCACGTCTTGGCCGTGGTGTCCCGACGCCTTGACCAGCAACGCTCAGCTCAGTACCTGGCGCAACCTCTTCAGCGCTCGTACGGTCTGGCTGGTCACTGTGCCGGGTGTGCACCCGAGAGCTCGAGCGGTCTGTTCCACGCTGAGGTCACGGAAGAAGCGCATGGAGAGGACCGTCCGTTGACGCTCACCGAGCTGGCTCATCGCAGCTGCCAGCACGGTTCGGTCCTCCACCGCGTCCTGGGCGGCAGGTTGATAGCCGGCCTCGATGATCACTGAGGTTAAGAGCTCGTGACGCCAGCGCGAGCGCCGGCGCTCGGTCAGAAGACTGGTCACCACCACCTGCCGGGCGTATGCCCTCAGGCCGCCTTGCTTGCACAGCCGAGGCCAAAGACGATAGATCTTCCATAGGGCCGTCTGGACGAGGTCGTCAGCTTCGTGCCAATCCCCGCACATACCGTAGGCCTCGTGGCGCAACCACTGCCGGACCGCTTCTGCAAATGCTTCGAAGCAGGCGTCGTCGGCCTCAACCGCCATCCCCCGTTCCCCCGTTTCCCCGTGCTAGCGTCGTTCGGTCATATGGCATGCCGCTGGGAACGACGTCGTGCTACCGAAGATGAACCGATGCCGGACAATCAAGATCCACATCAGCGCGCAAAACTGTCTTCACCCTCCGTTCATCACTGCGTGACAATTGCTAACGGTTAAGAGGAAGTTCCATACCTCAATGTCTATGTTGCGAACTTTTTCATGCATAGCACGACCTGGCAAGGCCGATATAAGCCCGGCAGCGGCAAACCGATCTGATGGCGCCACTGCCGCCATCAGAACCGGCTCCAGTCACCTGATTTGCAACCCTGAGGACTTCCGATCTGCGATCCTCCGGGGTCATCGAAGAAAGCCAGATGACGCCTCGCGATGGGCAGGACGGGGGTAGGCGGCGCCGTTCGCGGCGTCCCTGTTCAGCCCGCGCCGGTCAGTGTTCTTACCGCTGCCTGCCGAAGAAGGCACTTCGCGCAGCTGGCCGCGGTGAGCGCGGCTTGCTGGCGGGCCCTGCTCGCGGCCGTAGCCGACGAGCACGCCGGCGAGGGGCCAGGACTCCCGGCCGCCTGTCCGCCCGCGCCGCCGCCGTCGCGCTGACTCTGCTTTCGGTCCAGCGGACCGGGCCAGAGCGTCGCTTAACCTCCCACGCCGCAGTGGTCAGCCACTGCGTCAACTGCTTTACGTCGACCACCGAGCACTTGTGGAAGCCCGGCTAGCAGAACCTCGCCGGCCGGCAGCGGATTCTCGGCAACGACCATCTTCGACACCCTGGCCCCGTAGCACCTCGAAATGGCTCGCCGCACCAGGAATGTCTAAATGGGGTGTACCCCAAATCACATACCCCGCCGCGACCGGGCTACGTCGTGCTCTTCCACGCGCGTAGCGCTTCACCCATGGCCACTGTTTCCGGGTGCTGCTCGCCGAGCACCCGCACCGTATCGACGAGCACCTGCTCCTGCAGGGCGATGGCGTCGGCGGTATGCCCCGCCTGCCGATACGAGGCGGCGAGGTTGCCCCGGGCGATCAGGGTGTCCGGGTGCTGCTCGCCGAGCACCCGCACCGTATCGACGAGCACCTGCTCCTCCAGGCCGATGGCGTCGGCGGTACGCCCCGCCTGCCGATACGAGGCGGCAAGGTTGCCCCGGGCGATCAGGGTGTCCGGGTGCTGCTCGCCGAGCACCCGCACCGTATCGACGAGCACCTGCTCCTCCAGGCCGATGGCGTCGGCGGTATGCCCCGCCTGCCGATACGAGGCGGCGAGGTTGCCCCGGGCGCGCAGGGTGCCCGGGTGCTGCTCGCCGAGCACCCGCACCGTATCGACGAGCACCTGCTCCTCCAGGGCGATGGCGTCGGCGGTACGCCCCGCCAGCCGATACGAGGCGGCGAGGCTGGCCCGGGCCGTGAGGGTGTCCGGGTGATCGTCGCCGAGCAGTCGGGTGGCTTGGTCGGTCATGTGCTGCCAGTAGGCGACGGCGGTGGTGTGCAGGCCGGCGTTGAGCAGACTGATTCCGGCCCGGTACAGCAGTGTGGGCCCGTCGGGGTGCCAGAGCAGGTCACCGGCGTGCTCGGCCAAGGTGGTGGTGTTGCTGCGTAAGGCGGTGATCAGGTCGGTGGTGCCGTGGTCGATGTCGGGCCATACCGCGCGCAGGGCGTCCGCGGCCGCCTGGGCGACGGGGCTGGGGTCGGTGAGGGTTTCACGGGTGGCGCGGGCGGTCTGGGCGTGGATGCGCACGCTGCGGGCGGTGTCGGCGCTGGTGTGGGCGATCAGCCCGTAGCGGTCCAGCAGCCGTAGCACCTGCCGGGCCTGCTCGGCGGTGACCGGGACGCCGGCACCGGTGCTGCGGTGCGAGGCCAGGTAGTCGGTGACCGCAGTGGTCGTCCACAGGGTGTCGGGGTGCCCGGCCGGGTCGAGCAGGGCAGCCAACCCGAGGGCGGGGCGGGCCAACCCGACGGGTTCGCGCTGGTCGGCGGCGTCTACACCGAGCAGCAGGGTCACGGCCACGGGGATGCCGTAGTCGTCGCTGTCAGCCTCGGCCGGCATCAGCTTCGCCAGCGGCGCGGCGCTGGTGTAGCGGTCGAGGTAGGCGGCGCAGCTTTCCTCTTGGTCGATCATGTAGGCGGCGGCGTGGGACAGAGCCAGGGGCAGATGGCCCAGGGCCATCCCGAGCTGGTGGGCCGTCGACTCGTCGAACAGGTGCAGGCACCCGCCGTCGGTCAGCCGCTGGGCCAGGTAGGCGACGGACTCGGTCGGGCTGTACACGTCGACGTCGATGCGGTGCCGGCCCCCACCGGTCAAGACGGCGTCTCGGCGGCGGGTCGTGGCCAGCGTCCACCCGGTACGCCCGTGCGGCGGCCACCATCCCCTCACCTGTGCCGGGTCGGTGATGTCGTCCAGCACCACCAGCCAGGCCCGGTCGGTGGTCCTCAGCCAGGACAGGAACGCTTTCGCGTCCGTGGCCGGGTCGGTCCCATCAGCGCCGGGCGCCGCGACTTTGGTCGCGGCGGCGGCGTAGGTGGTGACGATCTGGTCGGTGCTGGCGGCGTTGACCCACACCACCACATCCGTACGTTCCGCGATGGCTTGCCGGGCGAACCAGGCCGCGAGCTGCGACTTACCGACCCCGCCACCTCCGGCCAGCACCTGCGTCCCCCGACCTAACGCCTGTTGCTGGTCGGGTTGGGTGAGCACGACGTCGCGGCCGGCCCGGTGCGCCGCCTCCACCCGCTGACGCAGCCCCGGACGGGGTTGGAACGCTGACGCCTGCACGGGCAGTGAAGAAACCTCGATGATCGGCCACACCGGGTCCGGTCGCGACGGCGCAGGCCGCAGGTCGATGTAGATACCGGTATTGGCGATGCCGCCCCGGTCGGCACAGGCGTCCCCCGAGCCGACCACCCGACCTCCGCCGAGACCTTCACCGCCCGCAGCGGTGGTCACGGCCGCGGCGAGCGGTACACGCCGGTGTTGGCCACCGAGCCGTGCCCCTCCGCGCGCGCCTCCCCCGACCGGGTCACCTGCGCCGCCCGGTCACCGGCCGCGCCGGCGATACCGGTGCTGGCGTGCCCTCCGGCGGTCGCGGTGGCAGCACCGCTGTCGGTGACCCGGTCCGCGTCCACCACCGCTTCCAGCAACGCCGCGGCCGCCGCGAGGATCTGCTCATCGTCGACCGCGCCCGAGACAGTCAACTCCTGCCCCAGCCGCGCCTGCCACACCTGCGGATCCGTCTCGTCCGCGTCCAACGCCGCGCGTGCCTCACCCCGCACCCACGGCTTCAACATCGCCTTGAACCCGGCATACGCGTCCCGCACCACCGCCGACGCGGTGTCCTTCACCCCCGCGCTCGCTCCAGCGGCCAACGCACCCACGATCAGCTCAAGGTTCGACACCAGCGCCTCCCTATTCACGGCTGAAGCAAACCCCGATTGTCACCATCGACACCAGTTGATCACAGCGCGAAACGCGTGTCCCGCGGACATCAACGCCGCTTCACCCAGACGAGACTCCTGCGCGCACCCGCAGCGGCGAGGCACAGTCCCGGTGCACCTATCTCACCCTCGTGGCGCCCTGGTCAGGTGGTGGTCGGAGGGCGTCGCAAGGTTGCGTACGCCGCCACGGTGATCGCCATGGGGGTACCGATGGCGGGGTATACCGCAGATTGACAATCGACGTCCGTTCTAAGCGCTTATACGCGAGAAGTTCTAGGTTTATGTCGCAAACATGAGGTTCTGATCTGCCAGACCGTGTTGCAATCGCTTGGGCGTGTTTGCGCCTCCTGTCGTTGATGAGAGGAAGGTTCTATGAAGAAGGCTCTTGGTCGTCTGGCCGCAACTGCGGGGGCATTGGCCCTCACCCTTGCTGCCCCAGCGTCGCCAGCGCGTGCCGATAATCCTCGTGGGCAGGCCGGTTACGGCACCCAAGGCGCGGGTCAGACCGGTGGCAACGCTCAGGGCGCGGGTCAGACCGGTGGCAACGCTCAGACTGCGGGTCAGACCGCGGGTCAGTCTGCGGGTCAGACCGGCAACGCTCAGGGCGCGGGTCAGACCGGTGGCAACGCTCAGGGCGCGGGTCAGACCGGTGGCAACGCTCAGGGCGCGGGTCAGACCGGTGGCAACGCTCAGGGCGCGGGTCAGACCGGTGGCAACGCTCAGGCTGCGGGGCAGACCGGCAACGCTCAGGGCGCGGGTCAGACCGATGGCAACGCTCAGACTGCGGGTCAGACCGCGGGTCAGACCGCGGGTCAGTCTGCGGGTCAGACCGGCAACGCTCAGGGCGCGGGTCAGACCGGTGGCAACGCTCAGGGCGCGGGTCAGACCGATGGCAACGCTCAGACTGCGGGTCAGACCGCGGGTCAGACCGCGGGTCAGTCTGCGGGTCAGACCGGCAACGCTCAGGGCGCGGGTCAGACCGGTGGCAACGCTCAGGGCGCGGGTCAGACCGGTGGCAACGCTCAGGGCGCGGGTCAGACCGGTGGCAACGCTCAGGCTGCGGGGCAAGACGCGGGGCAGGGTGGTGGCCCTACCGCACCAAGCGGGATGTAACTAACTCTCAGTGATTGAACGCGTAGCCGGCCATGGCCTTCGGTCAGGACCGGCTACGCGTGTATTGGAAGCAGTGTGATGCCGTCAGCACCAAATTTGGCTTTCACCTGCGGGCCTCGTCCACCTGAAAGACCAGCTCTGCAATGCCGACCCGAGTGTTCACCACCCGGCTGTGTTCCACCAGCGATAGTCCGGCGTACTGTGCGCCGGGGACGGTGTTGACTGCCGCTTCCACGATCGCCTGCAGGGTTTCGTCGAGACTGTCCTCGTCCTGTAGGACCCTGGCCAGGTCGCTGAGCTTGACGGCGAGGTCATCGTTGATCCTCGCGGATGACTCGTTGCAGGCTGTGTGACGAGACGATCCGGAAGCTCCTTCCGCACCTCGACGCGGTGAGTATCGGGAGGATTGAGCAGACAGACGATGCGCTGTGGATGTCGGCCAGCGTGCGGGCTCGGACGGTGATTTGTTGGCCCTGCGGCACGGCGTCGGACCGTGTGCACGGGCAGTGCTCAACCGCAGGCTGCGCGAGGTCGCCACCGCCCAAAGGCCGGCTGGGGCTCGGACTCACGTCTTATGCGCGGGCGGCCTGAGGCTTCTGGGGTGCGACTTCGGTGATCCGCCGATGGGGCAACTCGGTCGGCGCAGACTGGCCATGTGGGTAAGCATGGGGGAGCCGCCGGCGGTAGCGCCAGGACGACGACCACGACCGTCGGCAAGAAGTCAATGATGTCGAACTCGGCCGTATCGCAGGGCGAGCCCGCGGCGGCCCGGAACCGGCAGCTAGCCGATCGGCAACAACCGCTTCGCGCCGCGAGTCCCGCGCATAGCAGCACATGCCGGTAACCCTCCTGACGAAAGGACAGGACATGAACGTCGGCAAAAATGTCACATGGTTCACGTCGAGCCGCAGTGGTGCCGCCGGGCACTGTGTCGAGACCGCGTTCCTGGAGAACAACCAGGTGGCTGTCCGTGACAGCAAGAACAGGGCCGGCCCGACGCTGATCTTCACCGGTCCCGAATGGGAGGCGTTCGTGGCCGGCGCGAAGGCCGGTGAATTCGACCTGCCGTAGGCCGACCGGTCGTACCGCTGGTGCGCCAGCGGCAGCATCAGCGGTCGCTCGGTCAGGACTTGGTGCCTTGCACCGACCAGGAGTAGATGTCCTGCTTTGACAGCGCCGTGCCGGTGCTGCCGGTGAAGCCGAGCCACGCTGCGTCGACGCCGGTCTCGGCGGTCAAGTCGATCGACTCGTCGAGGACGAGTTCCTCGGTCGTGCCGGCGCGTAAGGACTTCACGTACGCCTTCAGCTCGTGTGCGTCCGCGTTGTAGGTGATCCGCGCGTTGAACGGCCGCCCGTAGAGGGGAATTGACGGGTCGGCGGCCGCCATGTGGTGCTCGGGGTCGCCGTTGAGCACGACCGCGAGGTGGTTGCTGCTCGGGTCGGAGGTGTTTTGGAAGGTGTCGAACTCGACCGCGACGCTCTTCTTGATGCCCCGGTAACCCAGGCCGCCGCCCCAGCCGCCGAGGGCATGCGGACCGACTCCCTGGATGAGGAACGCGATGCCGTCGGCGCCTGGCCGTCCGTGGTGCAGGTAGACCCTGAAAGCCGTCTCGAAGGAGCTCGTGAGATCGAACTTCGGCAGGGCCCACGCCGAGCCGGTCTGCTCGTACCCACCGGCGGTGAGCCGGAGGATGCGCTGGTGCCGGCGACCGGCCACCAGAATGTCGGCAGTTCCGTTTCGGTCGAGCATGCGCGACGAGCCGTTGAAGTTCGGGAAGTCGACCGGGGTGTCGGCGCCGGCGGCGAACGCGCCGGTCGGTGTGGTGATCGCCGCGAGTGTGAGTGCGACGGAGCCTGCCAGCCCGGCCCGGATGAGGCGTGAAAAATGTGAACGGGACACGGTTCTGTCTGCCTCTCGATGTCATGCCAGCGGGAACGTGACTCAACGTAGGTCACTATCCGTGCGCGCGTGAGCGGATCTGACTATTGCTCCGAAGAGCCCGCACGCCCGCCGAAGGCGGCGACCTGATGGCCCGGCTGCAGAGCTGCCGATGGGGTGACTAAATGTCAGTGGATGCGCCGGCTATGTGGCAGTGCGCTCTGAAGCCGGTGGGGCTGGCGCGGTAGCGCAGGCTAGCGGGGTTAGAGCGTCCGGCAGCGTTGCACTGGCCGCTGCGGAGTCGAGCAGCATAGCCAGGTCACGAGGTGGTGCCGGCTCGCCGGTCGGTGCCGCCGCCAGGATCCGGTCGAGCCGGAACCCGCGCGCCGCGCGCCGGGTGCGGCACCACCCGATGAGATACCAGCGGCCCTGGGAGGTGAGCAGCCCGGCTGGTTCGATCTCCCGTTCGCTGTCACGTCCGGCGCTGTCGACGTAGCACAGCCGAAGCACGGCGTGACCGGTGATGGCCTGCTCTACCGCGCCGCGAACCGCCGGGCCGGGCCGGGGCGGCAGCGCTACGACCCGGGCGGCCAGGTTCCGGGCCACGTCCGAGGCGGGGCCGGACAACGAGGCGGCGATCTTCTGCAGAGCCGAGCGGACGGACCCTGAGTACGGGACGGTGCTGCCCACGGCGGCGAGCGCGAGGACCAGGGCGGATGCCTCGTCAGGGGTGAACCGGATCGGGGGCAGGGTCATCGCCGGGTCGATCACCCAGCCACCGCGCCGTCCCGGCACCGCACGGACCGGGACTCCGGTCTCCAGCAAGGTCTGTAGGTCACGCTGCACCGAGCGTCGGCTGACCTCGAAGCGGGCGGCGAGCGCCGCGACCGTCACCGGGCGCGGCGCCGCAGCGCGCAACTCCTCCACCAACGCATAGAGCCTACCGGTACGGTTCACGGCGCCGACGCTACCCGCGCGCATTGCGCAGGAAATCCTGGCCGCGGCGTTCCTCCCGGTCAGTGACGGTCAACGGGAACAGGGTGAACCCGTGCATGGCGCCGGCGACCACGTTCAGTTGTACGGGTGCCCCGGCGGCGGTCCACCGCGTCGCGAGGAACAGCGAGTCGTCCAGCCAGGGATCCATCGTGCCGACCACGATGCGCGCTGGTGGCAGGCCGGTCAGGTCCGCGTACAACGGCGAGATCTGCGGATCACGGCGCTGTACCGGGTCAAGCCCGGGGGTGACGCGTTCGTACGTAGCCCGCGCTGACGGGGTGTTGGCCAGCAGGCGACGGGAGCCGAACAACCGCTGGCTCGGCGTCATGGACAGGTCGTACGGCCCGAACAGCAAATGCGCCGCCTGGAAGGCGCCGATGACGCCATGTCGGTCGCGTAGGCGTAACAGGGTCAGCACACTCAAGTGGGCACCGGCCGACTCACCGCCGATAAGTAGCCGTCCGGCACCGAACTCCGCCTCGCTGTTTTTCACCAGCCACCGGGCGACCGTTTCGCAGTCGTCGGCCCCGGCCGGCAGTGGGTGCTCGGGCGCTAGGCGGTACTCGACACTGACCACGGCCAGCCGCGCTTGTTGGGCGAGCCGCCACAGCCGCTCGTCCTGCCCATCCGCCGAACCGAACGTCCAACCACCGCCGTGGATATGCAGGTACACGCCATCGACGTGGTCCGGGACGAATACCCGCACCGGCACGTCCTCGACCACCCGGTCTCGTCCCTGCGGCAGCCGCACCGGTGGCGCATCGCCGGCCAGCCGGTTGCGTCGCAGGGTGGCCAACGTCGCTGCGTCCAGCGACGCTTCGCGGGAAGGCCGGCTCGCGGCGGCTGCCTCAAACTGTGCGTTGAACGCCTCGGTTTCGGCGAGGCAGTCTTGGTCGACAAGGTTCATCGGGGAACCATCCCACCGGTATGCGACAGCGCCCTGTCACCGTTTTGGTATGGGCTGCCTCACAACGGACGACGTGCGGGCGGCAACGCGGTAGCTCTGTACGGATTTCAGCGTCCGTTGCGAACCGCCACCTCGATACCAAGATCTTCCAGCCCGATCCTCGGCGTGAACCGGCAGCCGCCGACCGGCCCCGCGGAGCTGCCTGCCTGCGGCAGCCCAGGAGATCACCGCGCTGCTGCAGGGAGGCCTGTGGTGTTGAGGTGTACCCCAAGCCGACACACTCAGCGACGCGCCTGCCCCCGCCAGTAGGCGAGGTTGTGGCGGGTGGTCAGGGTGTCGGGGTGGTCGGGGCCGAGTACCCGCAGATAGTCGTCGAGCAGTTGCTCGGAGGCGGTGGCGGCGCCGGCCGGGTCTCCGGCCTGGCCCCGCCAGTAGGCGAGGTTGTGGCGGGTGGTCAGGGTGTCGGGGTGGTCGGGGCCGAGTACCCGCAGATAGTCGTCGAGCAGTTGCTCGAAGGCGGTGGCGGCGCCGGCCGGGTCCCCGGCTTCGCCGCGCCATCGGGCGAGGTTGCTGCGGGTGGTCAGGGTGTGTGGGTGGTCGGGGCCGAGTACCCGCAGCCGGTCGGCGAGCAGCTGCTCGAAGGCGGTGGCGGCGCCGGCCGGGTCTCCGGCCTGGCCCCGCCAGTAGGCGAGGTTGTGGCGGGTGGTCAGGGTGTCGGGGTGGTCGGGGCCGAGTACCCGCAGCCGGTCGGCGAGCAGCTGTTCGTAGGCGGTGGCGGCGCTGGTCGGGTCCCCGGCGTGGCCCCGCCAGCGGGCGAGTTGGCTGCGGGTGGTCAGGGTGTGGGGGTGGTCGGGGCCGAGTACCCGCAGACAGGTGTCGAACAGTCGCTGGTAGGCGGTGATCGCGGCGTTGACCTGGCCGGTTTCTCCGAGACGGGTAGGGGCGTGGAACAACAGCGTATGCCCGTCTGGGGTGAGCAGGGTGTCGCCGGTGGTGGTGTGCAGGGCGGTGGTGTTGGCGTACAGGGTTTGGGTGTAGGCGGGATCGCGGTCGATGTCGGGCCATACCGTGAGCAGTGAGTCCGCGGCGACGGCGGCAAGTTCGGGTAGCCGGTCGTCGGGGATGGTGTCGCGGACGGCGCGTTGGACCAGGGCGTGTACCCGCACCATGCCGGTGCTGGTGTCGGCGGTGAGCAGGCTGAGCCGGTGCAGCGCCTGCAAACCGTCCCGTAACTGCTCTGCGTCGACCGGCCGGCCGACCCGGCTGTTGACGTAGCCGGCGACCTTGTCGGTGTCGAACACGGTGGCGGGGATGCCGTTGGGGTCGAGCAGGGCGGCCAGTTCGATCAACGGCCGGGCCACCCCGGCCGGCTTCAACGCGTCGGCCAACTCGATCGACAACGCCCAGGTCGCCGCGACGGTGGCCTGGTGGTCGTCGGGCAGCGCCCCATCGTCAGGTAGCAGGTCGGCCAGCCGGCGGCGTCGGTCGGCCAGCCGGGTGCGGTAGCCCGTGCACGACAGGTTCCGGTCCAGCAGATACGCCGCGGCCTGCGCCAACCCCAACGGCAGAAACCCCAGATCGCAGGCCAGTTCACGCGCCCCATCGAGCAGGTGCGGCTGGCCGGCCAGTTTGTGCGTCAGGTAGGTGTCGGCCTCGACGGGGGTGAACAGGCCCAGTGCGATGACGTGCCGGCCGGCCAGCAGGGCGGTGTCGCGGCGGCGGGTCGTGACGACCGTGCGTCCCACCGGCGGGACCGGTGGCCATAGGCCGCGTAGGTCGCCGGGGTCGGCCAGGTCGTCCAGCACGATCAGCCATCGCCGGTCGGTGGCGGCGAGCCAGGCCAGCAGCCGGGCCGCGCCCTGCTCCGGATCCGGGTCCTCGACCCCGCTGATCTCCGCGGCCGTCCGCGAGTATGCGGAGATGATGTTGCTGCGGGAGGTGGCGGTCACCCAGACCAACAGGTCCACCAGGTGTTCGTCCCAGTAGCGGTGGGCCAGTTCGGCGGCCAGCTGCGTTTTACCGACCCCGCCCAGGCCGGTGACGACCTGGCACACCACGGTGTGACCGGGCCCGGCGGTGTGCAGGGTCGTGTCCTCCCCACGCGGCTGACGGCAGTCCGCTCGGGGCGGCACTACCCCGACTCGGTGGGGCCAGGAAATGGGAACGCGGCCGTTGACGTGCACGGAACCGTAGATGGCTCCGGCAGTCACGCCGTGGTTGTTGCCGGTGTGGACAGGGGGCGGGCCGGTGAGGGCGCCGGGGACGGGTGGCCTTACGCCGTCGCCGGCGGGACTGGGGGGACCGGCGGCGTGTGGTTGACCGTCACTGGTGCGGTGATCGTGCCGCCGACCACGCCCGAGTTGGTTCCGACATTGATGTTGTACGTTGCGGCCCGCGCCGGGTCGGCTGCGGCCAGCAACCTTTGCGCGGCGGCAAGGACCTGCTCATCCTCGACGGCGCCGGAGGCCTGCAACTCCTTGGCCAGGCGCCCCTGCAGCGCGGTCTCGTCGGTCTCGTCGGCGTCCAGGGCGGCGCGTGCGTCACCGCGCACCCACGGCCGCAACATCGTCTTCAACCCGGCGTACGCGTCCTTGACCGCGGCTGATGCGGTGTCTTTCACACCAGCGCCCGCCCCGGCCGCCAACGCCGCCACAATTACCTCAAGATTCGACATCCGCACCCTCCTTAGACCGCATTGCCAAGTCCACAGTGTTACCTAGCGCAGCGAAACGATCACCACACAGCTCGTGTGTCAGAAAGACGCCGGCGCCTGCCAAGCCGTCGGCCGGCCTGCCGGGGAAGGCCGTAGCGCGCTGCCGCTTGCCTGCTACCAGGGGCGCGCGCCGCGCGGCAGCCGTATGGTCGGGCCGGCGCCGCTGATGTCTACCAGCCCGATGTCGGCGGGGATCGCGATCCGGGTGCGGCCGCGCCAGCGAACCCAGAGCGCCACTGCGCCCGCGTCGGCTTCGGCCACGAGTTTGCGCAGCGACCACACCTTGCCGGTCCGGTCGATCTCGATCGCGACCGGCGGCAGGTTGCCCGGGCGCTGGCACATCATGTCCAGGCGGGCCTGGTACGGGCCATTGCGGGTCTGCCGGGCGATCCTGGCGGGCACTTCACGCGCAACGTGCCAGCCCTGCCCGTCGGCCCAGGCCGCAACGTGCTCGGTTACGAGCGCGGTCACCTCTGGGAAGGTGCGGCCTTTCAACCCTGACGTTCGCCACAGTGACCGGCAAGCGCACAGGAGACGGCTTCGCCAGCATCGCCGCGATCGTCGACCTCATCAACCACATGACCCGATGGCGGCACATCAGCGGCCTCGAACTCATCCCACCAGGCAAGGTCACCCCACACATGTTCCGGCGCACCATGGCCATGCTGACCCGTGACACCCCAGGAGCCGAGATCGCCGTCGGCATGCAACTCAAGCATGTCGCCACCCGAGCCCTGGCGAACCGCATCACCAGCAGCTACATGGACAACGACCCCTCCTGGGCACGTCAGCTCGACAAATCGATCACGGAACGCCGTTTCGAGCGTCTGACCGAACTCTTCGACGCCGACACCGACGGTCACACCATCGGTTTCGGCCCTGGCGCCGACCGCATGCGCGAAACGTTCGCCGCCGTCCGCGCCCAAGCCGAGCAGCTACGCGCCACAAACCAAGCCCGCCGCGGCGACATCCGCGTCGAACGCGACCTGCTGCGCCGCACCCGGATTTCGATCCGGTTCGGCAAACTCAACCACTGCACCATGAACGACAACGATCCCGCCGGGGCAAAGTGCCTGGAAGACGCCATCGTGCCGGACGGCCACCTGGGCCCGCTGCTCGACCGCGGCCAGCCCAGCCGCTGCGCGAACAGCATCATCGCCCCCGCACACATCCCGATCTGGAGCGCCGAGCAGTCGTCTCTGCACCACCTGCTGGACACCGACAAACTGGCCCCCAGCCACCGGCGCCGTATCGAGGCCGAACTCAAGGAAGTAGACCGCGTCCTCGATCGGCACCACCCATGAGCGTCGGCGTGTCGCCCGCCACCCGGCAACGACTTCGTGCGGCGATGCAACGGCTGTTCGACAGCCGACCACAGCACACCGACGGCACGCTGACCAAGAACAACCTCTGGCGTGAAGCCCAAGTCAGCCGGGCCACGATGAACCGCGCCGCTGACATCCTTGCCGAATGGGACGCCCGCCCCGGTGACAGCCCTACCGGCCTGGCCGTTCGCCGTCGCGATGAACAACTAGAGCAACTACGCGAACGTCTGCGCGCCAGCACCCTTGAGCGCCGCACGCTGCAAGCGCAGCTTGACGCCGCCGCCACGGTGATCGCTGCGCTGCACACCGAGAACACCGCGCTACGCCGCCAAGCCACCGACCCCAGCTCTCACCTTGTCCCGTTCCGACGACGCCCTGGCCGGGAAGGACCTGCGCAGTAACGTGCGGGCCGGGGCGGCTACTCGGGCATTTGCGCGGCCGAGACGTCCCGGTCGTCCAGCACACCCCGGTACACCGGGTGCCGTAGCTGGGCGCGGCTGGTCCAGGACCGGTAGGCGATGCGGGCGACCACCTGCGGGTCGACCCAAGTCGCCTCGGTCATGGCCATGGCCTCGGCGGCGATCTGGCCGGCTCGGGCGACGGTCCGGGCGAGGTCAAGGCGATCAACCGGGCCGACCTGCTGACCAGGTATCTGAACGACTACCGGTTCTTCCTCCAGAAGATCGGCCGGTCGCCGGACATGATCGACATCGAGCCTGACTTCTGGGGCTATGTCCGGTCCCTCGGCAATCCGCACCGGGTGGCCGCGCAGGTGACCGCGGCGAATCCGAAGGATTGCGGTGCCCAGGAGAACAGTGCCGCGGGCCTGGCTCGTTGCCTGATCGCGATGGCGCGCAGGTACGCGCCGAAGACCACCGTGGGCATGCACCTGTCCTGCTGGGACTGGCAGACCGACAGTGCGGGGTGCGCCCGGGACTATCGGGACCTCGGCGCATCGAAGGCCGACTTCCTGGTCGGCGACGTGTCGGACCGGGATGCGGGCTGGTACGCGCTGCCGCAGCACGGCGGCTCCAACGGCTTCTGGACCGACGCGAAGGCCGCCGCGGCCCTGCGGTTCTACAAGTCGATGACCGAGGCGGTGGGCCGGCCGCTCGCGCTGTGGCAGGTCCCGGTGGGCAACATGGCGCAGAACAACACCCTCAACCATTATCGGGATGACAAGGTGGACTGGTTCTTCGCCCACATGGACCAGGTGGCGGCCGCGCACGTCGTCGCCCTGCTGTTCGGTGCGGGTCAGCAGGAGCAGACCTCTCTCCTGTCCCGAGGCCCTCCGCCGGCAAGCCCGGACACCCCGAGCCCCTGCGCGCCAGCGCCGGAATCGACCCGCAGAGCATCGACAACTGGTCGCAGGGCGACGTGACGCTGGTGACCGGGGAAACCGCGACCGCACTGGAGTTGACCGTCCGCGTCGTCACCACGCCGTACCTGTCCAGCTCCGGATTCTGGAGCACGATACCGGCCGACCACCTGACCACGACGGTCGAGCAACAGCCCGGCGCGCTGGTCTACCGGTTCACGCTGAAGCCGGGAACGAGTCTCGGCGCCGGCTCGTACACCTTCGCCGTGCAGTACCACCACGCTGTCGGCGGCCGGGATCCCGGCCGGGACACCTACCGGGCGACGGCCACCGTCGGCGGCAGGCCGGTCGCGGTGAGCGGGGGCTTCTGAGGCCGTTCCCCACGCCGGCGGTCACTTGTCGATCTTCACCTTGACGATGGTGTCGGACAGGATGCCGTCGGACAGCCGCAGGTAGGCGAATTTCGAGTCGGTGGGCACGTCGTAGACGAGGAAGCTGTCGACGGTCTTCCCCGGATCGATCGGCTTGCTGAGGTCGTCGGTGTTCTTGTTCAGGTACCACTCGGCGCTGGTGTTCCGGCTGAACACGCGCTCGGTGGGGCTGGAGGCCTCCAGGTCGAACGTGGGATAGGTGTCGGTCCTGGCGCCGACGTTCTTCGCCGAGAAGGCGATGACGCAGAACTTTCCCTCGGCCTTGATGACGTCGCTCTCGTCCCACGAGGTCGCCGGGTCGTCGGCCGTCCTGGTCATCGACTGTTTCGTGCAGTCGACGCTGCGGACCGTCGCCTCGAATCCCTTGACCTGTGCGGTGGCTCCGATCGCCACCTCCTGCACCTTCTTCTCGGGAGGCTGATACGAGTAGTCCGCGGCGGAGTGCGAGAAGCTGGAGAAGATCGGGACCATGACGATCAGCAGGAACACCAGCATTCCGCCGCCGGCGATCCAGGCGATCTTCTTCTGCCGGCGGACCAGGTCCGGCGTGAGGAGCGGCCGGGTGCTGACGGTGATGCGCGGCATGCCGGTGGCACCCGCGCCGAAGGGCCAGCCGGTCTGCGCGCCCGGCAGGGGCGACTCCCGCCGGCAGTACGGGCATCGCATCACCCCGGCGTCGTGGGCGACCTCCATCGCCGCGCCGCAGGACGGGCAGGTGGAGGACGTGTCGGCGGTCTGCCCCGGGGCGGTCATCGCGGCATCGGGGGCGGCGTGGTGGCGAACAGGGCGGCGAGCTCCGGCTGGTCGCCGGCCGGCGACCACTGGGCCATCCCGGCCCGCCACACCAGCGTCTCCCGGGTGATCGCACCGGTGCCCACCTGCACCCCGAGGGTGCCGAGCTCGAAGGGACCCTGCTGGCTGCCATGCAGAGCCACGTACCACGGCGTGCTCACCGGCAGCGGTGGTGGTTGCACCGGCATGGCGGGCGGCGCGGCGGCCCCGCCCACCCGCTGGCCGAAGAGCATCCCGACGCCCATTCCGGTGCCCAGCCCGGCGGCGCCGGGGTTGCGGGCGGCGTCCTCGATCGCGTTGGCGGTCTGGAACGTCGTGTATCGCTGCAGGTCGCCGATGATGCCCATCTGGGTACGCCGGTCCAGGGCCTGCTCCACCTCGGGCGGCACCGAGATGTTCCGGACGATCACCGCCGGGATCCGCAGTCCCATCGGGGCGACCTGCCCGGCGAGCGCCTCGGTGAGTTGCGCGCCGATCGCCTCCTGCTGGGCCGCCATGTCGAGCAGGGACACGTTCGCGGCGGCGAGAGCGGACGTCAACCGGCTCACGATCATCTGCTGGAGATACCCGGCGACCTCTTCGGTGCGGAACTCCGGATCGGTGCCCACCAGTTCGGTGAGCAACAGCCGCGGGTCGGTGATGCGCAGCGCGTACGCACCGTGGGCCCGCAGCCGCACCATGCCGAATTCGGGGTCCCGGACGATCACCGGGTTCTGGGTGCCCCACTTCAGGTCGGTGAACTGCCGGGTGTTGACGAAGTACACCTCGGCCTTGAACGGCGACTCGAATCCGTACCGCCAACCCTTGAGGGTGGACAGCACGGGGAGGTTCTGGGTGGTGAGAGTGTGCGTGCCGGGGCCGAAGGCGTCCGCGATGGTGCCCTCGTTCACCAGGACCGCCACCTGCGATTCGCGGACCACGAGGCGGGCATTCATCTTGATCTCGTTGTGGTACCGCGGGAATCGCCAGACGATCGTGTCGCGGCTGTCGTCCAGCCACTCGACGATGTCGATAAATTCGCCGCGTATCTTGTCTGCCATCGACATTCCGGACCTACCCGACATCTTTCAGGCGGCCGGTGTCCGGCTCGCGTCATCCGCGCCGGATGGTATCAACCGGGATCGACATTCCCCGCCGGGAGCCGCCTGACCGGTGGGACAGGCGGCTCCTCGTCAGCCGGCGATCAGTTGAGTTTCGGGGCGTCGTAGAGGTCCGAGGCGGACAGGTTCGGGACCGCGCTGCCGTCCCTGAGGCGCAGGGTGATCGTGGTCGGCCGGGTCTCGCCGGCTTTCTCCGGGTACCAGGCGAGGAAGTAGTGGTCGTCGACCGTGGCCTCGACCTTCCGGCCGTCCGGCGTGGTGACCGCCACCCCGGTGACGTCGGTGCCGAGGTGCCCGGACATCAGCCGCGCGTACCCCTCGTCGGTCTTGAGCTGGCCCCAGGCCTGCAGTTCGACGCCCTTGGCGCCCAGCTGCCCGTCGCTGACCGGCGACTCGAACGAGCTGCCCCAGTACACGGTCCCGGCCTTGTCGCGGAAGCAGGTGGCGGTCCACTGCTGTGTCGCGATGGCGACGTACCGGTACGCGCCGCGGGCTTCGCCGAGAACCTTGCGGGCATGGTCGAGCTGCGCCTGGGTGTAGCCCCAGTCGGGGGTCAGCTTCTGCGTCATGCAGTCCCGGCTGAGCGCCTGGGTGTCGCCGGCGCCCAGGGCGGCGGGGGTCCCGGTCCACGACGCGTACGCCGCCTGGTCACCGCTGAGACCGGGGATCACCAGGACCGCGGCGGACACGGCCGCGGCGGCGAGACCGGCCACCGCCCAGCGGCCGGTGTGGCGTACCGCCCGGCGCGGGGCGGTGACCGGCGCCCCGCCGGTGCGCGGCGAGCGGACGATGCGGTCCAGCAGGTCCTGGGCGGACGGGTGGTGCACGCGGCCCCGGCCCACGGGTTCGGCCGCGGCCCGCAGCCGCACGTCGAGGTCTCGGTGGTCGTTGCTGTTCATCGGTTCACTCCTGAGTCGCTGGTGGGGGCGGCGGCGGCCGCGACCCCGGTGTAGTGCCTACGCAGGCGGCGGCGGGCACGCATGAGCCGCAGGCTGAAAGCGGTGGTCGAGATGCCCAGCACCCGGGCGGCCTGCGGCCCGGTCAGGCCGTCCAGCGCGATCAGCGCGATGACCTGCTGGTCGTCCTGGCTGAGCTGCTCCCAGGCGCGGTTGAGGTCGACGCGGCCGGCGATGTCCACCGCCTCGGCGACCGGGTCCGGTCCGCCGGGTTCGCGCAGGATGCGCAGGGCCAGCGCGTGCTGCCGGTGATCGCTGCGCCGCCGGTTGCGCAGCACATGGTGAGCCACCGTGAACAGCCAGGCACGGGCCGGATCCAGGTCACCGGGGATGTCGTCGAGGCGGCGCCAGGCGGTGAGGAAGACCTCCGCGACGACGTCCTCGGCGGCCAGCTGGTGGGTGCGGCGTTCGACGAAGCAGAGCAGGTCGTCGTAGGTCGCCTCGAACAGGGCTCGGAAGGTGGCCTCGTCGTCCCGCGGGGTTTCCGCTCGCCGCTCGGCCACCATCGGGGCATTGGATCGGTTCACACCCCCTCATGTCCATCCGGGCGGCGATCACTTCACCCCGTTTTCCGCGGGGTCGCGGCGACCCCGTTCTCCGCGGGATCGCGGCGGGTCTCCGGCGATCGTGGGCGGGATGCGACCGACCGCGATGAATCTTTGCGGAGTTATTGCAGATCAGCCTTCATGATCGCGCGGGCGGCGGCCGGACGGGGTAGAGGGCGCGTGGCGATCTCATTACTGTCCCTCGATGTGGGACGACCGCCGTCCCGTCGAGTGGCGGATGCCCTCGTGTGCATGCGCGCTCGGACAGCTGAGGGGAGCTGACATGAGCAACTTCTTGATCAAGGCGGGAGACCGCCTGCTGGCCCGCGTCCTGCGGACCGAGGTCGCCGGGGCCTGCGTCCCGGACCACGGCCAGAGCTGCGGATCCATCACCTACGTCTGTCACCTGGGCCGGCTCTACAAGCACGACCCGGGCCGGGTGCAGTGCAACGGCCAGTGCGTCACCACCGTCACCTACGTCGGCACCTGCGACTGATCGTGTGATCGACGGGCGGCGGGCCCGGATCCGCCGCCCGCCCGGACGTGAGGGGACGTCTATGAGCATCACCGTCGCGGTCGCGCTGGCCC
Organism: Actinoplanes sp. SE50/110; assembly: GCF_900119315.1. NCBI lineage: Bacteria > Bacillati > Actinomycetota > Actinomycetes > Micromonosporales > Micromonosporaceae > Actinoplanes > Actinoplanes sp. SE50/110. The sequence continues at coordinate 7,688,383 of NZ_LT827010.1, read as the reverse complement.
TGGTCGGCGCCGTCACCGTGCTCAACCTGTTCCTGCTCACCGCGGTCATGCGGCGCCTGCGCGCGCACGAGGCCGCGCACGCGCCGGCCGCGCTGGCGCTGCCCGAGCCCGGTCACCGGATCGGCGCGTTCCGCACGACCACCCCGGACGCACTGTCGGAGGAGGACCTCGCCGAGCCGGCCGTCGTGCTGTTCGTGATGCCCGGCTGCGCGCCCTGCCACGAGCTGCTGGACGCGGTGCCGGACGCCGGCTTCGACCCGGCGCGTACCTTCGTCCTGGTGGCCGGCGACGCCGCGCTGGCGCCCACCCGGGAGCTGGCCGCGCTGGTGCGCCCGCTGGGCCGGGTCGCGGTGATCGACCCGGACGGACCGGTGACCGCCGCGTTCGGCGGCATCCGGGGCTATCCGACGGTGGTGCACGTCGCCGCGGGCCGGGTGGTCGCCGCCGACCGCAGGCTGAGCGTGCTGGTCCGCTCCGCGGCCGGAGCGTGATGGCGGGCTCCGGCTTCTCCCGGGCCGCGGCGATCTGCCTGCGGCTCAGCTGGGCCGCGAGCCGGCCGGCCACGGTCGCGGTGATCGGGCTGTCCGCGGTCGCCAGTGTGCTGCCCGCGACGACCGCCTGGTTCGGCAAGGAGCTGATCGACGAGCTGACCCGCGGGCCGGCCGCCGCCACCGGCCGGGCCACCGTGTTCGCGGTGGCCGCCGCGCTGGCCGGCGCGGTGTTCGCCGGGCTGGCGCAGCTCGGCACTTTGGCCGGGGCGTACCTGCAGCGGGAGACCAACGCGCGGATCCAGGAGCGGCTGTTCGCGGCGGTCAACGGCTTCCACGGCGTCCGCCGCTTCGAGGATCCGGCCTTCCGGGACCGGCTGGAGCTGGCCGGCACCGGCGCGCAGCAGGCTCCGGAGAGCGTCACCACGATGCTCTCCGGTACCCTGCGGGGCGTTCTGACCATCGCCGGATACGCGGGTGTGCTGCTGACCGTGTGGCCACCGATGCTGCTCCTGCTCGCCCTGGCCGCGGTGCCCGCCTTCGCCACGTACCGCCGGATCGGCCGCCGCGCCGCCGGGGTCAGCGAGTCCACCGTGGCCCGCATCCGCCGGCAGCTCTCCTACCGGATGCTGATGACCGAGGCGGTCGCCGCCCGGGAGGTGCGGCTGTTCGGGTTGGGCCGGCTCTTCGCCGGTCGGTTCGCCGCGTCGCTGCGCGAGACGTCCGGCGCGGAGCTCGCCGACCGGCGGCGGGCAGCCGGCGCCGAGACCCTGTTGAGCCTGGCCGGGGCGGTCGTCGCGCTGGCCGGCACGCTGGTGATGATCCGCGAGGTGGCCGCCGGCCGGCTCAGCGTCGGCGGGTTCAGCCTGTTCACCGCCGCCGCGATCGGCGTGCAGGGCGCGCTCACCTCGGTCCTCTCCCAGATCGGCATGGCCACCCGCAACCTGGCCCTGTTCCACCACTACGCCGAGGTGGTGGGCGCGGCCCCGGACCTGGCCGACGGAGACCGCCCGGTCGCCCCGCTGACCGACGCGGTCACCCTGGACGACGTCTGGTTCCGCTACGACGAGGACGGTCCGTGGATCCTGCGCGGGGTGACGCTGCGGATCCCGCGCGGCGCCACGGTCGGGCTGGTCGGGCTCAACGGCGCCGGCAAGAGCACGCTGGTCAAGCTGCTCTGCCGGTTCTACGATCCGCAGCGGGGCACGGTCCGCTGGGACGGCACCGACCTGCGCGACCTGCGGATCGCCGGCTTGCGGCGGCGGCTCGGCGCGGCGTTCCAGGATTTCGTCCGGTACGACCTGACCGCCGCCGAGAACATCGGAGTGGGTGACGTCGATCGGCTCGACGACCGCCCGGCGATCCGGGCAGCGGCCCGGGCCGCCGGGATCGACGCGGCCGTCGAGGCGCTGCCGAAGGGCTACGACACGCTGATCAGCCGGATCTTCCTGGACGGTGACGACGCCGACGAGGGGGTCAACCTCTCCGGCGGCCAGTGGCAGCGGCTCGCGGTCGCCCGGGCGCTGATGCGCGAGGACTGCGATCTGGTCATCCTGGACGAGCCGAACGCCGGCCTGGACGCCGACGCCGACGCCGAGATCCAGGCGGCGCTGCGCGCCCACGCCGGCGACCGCACCACGCTGCTGGTCTCGCACCGGCTCGGCACGCTGCGCCACGCCGACGAGATCGTGGTGCTCTCCGGCGGCCGGATCACCGAGCGGGGCGACCACGACACGCTGCTCGCCGCCGGCGGCGAGTACGCCCGGCTGTTCCGCAAACAGTCGGCCGGCTACGTGCCCGCGGGAGGCTGACATGTGGTGGCTCGCGGTGCTCGCCGTGCCGCTCGCGGTGGCGGCCGCGGCCCGGGCCGGGTTGCGGGTGGTCGAGGTGCGGGGGCACAGCATGAACCCGGCGTACGCCGACGGCGACCGGATCCTGGTCCGGCGCGGCCGGGCCCGGACCGGCCGCCCGGTCGTCTTCCGCCGCCCGGATCTCGCCGGCCCGGCCGCGGCCGACGTCGACTGGCTGGTCAAACGGGTCGTCGCGACGGCCGGCCAGCCGGTGCCGCAGGCGCTGGCCGGCGTCGTCCCGGACGCCGTCGTGCCGCCCGGCCGGCTGCTGGTCCGCGGCGACAACCCGCACAGCATCGACTCACGCCACTTCGGCTACGTCGCGGAGGCCGACGTGCTCGGCGTCGCGATCCGCCGGCTGTCCACCGGAACGGGAGTGCCCGATCGTGCCGTGCCTTGAGATCGCCGCCCGGCTGCTGATCGGCACGGTGTTCGCGGTCGCCGTGGCCGGCAAGGTGCGCTCCGGCGCCGCGTACCGGGAACACGTCCGGTCGCTGCGGCGGATGGGCGTGCTGCCGGACCGATGGGTGCCGGCCGCGGCGGGCGCCGCGGCCGGGGCGGAGGCGGTGGTCGTGGTGCTGCTCGCGGTGCCGGCCCGGTGGACCGGGGTGCCCGGGTTCGCTCTGGCCGGTGGACTGCTGGCGGTGTTCACGGCGGCGATCGCGGTCAGCCTGCGCGGCGGCAACCGTGCCCCGTGCCGCTGTTTCGGCGCGTCCAGCACACCACTGGGCGGTGCCCACGTCGTACGCAATCTGCTGCTCCTCGGTGTCGATCTCGCAGCCCTGACCGCGATGTTCGTCGCGGCGCGGCCGGCGACCCTGGCCGGCGGCGTCGTCGCGGCCCTGGCCGGGCTGATCGCCGGCGCCCTGGTGACCAGCTATGACGACATCGTCGCGCTGTGGCGCCCGGCGTGATCGGCATCGGTCAGGGTCCATGATGGAGTGGGCGGCATCGCCGGTTCCAACAGGGCGCTTTCCTGTTCACTAGATCGATGACCGTCGCCTGTCACCCGATAGCCAGGGGGACAATCGGCCGGGTACGGTACAGACCTCGTAGCCGGTGATCTTCTGCCGTTTCGATACGACAGAGGTCTGATGGGGGAGCAATCGATGGCCGAGCCGGGTCGCTGGAGGGGCTGGTTGCGGCGGCGGCGGGTGGAGCAGGGCGGACCCGGCAGGCACGCCGCTCCGGAGACCCCGGCGCCGCCGGCGACGCAGCCCGAGCCGGTGGTGCGCGCCGCGGACAGGACGGACCCGTGGCGCCCGATCGCCGGGGAGTTCGCGCTCCGGCTGCTCACCCTTACGTGGGAAGCCGTTCATCACATCGGGGAAGCCGAATTCCGCGAGCAGGACGCCGAACGCCGCCAGATCCTGTTCCGGATCGACCACTCGGTGACCCGGGTGCGGCGACTCGCCGAGAATTTGCGGGTGCTCACCGGCGAGCCGCTCGACGACCCTGATCAGCAGGTGACCTCGCTGCACGACGTGACGCACGCGGCCGGGGCCGCGGTCGAGCACTACGAGCGGCTGCACTTCGGCCCGATCGCCGACCTGGCGGTCACCGCGACCGCCGCCGACGACGTGATCCGGATCCTCACCGAGCTGATCGACAACGCTGACCGGTACTCGCCGCCGACCGAACCGGTCACCATCGCCGCGCACCTGACCGGCGACGGCGACGTGGTGATCCGGGTCGAGGACACCGGCATCGGGCTGAACCCGGCGCACCTGCCGTGGATCGAGAGACTGCTGACCGACGGCCCCGGCGACGGCGAGCTGCAGCCGGCCCACCTGGGGCTGGCCGTCGCCGCGGTGCTCACCCACCGCCACGGTTCGCTGCGCGTGCGCCTGGTGCCCCGCCAGCCGCGCGGCACCGTCGCGATGCTGCTGATCGGCGCCGACCTGCTCTGCGAGTCCCCCCGGGTCGCCCCGGACGAGTCGCCGGCCGAGAAGCCACAGCCGGCGCCGAACGGCCGGAACCACCGGAACGACGTCACCATGGTGCTCCCGGCGATGCCGAAACCGATGCCGCGCCGGGTGCCGGCCAGCGTCCGGGCCAACGGCGCGACCCTGCCGCCGCCGCCCCCGGCCTCCACCGCCACCCACGAGACCACCTGGCACGACGACGCCGCCGCGTTCAACGCCGGCGTCGACGCCGCCCGCGCCCAGCAGGAAAGCCCCCCAGGCATCATGGAAGCTGAAGGACCGCAATGACTGACACCCAGCAACCGGACGTCTCCTGGCTGATCGGCCAGCTCGTCCGCGAGGTACCGACGATCACCGCGGTCGTCCTGGTCTCCGCCGACGGCCTGCAACTGGCCTCGTCCGGGCACCTGAGCCGGGAGCACGCGGAGAGCGTCGCCGCGCTCGCCGCCGGATTCCTCGGCATCACCGGCCAGCTCGGCGGCCTGCTGCAGCTCGGCGCCCCGGAGAACCTGAGCATCCGCTACCCGCACGGCCACCTGGCGTTCCTGCGGATCGACGACCCGGCCGGCGAGTTCGTCGCGGCGCTGCTGGTCGCGGCCCAACCGCAAACCCAGATCGGACATCTCGGGTACGCCATGACCACCTTCAGCCAAGCGGTCGGGCACGCCCTGACTCCGGAGACCCGTCACGCGCTGCACCAGCGCACCCTGCCCGCACCGGTTCGCTGAGCGGAGGCCACCATGGGCCGAAGGCCGGGACTGCACTGGAAGGTGCGCCCGTACATGACCGCGCGGGGCCGCACCGGCAGCCGCAGCCCCCTGTTGATGCACACCCTGGTGTCGACCGGAAACCGGTACGACCCGGTGCTGGCCGCCAGCCTCACCCCGGCCTCCCGGTCCCTCTACGAGCAGGCCCGCCGGACATCCTCGGTGGCCGAGCTGTCGGCATCCTGCGGGCTGCCGCTGGGCCTGACCCGGCTGCTGATCAGCGATCTGCTCAAAATCGATCAGCTGGTGGTGCACGACGCTCGCCCCTCGCAAGATCTAGCACTCCTGGAGAGACTTCGTGCAGGCCTCCTCCGCCTCACCTGAGATGCACTCTGCCAAGATCGTTATCGCCGGTGGGTTCGGCGTCGGCAAGACCACCGCGGTCGAGGCGATCTCGGAGATCCCGGCGATCCGCACCGAGTCGTGGATGACCGCGGCCGCCGCCCAGATCGACCACCTCGATCCCGGTATCGACAAGGTCACCACCACGGTCGCCATGGACTTCGGCCGCGTCACGGTCGACGATTCTCTTGTGCTGTATCTGTTCGGCACACCGGGCCAGCCCCGGTTCTGGCCGATGTGGGACGACCTGGTCCGGGGCGCGGTCGGCGCCCTGGTCCTGGTCGACACCAACCATCTGGAGAACTCGTTCGCCGCGGTCAACTACTTCGAGAACGACGCCGCGGTGCCATGGATCGTCTGCGTCAACCTCTTCCACGGGGTGCAGACCCACGACCTGGCCGAGGTCCGGGAGGCGCTCACGCTGCCCCCGCACATCCCGCTGATCGCCGCGGACGTCCGCGGCTCCCGCAACGTCGCGCAGGCACTGCTGGCCGTGGTGAACCACGCGACGGAGAAAGCCCGTCAGTAACAGGAGGCATCCCCCCATGCGCAAGATTCTGATCGTCGGAGCCGGCCAGGCCGGACTCCAACTCGCCCTCAGCCTGCACGCCGAAGGCTACGAGGTCACCCTCATGTCGGCCCGCACCCCCGACGAGATCCGCACCGGCTGGCCCACCTCCACCCAGGCCATGTTCGACCTCGCCCTCGGCACCGAACGGGCGTACGACCTCAACCACTGGGAGCACGTCACCCCACCCATCCACGGCCTGCGCCCGCAGCTGTCGGTCGAACGCGGCCGACTCGCCCTGGCCTTCAACGCCCCGCTGGAGCGCCCGGCCCAGTCCACCGACCAGCGGATCAAGATGTCCCGCTGGCTGCAGGATGCCGAGGAGCGCGGCGTCGAGGTGATCTACAACGCGGTCACCACCCAGGACCTGGACGCGATCACCCAGCTCGGCCGCTACGACCTGACCGTGGTCGCCGCCGGCAAGGGCGACCTGGTCGCCATGTTCGACCGTGACCCGGAGCGCTCCCCGTATTCCACCCCCCAGCGCGGTCTGGCCGTCGCCTACGTCCACGGTCTCGAACCGGACCCGGCCTGGCCCGACCCGCACGTCGGCTTCCACGCCCTGCCCGGCCTCGGCGAACTGTTCGTCATCCCGGCCCTCACCCACACCGGCCCGTGCGACATCCTCTTCTGGGAGGCGATCCCCGGCGGCCCCCTCGACCGCTGGGCCGGCCACCCCGGCCGGATGGCCCCCGACCAGCATTTGGCCATCACCCTGGAACTGGCCCGCGAACACCTGCCCTGGCTGCACGCCCGCGCGGAGAAGGTCGAGCTCACCGACGCCAAAGCCACTCTGCACGGGCGGTACACGCCCACGGTGCGCCGGCCGGTCGGCCACCTGCCGGGCGGCGGGGTGGCCCTTGGGCTGGCCGACGTCGTCATCGCCAACGATCCGATCACCGGGCAGGGCAGCAACACCGCGGCCAAAGCGGCCCACCACTACCTGCAGGCGATCCTGGCCCGGGGCGACGAGGCATTCGACGAAGCCTGGATGAACGCGACCTTCGAAAGCTTCTGGGGGGCGCACGGGGCGGCGGTCACCGGCTGGACCAACGCGATGCTGCAGCCCCTGCCGCCGCACGTGCAGCAACTGCTGGGGGCGGCTACCGGGAGTGAGACGATCGCCCGTCGGTTCGCGGCCGGCTTCAACGACCCGAACGACTTCCTGAACTGGTTCGTGGACCCGGAGAAGGCGGCGGCCTACCTCGCCGAGGTCAGCGGGGCGTAACCGACCCGACAGCGGGCGCACCCTCCCGGAGCGCCCGCCTGTCTACCGGGAAGCAGGATTCGTGGCGGCTGCGGGACGCCGTCCCGCGGTCTGCGGACGATCCGGGTTGAGCGCTGGGCGGCAAGCGCCGGGGACAGCGCAGCGGCGCTGCCCGGGGAGGGTGGCGCCGCTGCGGGAGGGGTGGGCTCAGTGGGCCTCGCCGAGGAGGCGGCGGACTTCGGCCAGGAGCTCGGCCTGGAAGGCGGCTACGTTGCCGTCCACGACGCCGATGCGGTAATCGGACCCGGTTTCCGGATCGTCTGCCAGTTGGGCGTCGCGGCGTCCCGCCGAGCCGTCGGCGTGGCCGGCGGTGTACGCCAGAAAAGCTTCTTCCATCAACGGGGCCTCCTCGAACACGCGGGCCAATCTCGCATGGATACGGATGCGAGGGGGCCATCCGTTCGACCGGATCGCCGCCAGTTGATCGTCCGGGCCACTCAGCCCTTCAGGTGGATCTTGGCGCGGGGGCGGCTCCACCACAGCGACAGCGCCAGGCCGGTGACGACGAGGACGGCGCCGACCAGGACGAACCAGAAGCTGATGTCGACGTCGGCCCGGTGCAGGCCGATCTCCTTCGGCAGATCGTGCAGGACGCCGTTGAGCTCGTCGGCGTCCTGGGCCTTGAAGTAGCGGCCACCGGTCAGGTCGGCCACCTGGTTCAGGGCGTCCTCGTCGATCTCCTGGACCCGGCCGTGGCCGCCGCCGAAGCCGCCACCGCCCGGGAGACCGCCGCCGCCCGGAAACGAGTCGCCGCTGACCTGGTCGGCCGTGCACACCATCGGCGACGGCCTGGTCGTTCCGAAACCGATGGTGAAGATCCGGACCCGGCGGGCCGCGGCCTCCCGGGCGGCGGTGACCGGGTCGACGCCGGTGGTGTTCGAACCGTCGGTGAGCACCACGATGGTGTCCGACTCGTAGTCGCCGCGGGCAATGGTGTCGCCCAGATCGGCGCCGGTGGCCGGGACGGCCGGGTTCATCTCGGCGATGGCGTCGATCGACGTGAGGATGGCCTGGCCGATCGCCGTGCCGCGGGCCGTTTTCAGGGTGTCGATGGCGTCGAGCAGTTCGTCCCTGTCGGTGGTGGGGGCGACCAGCAGGCCGGCGATGCCGGAGAAGGCGACCAGACCGATTCTGGTGCCGTCGCTCTGCGAGGTGACGAATCGGCGGGCCGAGTCGACGGCGGCGGACAGGCGGTTCGGGGTGACGTCCGTGCTGCACATCGACCCGGAGACGTCGATGGCCAGCAGGATCGACGTGTTGTCGGACTCCACCGGGACCCGCGCCTGCGGGCGGGCCACGCCGCCGGCCAGGGCGAGCAGGCCGGCCAGGAACAGGACGACCGGGATGCGGCGGTGCCAGTCGGAGCGGCCGGGGAGGGCGGCGCGGATCAGGGCGACGCTGGACACCGTGACCGCGGTGCGTCTGCGGCGGCGGTTCAGCCACCAGCGGGCGACGAGTAGCAGCGGGACGACCAGCAGTGCGGCCAGCGCCCACGGCCAGTGGAAAGACATCAGATGATCCTTCCGTGCCAGCGGGTGCCGAGCAGCCCACCGAGCGCCAGCAGCAGCAACGCGGCCCCGGCGAACGGGGCGGTCAGCTCCAGCGGCTCCTTCCTCGTGGTCAGCCGCAGGTCGATCGACGACGTGGCCCGGTTCAGCGTGTCGGCGTCCCCGGCCGCGTGATAGGCGCCACCGGTGACCTGGGCGACCGCGGTCAGCGTGCGCTCATCCAGGGCGGTGTTCAGGTGGTAGCCGTCGACCTCGACGGTGGCGCCCCGGGCGGTGCCCACGCCCACCGTCTGAATCCGCACCCCGGCCGCGGCGGCCATCTCGGCGGCGGCTTCGACGTCCGGGCCGCCGGTGTTCTCGCCGTCCGAGAAGATCACCATGGTGGCCGACGGCCAGTAGCCGAGCGTCCTGGTGTCCGCCGTCCCGCCGTCCTTGGGCAGGCTGACCGGTTTGCCGGTGATGGTGCCCAGGCCGACCAGGATGGCCTGGCCCAGCGACGTGCCGCCGCCGGGTCTGACCCGGGCGATGGCGGCTTCCGCGGCCGGGTGGTCGCCGGTCGGCGCCTGGGTGAGCAGCGCGGTGTCGCCGAAGACGAGCACGCCGACGTCGACCGTGTCCGGCTGGGCCTCGACGAACTCGGTGGCGGCGGCCTGCGCGGCGGCCAGCCGGGTGGGGCTGACGTCGGTGGCGGCCATGCTGTTGGAGATGTCGAAGGTGAGCAGCACGGTCCCGGACACCCGCGGCACCGACACCCGCGCCTGCGGCCGGGCCAGGCCGACGAGCAGGATGGGCAGGGCGGCGAGGAACAACGCGTACGGCAGGTGACGTCTCAAGCCGCCGCCGATCAGCGCACCGAAACCGGACGCCTTCAACGCCGCTGCGCGGCGTCTCTGCAGACCGACGTAGAAGACGACGGCACCGATGGTGAGCAGGACCGCCACGATGAGCAGGTACGGGTACCGAAAGCTCACCGCCGCCCCCTTCCCGACGCCTGCACCAGATGGACCAGCGCCGCCATCAGGTCCTGGTCCGTGGTGATCCGGTGATTCGCCACCCCGGCCCGGCGCATCACGTCGGCGAGTCCGGCCTCGCGGGCGCGCACCTGATCGGCCAGCCGCCCGCGCAGCACCGGGTCGCCGGTGTCGACCAGCAGCTGCTCGCCGGTCTCGGCGTCCTCGACCAGGATCACACCCAGGTCGGGCAGGACGAGTTCGGCCGGGTCGACGACCCGGATCACCACCACCTCGTGCCGGTGGGTGAGCTGACCGAGCGGGCGGTGCCAGCCGGGCGCGCCGATGAAGTCGCTCATCACGAAGATCAGGCAGCGGCGTCGGGCGGTGGTGGTCGCGGCCAGCCGCAGCATCGCGGCCAGGTCGGTGCCGGCGGCGGGCGGCTCCGTGGCCCTGCGGAACCGTTTCGGTTCTGCCGTGGCCGGCGGTTTGAGCAGCTCGTGGGCGATCCGCAGGACCTGGTCGCGGCCGGCGCGCGGCGGGATCACCCGCTGCGCGGCGTTGTCGAACAGGATCGCGCCGACCCGGTTGCCGCCCCGGGACACCACCCGGGCCAGGCTCACCGCGAGTTCGGTCGCCGCCGACTCCTTCCCCTCGTAACCGCCGAAGCGCATCGACGCCGACTTGTCGATCACCAGCCAGGCGGTCAGCTCGCGATCCTCGGTGTACTGCCGGACGTGCGGGTCGTCCAGCCGGGCGGTCACGTTCCAGTCGATGTGCCGGACGTCGTCCTCCGGCGTGTAGGCGCGCAGGTCGGTGAAGTCGAGCCCGCCGCCGTGCCACACCGTGCGGTACGCGCCCTGCAGTCGCCCGTCGAGGCGACGGCCGAGCTGCCACTCCAGGCGCCGCAGCAGCCGGTCGGGTGGGCTGGTCATGGGTCAGCGGCCCCGGCCGGCGGGCTCCGGGAACGGCAGGTTCGCCAGGATCTTGGCGAGGATCACGTCGGGGGTGACATCGTCGGAGAGGGCCTCGTAGGAGAGCACCATCCGGTGTCGCAGCACGTCCAGGGCGAGATCGGAGAGGTCCTCCGGGACAACATAGTCACGGCCCCGGAGGTACGCGAGGGCCCGCGCCGCCAGCACCAGACTGATCGACGCGCGCGGACTCGCACCGAAGGTCACGTACCGCGAGAGGTCCGTCAAACCGACCGTGGCCGGGTCGCGCGACGCGGTGGCCAGCTGCACCGCGAACTCGATCAGCGACGGGTCGACGTAGACCTGGTCGGCGGCCTGCTGCAGGGTGACCAGGGTGTCCGGGTCGATGATCCGCTGGAGCACCGCGGCCGGGGCCAGGGCCCGCTCGACCACCACGAACTCCTCGGTGGCGGTCGGGTAGCCGATCACCACCTTCATCATGAACCGGTCGACCTGCGCCTCCGGCAGTGGATAGACGCCCTCGTTCTCGATCGGGTTCTGGGTGGCCATCACCAGGAACGGGTTCGGCAGTCGGTGCGTCTGGCGGCCGATCGTGACCTGGCGCTCCTGCATCGTCTCCAGCAGCGCGCTCTGCACCTTCGCCGGCGCCCGGTTGATCTCGTCGGCCAGCAGCAGGTTGGTGAAGACCGGGCCGAGCTGCACCTTGAACTCGCCGCTGGGCTGGTGGTACACCCGGGTGCCGACGATGTCCGCGGGCACCAGGTCGGGGGTGAACTGCACCCGGTGGAACTCCCCGCCGATCGCCTCGGCCAGCGATTTCACGGCGAGGGTCTTGGCCAGTCCGGGCACCCCCTCGACCAGGATGTGGCCGCGCGCCAGCAGCGCCACGACCAGGCGTTCCAGCAGGATGTCCTGGCCCACGATGATCTTCTTGACCTCGTAGAGCACCTTCTCGATGTCTCCGGCGGCGGCCGGCGGGGCGTCGTTCCCGGTCATCTGTCCCGTCCTCGCTCTACAGGGGTGGTGCTCGTCCGTCGCCCTGCTCGCCACCGCCGAGCGCGGCGCCGATCGGGACGGCGAAACCGATGCCGATGAAGGTGCCGGCCCCGCTCGGGTTGGCCAGCGAGACCACGATCCCGACCACCTGACCCTGGTCGTCGACCAGCGGCCCGCCCGAGTTGCCCGGGTTGACCGCGGCGTCGAACTGGATCAGCCCGGCGATGTCACCCTGCTCGTCCCGGTCGAGCCTGCGGTCCAGCCCGGAGACCACGCCGCTGGTCGTCGAATCGACCAGGCCGAGCGGGTTGCCGATCGCCACCACCGGGTCGCCCACCTCGACGCCGCCGCCGAGCACCGCGGGCACCAGCGTGTCCGGCAGCTTCGCCGGGGTCAGCGTGGCGATGTCCAGCTTCGGGTTGCTCCTCGCCACCTTGGCCGGGGCGGTGGTTCCGTCGGCGAAGGTCAGCTTGATCGTCTCGGCGCCGTCGACCACGTGGTCGGCGGTCATCACGGTGCCGTCCGCGTTCGCGACCACGCCGGTGCCGGTGGCCGACTCCAGCGCCTTCTTCGCGTCGTGGCCGGTGGTCTGGATCAGCACCACGGACGGCAGCAACGTCTGATAGATCTGGGAGACCGCGAGCGGTCCCGGCGAGGCGGACGGTTTCGGCTGCGGCGCGGTGGCCTGCGGGGTGGCTTTCGGCCCGCCGCGCAGGAACACCACCGCGGTGATCACCACGGCCCAGAGCGCGACCAGGGCGAACAGCGCCTTGCGGCGACGCTCGGGCGAGTTCCACGAGCTCAGCCGGGTCGGGGTGGGCTCCTGCGGAGCGGGCTCCGGGGGATCGGAGCCGTCCGGCCGGAGCACGGTCATCACGGCACGACCGCCACACTCAGCATTTCTTGACGCTACAAGCGATTTCCCGGAATTCCCCGTGCGGCCGCCAATGGTCTCCGGTACGCAAGATCGCCCATTAACCCGTAAAGCAGGCATAACGGGGAGCTGTCAGCTCGTCCCCGAGACTGCCCGGCGCATCCGGCCGGCATCGGCCGACCACCGCGCCGGGCGCCGGGACCTGAAGCCACAGGGACCGCCTACAGGACGGACAGCCCGCTCACATCCAGGCCGGCGACGATCTCCTCATCGGACGAGCCCAAGGAGTCGCCGCAATGAGCAGCAACGAAGAAGCCGACCTTCCCACCGCGCCGAACCTCTTCCCGGCCGGTGCGGTGACCACCCTCCCGGCCCGCGACCCATGGTCCGGGGCCGCCGCTCCGGCAGCCGCGGGGCCGGCCGCCGAGACCGTGCCGACCGCCCCGGAATGGACCCGCACCGGCCAGATCCTGGAGGTCGCCGGGACTTCGTCCGCCGGCTCTCCGTCCGCTGGCGGGCCGGCGACGGGCCCCGTGTCCGCCGGGACTTCGTCCGCCGGCTCTCCGTCCGCTGGCGGGCCGGTGACGGGCCCCGTGTCCGCCGGGACTCCGGCCGCCGAGATCCCGATGAGCCCGCAGGCCGTCCCGCCGGGCGCCGTGCCGCCGCCCGGATCGTGGGCGCCGGTGGCCGTGGCGGGGAGGAAGCCGCGCAGCCCGAAGACGATCCTGATCGCCGCCGTCCTGGCCACCGCGGTGGCCAGCTCCGGCATCACCGCCGGGATCATGTCCGCGGTCGGCGGATCGTCGACCCCGGCGAGTTCTCAGCAGGGCGGGCCGGGCGGGCGCGGTGGGTTCCCCGGTGGAGGCGGCGGCTTCGGCGGGATGGACCAGAACGGCACCACCCAGGACGGGACCACCGGGCAGGGCGGCATCGGGCAGGGCGGCGCTGGGCAGGGCGGCATTGGGCAGGGCGGCGCCGGGCAGGGTGGGACCGCGCAGAACGGGACCACTCAGCAAGGGCGGACCGGGCAGGGCGGCACCACCGGCACCGGCACCTGACCCGGACCGTCATCGGTGACACGGCGCGAGGCGTGCCCCTTCCGGGTGCGCCTCGTCGCATGCCCGGACCCGGGCGGAATCGGCGCGCGGCGGCCGGAGCTTGCCGACGTACCGCCGCAATCGGCTCGGGAAGTGGAGCGCGGCCGGGAGGGGGCAGCGGATCCGGAGCGGGCGTGTCGGATCGAGGACGGGGGAGTGGCCCCGGGCGGGGAGCGGACCAGGCTGGACGGTGACGCGAACAGTGTCGGGGGTGGTCGGTGTGGGCGGTGAGTTCGTGGTGCGGGGGCGGATCCTGCTGCCGGCCGGGGAGCGGCCGGTGCGGGCCGCGCGGGTGGTGACCCGGGCCGAGGACGCCGGGCGGGCCGACGCGCCCGCGGTGGTGATCGCCGAGGCGGTGCAGGAGGCCGTGGCGTTGCCGGGCCGCGACGGCGTGCCGTTCGAGATCAGGGTGCCGGCCGCTGCGGCCGGACGGTGCACGCTGCGGTTCCACGTCGACGTCACCGGGTCGGGCGGGGTGACCGCCGGTGACTACGTGTCGACCCGGGTGTATCCGGTCGCCGCCTTCCCGGCCGGCCTCGACGTGCCGATGAGTCGCGTCACCTGACAGATTCGCAATGAGGCGAAGGAGTACGCGATGACACAGGTGGAGACGCCGGGTCCATGGCGTAACCAGGGCGAGTTCCGCGGTGGCGAACGCGGCACCGCGATGATCTCCGGGGTCACGTTCCGTCCCCGGCCGGTGGTGTTCAGCCGGATCGACGGGCTGGCGATCTTCGAGGGGGACATCGCCCTCGGCACCGTGGAACAACTGGAACGGCAGCTCGCGGACGCGCGCGAGCAGGCCGTGGCCGGCGACATCGCCTCCGCGGTGGCGATCAGCGGCACCCGGTTCCGGTGGCCGAACGCGCTGATCCCGTACGAGATCGACCCGGCCCTGCCGGACCAGCGGCGGGTGACCGACGCGATCGCCCACTGGGAGGCGAACACCCGGATCCGGTTCGTGGCGCGGACCGCGGCCAACGCCGGGCAGTACCCGAACTACGTCCGGTTCAGCGAGCAGGGCGGCTGCTGGTCGTTCGTCGGCATGCAGGGCAACGGCATGCAGACGATCAGTCTGGGCGCCGGCTGCACGGCCGGAAACGCGATCCACGAGATCGGGCACGCGGTCGGTCTGTGGCACGAGCAGAGCCGCGAGGACCGCGACATGTTCGTCCGGATCAACTGGGCCAACATCCAGGCCGGCCTGGAACACAACTTCGACCAGCACATCACCGACGGCGACGACCTCGAGGGCTACGACTACGGCTCGATCATGCATTACCCGCGGAACGCGTTCAGCGCCAACGGTCAGGACACCATCGTGCCGCTGCAGGCGAACGTGCAGATCGGCCAGCGGACGAAACTGTCGGCGAGCGACGTGGCCGCCGTCCACCAGATGTACGCGGCGATCCTGGGAGGAGGCTGGGCCGGCGGCTGGAGCGAACTGTACAGCGACAGCGACCACCTCAGCTCCCTCGACGTGATCGCCAACGCCGACGGCCGGCTGGAACTCTTCGGCGTCAACGAGGACGACCGGATCTGGCACACCTGGCAGACCCGGCCCAGCAGCGGCTGGGCCGGCGGATGGGCCGAGCTGTACAGCGACGTCGACCGGCTCACCCAGCTGCGCGCGGCCCGCAACCGGGACGGCCGGCTGGAGCTCTTCGGGGTGAACCGGGACGGCCGGATCTGGCACACCTGGCAGACCGCGCCCGGCAACGGGTGGGCCGGCGGCTGGGCCGAGCTCTACGGCCCGCACGACCGGCTCGTCTCCCTCGACGTGATCAACAACGCGGACGGGCGGCTGGAGGTCTTCGGGATCAACGCCGAGGGGCGGATCTGGCACACCTGGCAGACCGCGCCCGACAACGGCTGGAACGGTGGCTGGGCCGAGCTGTACAGCCCGGTCGACCGCCTGCACACCCTCCGCGCGGCCCGGGACGCCGACGGCCGCCTGGAGATCTTCGGGAGCAACGCCGAGGGCCGGATCTGGCACACCTGGCAGGTGCGGCCCAACGGTGGCTGGGTCAACGGCTGGAGCGAGCTGTACAGCCCGGTGGACCGGCTCGTCTCCCTCGACGTGATCAACAACGCGGACGGGCGGCTGGAGGTCTTCGGGATCAACGCCGAGGGCCGGATCTGGCACACCTGGCAGACCGCTCCGAGCAACGGCTGGAACGGCGGCTGGGCCGAGCTGTACAGCCGGACCGACCGGCTCCGGGTACTGCGCGCCGCCCGCAACGCCGACGGCCGCCTCGAAATCTTCGGGGTGAACAGCCAGGGACGGATCTGGCACACCTGGCAGATGCGGCCCGACGGCGGCTGGATCGGCGGCTGGCGCGAGCTCTACACCGACAGTGACTACCTGACCAACCTGGCCGTGCTCGCCAACGCCGACGGCCGGCTCGAAGTGTTCGGGCTCGGCGAAAAAGGCCGTATCTGGCACACCTGGCAGCTTTGAGCTGCCCTTTCCCGAGTGGCCGGGCCCGCCCCGGCCACTCGGCCCGACCCCGCTGCGATGGGGGTTCGGGGGGTCGGCTAATGTTTCTCTCGTCGCCGGGGAGACCGGGCGGCAACGCGGACGTAGCGCAGCTGGTAGCGCATCACCTTGCCAAGGTGAGGGTCGCGGGTTCGAATCCCGTCGTCCGCTCGGAGAGGCTGTTGCGGTTCCTCGCGAACGGCCTGCTCGGTGGAGTGGCCGAGAGGCGAGGCAACGGCCTGCAAAGCCGTGTACACGGGTTCAAATCCCGTCTCCACCTCGCTTTGCATTTGTGCTCGGGCGATTGGCGCAGCGGGAGCGCGCTTCCTTGACACGGAAGAGGTCACTGGTTCGATCCCAGTATCGCCCACCAAGGTTTTAACAGGTCAACGGCTCGTTACCGGTTTTCCGGTAACGAGCCGTTGCTGTTGTGGTCCTTACTGTGGGAGCAGAATGGGAGCGCAAGATCATCTAGTGCGTTGACCACGAACGTTCACCGGGTCTGATCGTCAGGCGGCCTTGGCTCGGGGTCGGCCCCAGCGTTGTTGGCGTTCGCTGCGGACTCGGGCTCGTTCGCGGCGTTGCGCGGCCAGGACGTCGGGGTGGCGGGCGTTGGCGTTGCGCCAGCGCAGGTATTGCTGCAGTTTGCGGGCCAGGACGGTGTGGTTCGGGTGGTTCGAGTTCGCCATGGTGAACATGCGCAGCGGCCCGAACTGCGCCTCGATCGGGTTGGCCCAGGACGCGCTGGTCGGCGTCAGGCACAGCTCGACCTTGTTACGAGCGGCCCAGGCCCGGATGGTCGGCGTTTTGTTCGCCGACAGGTTGTCCATGATTACGTAGATCGGCGCGCCGTCCGGCCGCGCTTTCCGGATGGACTTCAGCGCGGACAGGGTGTGGTCTGCGCCTTTGCGTCGCCGGTTCACGCCCCAGAGGTGGTCGTCGCCGAGGCTGTAGCAGCCGTGGAAGTAGCGGATGCCGTGCGTGCGATGGTAGGTCGCCGGCAGCCGGTCCGGATGCGATCGCGGGGCCCAGCCGCGGCCGTGGTTGGGGCGGATCGACAACGGCCCGAACTGGTCGAACGCAAAGCTGCGGGTCGGGAATCGGGTGGTGACTTCCTCGATCCGGTCGAGTTTGGCGTCGAAGTCCGGGTCCTTCGACTGCTTCCAGGTCCGGGTCCGCTGCCAGCTGACCTGGTTACGGCGCAGGATCTGTCGCAGCCGTTCCCGGCCGATGATGACTTCAGGAGCGGCGTCGGTGGCCAGAAAATCGGCGAGTTTGCGCAGGCTCCAGCAGGTGAAAGGCCGCCCGAGCGTGCTCGGGCGGGCCGTGGCCGTCGCGACGATGAACGCTTCATCGTCGTCACTGATCCGGCGGGGACGGCCTCCCGCCCACTGAGGGTCCAGCGCACGTAAGCCGATCTCGTTGAACGAGTGGATCACGTCGCGGACGGTGTCCTCATGCCCGGCGATCAGGCTCGCGATTGCTGCGACGGGTGTCCCGGACGCGGACGCCATGATGATCAACGCCCGGCGCACCCGGACCGAATCGTGCTTGCCTCTGCGGACTAGTTGTTGCAGCTTGCGGCCTTCTTCTTGCGTCAACCGCCGTGCCCTGACCGGCTCGGCCAACCCGCTACCTCACTCTCCACGACGAATGTCATCGCCGTTGAGAGTGAGGTGTTCCCAGCAGTTACCGGTGGAAGTGATCCGGCGTGTCATCGACCCGGTGAACGTTCGTGGTCAACGCACTAGAGCTTTTCGACATGTTGGCAACTCGCGGCGGGGGGTATTTGCAGATTGGGCTTGCGGAATCTGATTTCCCCCTTCTGACTGTGGGCTTCCAGGATGGGCAAGCGGTAGTTCACCTTTTTACCGACCCCGAAACCGTACTTCTGCTCGAAGGTGACGGAGTCGCCCCGCCGGGATCTCTAGTGGAGGTGCCGGTACAGGGAGAAATGGCCGTCTTTGCCGGAGATTTTGTTCTCGACCTAAACCATGCTCGGAATGTATTGCTCGATTTCTGTCGAGGTGTACCCCCAGCCGAGATGGGGGCTTGGGAAGAGCTCTAGTCTAGTGCTCCGGCAGGAGATCTGTTCTGAGCTAGTGCGTTGACCACGAACGTTCACCGGGTCTGATCGTTAGGCGGCCTTGGTTCGGGGTCGGCCCCAGCGTTGTTGGCGTTCGCTGCGGGCTCGGGCTCGTTCGCGGCGTTGCGCGGCCAGGACGTCGGGGTGGCGGGCGTTGGCGTTGCGCCAGCGCAGGTATTGCTGCAGTTTGCGGGCCAGGACGGTGTGGTTTGGGTGGTTCGAGTTCGCCATGGTGAACATGCGTAGCGGCCCGAACTGCGCCTCGATCGGGTTGGCCCAGGACGCGCTGGTCGGCGTCAGGCACAGCTCGACCTTGTTACGAGCGGCCCAGGCCCGGATGGTCGGTGTTTTGTTCGCCGACAGGTAGGACGGCGCAGCTTGCGCTGACGGGACGGGCCGGGGGGCGGCCCGCCCGGTCAGCGGCATGCGGTCAGCGGTGGTAGGTGCGGGTGCTGCTGTGGGAGACGTTGCCGGCTTTGTCGTAGGCGCGTAGCTGCACGGTGAACGTCCTGCCGTACTTGGCCGGGTTCAGGACGAAGCGGTAGCCGGGGGTGGTGTCGGTGGCAACGATCTTGCCGTTGACCAACATTTGCACCTTGGCGATCCGGTTGTGGTCGCTGGCGGTGGCGGTGATCGTGGCGGTCTTGGTCAGTTTGGCGCCGTTGGCGGGTGCTGCGCCGAACGCGAGGGCCGGTTTGGTGTTGTCGACGACGACGGTGCGGCTGGCGGAGGTTTCGTTGCCGAAGCGGTCGGTGGCCTGCCAGGTGTAGGTGAGTCGGCCGTCGCGTCCGGTCGGCACCTGCTGCTGGGAATTTCCGCTGGCGGCGTCGCTGCCGCTGTACACGGTGAAGTCGGCGACGCCGTTGGGGTCGCTGGCGACGACGGTCGTGGTGAAGCTAGTGCCCCGGACGAGCGCCATGGCGTCGGGGGTGATGTTGCTGATGCTCGGGCCGACGCGGTCGATCGCGAGCGGGAATATCGCGCTGGCAGGGTGTCCTGCTCCGTCCCAGACGCGGAGTTCGATGGTGGCTGTCGTGCCCGTGGTCATGTCTGGGGTCAGCCGGAATTCGTCGGGGTTGGTGGCGCGCAGGACGCCGTTGACCCACCATTCGGTGCGGCTGAGTCTCGACTTGTCGTTGACCACGGCGGTCAGGGTGGCGTAGGCGCCGATCGTTGTGGTGGTGCCGGGTTTGAGCGTGATCTGCGGGATGTAGTTGCTGAGGTGCTCGATGACCGGGGGGTCGTTGTCGACGATGTATCCGGTGATGACGTTGTTGGTGTTGCCGGCCCGGTCGGTCAGGATGAAGTACGGGATTTCGGATTGCTCGCTGGCGTCCCACTGGAAGGTCCAGGGGCCTTCGGTGCGGATGACGTCCTGGCCGGTGCTGTAGAAGTGCATTGCAATCTTCGTGACGTCGTCCGGGACGTCGGTCAGCGTGATGGTGACCGGTCCGCTCTCCATCGCGGTGCCGTAGGCGGGCGAAGGGGTGGCGGTCGGCAGGCTGGAGTCCAGGTGCACCCGGGTAGTGGCATCGGTCGTGTTGCCGGCGGGGTCCTTGACGCGCAGGGTGACGTCAAGGTCGGTGTCGGTGGGCAGCGCTTTGGCATTGAGTCGGATAGGGCCGTCCCAGTTGACGGGCATCGTCATGCTCAGTTTGCCGTTGAGCAGCACCTGCATCTGGGTGGTGCCGCTGTTGTCGGACACGATCGGCTTGAAGCCCTTGTAGGCGCCGACAAGTTGTCCCGGGGTGAGCCCGGTGGAGGTGATCACCGGCGGGGTGGTGTCCGGGACCGGTTCGTCGGCGTGCGCCGGTGTGGTGGCGGTCAGGCTGAGTGAGCCGATGACGACCGCGATGGTGCCTTTGCGTAGTCGTGCCATGGTCTTTCCTCGTCTAGCGTGCGGTGGCGGCACCCTACGCGCGTGAACAAATGAGGCTCACGGCTGGCTGCCGGTTTTGCTCTGTCGCCGGTGGTGAGGTGCTGCGGTGTGGGAGGCAAGCGGGTGTGGCCCGCCCTTGGCGGGGCGGGCCACTTGGTGCCGGTGTTATCCGATGGTGGTGGCGACGGTGGTCGTCCAGCCGCTGCCGATCTGGGTTTTGGTGCCGAGGGTGCCGGCGCCGGTGCCGGGGAAGAGGTAGGCGTTGCCGTTGGCGTCGACGCCGATGATGTCGGGTTTGCCGTCGACGTTGATGTCGATGACGGCGTATCTGAAGGAGCCCCAGCCGGTGCCGATCTGCGTGCGGCCCGCGGTGAACATCTGGTCACCCGGGTTGCCGGTGTTGGGGTAGATGAACAGGTTGCCGCTGGAGTCGACGGCGACCAGGTCGTCGCGGTTGTCGTTGTTGAGGTCGCCGGGGACCATCCGGTACGTGCTCCATCCGTGGCCGATGACCACCCGGCAGCAGCCGTTCGGGTAGTGGTACAGCGTGCCGATGGGGTCCTTGCCGGAGGGGTCGGTCGTGGTCCTGATGCTGAAGTGGTCCGGATGCATGTTGGCGTCCGCGTTGCCGGTGGAGTGGACGAATCCGTTCCAGCCGACACCGAGTTGGACGCGGCTGCGGAATCCGGAGGCGTGGTTGTTGGGGTACCACCAGAGGATGCCATCGGTGGTGTACCCGAGGAGGTCGGCGTAGCCGTCGAGGTCCCAGTCGGAGATGTCCCAGCGGTAGGACGACCAGCCGACGCCGATGGAGACGGGGGCGGCGAAGGTGGAGGTGCCGGTGCTGCGGTTGGCGTAAAGCCACATCTTGCCGTCGGAACCGACCGTCACGACGTCGTTGCGGCCGTCACCGTTGAAGTCGTGGTTGCCCGCGACCGGGTACTTCCACATCCTGTTCCAGGTCTGGACGAAGGCGACCTTGCCGCCGAAGTATCCGGCGGTGGCGGTGCCGGTTCCGGACCGGTGGGCGCCGATGCGCATCGGCATCGGCGTGGTGTTGGAGTCTGCCGGGGTCCACTTCACAGTGTGGGTGAAGCTGGCCATGTAGACGCTGTTGACGTAGAGGATTCCTAGGCCGGTGGTGGCGTCGTAGGTGACGGTGAGCTGTGACCAGGCGTTCCACGGTGCGCTGGCGGGGCCGGCAGTGGCGGAGTCCCACGTTGCGGTAGTGGTGTCGCCCTGGCTCATGGCGAAGCGCCAGGATTTGTCGCTGGGGTCGGCCCACAGTTTGTAGGCGGCGGTGTTCTTGCCGTCCTGGGACAGGACGGTGCCGCCGGTGGTGGGTTTGGCCCAGACGCTGAGGGTGAAGCTGGCGTTGGTCGGGACGGGCATCGACTTGGTGGTCAGGTAGCCCGTCTTGGTGTGCGCGTCAGGGCCGTTGAGCTCGACGTCGGGGCTGAACAGGTCGTTCGTGTCCCAGGTGGCCCCGTCGGTGGCGCCGGCCGCGCCGGCCGTGGCCCCGGATGCGTCCAGGTCGCCGACGATGTCCTTAGCCGTTGCGGCGTCGACGTTGCCGCTGTTTTGGTCGTTGAGCAGCCAGGCGTGGTTACCGGTGACCAGCGTCTGGGGCGTCTGGTTGGCGACGGCGCCCGTAGTGCCGGTCGTGCTGGTCACGCCGGTGACCAGGTACGAAGTGACGGTCGCTCCGGTGCCCAACGCCCACAGGTCGGGGGTGCCGTCGCGGTTGATGTCGGCGGCTTGCAGGCTGGTCGGGACGGTTGCCCACTTGGACACGTCAGTGTTGAGGGTGTACTTCGTGGCGGTCAGGGTCTTGGGCCCGTTGTCGTATTGGACGTTGCGCCACAGCGCGAGAGCGCCGGTGCTGCGGTTCCAGAGGAACATGTCGGCGCTGTCGTGCCCCGTCGTGGGGTCGTGGGTCAGCGTGCCGGCCATGGTCCAATCTTTCCAGTCGGTGCCGCCGGCCGGGTTTAGCAGGCCGGCAAGGGTGACTGGGTTGCCGAACGTGCCGTTGACGTTCTCGAAGTAGTTCACGTGGTAGGTGCCGTCGGCGGCTTTGCTGGTACCCAGCAGGCTCGCGAAAGGACTCGCCGTGCCGTCAGCGGCGACGGTGTTGAGCGTCGCTACCTGGTTGGGCTCGGTGCCTTGGATGGAGCTGAAGTCGTCCGGGCTGATTTCCTGCAGGCCGGAGATGGTGCCCTGATTCGAGTCGGACGGTTGTATCGGGGTGCCGTCTCCGCTGCCGGTGAGGATGGAGCCGGTGCCGGTGGCCGGGTCTACCGCGGGGTCCTTCTGCGTGTGGTACGAGATCACGTCTTGGCTGCCGTAGCCGGTGAACCGGCCGGTGATCACCTGGGTGCCGGTGTAGGACTTGGGGGTTTGGACGGTTGCCTGGCCGGTGCCATAGACGCCGATGTTGGCGGCCACGGGCATGACCTGACCGTTGTTGTTGCCGGCGGCAAGCCACAGACCCGGCGGGAGGTTGTTGGTGCCGCCGACGGTGACCAAGTCAGCGATGTCGTCACCGTTGAAGTCATCGGGCTGCGCCGGAGTCGCCGCGTAGGCGGTGACGGGCAGGGAACCGGTGTCACCGATGTTGCCACCGGGCGACAAGCTGGTCACGGTGACTACGTTGGAGAACCGCGTCGGCTTGATCTGCGCACTGCCTGCGCCGGTCGCGTCCGCGGTGACCTTGTAAGGCGCGCCGCCGTTGACCTGGATGAGGTAGCCGCTGGGCGTGGTGCCGTTGCTATTGGGCGTGATGAGGATCCGGGAGTTCTTGCCCTGGACCGGCGGGAACGTGTTGACGCTGGGGTCCGTGACGGTGGTGTCGAGGACGACGGTGGGCGCGCCAGTGCGCGTCGGGTCGTACCGGAAGGTGCAAGGGGCCGACCACTTCGAATAGTGGCTGGTGTCGCTCGGGCTGGCAGGGAAGTCGGTTACCCGAACCCGCCACGAGAACTGAGTGATCAGCTTGTTGCTGGCGCCGTCGACATCGGCGGCCTTACTCAGCGTGTCCTGAGGAACGTTGAGGACGGCGTTGTTCTTGTTGCTGGCCGTCGAGCTCATCGGGGTGGATGCGACCAGCTTGGTCGAGTCGCCGTCGCCGGTGGAGGGGAACAGGGACGCGTACTGCGTCTTGTACAGCTGGAAGCCGGCGCCCAGCGAAGCCGAGCCGCCCGCCGCCGCGTCCGGGTCGGTCACGTAGGCATACAGGCTGAGCGGACCGTTACCCACCGCCGAAGCCGGGCTTGCGTTGCAAGCGGTGCTGGGGCTGCTTGTCAGCTTCGTCGGCACATCCGGCGTGTGGTTGTAGGTGACGGTCATCGACACGGTCGACAGCAGGAAGTTCTTCCAGGCCCACTTGTCGGTTTCGTCACCGGCTTTGAGCATGAACGTCTGGAGGGTCTGCGGATTGCTCCCGTTGACGTCGGCGTTGATGGTCTTGGTGACATCGAAGCCGACGGTGATTGGCTTACAGCTGGTGTCATACCCGTGAGCGAAGCTCTGGGTCTGCACGGCTGCCCCGAGGTTGACGCCATCCCAGTAGGTCCACTTGGCGTTACCGGAGGTGAGCTTGGTGGTCGGCGCATACAGACTGATCGGTCTGGCGTCGCACGAGTACGAGTAGTTGTTCGACATGTTGAGCTCTGCCGAGTTGATCGTCGCGCCTTTGAGCACCGAGGGCAGCGCGAAGTTCAGCAGCGTACGGGAGACGATGGTGTCGCCGGAGTACCCCACCTGCAAGAAGCCCTGGCGGTCCGGGGTGGCCTTCCAATAGTTGCTGTCCGCATGGGATTTGGCGACGGTCGCCCAACCCGACAAGGTCGGGCTGGCCGGCGTCCACTGGAAGTCCGGATCGATGTAGAGCGGGTAGTGCGTGGTGCTGTCCTGCAGCATGCTGCCCGGCGTCAGCGTGATGCCGGTGCTCGTGGCCGTGGTCGGCAGCGGCGCCACGTTGGCGGCAGCTCCGGGTCCGTCCGGGCTGGACGCCGCCCGGGCCGCCCCGGCGTTGCGGCTGGTGGTGCTCGGCGTGACCGCCGAGCGCTGGGTGGTGGTCGTCGCGGCTGTCGTGGTGGAGTCCCACATCAGCGGTGTGGGAGCCGACAGCACGGTGCGTCCGGCCGCGTCCTTGCCGGCGACGTTGTTGGCGGCGTCGCTGGCCAGCGTGATACCGCTCGGATGGGCGGCCAGGACGAGCTTTTTCAGCGCCGGATTCGCGGCGGCAGCGGCGTCACGGACGACGAACACCTCAGAGAACCCGCCGTACACCGACGCCGTCGCCTGGAGATTGACGCCGGGCAGGACGTCGGCGTAGGTGGCGGTGTCACCAGCGACAGTAGGCTTAGGCAGCGTCATGGGAACGCTGAGATCGAACCCGAGGCCGGCTCCGGAAAGCTTCGCGAGCGGGCTGGTGCCACCGCCGGAGAGCACGACCGGGCTCGTCGACACGGCGGGGCTCAGGCTGCCGTCGGGGTTGGCGGTCAGCGTCGCGTCGAGATTCTTCCACTGGCCACCGACGCGCTGGCGGATCGGTGCGGCCGTCCGGGTCATGGTCAGGGTGCCATCAGGATTCGCGGTGAGCAGGTCGGTCGCCGTGGTGGCAGCGGTGACCTCGACCTTCGTACCGGTCTTCCGCGCTTGCGCGAGAGCTTGGTCGGTAGTCAGCAGGCTGGATGTCGTCTTGCTGACGTTACCGACGTAGCCGACGTCACCGTCGGGTGTCGCCGCGACCGCAGGCGACGACATCGAGGTGGCGACGAGCGTCGCCATCCCAGTGACCGCGGCGAGCCACCGCGGGCGTGAATTCAGCACACGCATGTTGAAGATTTCTTCCTCGCAACTAAAAGGTGTCTTATCTCGCCGCCGTCGGCAACGCGACCCGTCACAGGCCTGCCGAACTGTAAACGCAGCTCGCATATGAGGAGAAGCCGACGAACGGATCGATCAGGCCACAGCAAATTCCAGTGTTGAATAGCTCACACCGGGCGACCATTTCGTCCGTATTCACTACCGAAACAGTCCCCGTTTCTGGTTGCCATCTCGTCCATCCGCCCTTCGGGCAATCATCGTGAAGTACTTCTTCGCCGCGGCGTCATGGCTGTTCAGGGGAGAAACTGAGGAAAACCTGAGAGATGATCCGGTTGGCCGCTTACGTATGCTTTGGCGGATCTCTGCACTTGCGGCTCGTGTCTGCCTGTCTGCGCCAATCGACGCCACGCTCGCAGATTTATTCCGCCGATCGTTATTCATGCGTGATCATCAAGCGGGCGGGTTGCGGCACAATCTCGTGCCGTGATCTCGCGGTTTACCGGTCTGCATAAGCGCCGTTCAGGCGGCTCCCCCTCGGCCTATTCGACGGCCGAGGTTTCGGCGTATCTGCACCGCCGACACCGTTCCCGGCGGATGGCGGCAGTCGCCTCCGGACTTGTTCTGACGCTACTGGCCTCCGGGCAGGGCCAGGCTGTCGCGGCGCCCTCGACCGCCCCCGCGGCGAAGACGAACCCGGCTCCGGACGTCAAGCCCGGACGTGCCGTCAAGGGTGTCTACGCGCTGAAGCCGGCCAAGCAGCCGCACCGGCCCGATCCGGCCGAGCAGAAGTTCGTGCCGACCGCGACCACGCTGCCGCCGGCCGGCCATGCCGCGATCACGATCTCCGGCGCTGGCAAGTCACACGCCGCGGGAAGCGCCGTTTGGGCGCAGACCGTCGCCGCGGCTAAGACTCGAATGGCGGCCGCCTCCCCGGCTGCGGTCGACGTGCAGGTGCTCGACCAGCAGACCGCGACCAAGCTCGGGATCAATGGCGTTGTCATGACCGCCGCGGCACCGACCGCCGGTAAGGTCCGTCTCGGCGTCGACTACGCCGGCTTCGCCCAGGCCTTCGGCGGCAACTACGGATCACGGCTGCACCTGGTCCAGCTGCCCGCCTGTGCGCTGACCACCCCGCAGGTGGCGGCGTGCCGCAAGCCCGCCGACCTCGGCTCGGCCAACGACACGGCATCGCAGAGCGTGTCCGCCGTAGTCGATCTGCCTGCCACTCCGGCGACACCGCAGGCCGCTCCCGGCGCCAGCACCCGCTCCCTGGCCCCACAGAAAGCCGCGACCACGCAGCGCGCCGCTGTATTCGCCGCGACCGCGGCCACCGGCGGCGACGGCGGCTCGGCCGGTGGCTCTTACGCCGCGACCAGCCTGTCCCCGACCGGCACCTGGTCGGCCGGGAGCAGCACCGGCGCCTTCACCTATAACTACGCGTTCAAGGTGCCGCCCGCCGCGACCGGCATGGCTCCCGAAGTGGCGCTGGGCTACAACTCGTCCTCGGTAGACGGCGAGACCGTCTCCACGCAGGCGCAGGCGGACTGGGCCGGTGACGGCTGGGCGACGCCGCAGTCGTTCATCGAGCAGAGCTTTGTCTCCTGCGCCGACGACCCGGAGGGCAGCGCGGCGCCGAAGAAAATTGATGATAGGTGCTACAACGGTCCGGTTTTGACGATGTCGCTCAACGGTAACTCGTCGTCGCTGGTCTGGGACGCTACCAAGAAGGTCTGGAAGTCCGAGGACGACAACGGTGAGGTGATCACCAAGGTCACCGGGTCCAACAACGGCTCCGGCAGCTACGACACCTCCTACTGGACCGTCACCATGCGCAACGGTGCCGTGTTCCAGTTCGGCCGTAACCAGCTACCTAGCTGGACCTCCGGCAAGCCGCGCACCAACTCCGTCGACACCGTCCCAGTCTACGCCGCACACTCCGGCGACCCCTGCTACAACGCCACCTTCGACCAGTCCTGGTGCACGATGGCGTTCCGCTGGAACCTCGACTACGCCACCGACGCACACGGCAACGCGATGGCGTACTACTACCACCAGGACACCAACACCTACGCCCGCTACCAGGGCGCCACCAAGACCTCGTACGTGCGCGACAGCTACGTCGACCACATCGACTACGGCTTCACCGACGGCAATGCCTACGGCACCGCACCTAACCAGGTCGTGTTCAACACCGGCGACCGCTGCGTATCCGGCACCTGTCAGCCGTTGAACTCCACGAACAAGGCCAACTGGCCCGACGTCCCTTACGACCTGATCTGCACCTCGACCGGCACCTGCAACGTCTGGAGCCCATCCTTCTTCTCCACCGTGCGGCTCGCTTCGGTCGTCACCCAGCAGTACTCGACCGCCACCTCGAAGTACGAGGCGGTCGACACCTGGACGCTGGCGCACACCATGCCGGCTACCGGCGACAGCACCTCCCCGACGCTGTGGCTGAACTCGATCACCCACACCGGTAACGACACCAGCGCCCAGCCGAACTCCTCGGCGATCACCGTGCCCGCCGTCAAATTCGACAGCATCAAGCTGCAGAACCGGGTCGACACTGTCTCCGACGGCCTCCCGGCGTTCTACCGGCAGCGCATCAGCCAGATCACCACCGAGGCCGGATCGATCATCACCGCCGACTACAGCCGCACCAACGCATGCACCGCCCCGGTAACGATCACCCCGTCCTCGAATACGTCGTCGTGCTACCCGGTGCGCTGGACCCCGCCAAGCTACGTCGATCCGATCACCGACTGGTTCAACAAATACGTCGTCACCAAGATCACCCAGAGTGATCCGACCGGCAGCGCCGCTGCTCAGGTCACCAGCTACAGCTACCTGGGTGGTGCCGCCTGGCACTACGACGATAACGAGCTTGTCGAGGCCAAATATCGCACTTACGGCCAGTTCCGCGGTTACGGCAAGGTGCAAACCCGCACCGGTGACCTCACGAACGACAAGCAGACGCTGTCTGAGGTCACCTATTACCGCGGTATGAGCAAGAACAATAACACCACGCCTCTGCCATTAACTGATTCCCAGGGCGGAAGCCATGAAGATCTCAACGAGTTGGCCGGTACCACGCTCGAGTCCACCATTTATCGTGGCGATGGCGGCCCCGTCGAATCGTCAGAAATATCTTCGTATTGGGTTTCTGACGCTACCGCGACCCGGACCCGGACTGGCCTTTCTGCGCTGACCGCGAACTGGGTCTCAAAAGCCGAAACGTTTAGCCGTCAGCGAATCGCCAGCGGTGGGACGCCGACATACCGGTACACCCAGACCGATAACTCATACGATGCCGACATCGCAAGCCTTACCTTCGGTTCGCTGAGACAAACCTACTCCCACACGGTGCCGGTTGATGCGCAGTACGATACCTGTACTACGAACACCTACGCTCCGGTCAACAAGACCAAGAACATTGCCGGTCTAATCGCTGAAACCGAGGTCGTGTCTAGGGCGTGCGGCGGCTACACCGCCGGCAGCCCGTCTTCAGCGCCCGGCACCCTTAACCGCCTTACCGCCCCGGACAGCGTCACCCGCCCCGCACAGGTGGTTTCCGACGAGCGGTATTTCTACGACGACCCCACCTTCTCAACCACCTTCCCGCAGGCCGTCGCTCCGACTCGCGGCACGCGCACCATGGAGCAGCACGCTAACGGCTGGAACAGCACTGGCTATACATACAAGACGACTAACAAGACCGAGTACGACAGCTACGGCCGCACTATCGCTGCGTATGACGGTAACGGCAACAAAACTACAAATGTATACACCACCAACGCCGTCGGCCTCATTACCAGCACCACTACTACCAACGCCCTGAATCAGACCGTGGCCACCACCACCCTGGACACGCGGCGTTCTCTGCCATTGACAATCACCGACGCAAATAACGTCGTCACCACCCTTTGGTACGACGCGCTGGGCCGTTCCAAAGCAGTGTGGCTCAACTCTCGCACCACCGATCTGCCAGCAAACCGGCTATTCAGTTACACCCTGTCGCAGACCGGAATCTCGTCGGCGACCACACAGATCCTGAACGACGTCTCGCAGTACCAGCTGTCCACGCTGATCTACGACGGCATGCTGCGCCCCCGGCAAACCCAGCAGGGAACCCCGCGCGGCGGCCGGCTGGTCACCGACACCTTCTACGACAGCCGCGGCTGGACCAAAGCGGTCTACAACAACTGGTGGGACGACACCACCACCCCCGACACCAACCTGGTCTCTGCCGCGAACCTCGGTAAGCAGGTAGCCACCCAAACCCTGTTCACCTACGACGGCCTCGGCCGCGCCGTGAAACAGGAACAGGCCAAAGACAACGTCGTACAGACCGGCGAAACGACCACCACGGTCTACGCCGGCGACGCCACCACCGTCTTCCCGGCCACCGGCGGCACCGTCAGCACCAGCTACACCGATCCGCTCGGACGCACGGTCAAAACCGACACCTACAAGACGGTCCCAACCCTGACCACGCCGAGCAACACCTTCACCGGTGACTACACCTTTACCGGCGGCACGAAGATCTCCTCAACGTTCGGATACAACGACCAAGGCCTGCAGAACAGCATCAAGGACACCGCCGGCAACACCTGGACGACCAGCTACAACCTACTCGGCCAGGTCACCGGCAAAACCGACCCGGACGCAGGCACGTCAACCGGCATGACCTACGACGGCAACGGCAACCTCACCCAGGCCACCGACTCGCGCGGCAAGACCATCTCGTACACCTACGACAAGGCCAACCGCAAAACCGGCGTGTACGCGGCCACCGTCGCAGCCCAAGCCGCCGCGAACAAGCTCGCCGATTGGGTGTACGACAACTCCGACAACGCCGTCACCGGCATGACCAACCCGATCGGCCAGCTCACCTCGAGTACCGCCTACTGGGGTGCCAACCACGACGCCTACAAAACCCAGCAACTTGGCTTCACCATCTTCGGCACATCCAAGGGCGTCACCGTCACCATCCCGACTGCTGAGGGCACGCTTGCCGGCAGCTACACCTTCAACAAGGCCTACACCACGACCACCGGCCTACCTCTGCGTGACGTCTACCCAGCCGCCGGCGGCCTGGCCCAGGAAATCGTCACCTACGGCTACTCGACCCCTTATGACCTTCTGACCAGCAGCGTCGGCACGAACGCCTACGGCAAGATCACCGTGTTCGACGCCTGGAGCCGGGTCCAGCAGGAATCCATCGGTTCCTCACCCACCTACGGCTACGTCGTCAACAACTGGGACGCGCACACTGGCCGGCTCACCAACCAGACCGTTAGCCGCCAAACCGGCACCCCAGCCACCGTCCACTCCACGGACTACACGTACGACCCGATCGGTGACATCACCAAACTCGTCGAAACCCGGCAAGGGAGCACCGCCACCTCCGAGACCCAGTGCTACCGCGTTGACGGTTTCCGCCGCCTGCGCGCCGCCTGGACCGCCACGGACAGCTGCGCGGCCGAACCCACCAGTACCAGCAAAGCCACGGTCGGCGACGCCCTCGGCGCCTCCAGCGCCTACTGGACCACCTGGACCTTCAACGACCTCGGTGACCGCACCACCCAGACTCAGCACGCCATCGGCAGCGGCAACGACACCGTCACCAACTTCACCTACAACGGCAACGCCAAAAACCAGCCCCACACCCTGACCTCCACCGCGGCCACCACCGGCACCACCACGGTCAACACCGCTTACACCTATGACACCGCCGGCAACATGGCGACCCGGGCCGCGGGCAAGGGCAACCAGAGCCTGACGTGGGATGACGCCGGACGGCTCACCGCCATCACCGGCAGCACCGCGGGCAACACCAACTTCGTCTACGACGCCGACGGCGGCCTACTCCTGCAGAAAGACCCCGGCCAGACCACCCTGTACCTGCCCGGCGAACAGATCGCCCTCAACACCAGCACCAAAGCCCTCACCGCGACCCGGTATTACACGCTGCCTGGCGGCGGCAGCTGCATCCGCACCGGCAGCACCTACAGCTTCGCCCTCGCCGACCACAACGGCACACCCACGCTGTACCTGAACTCCACCATGTCCGCGCCGACGTGGCGGCAATACACCCCGGACGGTGCAACCCGAGGAGCGGGCGGCGCGTACCCCGACAACCGCGGCTTCCTTAACAAGCCTGTCAACAACAGCACGGGACTCATCCAAATTGGGGCCCGGAATTATGACCCGGCTACCGGTCGTTTCATCAGCGTTGATCCGCTTTTTAATCCAGACGATCAGCAGTCATGGAACGGGTATGCCTACGCGGAGAGCAATCCCGTAGCTTTCAGCGATCCGTCCGGTCTTCAGGTCCCGCCGGATGAGCGGATCCCTGGGTGGCAGATAAGCGGCGCTCCGGCTTGGGGAACTAGCGGTTTTAACACAGGCGGCAGCAACGGCAGTGGCAGCAGTGGCGGCAGTGGCGGAAAGAAGTCGACGGCTTCACTTGATGAAAAGACGGCAAACGGTCTAGAAAAGATCAGAGCTAAGATAGCCAAAAAGTATCAAGTGGCAACGATCGACGATCTGCCCGAGGCGCTACATGAATATGCCCTAGAGGACATCGAGTCCGAGGCGTGCCTGAAATACCCGAGTAGGTGCTACGACATTCTCAGTGCCATGGCGAGGGATCAGGTTTTTATCGCAAACCCAGGCGAAACTAAGGTTGACGGCCCGTATTCAAAATGGAAAGCCGCCAATGATGTTGCACAAGCCACTACAGAGGTCCTAGACGAAGACCCGAAACAGGTCATGGAAAACCATCTCAACCCTGAGGAGCGGGCTGGCCTGCTAAGGTCGATGAATAACGGCAAGTTCTACAGGTTCCGCATGTTGTACGGTCGCGCTCTACATAAGGCGGTCGCAGCGAAACTGATGAAGAGGTTCCCTGGCGAGTGGGTATATAAAGAATCCTGGGGTCCCGATTTGTTTCACAAGAGCGGAGCGGTCGTAGAAATTACTACCGCTGGGGAGATGAGTAATCATACAAGTCGATCCCAAAGAGAGCATGAAGCCTATAGGGATTATGAAGGTGCTGCCTATGTGGGCTACGCCAACGCTCCCCTTACGCAGGGAGAGATGTTCCGCCTTGCAGGAGAAATGGCGGCAGGCAACGACAGGTGAGAGCCTCGCCCGTGCACTGCGCGTCCAATATTAATTAGCGATATTGCTTTCTTGGGCTCCTGGGCTCTCTGCGAACTTGCCGCAGAGAGCCCAACCTTGTAAGCGGCGCGATTGGATAGTTAGACCGATATCACGCCTCCTTTGCGCTACAATGCATCCGTGAACGATAAGATGCTTTGGATAAGCGGCGAGAGGTTCCAGCGATATGACTTCGGCAGCCGGAAGCTCGAGTGGCTGTCAGTGACTTCGAGTAAGTTTGATGACTGCTCCTTCAAAAACTTGCGCGTAACGGGCGGTGCGCTGGGAGAGGGTAGCGTGCAGAGCGTCTTCTCTGACTGCTCGTTTGACGGATCTCATTTCTCCGGTGTGATGCTTGGGTATGTTCGATTCGAGAATTGCAGCTTCAGGGATGTGACGGCGCAGAGTTGGATGTGTCACAACGTAGATTTCGTAGACTGCGTATTTACTGGGCGACTGGACAAACTAACGGTGTTTGGTTCCTATGAGGGAATCGTTAACGAGATAAGTGGCAATGATCTAACAGGCGCGACGATGCTTGGTGGCGGCTTCCGTGCTGGAGTAGACCTGCGGAAGCAGAAGCTGCCTGCTGACAAACGGCATGTATTGATACCGGACCCTGAGGCGTTCCTAGTCAGGGCGATGGCTGCGGTACAGGAATGGCCTGATGGGGAGATGCGGCAATTCGCTGCGAGCTACCTGACGGTACTTGGTGAGGATTTCAGAAGCGGCCAGAATGAATTGCTTTACTGTGCCCGCGACTCCTCTGCCGCTGCGGCGGAAGCTAATAGTAGGATTCGTGCTTTAATTGAATCTGGTGCGAAATAGATGAACTCGGTGACGCGGCCGTGCTCGCGAGATGCTAGCGGTTGGCGGATGAGGTGTCGGCTTGGAATGAAATGGGACCGGTCGCACCTGGCCGGTTCCATCCGCGAGCACCAGCCCTACCAACCACGACCGGCAGAACAGCCCCTCGCTGCTTGACGAAACCCATAAGGACACCCCCGCCGGTAAGCCGGTGATCGCCGCCGGCTCACCGGCGGGTTGCCCTCCAGCTGCAGATCACGCAGATCCGCGGGAGGAACGCCATATCGCGGAGCGCCGCCTTCACCGCATCGGAGCTGCCAAAGCCCTCGGTGAGCTGCCGGCCGACCGTGAGGCCTACGATCCGGGCGGCGCCGTGAGCGCGCAGCATTTTCGCGGTACTCACCAGGGAGGCCCCCGAAGTCCAGGTGTCGTCGACAGGCAGGATCGCCAACCCCGGCAGCCGGGTGGAGGCGTTAAACCGAAAGTAGGAGGAATCCACGACACCACGCGCCGGACGCCCCTCCCTGGTCTTCGACATTAGGTTGAAGATCCATGGCACGGGCCAGTCGCTGATGAGGCTGGCGGCGGTCGGGAGCGGGTCGAAGGGGCGGTCGCCTCCCCAGCTCGGGACGTGGGTCGCGAAGTCCAAGGGGCCGAAGCGGGTTTCGAGGCAGCGCAGGTGCCGCACGAGAAGGCCACGGGTCAGCGCTGCCAGGGGCGCGGCCAGCCATCGGTGATCCGGGCCGAAGTTGTTGTAGCGGTGCAGCAGGGACTCCAGTCCGTCCGCGACCGACGATCCGATCGGCACGTAGCCATCCAGCACGCCGTCATAGCCGCGGCAATGCTGACATCGACGAAACGAAACGCCCTTAGGGTTCAGTCGGACGGCCCCGAAACAGATGTCGCACCACCCGGCCGCGCAGATCGGCGACGGCTTACGGTCCGCCGCTTCGCTTATTTTTTGAGATCTGCAAGCGGGCCAACTCGGCAACCGCCCTAAGGCGTGTTTTGGAAGCTGGTCATAGCCACTCGCCGATGATCACGATGGTCAGGGCGGCTTGGAACCGGACTGCCAGCTTTTCGTAGCGGGTGGCGATGCCCCGGTAGCGCTTGAGTCGGGCGATGCTGTTCTCGACGGCGTGACGCTTGCGGTAGAGGGCCTTGTCGAACTTCGGCGGGCGTCCGCCGCGGGATCCTTTGGCCTTGCGGTGGGCGTCCTGGTCCTTCTTGCTGGGGATGCAGGCCTTTGGTGCGAGCGCCGGCGGCGTGCTGATGGGCGCGGCTGGTCATCGAGTCGACGCTGACCGTCCAGATGATCCTGCCGTTGGTATCGGCGGCGGCCTGCAATGCCGCGAGGATCCGGTCCCAGGTGCCGTCACGCTGCCAGCGGCGGAACAGGCCGTAGACCGTCTGCCAGGGCGGGTAGACGGCAGGGACGTCACGCCACGGGGTGCCCATCCGGATTCGCCCCCGGATCGCGTCGATGAGCTGCCGTTTGTCCCACTTCGGCGGACGACCGGTCGTGGACGCGGCAGGAAGAAGCGGGGCCAGCACGGCCCACTGCCGGTCGGTCAGTCATGCCGCCTCGTCACCGCTAAGGTGGCCACGAGGTCTCCGGTATGAAGTTCTTGCTTGGTCGCAGAACCAGATACCGGAGACCTCTTCAGTTATCGATCACCGCCACGCCGGAACATCGATCAACCGTCAGCTTCTAAAACACGCCTTAGACCCTTAGGCGCGGGCGCGGGCCGCAGCAGCCTATGGGGTCGCCCCACCCATCTCGGCCGCACGCCGGGGCCTCGGCCGGTCAGCGTCGCGCATGCCACCGGCGTGATGGCACCTCGATGTCTTTACTCAAGGTGACGGCGTTCGTGGGTGGTCCGTGGGTGATCGGATGTCGGCGACCGTTCCAGAACTACGGCGGCTAAACCAGCACGATCGAGTCGGGCCTGCTGGTCCTGGCGGCCTGCAATTCGGTGACTCGGCCACGACCTGCCGAAACCCGAACGGCCTCTGAGCTGGCAAGACGACTTTGGCACAAGGTTCTTTGAATGAGGTTACGAAGCGTGCTAGTGCCTACTAGGCGTCTAACTACGGATCTGAAGGTTAGAAGTTCGAGTCCCTTCGGGCGCACTTCTTCGATTGAGGCCTGAGCTGCGGAAACGCGGTTCGGGCCTTTCTCGTTGTCCGGCCTTGTAGAGAGGTTGGGTGGCGAGTGGGTGGCACATGGGTGTCATCACTTTCCGCGACTGACCGGGTTGCGGCGGCTGCGTGACCTGCGGCTTCGTTTCTTACTGGTGGGCCATTTCTCCGAAGGTGCTTCTTTTCCGGCGCGCCCGGTGGGCCGGTTCTTCGCCGCTTTCTCCTTGATGCGTTGGCGGGTGTGCCGGGCCGCGGCCAGCACCAACGCGGCCGTCGCGTCGGCGCAGCGGCGCTGGGAGTCGGGCAGGACGCTGGTGTAGGTGTCGGCGGTGACCACGATGCTGGAGTGTCCAAGCAAATCCTGCAGCGTCTTCAGATCCGCGCAGGCCTCGTGCCAGGGAGGCGGCGCCGTGGCGCAGGTCATGCAGCCGGACCGGGGGTAGGCCGGCGCGGATGGTGAGCTTGCGGAACCGGGTGGTGGCGTAGCTCAGGTTGATCGGTTCGCCGTCCTTGCGGGTGAAGACGTAGCCGGCGGATGCCAGTTCACGGCGGACGCGGGCGCGTTTACGGTGGGAGCGAATATGGGAGCACAAGCTCGCCTCAGACGGCGTTGAACGGTGCTGAACAGCGTTGACCTGCCGGGAATGGCGGCCTGGGTCCGCTGGTCAACGCCCAATCCGCTGGTCAGCGGGTCGTTGGCCGTTCCTTGACACGGAAGAGGTCACTGGTTCGATCCCAGTATCGCCCACCAAAGGTTTTAGCAGGTCACATGCTCGTTACCGGATTCTCGGTAACGAGCATTTGCCGTTGTGGTCCTTACTGGGAGAGCGCAGGATCGGATAGAGGCTGCCCGCGCATCGGGTCCACCCGATGACGTTTTTTCCATACGGCTGCACCAGGCCTCGCCCGGCTGAGGTCCCGACCTCGACAGATCGGATCAGTGGAGATCTGTCCCGATCGCGTCACGCAGCTCAGCCACAACCTGTTCCGGTTCGGCGAGGCAGCGCCATGCCGGTACCCGCTTGACTGTTGCGGCGGAGGCGATGATGTCCAGGCGGCTCAGCACCCTTCGTAGCGAGTGGCCGTCCGGATCGCCGTCGGGGTCGTCGACCAGCACGGCCAGCCGCTTGTCGCCGAGGCTGATCGTGAAGTCGACGGGGTAACCCGGCAGCGGCGTTTCCCAATGCACTGTCAGTCCGGTCTCGCGAAGGCCGGCGATCAGCCGATCGGCCGGTCGTGGGCCGACATCGGTACCTGCTGCTGTCGTGCGGGTAGGGCTGGCGAGATCGGCCAGCAGACCGCGTTGTCCGGACCACCATGACCGGTCACCGGCGACGATGAGTTGGGAGCGGGCGCGGGTGATCGCCACGTTCCACAGGTTGGTCTGGTTGACGAGCCAGCCGCGGGTGCGTTCGCTGATGCCCTGGGCGCCGACCGGCGAGACGACCATGATGTCCTTCTCGCTGCCCTGGAACTTGTGGATGGTCGCGCAGAGCAGGTTGTCGGTGAGCCCCTGGTCGAGGAGGGCGCGCTGGAGATGGCGCTGCTGTTCGGCCAGGGGAGTCACGACGCCGATCGAGGCTTCCGGATACTCCTTGCGCACCCGCTGCACCTCGGTCACCACGGCCTGGATCTCGTCGGCGTTCCGGCCCGATCCGGTGGCGCCCTTGGTGAAGTGGCCGGGCACGTCGACCCAGCGGGTGGCGGGTTCGGCCGGTGCGGCGAGCCGACCCGGGTCGGTCAGTACGGTCAGCCGGTTCTGGTAGACCACCCGGTTCGGGGCATCGATGATCTCCGGGTGGCAGCGGTAGTGTTCGTCGAGCAGGATGGTGCTTCCCGCTGCGGCGGCGAATGCCTCGTACGCCGAATGGTCGCGGTAGGTCAGTCGCCGATTCGTCAGCCAGCCGTGACCGAGTCCCGCACGGGCCTGCTCCCTGCGGTCGTCGTCGGCGGAGAGCTCGACGACCGGGGTCAGCTGCCGTGGGTCGCCGATGATGAGGGCGCGTTCTGCTCGGTAGAGCATCGGCAGGATGTCCGCGACGGTGCACTGGGCTGCCTCGTCGATGATCACCAGGTCGAACAGGCCGGCCCGGGGTTGCAGTCGGC
Source organism: Actinoplanes sp. SE50/110 (assembly GCF_900119315.1). Lineage (NCBI taxonomy): Bacteria > Bacillati > Actinomycetota > Actinomycetes > Micromonosporales > Micromonosporaceae > Actinoplanes > Actinoplanes sp. SE50/110. Next base: position 7,651,323 of record NZ_LT827010.1, on the reverse strand, counting down.
GGGCCGACTTCGCGGTGACCGCCCACCCGGGGAGCGCCTTGACGAGGGCCGACATGTAGGTCCAGCTGCTCCCGTTCGGCTTGGCCATCTCGTCGGCGCGATTGCGGAGCAGGGTGGTGTTTCCGCTGACCCGCGTGGCGATCTGGGCGCGCAGAAGCTCCTTGCTGTGCTCGGCTCTGGTGTCGTGCTGCAAGGTCCGTAAGCGCTGCCATGCGTCCTCAACGGCGTGTGGCAGTGCCACGAGTTGCCGCTGTCGTTCACGCCAGCATTGCTCGATGACCGCACTCTCGCCGAGGACGGTGATCGCATCGCGGTCGAAGGCCCCGGATGACCGTAGCCGTCTGCGGTACCACCATCCGAACCAGCGGCTCCGTAGCGCCCGTTCGGTGAGGTCGACCAGCTTGGCCAGGGTGCGCTCATCCGTGTCGGTGAGTGTCGCGTCGCGTGCGAAGGCAAGGTCGGCGAGATCTCGTTCGAGCCGGCGATGGTGATCGAGTTCTTCCCGCAGCTGTTCGATCTCGTGTGCCACGAGACGAAGCTCGTGGAACGGGCCGCGCGTGTCCGCCGCTGGTGGCGGCCACGCCTGCATCACCTCGGCGAGGTACTGCGGTTCCTGCTGCCGGTAGTCCTTGTTCCCGGTACGCAGGATCAGGCCGGAGCCGACCATGGCGGTGACCCGCTCGACCACCTCGTCGACGGCCCGGTTGTTCGTCGAGCCGATCAGCACGCTCTGCCCGGCCGCCGTGGCAGTGGCCAGCAAGGCGGTGACCAACTGGCTCTTACCGGTACCGGGCGGTCCCTGCGCAACCGTCAACGGCCTGCTCATCGCAGCCCGGATGATCTCCTCCTGGGTCTCGTTCACCGAGCTCGGCGCCACCGTCAGCACGTCGGCCGCAGGTTCGACCCGCGGGTCGTCGTTCGCGTTCGACAGCGCGCCGAGAGCGGTCGACGCGATCTTCCCGGCGTTCTTGACGATCTCCTGCAGGTCCTCGATCAGTTGTCGATCGGGGGACTCGGTGCTTCCGGCGGCGAACAGCATCCCGGCGTTCTGCACGCGGTTGAGTGGTCCTCGGTCAACCCTGCCGGCCAGGTTCTGCGGATCGAGTGGCGAGGCCGGCTTGAGGCCGAACGCCTTGGCGACCAGGTTCACGGCGTCGGCGAGGGATCGGCGATCGCCGGGAACGAGTCGTTCCGCTACGGCCTCGCGCAACTCGTCGGCCTCGACCACGGACAACTGGAAGTGGTCGACGAGGGCGGGACTGGGTTGCGGCGGTGCGGGATGAGCCAACCCGTCGGCGCCTACGGTCAGATCGCAGACGAGCAACGGCGCCCAATGGAGCTGCTGCCGGCCCTTCGGGGACAGCGTCACCACCGGGTAGCCGTACTGCAGGGATCGGCCACCAGCCTCCGCCGCCTTGGCGAGTTGTTGTCCTCGTTCTCCGAAGCGGACCGGTTCACTGGCCGAGAACACGACCTCACGGCCGGCGGGGGCGGGGACATACGAGTCACCCGCTACCGGATCCACGAAGAACTGAAGAACGGCGGAACGCTGCAGGCAGTTGACGTAGTAGCCGAGCAGCCGCCGCCACCGCTCCGTGTCGAACGGTGCATCGTCCGGCTCCTCAGCCGGTTTGCCGGGTACGTGTCGCCGGCGCTCGACAGATCCGCTGACCAGAGGGATCGGCTCAGTGACACCCTCGCTCGACTCGACCGGCTTCTCCTCTCGGCGGCGGCGCGACATCTCCGTCATCGCGTACCGAGAGAGGTCGCTCGCCGTGATCCAGCCGTCTTCAGCGGTGCCTTGGGCCGCGCCGCGGAGACCGGTGAGCAGCACCTCGGTGAAAAGCGAAGGCCGATCCGGACCTTGCGCCTTCGAGGCCTTCAGATGGCTGCTCGACTGCAGCAGGAACGTGCCGCGTTCCCGCTTGAGCCGACGGGGCTCCTGCCGCACGCCGCCGGTGAACCGATGCCGCGCCGTGAACGACCCCGAGAAGCAGCAGTCCAGAAGAACCACCTTCTGGCCGGCCTTGGTGTCGTTCAGCATATGGCGCAGGATGCCTTCGACATCGAACGCAGTGGTGTGGAGGATCGACGTGTCGGTGTCGATCGTCCCGAGGAACAGAGACTGCCGGTCGCCGTGCAGAACCCCGTGGCCGGAGTAGTAGAACAGTGCGAGATCGCCGGCGAGCCGGGCACCGTAGAACTCCTCGACGAGCTGTTTCATCTGCACTGCGGGAAGATCGATGCGCGCCGTGACGCTGTCGAACTCGCCATCGGTCTCCAGCAGGGTCTGCAGTTGCTCGACGTCCTGCCGGACACCGGGCAGCGGGGTCAGCTTCCGATCAGCGTGATAGGTCGCCGTCCCCAGTATCAGGGCGTGCCGACCCATCAGCGGGAACGCTCGATCGCATCACGAACAATGTCGATCATCTTGGCCGTCTCCGCCTTGGTCGCCTGATCGATCGTGAACTCGACGTCCCCGATCCGCAGATGGGCCCGGCGACCCTGATTACGGTGGAGAAAGCCCACCACGAGGTCGACGAGCGCCTGTGCGTAGCCCGGATCGGTGCCGGCGACCGCGGCGACGGCGGCAAGCACGACCTCGCCGACGCCCTTCCCGTCGGGAACAGCGGGCGCTTCGAGCCGACTCACCTCGCCTATGTCGCGCAGGTCCTCTTCGAGTTCTTCGGTCAGCTGGTCGAGAACGAAGTCGTCGTCCTCCGGCAACGGCGTGAAACTGACCTCGATGAAGACCTCGGACACTATGCCTCCCGCAGAACCCGACTCAAAAGCATCCGAAACGCTACGGATTGTTAGAGCGGCACAGTTAAATATGTCGGGTTCCCGACATGATGGTGATTGCCGGCGATCGGGGTCGGGTGCGGTCATGAACTGCGCGCGCCACGCTGACCTGGCTGGATGCCGGCGTCCCGCCCGCAGGACCGTCGCCGGCCGGTCGGTACGGCGGCGGGGGCTGTCGCCGTACCGACCGGTTGCCGGTTTGGGTGGGGGTCAGCTGGTGGGTCCGGTGGTGATGCCGGTGGTGTGGGCTTGTTGTTGCCAGCGTTGGTGTTCGTTGTTTTCGGTGGTGGTGGTGGGTGTTTGGGTGGTGTTGTCGTGGCAGGCGTTGGGGGCGCAATCGGTGAGTACGGGGGCGAGGGGGACGGGTTTGCCGGTGGGGCTGATGTAGGTGACGGCGGTGGTGTTGCCGGTGGCGGCGTTCGCGGTGAAGAACGTTTCGTGGTAGAGGTTGCGGATGTAGAAGCCGGTGTAGTGGCTGTTGATGACGCGTCCGTCGGGGAGCCGGCCGGTGGAGATCATCCGGTTGCCGGTGATGAGGTTGTGGTGGCCTTCCGCGATCGCGATGCAGATGTTGGAGAACGACACGCAGTGGTTGCCGCGGCAGGTCAGGTAGCGGGAGGCGTGTTCGGCGGTGTTGCCGGGTGAGCTGTCGCCGCATGTGATCATGCTGCCGTTGTTGCTGAGGGTGGGGTCTTTGGCGTAGGCGCCGCGTAGGTAGTTGTCGGTGATCAGGGCGGGTCGGGCGGGGGTGCCCGCGACGCCGGTCACGCTGATGATGTCGCTGTAGTCGCTCTGGCCGGGTTGGTTGACGATCTCGTTCCAGGAGATTTCGAAGTGTCGGGGTTCGATGATGCCGAGGGTGGCGGAGAAGAACCCGGCGCAGGAACCCTGTTTCGTCGTGCGGGGGTCGGGGTTGTGCTGCGGGTCGCAGCGGCCCCGGGTGACCCGGCCGTCGGTGTCGAACGCCCGGTTCCGGGAGATGAGCAGTTCGTCCATGCTGCCGGGTTTACGGTCGCCGGTGATGTGGATGCCACGGGTGTGCCGGAACTCGTTGTTGGTGATGACGACCCGGTGGGGCCAGACGGCTTTGAAGAAGAAGCCACGGGCCCGGCCGGTCAGCCCGGGATCGAGGCCTTCCCCGGTGCAGTTGCGGACCGTGACGTTCATGCTGATCTGGGTGGCGCGGTCGGTGCTCCACGCGCCGATCAGGGTGCCGGGTCCCCGGACGTGACACTGCTCGATGATCACCGGTTCGCTGGTGTGGATGGTGACCGCGGCGACGTCCGGGTTCGTGCTGGCCCAGTTCCCGCGGTAGGTGCCACCCTTGGTGATCTCCAACGGCCCCGCATACACGATCGGGGCGGCCGTGGACATGGCGGACGGCGTAGCTCCGGGAGTGCCCGCGAGCGCGGCCCCGGCCGGGGCGGTGGTGGTCGTGGTGATGCGCGCTGTCGCTGATGCGCTCGGCCGGCCCGCGGCCGTACCCGCCGCGTGGTTGTCTCCCCGGGGGCCACACGCGCCGATGAAAAGCGTCAGGGAAATGGCCGCGATGAAACCGGCTAGTGCTGTCCGAACCCGAGTGGACTCACCTCGGTCGCGATGCAATGACATGGATTCTCGTCCCATTCTTGGTGTACCGGCAAGGGGGGAGAATAGGTCCGCGAAGGCCAATAGGGAACCGCTGAAAACTCACATCAAGTTTGTGATATCTCAGCTCATGCCGTGACTCGCGCGGGGGTGGCCGTCCCTATCCAGCCTCGGCGGTGGCCTTTCGGTGATTCACCGGGTACGGTTTCGGCGGCCGGACAAAGCTGTGCGAGGTAATGATGACATCGACGGACGATCGCGTATTGAATGCGGCAATGGGTGGTGATCGCCGGGCTCGGGAGGACCTGTTCCGGCGACAGTTGCCGGTGATCTACTCCGCGGTCGCCCGGCTGGTTCCCGCGGAACGTGTCGACGATGTCGTGCAGGAGACCGCGACCCGGGCGATCGAACACCTCGACGAGCTCCGGGACACGTCCCGCCTGCGTTCCTGGCTGCTGACCATCGCGCTGCACGAGGCGCGGCGAGACCGGGCGGCGCGCTCGGTGGCACCCGACTGGCGCCTTCCGGAGCCCGGCCCCGATATCGATCCACAGGATGTGGCGGTCGCCCGCGTGACGATGTCCGGTCAGCGGCGGGAACTGGCCGCCGCGACCGCCTGGCTGGATCCGGACGACCGGGAGCTGCTCACGCTCTGGTGGCTGGAGACGCTGGGAGAGATGGACCGGCCGGCGGTGGCCTCGACGCTCGAGCAGGAGGCCGCCTACGTGGCCGTGCGGTTGCAGCGGCTGCGGGAGCGGCTCATGAAGGCGCGCGTCCTCGTCCGCGTACTGGCCGGCACGGATTCCTGCCCGGAGCTGGCGGCGGAGTCGTCCGGGTGGGACGGCGAGCCTTCCGCGCTCTGGCGCAAGCGTTTCCTGCGTCACGTCTCGTCGTGTGGCCGATGCGGCGCGGCGGGCGGCGCCCTGATTCCGCCGGAGCGGCTGCTGCCCGCCTTCCCGCTGCTGGTGCCGGCGCCGGCGTTTGCCGCAGTGTCGTCCGCGGCCGCCGGAGCTCCGGCGAAGGCCGCCGGAACGCAGGTGAAGACGGTCGTACGAGCGGTGCGCCGGTTGCAGTCGCTGGGTGGCAACACTGCCGCCGCGGTGGTGGCCACGGTGGCGGTCGCCGCGGCGTCGATCGGCGTTTACGCTGTCCGGGCGCATCGACCCGACCCCGCCCCGGCGGCCGCGGTGGAGCCGGCGGCTCCCGGCTCGCCGGCCGGACGGGCCCCGAGCGCGGCCCCCGCATCGTCGGCACCGGCGCCGGCCCGGGCCTCCGTCACTCCGATCGTGTATGCGGGGCCGTTGGAGATCACCAAGGGTGGCACCTACCGCGGGAACTGGGCCAGCACGAACCCGGACGTCGCCGCGGTCACCATCCACACCAGCGAACCGGTGATCATCGAGCAGTGTCACGTCCGGGGACCCGGCACCCTGATCGGCGCGTGGAGCACCGACCGCGCCACCCAGATCAGCATGAACGTCACGGTCCGCAACTGCACCGGGGAAGGCCTCGATCCCGGGCTGACCGGCCGGGCCCGTGGCTTCTTCTTCAAAGCCGTCTGGCCCCACCGGGTCGTCATCACCAACAACGAGTTCCGGCACACCCGTGGCATCCACATCACCGGCGACCGTAAACCCGGCAGCATGGACGAACTGCTCATCTCCCGGAACCGGGCGTTCGACACCGACGGCCGGGTCACCCGGGGCCGCTGCGACCCGCAGCACAACCCCGACCCCCGCACGACGAAACAGGGTTCCTGCGCCGGGTTCTTCTCCGCCACCCTCGGCATCATCGAACCCCGACACTTCGAAATCTCCTGGAACGAGATCGTCAACCAACCCGGCCAGAGCGACTACAGCGACATCATCAGCGTGACCGGCGTCGCGGGCACCCCCGCCCGACCCGCCCTGATCACCGACAACTACCTACGCGGCGCCTACGCCAAAGACCCCACCCTCAGCAACAACGGCAGCATGATCACATGCGGCGACAGCTCACCCGGCAACACCGCCGAACACGCCTCCCGCTACCTGACCTGCCGCGGCAACCACTGCGTGTCGTTCTCCAACATCTGCATCGCGATCGCGGAAGGCCACCACAACCTCATCACCGGCAACCGGATGATCTCCACCGGCCGGCTCCCCGACGGACGCGTCATCAACAGCCACTACACCGGCTTCTACATCCGCAACCTCTACCACGAAACGTTCTTCACCGCGAACGCCGCCACCGGCAACACCACCGCCGTCACCTACATCAGCCCCACCGGCAAACCCGTCCCCCTCGCCCCCGTACTCACCGATTGCGCCCCCAACGCCTGCCACGACAACACCACCCAAACACCCACCACCACCACCGAAAACAACGAACACCAACGCTGGCAACAACAAGCCCACACCACCGGCATCACCACCGGACCCACCAGCTGACCCCCACCAAAACCGGCAACCGGCGGTGCTCCGAACGAACAGCTGTCGGGCCGGACGCCCACCCGGGCGTCCGGCCCGATCGGTATCGTGCTTCCCTGCGCTCTACAGGTTGTCGATGCGGGCCAGGAGCTCTTCCTCGGAAAGGTTCTCCAGGACCGCGTCCTGCTTGCGGCCCAGGATCGCCAGCAGCTTCTCCTTCTCCAGCTTCTTGGCGGCCGCCGCCTTCGCCGCCTGGTCCTCCGCGAGGCGGACCGCGATGACGTGTTTGACCACCTCCAGCTTGGCCTCCCAGGTGGCCTTGGCCGGGTTGCCGTCGGTGGCTACGAAGGACTCGGTGTCGACGGCCTTGAGCTCGGCGTTGACGGCCCTGGCCACGTCGTCGAGGCTGAAACCGGACTTGGCGGTCAGCGGCAGGTCCCACAGCTGTTCGGTGCTGAGCAGGCCCTTGGCCGACGGGTAGCGGAACTTCTCCCGCGTGGCCTTCTCGAAAACGGTCACGATCGTCCCTTCGGGGTATGGGGCGTCAGAACTGGATGCTGATGAGGCGGCGCCGGCCGCCGGTCATGGTGACCTTGGCGACCACCGCGTTGCGGACCGTGGAGCTGAAGCCGAGGCCGGACAGCTGATCCTGCGCCGGCTCACACTTGGTGCGGTCGCCGAGCACCTCGAACACCTTGCGGTGCGCCAGCAGATCGTCGCGGAGGAACTCGTTGTAGATGCCCCGGGTCGGCTGGTCGTTCACGCACCCCTGCAGGATGAAGAAGTAGTGGCGGTTGCCGACCTCGTTGCCGTCGAAGTGGTTCGGCGAGTACATGATGGTGGAAACCGGCACGAACTGTTCGGTGGTGATGCCCCACACCTCCCGGCCGGCGCTGCCCAGCCGCATGTCCTCGCCCGGCCGGAAGGCGGTGATCACCTCGTCGGTGACCGTCATCCGGCCCACCTCGACGGTCTCCTTCTGGCCGACCGCCCGGTCGTGGCGATAGTGCTCGATCCGCCCGTTGCTCTCGGTCTCGATGACGAAGCCGACCCGGGTGCTCTCCCGCTTGCGGAACTGGTTCACCTCGATCCGGTACTCCCCGTCCGGGACGGTGCCGGTCCAGGTGACGTTCTCCACCGGCTCGCGGGAGAACGCCCCGCCGGCGTTCATGTCGACGTCCAGCTTGTTGCGCTTGTCCTGGTACCAGATGTGGTCGCCGTTGGGTTCGAACACGTGCAGGTCGAGGTCGTCGTGGTTGAACCAGGACAGGCTCACCCGCAGCTTGCCGGTGACGTTCCCGCCGGCCCGCTTGACCCTCTCCCTGATCGAGTCGGTCACATTGCCGCCGTACGACCAGGCGAAATCGTTGTCCCACCGGAACAGCCGCGGGGCGTCCGGGTGCCGGCCCGTGGTGAGACTGACCAGGTGTGGCTCGTGGCTGTCGGCGACCCACAGGTCGATGGCCGCGGCACCGGGCATGATGTCCTTCAGGAAGACGGCCACCGGGACCTCCTCCGGCTTCGCGTCCCGCGGGCGCGCCGCTGCCGACCCGGTGGTGGCCGCCTGCATGAGCAGCCCCTCGATGCCGTCCTTCATCCGCGACTGCGTGTCGTTGTCGACCCACAGCACATTGGTGACCGACACGTCGGACAGCCGGGCGAACCGCCGCTGCAACGACTCCTCGACACCCAGCTCGTCGATCGTCTTCATGGCGGCCTGCACCATGGCCGGGGTGATCAACGCGGTGGGACGCTGGTAGTTCTGCGGTGCCACCTTCGTCTCGAACGACCGGACCGCGTGCTCCGGATCGACACCCGCGGACAGATCCTGGACCAGGGTGCCGATCACCGTGTTGCGGAACCGGGCCGCCGGGTTCACCGCGTTGGCGAAGACGAAGGCCCGTCGGTCCGTCGCCTGCGTCCACCTGTTCCGCAGCGACCGGAACTCGGTCACCGCCCGGCGGTGCTCCGCGCCACGGTAGAGGGCGTTGTCGTCGATCAGGTCGACGACGGTGTCCAGGGCGGGCGTGGTCAGCTCGGCCAGACCACGCTGGAACACCTGCACCGCCGCGTCGAAGACGCCCCGGGCCGCGCCGATGTCCTCGGCGCGATGCCGCTTCTCCACCCTGCCGTGCAGGTGGTCCCACACCTCGACCCGGCCGTCGCGCAGCGCCCGGGTGGTCTTCGTCCCGTACCGCGCCTGGGTCGACCGGAAGATGGTGGACAGCGGCAGCGTGCCGACGAACTCGTCCATCGCGGCGGCGACGACCGAGAACACCGGGTCGGACGCGGACACCCCGGACCACACCGAGCGCACCTGTCCGTCGCGGATCTCGACGACGTTTCCGAAGTTCTTCACGAACACGCGGCAGGTCGAACAGTCGTACTCGGACCGCTCCCGGAAACGGACATTGGTGCCGGCCGGAAAGGCGTCGAGAAAGGTGAGCCAGAGCGAATCCCGGTCGAGCCCGTCGCCGACGACGAACAGCTCGTCCTTGGACATCGTGGACAGACGGGCGCTCACATCCGTCACGAACTGCTGGAAACCGTCCACCGTGTCATCCCCCTCGATCACCGCCGATCCTAGGGAGCCCGCCTCGCCGGAGAAACGCATTTCCGATCCGGCAGGGATCTACGGTGGCACCGTGACGTTGACCGGTGAACTTGTGGCCGCGGTTGCCGCGGAACTCCGCGACCTCGGCGTGGTCCGCGGAAAGCACCAGGCGCTGATGGTGCGCGGCGAGCGTGGCGACACGGTGCTGGTGAAGCTGGAACGCCATGCCAGCCCGCCGCGGATGGAGGAGTTCGTCGTCGACATCTCCTCTGCCCTTCCACGACCTCATGTGCCGGATCGAGGACCTGAGCACCACGGATCTGCGGGATCTCACCCGCTTCTTCCGGTCGCGCTCTGACGATCCCAGCCTGGCTCAGCTGGCGGACTGGATCGAGAAGCACTTCCAGTGACCGCTCCGGAGCACCCCGGAGATGCCGGTGCCTGGGCGAACGGAGCGCCCTGAACAGCCTGAACGCCGCGCCGCCTACCTGTTCGAGCAGGCGACCGGCCGGACCCTGTGCACCCTCAGCGATAGGCGGCGTGACCGGTGAGGGCCTGGCCGATGACCAGGGTGTGGATCTCCGAGGTGCCCTCGTAGGTCAGCACCGACTCCAGGTTGTTGGCGTGCCGCAGCGGTGAGTATTCGAGGGTGATGCCGCTGCCGCCGAGGATGGTGCGGCACTCGCGGGCGACGGCCAGCGCCTTGCGGACGTTGTTGAGTTTGCCGACGCTGACCTGGTGCGGCTTCAGGGTGCCGGCGTCCTTGAGCCGGCCCAGGTGCAGGGCGAGCAGCGCACCGGTGTTCACGTCGACCGCCATGTTGGCGAGTTTCTCCTGGGTGAGCTGGAAGGCCGCGATCGGCCGGTCGAACTGCACCCGGCTGCCGGCGTAGTCGAGCGCCACCTGCAGCGCGTCGCGGGCGGCGCCGACCGCGCCGAAGATGATGCCGAACCGGGCCTCGTTCAGACAGCTGAGCGGGGCGCCGAGGCTGCGGGCTCCGGGCAGCCGGGCGGAGTCGGGCAGCCGGACCTCGTCGAGGATCAGCTCGCCGGTGATCGACGCCCGCAGGGACAGCTTCTGCTTGATGGTGCGGCTGGTGAAGCCGGGGGTGCCGCGCGGCACCAGGAAGCCGCGGATGCCGTCCTCGGTCTGCGCCCAGACCGTGGCGATGTCGGCGATGCTGCCGTTGGTGATCCACATCTTGGTGCCGGTGAGGATCCAGTCGTCGCCGTCGCGGACCGCCCGGGTGCGCATGTTGGCCGGGTCGCTGCCGAAGTCGGGCTCGGTCAGGCCGAAGCAGCCGATCGCCTCGCCGGCCGCCATCCGCGGGAGCCACTCCTGCTTCTGCTCCGGCGACCCGTATCTCCAGATGGAGAACATCGCCAGGGAGCCCTGCACGGAGACGAAGCTGCGCAGCCCCGAGTCGCCGGCCTCCAGCTCCAGGCAGGCCAGGCCGTACGCCACGGCGCTGGTCCCGGCACACCCGTAGCCCTCCAGGTGCATCCCGAGCACACCGAGTCTGCCCAGCTCGGGCGCGAGCTCGCGGGGGAAGGTGCCGGCCTCGAACCACTCCGCGACGTGTGGGCGCACCCGGTCGGCGACGAACCGGCGGACGGTCTCCTGGATCTGCCGTTCCTCGTCGCTGAGCAGTCCGGCGACGTCGAGCAGTTCCAGCGGGTCGGTGAGGGCCATGCGTCCTCCAAGGTTTCGGCGCACCCGATTCAGCGATGGTACGGCCGCCCCCGGCTCACTACGGTGAGGCCTTGGACAAAAGGGGAGTCACGATGGCCGAGCTCGATGCGCTCGACCGGCTGGGCCCCGGTGATCACGCCTGCCTCGTCTTCGACGACGAGTCCGTGTGGGCCCGCGGTGTGGCGTCGTTCATCCGGTCCGGGCTGCGTCGGCATCTGCGGATCATGTATTGCGGGCGGGACGCCGACCGGCTGCCGGCCATCCTCGGCGGCCTGGGCCTGAACGTCGGCGCGGCGCTGGAATCCGGTCAGCTCGCCCTGGCGGGGGTGGACACGGCGTACCTCCGCAAGGGGGTCTTCGATCCGGAAGCGAGCCTGCTGGCCTGGGCGGCGCAGGTCGCCGCCGCCCGCGCGGCCGGCTATCGCGGGATGGTCGGGATCGGCGACATGTCGTGGGCGTGCCGGTACGCCGGCATCGAGCAGCTCGCCTGGTACGAGGCGCAGGTGAACCGGATCTGCGTGGACGGTTTCACGATGGGCGTGTGCCTCTACGACCGGCGGCTGTTCAGCGAGCCGGACCTGCGCCGGGTGACCCGCACCCATCCGGCGCCGCTGCTGCGGGCGGTGCGCACCAGCGAGCCGCGCGGCCTGCGGGTCGCCGGGGAGGCGGACCTGTCGAACCGGCAGGCGCTGCGCGCGGTGGTCGAGCATCTGATCGAGGACACCGCGGCCGGCCCGGAACCGGTCACCCTGGATCTGAGCGACCTGCGGTTCGCCGACTCGGCCGCCGCCCGGATCCTGCTCACCCCGGCCCGCGGGACCCCGCTGCGGGTCACCGGGGTGAGCGGCCCGCTGCGCCGGCTGCTGGACTTCCACTGGTCCGGACCGCCCGAGGACCTGCGAATCGAGTAGAACACTCCACTTCTCTTCCGGTGTGCCGATGGTGCCTGTTGGCAGGACTGTGCCCCGCGGGGGCACCGGAGGATCAGCGGAGGAGTGGGATGCGCGGCCAACCGTCTGACCGTCGCATGGACGAGGGCTTCACGCTGCTCGAGGTGCTCGTGGCGCTGGCCGTGATCAGTGCCGCGATGGCCGGTCTGGGCGCATTCTTCGTCAACGGTGCGCTCACCGTCGCTCAGCAGCGTGATCAACGCTACGCCGCACGGCTCGCCAGCAGCGCGCTCGAGCAGGTCCGCGCCCTGGAAGGCTCGGCGCTGCTCGACGGGCGCGGTCAGGCGAAGGTTGACCAGCAGTGGGCGGAGGTGCAGAGCGGGCCGTTCGCGAGCATGATGCAGCCGTACCTGTCGCACATGCTGAAGCTGGGCATCCCGAACAGCACCGAGGGCGACAACGCGGCGCTGCCGACCGTGCCCAAGCCGGTCACCGTCGGCACCACCAGCTACCAGCAGAGCATCTTCGTCGGCCCGTGCGAGGTCTACGTGACCCGCGACGACGACTGTGTCGTGCCGCTCCCGCTGACCGACCCGAACCGTCCCACCGACGCCACCTCGATCCTGTCGTACTACCGCGTGGTGGTGCTGGAGACCTGGCGGCACAAGACCTGCACGGCGCCCGGCAACCAGTGCGGCTATGTCGCCTCGACGCTGGTCTCCAGCAAGAAGGACGACGCCAAGTTCAGTTCCACCCGGGCGATCCCGAAGATCCGCCAGCCCGACATGAAGGTCTTCTACCGCAACCTCAACAAGGTCTCGGTCAAGATGAAGGTGACCGGCGGCAACCTGCCGAACACCTGGAGCGCGGTCAACCTGCCCGACGGGCTCAGCATCGACCCGCAGACCGGCATGGTCGGCGGCACCCCCACCAAGCTGGGCACCTGGTCCAACGCCACCACCGGCACCTACGTCAGGGTGGTGGAGAACGCGCCGCCGACCGGCACGCTGTCCCCGCGCTCGGACAACGACAAGGCGCTCGGCCTGACCTGGAAGGTGATCGACCCGCCGGTCGCCAGGTCGCCCGCCACGTGGAGCTACGCCGGCGCCGCGATCAGCATCGCGCCGGTCGTGGTGGACACCTCGGTGCCCTACACGTACTCGATCTCCGGCCTGCCCGCCGAGCTGTCGTTCGACCCGGCCACCGGGGTGATCACCGGGACGCCGGCGCAGACCTTCAGCGCCACCGTCACGGCCGTCACCACCGCGAACTACGTCGCGATCGACGTGCCGTTCGCACACACGGTGGTCCAGCCGCTGACCCTGCAGCCGATCACCGACCAGACGGTCGACCTGGTGTCGACGGTCAGCGTGCCCGCGGTCGCCGCCGGCGGTGACGGAAAGTACACGTTCACCGCGACCGGCCTGCCGGTGGAGCTGAGCATCAACGCCACCACCGGCGTGATCTCCGGCGGCCCGGTGCTCATCGCCGGCCGGTACCTGCCGACGGTCACGGTGAAGGACGGGCTCGGTGGGTCGGTGAGCGTCAGCTTCGTGATGCAGGTGGGCTCGCCGTCGACCACCCTGATGTTCACCGCTCCGGCGGCCGTGCAGACCTCCAGCGCCGGTAAGGCGGTGACGATACCGATCACCACCAACGCCGACGCGCTCAATGTGAAGGGCGTCAAGGTCACCGCCACCGGGCTGCCGACGGGTGTCTCGGTGGACAAGAAGGGCGAGAACCTCACCGGCACCCCGCTGCTGCCCGGCGTCTACACCGTCACGCTGACCGGTACCCCGTCGGGCAAGGACGCGCAGGTCACGCAGTACACGTTCGTCTGGACGATCCTGTGAACACCCGGAAGGGGGGCGGCGTGCCGCCGTGGAAGCGCCGTCCGGCCGACGATGACGATCAGGGCTTCTCGCTGATGGAGGTCCTGGTCACCACCGGGATCATGTCGGTGGTGACGATCGTCGCGGTGACCGCCCTGCTGCAGATCTACTCCGGCACCCGGCAGATCGAACAGAACTCGGTCGCCGGTGACCAGCTGGACATCAGCTATGTCCGGCTGGACCGGGAGCTGCACTACGCGACGTACGTGTACGGCCCGACCCCGGGGGCGACCAACTCCCGGTCGTACCTGGAGTTCGCGGTTCCGCCCCGGCAGAAGCTCCTGACGGACACCGTCGACCCGCCCGTCCGCTGCCGGCAACTGATGTTCGACCCGGTCAAGAAGACGTTGACGATGGCCACCTGGGACCTGCCCGGCACCACGCCGGGCACCCCGGCCACGCTCGCCACCGACGTGGTGCTCGACGCCGGCGCCACGACCCCGTTCGCCGTCGTCAAGCCGGGGGACACGCCGTTCGTCACCGCGAGCGCCGGGACGGTCGGGGTGGGTCCGCAGTTCAACGCCAACTATCTGATGGTCCGGATCCGGTTCCAGGCGAAGGTCGGCGACGCCGTCCAGCGTTTCGACAACTCGTTCACCTCGCAGAACATCACCGATGAGAACGACGGTGACACGTCCGCCGACCCGGTGCCGGACCCGGACAGGAACTGCAGCAACGTAGGGAGGCCGTAGCCATGATGACGCTTCACCGGTCCGGCGACGACGATCGCGGATCGCTGCCCATCGCGATGATGGTGGTGCTGACCGGCCTGGTCCTCTCGGTCGCGGTCCTTCCGATGATCGTCCGGCAGGTCAGCGGGGAACGGTCGATTTCGGACCGCAACACCGCCCTGGCCGGGGCCCGCATCGGCCTGGACGTGGTGATGGCCCGGATCGCGTCGGCCAGCATGAAGATCGCCGCGTCCGACCCCTCGGCCGTCGGCCTCCTGGAGGATCTGCCGGACTGCAGGAATCCGGTCGAGGGTGACGTCGGCGTGGGCCAGGAGAAGCTCAAGTATTCGGTGACGATCGCCTACAAGGACTCCGAGGGCACCTCGCTCACCTGTCCGCTCACCAAGGTCCCGAAGACCGCGGAGCTCAAATCCACCGGTGCGGGCTCGCTGAACGTCGCCCCGATCGGCAAGCCCGCCCAGTACGGCTCCCGCGTCCTGAACGCCTCCTACACGTTCGCGCTGGACAACGACAACCAGAAGGCGGTCGGCGGCTCCATCCGGATCGACACCTCGACGGTCGGCAACCTCTGCATGGACGCGGTGTCGAAGACCCCGGCGGCGGGCGCGCCGGTGAAGGCGCGGCTCTGCGACGGCAGCAGCACCCAGCAGTTCCAGTACACCGAAGAGCTCTACCTCAAGCTGGTGAACTCGGAGACCGACGCCTACCCGAACGGCATGTGCGTGTTCGGCACCACGGCGCACGCCAACGGCAAGGCGGTCGTGCTGCAGCCCTGCCCGAGCGGCAGCATCGTGGCCGACTTCCAGTGGAGCCTGGACAACAACAGCGAGCTGAAGTCGACCAGCCCGACCCGGACGGTGGAGAACTTCTGCATCAACCTCACCACCGGCAGCAAGGTGGACACCCCGCTGGTGCTGAACTCCTGCAGCAGCAACTCGTCGCTGAACGTCTGGCGCTTCGACGCCGGGGTGGGCGCCGGCATGGCCGGGGAGGAGACCTACCAGCTGGTCAACTACTCCCAGTTCAGCCGCTGCCTGGACGTGACCAGTCGGTCGGTCACCTCGACGTACATGATCGCGTGGTTCTGCAAGCAGGACCCGAACGGTGTCGTGGACTGGAACCAGACCTGGTACCACCCGGTGCCGGTGGCTCCGGCGGTCGAGAAGCAGGGCGTCATCTACGTGATCTCGAGCGGCAAGCGGTACTGCCTGAAGTCGCCGCTGGTGGCCACCACCAGCAGCTGGGTGACGGTGACCGCGACCGGCTGCCCGCAGACCACCGTGACCAGCAACGTCGGGATCCCCGCCGAACTGCTGTGGAACGTACGCCGGGCCACCGGCAGCTACACCACCAGCTACCGGATCGAGGATGCCAAGGGCCTGTGCCTGCAGCCCACCGACCTCGCCACCGGGGTCAAGAACGTGGATCTCCACGCGGACGGCACCAGCAAGGTGAAGGTGGCCGTCTGCAGCAGCGCCGAGCTGCAGAAGTGGAACGCTCCGCCGGACATCAGCAACTCCAGTCCGCTGACCGGCGTCAAGGAGAACTGAGAGCGGGGCCGGGGCACACCGATGCCCCGGCCTCCGCGCCCGGGCGGCTGAACCGGTCAGGAAACGAGAAGCCGGCCGGCTCCGGCCGCCACTAGCCTTTCCACCATGGAGACCACGCACCCCGCCGACAGCCACGACCTCATCCGCGTGCACGGCGCGCGGGTCAACAACCTCAAGGACGTCAGCGTCGAGATCCCGAAACGCCGGCTCACCGTCTTCACCGGGGTGTCCGGCTCGGGCAAGAGCTCCCTGGTCTTCGGCACCATCGCGGCCGAGTCCCAGCGGATGATCAACGAGACGTACAGCGCGTTCGTGCAGGGCTTCATGCCCGCGCTGGCCCGGCCCGAGGTGGACGTGCTGGACGGGCTGACCACGGCGATCCTGGTCGACCAGGAGCGGATGGGCGCCGACCCGCGCTCCACGGTCGGTACCGCCACCGACGCCAACGCCATGCTGCGGATCCTGTTCAGCCGGCTCGGCGACCCGCACATCGGCTCCCCGCAGGCGTACTCGTTCAACGTCGCCTCGATCTCCGGCGCCGGCGCGGTCACCATGGCGAAGGGCGGGGTCACCACCAGGGAACGCCGCAGCTTCAGCATCACCGGCGGAATGTGCCCGCGGTGCGAGGGCCGCGGCGCGGTCACCGACTTCGACCTGACCGCGCTGTACGACGACAGCAAGTCGCTGAACGAGGGCGCGCTGACCATCCCCGGGTACAGCATGGACGGCTGGTTCGGGCGGATCTTCCGGGGCTGCGGATACTTCGACCCGGACAAGCCGATCAGCGAATACACCAAGCGGGAGTTGACCGACCTGCTCCACCGCGAGCCGACGAAGATCAAGGTCGACGGGATCAACCTGACCTTCACCGGGCTCATCCCGTCCATCCAGAAGTCGTTCCTGGCCAAGGACCGGGAAGCGATGCAGCCGCACATCCGGGCCTTCGTCGACCGGGCGATCACGTTCACCACCTGCCCCGACTGCGATGGCACCCGGCTCAACGAGGGCGCCCGCGCGTCGAAGATCCGCGGGGTGAACATCGCCGACGCGTGCCGGATGCAGATCAGCGACCTGGCCGCCTGGGTGCGCGACCTCGACGAGCCGTCGGTCGCCCCACTGCTCGGCAAACTCCGGCACACCCTCGACTCGTTCATCGAGATCGGCCTCGGCTACCTGTCCCTGGACCGGCCGGCCGGCACCCTGTCCGGCGGTGAGGCGCAGCGCACCAAGATGATCCGCCACCTGGGCTCGTCGCTCACCGACGTGACGTACGTCTTCGACGAGCCCACGATCGGTCTGCACCCGCACGACATCCAGCGGATGAACGACCTGCTGCGGCAACTGCGCGACAAGGGCAACACGGTCCTGGTGGTGGAACACAAGCCGGAGGCGATCGCGATCGCCGACCACGTGGTCGACCTCGGGCCGCTGGCCGGGGCGGGCGGCGGCGAAGTCGTCTACCAGGGCACCCTCGAAGGGCTGCGGGCCAGCGGGACCCTGACCGGGCGGCACCTCGACGACCGGGCGGCGGTGAAGAACGACGTCCGCAAGCCGTCCGGATTTCTGGAGGTGCGCGGAGCGGACCGGCACAATCTGCGCGGTGTCGACGTCGACATCCCGATGGGTGTGCTGGTCGTCGTCACCGGCGTCGCCGGGTCGGGCAAGAGCAGCCTGATCCACGGCTCGGTGGCCGGGCGGGACGGGGTGGTCACCGTCGATCAGGGCGCGATCCGCGGGTCGCGGCGCAGCAACCCGGCGACGTACACCGGTCTGCTCGAACCGATCCGCAAACAGTTCGCCAAGGTCAACGGCGTGAAGCCGGCGCTGTTCAGCGCCAACTCCGAAGGCGCCTGCCCGAACTGCAACGGCAACGGGGTGATCTACACCGATCTGGGGATGATGGCCGGGGTGGCGACCACCTGCGAGGTGTGCGAGGGGCGGCGGTTCGACGCGTCGGTGCTCGACTACCGCGTCGCGGGGAAGAACATCAGCGAGGTGCTGGCGATGCCGGTGGCCGAGGCGGTGGAGTTCTTCGCGGCGGGGGACGGGCGGAATCCGGCGGCGCACCGGATCCTGGCGCGGCTTCTCGACGTGGGGCTGGGATATCTGACGCTGGGGCAGCCGCTGTCGACCCTCTCCGGTGGGGAGCGGCAGCGGGTGAAACTGGCCGTGCACATGGGGGAGCCGGGCGGGGTGTTCATCCTCGACGAGCCGACCACCGGGCTGCACCTCGCCGACGTGGAACAACTGCTGGGACTGCTCGACCGGCTGGTGGACGCGGGACGGTCGGTGATCGTGATCGAGCATCACCAGGCGGTGATGGCGCACGCCGACTGGATCATCGATCTGGGGCCGGGCGCGGGACATGACGGCGGACTCGTCGTCTTCGAGGGCACGCCGGCGGAGTTGGTGGCCGGGCGGTCGACGCTGACCGGTGAGCACCTGGCGGCCTACGTGCGGGCGTAGGTCATCATGTGCCGATGCGCCGTTACCTGCTGATTCTCGCCCTGGGGCTGGTCTGCCTGACCTCCGCGGACACCGTCGGGGTGCGGCTGGTGGCGTGGCCGGCCCCGGCGCGCAGCTCGGGGCCGCTGGTGGCGCACCCGGGGTGGACCTCGTGCGCCGGGGTCGATGCGTCCGACGAGTCGGCGCTGGCGCTGCCGCTGCTGGACGACACGTTCACCCCGGTGGCGGCGGTCTCCTGCGCCGTCGGCCCGGACCGTACCGCTGTGCCGGGCGGTGCCGGTGCGCTTGCCGTGGTGCTCCAGGAGCGGCGGTTCGAGGACGTCGGCACGCTGGTGGCCGCACTCCGCCAGCCGGATCGGACCGCCGTGCGCTCCGATGCGCTGGTCGACGGCGACCTCTTGTGCACGCTGGAGAAACGGCCTGTCCCGTGGGTCGCGGTGATCGACGCGCACGGGCGCTGGGTGCACCCCGGACTGCCCGTGGAGGCGTGCGGGCAGGTGTCCCACCGCCTGCTCGATCTGATCCGGGCCATGCCCGCCACACGGGTGGTGACGACGCCACTGCATTGACCGTCGCCGCTCTGTTGGGGAGGGGTGTCTGACCGGCGGGAAAGCGTTGTCCGGATGGGCCGTCCCGGCGGCCGGACGGATCTTGCGGGCGCCGGTGTCGGGTCTCTAGCGTCGTCCAGTCCGGGAAAAGATCAGGAAAGACACCGGCCAGTGACCCGGGAGGGTTCTTGATGCGCGACGACGCGTTCCGCGCGTACTTCGAAAAGCATCATGCTTCGCTGTCCCGGCTCGCCTACCTGATGACCGGGGAGACGGCGGTCGCCGACGATCTCGCCGCGGACGCGCTCACCGAGGTCTGGCGGCACTGGGACCGGGTGCAGGCCGCCGACGATCCGGTCGCCTACGGGCACGGGATCCTGATGAACCTGGCCCGCCAGTGGGTCCGCCGCCGTGGCCGGGAACGACTGATCGCCCTCGGGCTGTCCGGGCGGGCCACGGCCGGCAGCGACGTGCCCGCGGTGCTCGACGTGCGCAGCGCCCTGCGCAAACTGCCGCACCGCCGCCGGGCATGCGTAGTCTTGCGGTACGCGTTCGACCTGTCCGAGCGCGAAGTCGCCACGACGCTGGGCATCTCCGTCGGCGCGGTGAAAAGCGCCACCTCTCGGGGTGCGAAACAGTTGGCCGGCCTGCTGGGCGGGACGGTCACCCGGATCGACGGCTGGGAGGCGGCCCGATGAGGCCCTCGGACGAGCACCACGACGGTCCGGCGCGCCCCCGTGCCCCGCGCTCCGGCGACGCGCCGCCCACCGACGATCGACTGCGGGCGGTGCTGCGCGCGGAGGCCGCGGCGCACCGGCCCGACCGGGAGGCGATGCTGGCCCGGGTCACCACCTCGGTGATGAGCGAGCCGATGGCCCGCCGCCGGGGCGGGTCCCGGCTGCGGCTGGCCCTGGTCGGCGCGCTGGTCGCGGTCTTCGGCGGCGGCGGGGTCGCGGCGCAGTGGGCGCTGACCGGCGACGGCGACCGGAACGACGCGACGCCGGTCGTCACCGTCACGGCCACCACGCCCGCGACGACTCCGGCTACGCCGCCGCCCGCCACCGGCCGTCCGGCGCCCAGCTCGGCGGTCCCGTCCGGCACCCCGCCGACGTCCTCGAAGCCGGCCGTTGTGGGCGCCCCGGCGACCAGCCCGGCCGCCGTCCGGAGCCGGCCCGGGAACACCCGCGTCGAGCAGGGGCCGCTCTGGTCGGACGGCTCCGTCGACGCCGGCGGTGGGTCGAGCGTGGTCACCCTGAGGACCGGGGAGAGAATCACCGCGCTCACCGTCACGATCCGGCTCGTCAAGACGCCCGGGCTGGTCTCGCGCGGTGGCACCAAGTCGGTGCCCGGCGCCAGCGTCACCACGAAGGTCGAGGACCGGGGTGACGCGTTGCTCTACACGTTCACCCTGTCTTCGGCCGACCGGGTGGCACCGGGGACGTACACGTTCACCGCGAAGTACGTGCACGCCGACGGCGGCCGGGACGCCGGTGGCGACACCTACGAGGCGGTGGCGACGACCGCGGGCGGGCAGTCCCTCGACGTCTACGGCGACTTCTATCCGGCGGGGTGACCTGCTCCCCTGCGGAGGATGAGAAGTCACCCGGCGGGCGCCCACGATGGCACGATGAGGATGCGTACCGGCGTGAGTTCCGTCCTGGTCCCGGTGTGCGGTGCCGGTGTTCTGGTGGGCTGTGGCCGGTCGGCGTCGCCGCGCCCGGCAGCGTCGAGCCCGGCCCGCGCGGGAGCATGCGAGCCGCACCCCGGCGGACGCGCGTACAAAAGACTTCGCCCTTAATGGGGAACCGGAACCGGAGCCACCCGCCAGATGCGGGCTGCGTAGTCGGCCACCGTCCGGTCCGAGGAGAAGAAGCCGCTGCGCGCCGTGTTCAGAATCGACAGCCGGGTCCAGCGCCGCGGATCCCGCCAGGCCCGCTCCACCTCCTCCTGCGCGTCCAGATAGGACCGGTAATCGGCGAGCGTCAGATACTCGTCCCAGCCCAACAGCGAGTCCGCCACCTCCCGGCCCACCCCGCCGAACATCCCGGCCGAAATGGCGTCCAGCGCCGCTCTCAATTCCGGGTCCTGTTCGTAGAAGCGTTTCGCGTCGTATCCGCCGAGTCGCACCTCGGCGGCCTGGAAGGCGTCGAGGCCGAACAGGAAGAAGTTCTCCTCGCCGACCCGGGCGCGGATCTCGATGTTGGCGCCGTCCAGGGTGCCGATGGTGACCGCGCCGTTGAGCGCCAGTTTCATGTTGCCGGTGCCGCTGGCCTCCTTGCCGGCCAGCGAGATCTGCTCGCTGAGGTCGGCGGCCGGAATGATGCGTTCGGCCAGGGTGACGTTGTAGTTCTCGGCGAACACGATTCTCAGGTACGGCGCGACCACCGGATCCGCCGCGATCGTCGCGCCGACCGCGTTGATCAGCCGGATGATGCTCTTCGCGGCGTGGTAGGCCGGGGCCGCCTTGCCGGCGAACAGCACGGTGCGCGGCACCCAGTCGCCGGTCGGGTGCTGCCGGATCCGGTGGTACATGGTGATCACGTGCAGGAGTTTGAGCTGCTGCCGCTTGTACTCGTGGAACCTTTTGATCATCACGTCGGTGAGCGAGTCCGGGTCGCCGGCCGCCAGGTCCACCTTGTTGGCGCGCTTCACCGCCCGCCAGCGTTCGGCGAACGACGCGTCCCCGGCGAGACGTTCCAGCCCGGCGAGCTGTTCCAGGTCGTGCAGCCAGCCGTCGCCGCCGAGCCCCTCGGTGATCAGGTCGGAGAGCCGCGGGTTGGCGAGTTTGACGAACCGGCGGGGCGAGACGCCGTTGGTGACGTTCTGGAACTTGGCCGGCCACAGGTCGGCGAAGTCGTTCAGCACGGTTTCGCGCAGCAGTTTCGAGTGCAGCTCGGCGACCCCGTTGACCGCCTCGGTGCCGACCACGGCGAGATGCGCCATCCGGACCCGGCGCTCACCCTCCTCGCCGATGATCGACATTCGGCGGACCCGGTCGGTGTCGCCCGGGAACCGCTGCTCGACCTCGCGCAGGAACAGCATGTTGATCAGATAGATGATCTCCAGGTGCCGGGGCAGGAGCCGCTCGAACAGGTGCACCGGCCAGGTCTCCAGGGCTTCCGGCAGCAGCGTGTGACAGGTGTAGGCGAACGTCCGCCGGGTGATCGACCAGGCCCGGTCCCAGTCCAGCCCGTACTCGTCGACCAGCAGCCGCATCAGCTCCGGGATGGCGATCGTCGGATGCGTGTCGTTGAGCTGGATGACGTTCTTCTCGGCGAAGTCGTCCCAGTCCGTGTTGCGCATCCGGAACCGCCGGATGATGTCCCGCAGCGAGCAGGAGCAGAGGAAATACTGCTGCTTGAGGCGCAACTCGCGGCCCAGCTCGGTGCTGTCGTCGGGGTACAGGACCTTGCTGATGTTCTCCGCGCGGACCGCTTCCTGCACCGCCTCGGCATACTGCCCGGCCGAGAACCGCGACAGGTCGAACGAGGCCTCACTGCCTCGCGCCCGCCACAGCCGCACGATGTTCACCGTCTGCGTCCCGTAGCCCGGGACGAGCATGTGGCTCGGCTCGCCGAGAACCACCTCGCCGGGCAGCCACCGCTTCCGGACCGGTGACCCGGCCACCGGCTCGGTGTGTCCGTAGAAGCCCACCGTCTGCCGGTCGTCGGGCGCCGGGAATTCCCACGGGTTGCCCTGGAACGCCCAGTCGTCCGGCCGTTCCGCCTGCGCCCCGTTCTCCAGCGACTGCCGGAAGATCCCGAAGTCGTACCGGATGCCGTAGCCGACCGCCGGAATGTCGCGGGTCGCCATCGAGTCGACCAGGCACGCGGCCAGCCGCCCCAGGCCGCCGTTGCCCAGGCCCGGCTCCACATCCAGGTCCTCGATCTCCTCCAGCGTCCGCCCGAGCGCCTTGACCGCCTGCGCGGCGATCGCACCCGTGGCGGAATAGAGCAGATTCTGCTCCAACTGCGCCCCGAGCAGATACTCCGCGGAGAGGTAGTAGACCCACCGCGGATTGCTGGCGTAATGCGCCGCCGCCGTCCGCGCCCGTCGATCCGCGAGCCGATCCCGCACGGTGAGCGCGAGCGCCTCGTACGCGTCCCGTGGGCTGGCCGACTCGACCGTGGTGCCCCTGCGGTAATAGAGGCTGCTCAGCAGATCCTGTTGGAACTCGTCCGCGGTGGTGCCCAGTCGTCGCAGGCCGATGCCCTGGCTGCCTTGGCGAAGATCCATGCGGCCCATTCTGCCGCGACGACGTTTCCGGCCGCTGACGTTCCCCGTTCCACAGAGAGAAGAACCAATACAAGATCAACTTCAAGGTCGCAGGACGCATCGACCCGCCCCGCCACCCGCGGTCGGTCACCGGACCCGATCGCCGGTCACCATGCCGCCTGTGGTCGGCCGGACCGCGGGCTGTCCGGCCGGCGGAACCGGGTACGCCGAACGGGACTGCATCAACCTCCGCTAACGGTTCGCTGAGAGTGGTCCGCCGGCTTCCAGTTCGAGCCGGCCTCCGGCGACCGCCGCGCGCCGTACGCGTTCGCCTCGGCCGGCGGCCAGCTCCAGGCCCGCGAGCTGGGTAAACCGTCCGCCCCGGCGACCTGGGGCACGCCGCCGCGCGCCGCCGTCCAGCCGCGCGCCGCGGCCCCGTACCGGACCACGTTCGTGATGGACACCCGGAACTGGACCGCCTGGAACAAGTTCATGGGCCTGTGGAACGCCGACACCTGGGCGTACGTGCCGGTCGACAACCCGGCGAACACCCTGGAAGCGACCGCCGACCTGCCGCCCGGCAACTACTTCGTCACCGCGATGTACGGCATCTACGGCGTCGACAGCTACCTGATCACCAAGTCGTTCACGGTCGGCGCCCGGGGCGCGCGCTACTGGGCGGTGCCGATGACCGGCGAGTCGTCCGGCACGTTCCTCGCCACCTACCTGCGGGCGCCCGGCACCTTCACGGCCTACATGACGCCCGGGGTCACCTGGTCCCGGCTGGTCGATTACGGCAGCCAGAACCTGAACCTGACCGACGTGAACCTCGGCTCCGGGGAGACCGGCACCGCCGAGACGGTCGGCGCCGGGCCGCTCATGCCGGGCACCGGGCGGTACGGCTCGCAGACCCGCCGTGAACGGGACAAGCTCTACCTGTACGAGCCGATCCAGCTCACCGACACCGCCGGCAACCCGGGCTCGGACCCGTCCACCTCGCGCACCACGATGACGCTCAGCGCGGGCGGGACGGTTCTCAAGACGGCCGCGTCGCTCAGCCTGGCCGCGGACGTGCCGCCCGCCGCACAGCTGTACACACTGGATCAGACCACCACGCACCGGTCACAGCAGTCCCTGCTGAACACCAGGATCCAGAACACCTGGACGTTCTCGTCGGCGACCACGACCAGCGCCCGACTGCCGCTGATCGACGTGGCGGTCGGCGCCACCGGTCTCGACGCCCGCAACCGGGCGTCCGGCGGGCCCGTCCAGTTGACCCTCACGCCGTCGACCCGGTCCAGTGACGCGGTCACCCGGGTCGACCGGCTGGAGTGGTCGGCCGACGACGGCGCCACCTGGACCGCGGCGTCGGTCACCACGGGCGGCGCGTCGATCACCGTGCCGCCCGGTGCGGCGTTCGTGTCGCTGCGGATCACCGCGGCCAACGACCGGGCCGGCACCCTGGTCCGGACGGTGACCCGCGCCTTCGCCGGCCCCGCCGAACCCGCCGACGAGAAGCTCGGCACCACCGGCGAATTCGGCGGCGAGCTGGAGATCTCCGGCGTCACGGTGAACGGCGGGCAGCCCCTCACCGTCGGCACCGCGGGCACCTTCGAGGCGATGACCGCGACGTACGCGGTCAGCGACCCGGTCAACGCGACCATCCGGTCCGGCCTGGTGCTCTACCACGGCTCGTACACCCAGCCGGACGGCATCATCCCGGCCAGCGTCAACTGCGTCCGATTCCAGCAGGTCATCGGCCGGTGCACCGCCGACTTCCGGTCGTACGACCACCGCTGGGCGCTCAACAGCAACGCCCTGGCCGGCGACTGGCACGTGGCGATCTGGGCGGAGAACGCGGCCGGCACCCGGATGATCGACCGGCACGACGCGGCCACCGTGACCCTCAGGAAAGCCACCCAGCTGACCACCGACGCCACCCCGGAACCCGTCGCCAAGCACCGGACGATCACCGTCGCGGGGGCGCTGAGCAGGGCGGACTGGGAGACGTGGACGTTCCGGCCGTACGCCGGGCAGACCGTCGACCTGCAATTCCTCCAGTCGGGTGCGAGCAGCTGGAACGGGCTCCGGACGGCCACCTCGGATGCCGCGGGAAAGCTGAGGACGACGACGCCGGCGGTGACTTCCGGGGCGTTCCGCTACCGCTATGCCGGCGACGGCGCGTCGGCCGGAATCAGCAGCGCCGCCGACTCCGTCGCCGTGCAATAGCGGACCGCTCGGCGCTGCCGGTCTGCACCGCTCGCGGCGCCGCGACGGTGCCTACCCCTCGGACAACTCGTTGACCGCCGCCGGGACCTCCGGGAACGTCGCTACGGCGGCGGTCACGAACCGGGGGTCGAAGTCCGGCAGCCGGCGTACCCCGCTCTGCAGGCAGGCGATGAAGCGGATCCCGGCGCCGCCGGCGGCCACCGCGTCACCCGGCGAGTCACCGACGTAGACGCATTCCTCGGGGTGGAACCCGGTCTCGGCGAGCAGTTCGTCGAAAACCCGGGGATCCGGTTTGCGGTACCGGGTGTTGTCCTGGTGGTACGCCCGGGTGACCCGTCCGGCCAGCACGTGGTCCGGCGCCAGCAGGTGCTGCACCTCCGGACCGGTGCGGGAGGTCAGCAGCATGACCGTGTGACCGGTGCCGACCAGGCGATCGAGGGCGTCCAGGTTGTCCGGCGGGATCACGTCGAGTCGGCCGTCGGCCAGATACCGCTGATGCGCCGCGGGGAACAGCGCCGCGAACCGCTCCAGGTCGACGCCCGGCGACCGGTGCGGCATCGCGTCGAGCAGCGTCTCGCCCCAGGTGGCCAGGTGCACCGCGCGGCTCATCGGCGGCTGGCCGACCTGCGCCAGGACGTCGTTCTCCAGGTCGAACGACGCCGCCTCGGTCAGGCACAGCGTGTCGTCCACGTCGATGATCACCGCACGAATCACGGATGCCAGGGTAGGGGTCGCCGCCCGTCCCGATGGTGGCGCGTCGCCGACCTGTCCGATCATCCGGGATCCGGCAGTCGTCGGAGCCGCCGCCCGGCGGTGGTGTGCAAGACTCCCGGCTGTGCTGGATCGGTTGTTGCCCCACCCCGTGCGATCCGCTTTCGCCCTCACCGACGATCCGGACGAGGCGTGTTACCCGGGTGAGGAATCGCTGGTCGCGACCGCGGTCCCGAACCGCCGCCGGGAGGTGGTGACCGCCCGCCGCTGCGCCCGCGAGGCGCTGCTCGCCCTCGGTCACGCCCCCGCCGCGATCCCGCGCGGCCCCCACCGGGAACCGCTCTGGCCGGCCGGCGTGGTCGGCAGCATCACGCACTGCACCGGCTTCCGTGGCGCCGCGGTCGCCCACACCGGCGAGCTGACCGGCGTCGGCATCGACGCCGAGCCGCACGCCGCACTGCCGCCCCGGGTGCTGGGCGCGGTGACCGACCCGGTCGAGCGCGCCATGCTGGACCGGCTCGCCACCACGCACCCGGAGACCTGCTGGGACCGGCTGTTGTTCAGCGCCAAGGAGTCGATCTACAAGGCGTGGTTTCCGCTGACCGGCCGCTGGCTCGGTTTCGAGGACGCCCGCCTGGACATCGACCCGGACGGCACCTTCGTCGGGCACATCCTGATCGAGTCGCCGCTGCCCCGGCTGGCCGGCCGGCACCTGGTCGACCGGGGCCTGATCCTGACCGCGGTGTCAGTTCCCGCACAGGGGTGAGAGCGGCTTGCCGTCGTTGCGACTGGCGATCCGCGCGACCCGGCACAGGTCCGGGAGGACCGCGACCGGGTCGAGCCGCCACACCCCGAATGTGTGGTCGAAGCCGGAGCTGGCCAGCAGGCTCCCGTCCGGCGCGAAGGCGAGCGCGCCGGACCGGTAGTCGTGACCGTTCAGGGTCGCCGTGAGCGACCGGGCGCCGACGTCCCAGAGGTGCACCCGCCCGTCGAACTCGGTGGAGGCCAGCGTCCGGCCGTCCGGCGCGAAGGCGATCGCGTCGACCTGCTGAATCTGCGGCGGGGTCTGCCACCGCACCGGGGCGCCGTCCGGCTCGCGGACCTCGACCGAGCCGTTGGTTCCGGTGACCGCGACCGCACCGTCGACCGGTGACACCGCGATGTCGAGCGGCCGATAGCCGAGCGGGACGCTGCCGGCCGGGCTGAAGTCGGCGGTGCGCCAGCGCTGCAGGGCGTAGCCGTCGTGGTATCCGCCCGCCACGGTCAGTCCGGTGAACAGCGAGGTCCCGTCCCGGCTGAACGCCACCGAGGACGGCGTGGCGCCCAGCGGGAACCGGGCCCGGACCGCCTGCCGGCCGACGTCGTAGACGAGCGCCTGATCCGCCTGCCCGGTGACCCCCCGCTTGGTGAGATCCTCCTGGGACTGCTGGGTGACCACCGCGATCAGGGATCTGTCCGGAGACACGGCGAGGTCGGCCGGCGTGCCGGGCAGCGGGACGGTCACGCGCACCTTGCCGGTCGCCGCGTCGCGCACCTCGAGTCTGCCGTTCGTGGTGCTGTCGACCAGCGTGCCCGGGTCCGGGAAGGCGACCGAGATCGGGACGCCGTCGGTCGGGATCTCGGTGAGCAGGGCCCGGGAGCCCGGGTCCCAGACCCGCACCTTGCCGTCCTCGCCGGCGGTCGCCAGCCGCCGGCCGTCCGGCGCGAAGGCGCTGGTGATCACCCGCGTTCCGTGCGGCAGCCAGGTGGTCGCCCGCCGGAACACCGCGGTCGGCGCGTCGACGCCGGTGACCGCGATCGTCCGGCCGTCCGGGGAGACCGCCGGCGACGGGAGCGACGCCACCCCGGTGTCCTCCGTCCGGCGATCACCGCCGGCCAGGGCGAACAGGGCGACCGAATGCAGACCGTTGTTGACCACGACGACGCCGTCGGGAGTCACCCGGATCGGAGCCGCGAAGGGGGTCACCGACTCGGTGATCATCGTTTGCCGGCGCCGGCCCGACGGGATCGCCCACTGGGTGAGCTGGCCGAGCCGGTTCGCGCCGATCAGCGTGCCGTCCGGGGCGAACGCGACGTACGCGGTGTCCGGGACGGTGGTGACCAGCCGCCCGTCGCTGATCCGCCACACCTTGGCCGGAGACGGTACGGGCCGGGTGACCGCCACGTATCGCCCGTCGGCGCTGATCGCGAGGTCGTAGGCGGCGTAGTCACCGACCGGCAACGACCGGATCAGCCGTCCGGAGGCGGCGTCCCACATCCCCAGCTCGAAGGGCATGCCCTCCTTGGTGTCGGTGCGCCAGCCCATCGCCGTCGAGGTCCCGGGCAGCCAGGCCGCCCCGGCGCCGCCCGGCAGGGCCCGGACCAGGTCACCGGTGGCGGCGTCCCAG
Organism: Actinoplanes sp. SE50/110; assembly: GCF_900119315.1. Taxonomy (NCBI): domain Bacteria; kingdom Bacillati; phylum Actinomycetota; class Actinomycetes; order Micromonosporales; family Micromonosporaceae; genus Actinoplanes; species Actinoplanes sp. SE50/110. The sequence goes on along the minus strand of NZ_LT827010.1, from coordinate 7,622,700 downwards.
ATGTACAGGCCGTTTCTCGCGGCGACGCCGGCGAGCAGGAACCGGCCGTCCGGCGAGAACGCCAACGACCGCGTGTAGCTGCGGGTGCTCCGGTTCGGCGGGACCATCCGCTGCCCGACCGGCGTGAGCGTGGTGGCGTCCCAGAGCCGGACCGACCCGTCGCCGTGCCCGATCGCGATGCGCCTGCCGTCCGGGCTGAACGCCGCGGCGGTGCCACCCGGGTCGGTGCCGAGCGTTCCGATGGCGTTGACCATCTGCGCGGAGAGCACCGCCCCGCGTGCCTCGGTGGTCTCGCGCACCTGCCAGCTGTCGAGTGCCCGCCGGACCGCGGCGATCTCGTCCCGGTTCAGCGCGTTCACCGCCTCGGCCGCGTACTGCCGGGACGCCGCCTCCTGCTGGCTCGCCTGGGCCTCCCGTTGCCGGGTGGCCGCCACGTGCTGCCGGTCCAGCGCCACCAGCCCGCCCGCGACGGCCAGCAGCAGCGCCACACCGAGCCCGGCGGCCAGCCGCCGCAGCCGCCCGGTCGCCCGCCGCCGGGCCGCCTCCGCGCGCTCGGCCGCCTCGGCGCCGGCCGCCAGGAAGTCCGGCGCCGGCCCGGGCAGGCTGTCCGCGTCGATCAGCCGCTCCCGGGCGGCGAGCAGGCGGGCGCCGCGCAGCAGCAGGTCCGGGTCGCGGCCGGAGCGGTCCCAGTCCTCGGCCGCCTCCGCGACGCGTTGCCGCAGCTCCAGATCGGACCGGGCCTCCGCCACCCAGCCGGCCAGCCGGGGCCACCCGGTCAGCAGCGCCTCGTGGCTGATCTCCACGGTGTCGGTCCCGGCGGTGACCAGGCGCTCGGCGACCAGTCGGTCCAGCACCCGGGAGCCGTCCGGGGACCGCCGGCCACGCCGCCGCACCACGGTGCCGGTGCCGGTCATCGTCACCAGGGAGAGCAGGGCCGCGCGCAGGGCCGCCTGCTCCTCCGGGCCCAGCCCCAGGTAGATCCGTTCCGCCGTCTCGGCCACCGCGTGCCGGATCCCGCCGGTCGCCCGGTAGGCCTCGACGGTGAGCTGATCCCCGTCCCGTCGCTCCCAGGTCGCGCGCAACGCGTGTGCCAGCAGCGGCAGCGCGCCCGGCTCATAACCGCCGGCCCCGGCGCCGCCCTCGCCGAGGTCGCGCAGCATCAGCTCGGGCAGGCCCGGGTCGACCTTCAGCCCGGCCTGCTCGGCCGGCTCGACCACGGCCCGCCGCAGCGACCCGGCGTCCAGCGGGCCGAGCACGACATGCCCGCCGGCCAGGAGTCGGGCCAGCGGCGGCAGCTCGACGCAGGCCGGATAGAAGTCGGACCGCACCGCGATCATCACCAGCGCCGGCGCCGCGGCGGTCAGCGCGGCCGCGAAGGCCAGCCGCTCGGCCGGGTCGGCGCACTGGGTGAACAGCTCCTCGAACTGGTCGACCACGATCACCGGCCGCCGGCCCCCGGCGGCCGCCCGCCCGGCCAGCGCGCCGAGCGACGCGGGCTCCCGGCGCACGTCGCGAAGCAACCCGTCGACGTCGGCCGCCGGGTCACCGGCCTGCTCCGGGGTGGCCCCGGGCAGGCCGGCGAGGTGCCGCACCAGGTCGCGCAGGGGAGTGGCGCCGGGGGTGAGCACGATCCAGGGCCAGGCCGTCGCGGCCGGGCCGAGTCGGCCGGCGCCGATCGCCGGGAGCAGGCCGGCCCGCACCAGGGAGGACTTGCCGACGCCGGAGACCCCGGTGACGACCAGGGGCGGACCGCCCACCAGCTGCTCGCTCAACCGGGCCAGCAGCTCGGCCACCTGCGTCTCGCGGCCGCGGAACCACGGGGCGTCGGCCGGCTGGAAACTGGCCAGTCCGGGATAGGGCGGCACCGAGCCGGACAGCGGCGGCGCGGCGGGGGCCGTCTCCTGGTTGACGGCGAGCAGCTGCCGGCGGACCTGTTCCAGCTGCCGGTGCAGCAGCAGGGTCTGCCCCGCGAACTGCTGCCGCAGATCGTCCAGCGACCGCCGGACGTCGGTGAGCATCCACCGCAGCGAGCCGACGTCGCTGCCCAGCTCCTCGAAGACCGCCTCCAGTTGATGCCGGAAGCCGTCGTCGGCGGTGGCCGCCTCGGTCAGCGCGGTGGCGACCGCGTCGATCTCGTGCAGCACCGCGGAGACCTCCGCCTGCAGCCGCCCGCCCCGCTCGTCACCGGCGGTCAGCAGCGGCAGCAGCTCGTCGGCGACCGCGTCACGCCACTGCTGCTCGGTGATCGGGCCGCCGCCGCGCATCCGCTGGGCGGTGCCGGCCAGCACGTCGGCGAGATAGTTGCTGCCCAGGCCCCCGAGCTGGGCCAGCGCCATGGCGAACGCCCCCGGGACGCCGAGCCCGGCGCCGGCCACCGGTGCGACCGCCGAGGCGGTCAGGAAGGCGAGGATCGCGTACGGCCCGGCGCTGCGCAGTCGTGCGCGACCGCGCCGTCCGCTCTCCCGCACCCAGGACCGCACGCCGGCGCGAGCGCGCTCGACGGGGCCGGGGGTGTCGTCCGGATCCGGCACGGCGACCCTCCTCGGTGGACTGCTGGCATCGCTGGAGGCCCCATGATGGCATCGTCGGGCGACCGGCGGCACCGGCCGGATGACGGGTTCCGCGCCGGCCCGGTCCACTGTGCTGTTGCCCACGCGCGGGCCGCGCCTGCACCACTATGGGTGAGCGACATGCGACAGTGCGCATCATGATCGATGCGGACATCACCCGGCGGGTGGTCACCGAATTCCTGGCGTACGTGCGGTCCGGCCGCGACCCGGGCCGCGCCACCGCCCTGATGGCGCCGCGGGTGCGGGCCCACCAGGTGCAGTCCGAGGACCCGGTGACGATCGTCCGGACGCCCGCCGACTACGCCGGTCACGTACAGGAGATGATCGACACCTGGGGCGAGTTCCACCTGCAGGTGGAGGACCTGCTGGTGGACGGTGCCCGAGCCTACGTCCGGCTGGCCCAGACCGGCCGCCACACCGCGACCGGCCGGGTGGTCCGCCAGGTCAACGCGATCGTCTACCACGTCGAGAACGGCCGGATCACCGAGTACTGGATGCAGATCGACCGCGCCGGCCTGGCCGCCCAGCTCACCTGACCGGGTGCACCGCGGGGCGCAGCGGCGGGCGCGGCGGTACCGCGCCGGGCGTACACCGGAAGTCGTCCCGGAGCGGACGCGGTCTTTCGCCGCGTCGGCGACAGTGGGCGGATGACGGAGCGCGCGTTTCGATTCGGGGTCATCGCCGCGCAGGCGCGGACCGGTGCGGAATGGGCCGCGAATGCGCGGCGGGCCGAGGAGCTGGGATACGACACCCTGCTCATCCCGGACACCCTGGTCACGCTGTCGCCGTTCGCGGCGCTGGCCGCGGCGGCCGCGGCCACCCGGACGCTGCGGGTGGGCACGTATGTGCTGAACGCCCCCAACCGGACCGCGGCCCAGGTGGCCTGGGAGACGCGGAGTCTGCAGACGATCAGCGATGGGCGGTTCGAGCTCGGGGTCGGCGGCGGGCGGCCGGGCGGGCACGCCGACACCGCGGCGCTGGGCGGGTTGTGGGGGACGCCGGGGGAGCGGCTGCGGCGCACGGCGGACACGATCGCGGCGGCACGCGGCCTGCCGATGCCGCCCACGGTGCTGGTGGCGGCCTCGAAACCGGGGATGATGCGGCTCGCGGCGGAACAGGCGGACGTGGTGACCTTCGGCCTGCCGCCGGTCGCCACACCGGGGGAGCTGGCGCGGGCGGCGACGGAGTTCCGTGGCCTGTCGAACCGGGCGGATCAGGTGGAGCTGCTGGTGGGGGTGACCGCTTTCGCCCCGACCATCTTCGCGCTGCCCGCCTGGCTGTCGCGGCAGGTGGGCGGGGATCCGCGGGAGATGGCGGCGGCCGGGGCGGCGACGTTCCTGATCGGGGACGCCGACCACGCGGCGGAGGAGCTGCTGCGGCGGCGAGCCGCGGGAGGTTTCTCGTACTTCGCGGTGAACGGGCCGTTCATGGAGGCCTTCGCGCCGGTCATCCAGCGTCTGCGCGGCACCGGGCCGGTCGGCGGGTCAGCGGAGCCGGCGGCCCCGGACGGCGACCGCCGCGGCGGTGAGCGGCGGCCGGCGGGCACGCCCGGCCCGTCGACGAAGGTCGCCGCGGCCAGCCGGCTCCACCGCCCGACGGAGGCCTCGTAGGGGTTCACCCGAGCGCCAGGCATCGGTCATGCTGCGAGCCCGGGGCGATCAGATCTGGCGGTCACGTCCGGCGAAGGCGCCGGCCACGATCTGCGGCACCATCAGGCCCACCATGATGCCCAGCGGCGCCTTCCACCCGTGCGTCGCGTCATGCAGCGCCCCGATCAGGATCGGCCCCGGGATCGCGATCAGATATCCCACACCCTGCGCGAACGCGGACAGCCGCACCACCGTGCCCGGCGTCCGCCCGCGCAGCGCGATCATGGTGAGCACGAGCGGGAAGGCCGTGTTCACCACGCCCAGCAGGACCGCCCACAGCCACGGCGCCGCCGCGGGGTCCGCCCACAGCCCGGCGTACCCGGCGATCCCGAACGCCCCCAGGCAGATCGCGATCAGGCTTTGCGACCGGACCCGCCCGGCCACCGCCGACAGCGCCATCCCCAGCGGCACCCCGAGCAGGGAGGTGGTGGCAAAGAGCACGCCGGCCTTCTCCGCGGACAGCCCCGAGTCGCGGTAGATCTGCGGCAACCAGCCGATGATCACGTACGCCGAGGTGGACTGCATGCCGAAGTAGACGGCCAGCGCCCAGGCGATCGGCTGCCGGATCATCCGCACCGGCGCGGTGGCGGCCGCCGGCGCGGCCCGGCGCGGCCCGGTCCGGCGGGCCATCAGCAGCCATGGAGGCAGCGCCACCACGGCCGCGAGCGCCCAGCAGGCCAGCCCGAGACGCCAGTCGCCGAAGCTCTCGGTCAGCGGCACGGTGATCGCGGCCGCCGTGGTCGCCCCCAGGTTCAGCGCGACCGAGTAGAGCCCGGTCACCGCGCCGACCTGGGTCGGGAAGAAATCCTTGACGATCGACGGCAGCAGCACGTTGGCGAGCGCGATGCCGGCCAGCGCGACCGCGCTGAGCAGCAGGAACACCGCCGAGTTGGGCGCGAAGGGCCGGGTCGCCAGGCCGATGGTGAGCAGCACCAGGCCGCCGGCGATGACCGGCACCGGGCCGATCCGCCGGGCGATCCGGGGCGCGAGCAGGCCGACGGTGGCGAAACAGAGGACCGGGACCGAGGTGAGCAGGCCGGCGACCGTGCCGCTCATGTGCAGGCCGGCGCGGATCTCGGTGAGGACCGGCCCGATGCTGGTCACCGCGAGCCGCAGGTTGGCCGCGCCGAGGATGAGCGCGATGAGGGCGAGGGTCCGCCCCCGACGCGGGCCGGTCAGTCGATCTTCAAGTTGTTCGTCCCGCAGTGCCACAAGACCATCATCGCCGGGCCGGGGCGGCCCCGGTCAGCGGGTCTCCTGTTCGCGTTCGACCTGCGCGTTCCACTCCCTCTTGCTGGACTGCCAGCCGTCCTCGTTCAACCCGCGGCGCCAGTAGCCGGAGATCGACAGCTGCTCCATCGGCAGCTCCCGCTCGACCCGCAGATAGCCGCGCAGCTCCTTGACGAAGCCGGCCTCGCCGTGCACGAAGGCGTGCACCCGCCCGGCCGGGAACTCCAGCTCGCGCACCGCTTTCACCAGCGCCTCGCCGACCGGCCGGTCACCCCGGTGCAGCCAGACGATCTCGGCGTCCGCGGCGGTGGGCAACTCCTGCTCCTCGTCGGGACCGTCGACCTCCAGATACGCCCGGACGGGCGCGCCGTCGGGCATGCCGGCGAGCGCGGCGGCGATCGCCGGCAGGGCGCTCTCGTCGCCGGCGAGCAGGTGCCAGTCCGCGTCGGGCGACGGCGCATACGCCCCGCCGGGGCCGGAGAACCGGACCACGTCGCCGGGCCGGGCCCGCGCCGCCCACGGCCCGGCGATCCCCTCGTCGCCGTGCACCACGAAGTCGACCCACAGCTCGGGCACCTCGGGCAGCCACTTACGCACCGTGTACGTGCGGACGAGCGGCCAGTCCTCGCGCGGCATGGTCTCGCGGATCGTGCCGACGTCGAACGGCTCCGGATAGGTGACGCCGTCGCGCGGGAACAGCACCTTGATGTAGTGGTCGGTGAAGCGCGCGGCGTCGAGCCGGCCGATCGCCTCGCCGCCGATCACCACCCGCACCATGTGCGGCGTCAGCCGCTCCACCCGGGTGACCACGCCCTGATGGGCCGGCCGCGCTGGTCTGTTCGCCATCTCTGCACCTCAACTCGCCGGAGGGGATCTCCGGCAGGTAAGGCTACCCTTCATTTCGGCCGGACGACCGCCCCCATCGGGCACTCTTCGATTTCCGGCGGGCACCCCTGCCGGGTCACGGTCGCCGGCGACGGCGGCCGCCGATCCGGTGGTACGACGTGGGCAGGGCGGCGCCCGGCGAAGAGTACGCCGGAGCACCGCCCTGTGAATGTCCACCGTGGCCGGTGGCCGGTTCAGTACCGCCGCGGCCGGGACCGGGCGAAGGCGAACCCGATGATCGCGAGAAGGATCACCACGGCCCCGCCCCCGAACACCGCCGGGTGGTCGCTGAGCAGCGTCAGCGGCCCGCTCTTGGTGCTCGCCGGCGGCTCGGCGACCGTCTCGCCCGGGCCCCCGGTGCCCTTCGGCGCCGGGTTGTCGGCCGCGCCGACGTTCACGCCGTAGTCGGCGGCCGGTGCGGCGTCCCCGGTCGGGGTCGCCTCCGGCTCGGCCTTTCTGGTGGTCTTCGCCGGGGCGGCCGCCGGGTCGCCGCCGGAGGAGCCGGCGGTCGAGGAGTCGCTGCCGGCGGTCGAGGAGGCGGTGGCCGCCTTGGTCGGCGCCTTGGTGGTCGGCTTCGTCGTGATGATCGTCGACTTGGTCTGCCCGACCGTCTCGCCGCCGTTGTCCGTCTTGGTCGGGGCCGGGGTGGGCACCACGGTCGACTTCACCGTCGCCTTGGGCGTGGCCGTCGCGTTCCCGCCGGTGTTGTTGTTCCCGCCGCCCCCGGTGTTGTTGTTCCCGGTGTTGGCGCCGCCGCCCGTGTTGTTCCCGCCCTGGTTGCCGCCGGTCTGGTTGCCGCCGCCCTGGTTGCCACCGGTCTGGTTGCCGCCGCCCTGGTTGCCACCGGTCTGGTTGCCGCCGCCCTGGTTGCCACCGGTCTGGTTGCCGCCGCCCTGGTTGCCACCGGTCTGGTTCCCGCCGCCCTGGTTGCCACCGTTTCCGGCGCGGACGAGGATCCGCACGGCGTCGATGGCCGGCGTCTGATTGGCCCGCTCCATCATCGGCGTGCGGTGCGACCCGTCACCGGCCCACGACGCGCACTGCGCGGTGCCCTCGGCCGGCAGCCCCGGCACCTGGATGGTCACCGTGTCCGGCGTCCGCCCGCCCTTGCCGTCCTCGGTCGCCACGAAGAACGCCGGCACCGGATCCGGGTCGGGCGCGGACCGGGTGCTGGCCAGCATCCGGCACGCGGTGTGGAAGTGGCCGCGGACGATCCCGTTCTGCAGCACGCTGGACTCGACGTAGTAGCCGCCCTTGCCGGCCGCGAGGAACCGGTCGCGGATCAGGTTGCGGGTGCTCACCTTGAGCGTGAACGGCGTGTTCGGCGCGACCACCACCGGCGCCGCGGTGATCAGCAACGACGCGTCGTTGGCGGCCGAGGCCACCTCACCGAACTCGGTGGAGACGCAGCGGTCACCCTTCTGGAAGCCGTCGTGCGCCGGGAGCCGGCTGTCGATGCAGGTGTCGGTGAGGATCTTCTGCCCGTTGACGATCTTGCCCGCGCCGCTCTGGCTCGCGGCCTTGGCCTGCGGGGTCTCGTCGGCGTGCGACAACTGGGTGAACCCGATCGCGCCGCCGGCGGCCAGCACGACCGCACCGGCGGCCAGCAGCCGGCCACGTCCCGACCCGGCGGCCGTGAGGCCGGTACGACGGTGACCCGTGCTTCCCATGACGTGCCCTTCGATGGTGACGTTCGCCATTGTGTGACGCCGACGCCCAGACGTTAGGAGCAGCCCGGTGAGAAATCAATTCCGGAACAATATTTAATGATACCGCGATCGAAACTTAAGGAAAAATATGTGGTGACCCGCGAACCCCCGGCATCAGCCGAACGGATGATGCCGGGGGTTCATCGTGATCGGCAGATTTTTCGCTGACCTGCCCTAACTCAACCACACCCCGCAGCCCGCGTAAACGCTGCCATGACTGTCTGTGAGCAAGCTGTGGGTTGGTCGCGGCCTTTTCCGCGCCCGGCACCCGGCCGGCGGGAATGGGCTGACCAAGCCTTTCGAGAATGGTGAAAAAGATGCCCGCTTTCGCCGTGGTCGTGGCCGGGTCCGGCGGCATGGGCAGTGCCGCCGTCCACCCCTGGCCGCCGGGTGCTCGGGGTGGGGTGGAGGTCGAACCGTGGCGTGTGGCTTCTCTCGGGCGCGGCTTCAGGTTCGTGCCGGTGATGGGGAGTTTCGCGCCGACCCGGCGCCGACCGGGACGACCCGCTTCGACCTCGGCCGGTTCGCGCCGTCCCCGTCCGGGGCGGGTCTACACGAGTGAGCCGGGGATTCGGCCCGAAGGGAAGAAATAACCACAACTAGGTCACGCGACTCCGAAGTCTGCCCTACCTTAGGCCAGGTCTTAGTCGGGCAAATCGACTGAAATGGAGCATGTCGTGCGTCTTTCCCGTTCATCGCGGCAGACGCGGGGTGGCCTGCTGGTCTCCGCCGTGCTGTCGATACTCGCCGCCGTGCCCGCCACGGGCGCGCCGGCCGCACCGAGCGCCATGCACGAGAGCCACCCGATCACCGACGGCCACGGGCACGACCTGGAGCTGAACGGCACCGCCGCGCTGATCACCCGGACCGGCACCGGCAAGCGGATCATCCAGCTCACCGCCGGCGGCTACAAGCAGATCGGCTCCGCCTGGTCGACCGGGAAGGTCGACCTGGACCGGTCGTTCAGCACGTCGTTCAAGGCCTTCCTGCACCACAACCGGCCGGGCGGGGACGGCATCGCGTTCCTCGCCCAGGGCCACGGGCCGCGCGCGCTCGGCGGCTGGGGCGGCGGCCTCGGCTACCGCGGCATCCGCCGCAGCGTGGCGGTCGAGTTCGACACCTTCCAGAACTCCACCGATCCGAACAGCAACCACCTGGCCGTGGTGCTCGGCGGTAATCCGGACCGGCACCTCAAGGCGGTGACCGCGTCGATTCCGCTGTACGGCAAGCCGTTCCAGGCGCGGATCACCTACGGCGGCGCCGACCACCGGCTGCGCGTGTACGTGCGGGGCCTGTACCGCACCGCCAAGGAGAAATTGATGCTGGACGAGCGGGTCGACGTGGCGCGCGAGACCGGTGTCCGTGCGGGCTGGCTCGGCTTCACCGGCGCGACCGGCGACCGGGTCTCCCACCAGGACGTCTACGACTGGACGGTCGACGCGCCGCAGGCGTGACGGCATGCCGGCGTCGTGTGAGCGGCGCCGGCCGCCCCTCCCGGCGGACCGGTGACACCCGTCCGCCACCTCCCCGCACCCATGCGTCCGGCCCGCCGAGGCCGCCTCCACCCTGCCCGATCGGAGACAATCCATGCCCACGGTCGACCGTGTGCTCCCGCCCGAGACCGGCACCGAAGAGCTCGAGGAGCTCGAACAGCTCGAGGAACTCGACCAGATCGAACAGTCCGTGACCGGTACCGAACCGCCGGCCCGGCCGGCGGCCGAAGCCGAACCCGAGCCGCTGGTCAGCGTCGTCGTGCCGGCGCTCAACGAGGCCCGCAACCTGCCGCACGTCTTCGCCCGGCTGCCCCGGGTCGACGAGGTGATCCTGGTCGACGGCGGCTCCACCGACGACACGGTGGCGGTGGCCCGCCGGCTGCGGCCGGACATCCGCGTCGTCACCCAGAACCGCAAGGGCAAGGGCAACGCCCTGGCCTGCGGCTTCGCCGCCTGCACCGGCGACATCATCGTGATGATCGACGCGGACGGGTCGACCGACCCGGGCGAGATTCCCCGCTTCCTCGAAGCGCTGCGGGCCGGCGCCGACTTCGCCAAGGGCTCCCGGTTCCGCGCCGGCGGCGGCAGTGCCGACATCACCCGGTTGCGCCGGGCCGGCAACAGGATGCTCAGCGTCCTGGTCAACATGCTCTTCGGCACCCGCTACAGCGACCTCTGCTACGGCTACAACGCGTTCTGGGCCTGTCACCGGGACGTCTTCGACCTGGACAGCACGTCGCCGGCGCCGGCCGGCGCGGACGGGCGGCTCTGGGGCGACGGCTTCGAGATCGAGACGCTGCTCACCCTGCGGGCCGCCCGCGCCCGGCTGGCGATCGAGGAGGTCTCCAGCTTCGAGCACGACCGGATCCACGGGGTGAGCAACCTGAACGCGTTCACCGACGGCATCCGGGTACTGCGCACCATCGCCCGGGAGTGGCCGCGCGGCCTGCGCCGCGGGTCCCGGCAGCCGGCCGGGCGGGCGGCACGATGAGGATCGGCGTCGTCTCGAACGCGTACCACCCCGACATCGGCGGGGTGGAGACGCACGTGCGGCGCCTGTGCGCCGGGCTGATCGCGGCCGGCGACGACGTCGAGGTGCTCACCCAGCACGCCGGCCGCACCACCGAGGTGGTCGACGGCGTGCTGGTCCGGCGTTTCCCGCTGACCGTGCCGGCCCGGGACTACCGGATCTCGCTGCCGCTGTGGCGGTGGGTGCGCGATCACGCGGTGGAGTACGACGTGCTGCACACGCACAGCTATCACGCGCTGGTCTCGCTGGGCGCCACGCTCGGACGGCATCCGACCCCGCTGGTCTTCACACCGCACTATCACGGCACCGGACATACCCGGATACGTGCCGCATTACACCCGATCTATCGGCCGTTCGGGCGCCGCATCGTCGGCCGGGCCGGCCGGATCATCTGCGTCACGGAGGCCGAACGGGACCTGCTGCACCGCGACTTCCCGGAGGCGCGTGGCCGGGCCGTGGTGATCCCGAACGGGACCGACCCGCGCCCGGTGGTGCCCGGGAAGCGGACCGGGGTGCGTGGCATCGTCTGCGCCGGCCGGCTGGAGCACTACAAGCGGGTGGACCGGGTGATCCGGGCGATCGCCGAGCTCGGGCCGGCGTACCGGCTGGACGTGGTCGGTGACGGACCGGCGCTCGGCGCGCTGCGGCAGGTCACCGGCCGCCTCGGAGTGGCCGGCCGGGTGGTCTTCCACGGCCGGCTCGACGACGCCGCGTTCGCCGGCTGCCTGGCCCGGGCGTCCGCGGCGGTCTCCGCCTCGGCGCACGAGGCGTTCGGGATGACCGTCGCCGACGCGCTGGCCGCCGGCATCCCCACGGTCGCCTCGCCGATCCCGGCCCACCGCGAGCTGACCGGGATGGCCGGTAGCAACGCGTGGGTCCGGCTGACCGATCCGGAGGACACCACGGCACTGGCCGACGCGCTGCGCGACGCCGTCGCGGCCGGCCGGTCGGCCACCGCGGCGCCGCTGCCCACCTGGGACGACGTGGTCGCCGCGACCCGGGAGGTGTACTCCGCGATCACCGGGATGCCGTTGCCCACCGGCGCGGGAGCGGGAGGCCGGTGAGCGCGGTCACCGCCCGGCCCGCGCCGGGGCTCGTCGGGTCGCGGTCCGGCCGCCCGCGGTCGCCGGTCACCGAGGCGCTCTGGTGCGCGGCCTCGCTGAGCGTGGCGGGGGCGGCCGGCACCGCGGCGATCGTGACCGCGTACCACCGGGCCGAATGGGGGCGTGGCGGGCAGTTCGGCTGGTTCTGGGCCGGGATGCTGCTGTTCACCCTGCCGGTCGGCTGGTGGGCCCTGCGCCGCGGCACCTCGCCGCGGCTGCGGCTGGCCGTGCTGATCGGCTACGGGGCCTTCACCTACCTGCCGAAACTACTGCGGCACCCGAGCGGCCCGCTCTACCACGACGAGTACGCGCACTGGGGCCAGAGCCACCACATCCTGGCCGACGGCCGGCTCTTCGAGGCCAACCCGATCGTCCGGGTGATCGGCGACTACCCGGGTCTGCACGCCTGCGTCGCCGGACTGGCCGCGCTCACCGGGCTGAGCGTCTGGCAGGCCGCCCTGTTCGTGCTGACCACCGCGCACGTGCTGCTCACCCTGGGGGTGGCGGTGCTCGCCGGGCAACTGCGGCCGGACGCGCGGATCGCCGCAGCGGCCGCCGTCGGCTACAGCCTGAACAGTTCGTTCCTCTACTTCGACACCCAGCTCGGCTACGAGTCGCTGGCCATCGGCATCCTGGTCTGGGCGCTGGTCGCGGCGGTCCGGGCGAGCCGGGCCACCACCACCGGGGCCCGGCTCGGCTGGGCCGCCTGCACCCTGCTGCTGGCCCTGGTGATGACCGCCACGCACCACCTGACCGCGCTCTGGATGACCGGGATTCTCGGGCTGTTCGCGCTGGTCACCACGGTCCAGTCGGTGCGGGTCCGGGAGCTGATCACGCCGGCCCGGGTGGTCTGGGCGCTGACCTCGGGCACCGCGCTGATCGTGGCGATCTGGCTGGGCATCATCGCCCCGCGCACCGGCAGCTACCTCGACCCGTACCTGGGCCGGGCGCTGACCCAGATCGGCGGCCTGGCCGGCGGCGAGGAGGGCGGCCGGGAGCTGTTCAGCAAGTCGGTGCTGCCCTGGTGGGAGCAGACCGCGGCGTACATCGCCCCGGGCCTGGCGACCGTCGCCATGCTCGGCGCGCTGCTGCTGTGGTGGCGTCGCCGGCACACCGAGGAGCCGGTCACCCACGCCGGGATCACCGCGATGCTGCTGCTCGGCGGCCTGTACTTCCCGGCCACCCTGCTGATCCTCACCCCGGCCGGGGCCGAGGGCGCGCGCCGGTCCTGGGCGTTCAGCTATCTCGGCCTGGCCATCGCGGCGGCGCCGGCGGCGGTGGCGCTGCTCGACCTGTTCGCCGGCCGGGTGCTGCGCTCGATCGCCGGTGCCCTGCTCGGCACGATCGGCGCGGTGCTGCTGGTCGGCAACAACGCGGCCGGGATGAATCCGTCGTACCGGTTCCCCGGGCCGCCGGTCTACGGCTCGGACACCCGGGCCGCCACCCCGGAGGTGCTGGCCGCGGCACACTGGCTGCTGGACACCCAGGGGCGCGGGATCCGGCTGGTCGCCGACCGCTACTCCGGGCTGATCCTGGGCTCGTACGGTGAGCAGCAGCCGGCCACCGGGTCGGCGAGCTTCCCGGCGTACGACCTGTACCGCGCCCGCCCCGGGCAGCCGATCGACCGGCACCTGCTGGCCCAGCTGCGCGACTGGCATTTCGAGTTCCTGGTGGTCGACCGGCGGATGGCCGAGCAGGTGCCGGACATCAACATCTACTTCGAGACGAACGAGCCACTGCGCCACGACGGGGTGCCTGCCTTCGACCGGGCGCAGCTCACCAAGTTCGACACGATGCCCTGGTTGATCAAGGTCTACGACGGCCCGCACCTGGCGATCTACCGCTTCGACTTCGACAGCCTGGCTCACCCGACGGCGGGACGCCCCCAATGAAGATGATCTTCCGGCCGCTGGTCACGGCGTACGCAAGTCTCTCGATCTTGCTGCCGGCCGCCGGCCTGCCCTGGCCGGTGCTGCTGCCGGCCTGCCTGCTCGCCCTGCTCGCCATCGGCGAGCTCTGGGTCTTCGCCCTGGCCGGGCGGCCGGCCGAGGCCGGCATCCCGGCGGTCCGGGCCGGCCTGGCGGTGCTCACCGGCCTGCTCACGCTGCCCGCGGTGGCGCTGCTGCTGCACCCGCTGCGGGCCCCGGTGAGCCCGGTGCCGCTGATCGCCGGGGCCGCCCTGCTGGCCACCGTGCTCGGCGTGGCCGGGCTGCTGCGCCTGTACTACAGCCGCCGATGGGACGACGAGGACGACGAGGTGGGCGTGCCCGTGCAGCGGGTGGCCGGCGAGGCCGGCGACCGCCCGGGCGCGCGGATCCCCGGCACGTTGCGCACCGCCGCGGCCATCGTGCTGCCGATCGCGCTGTCGCTGCTCGTCGGCGGGGTGGCGATCCGCGCGGTGGAGCGGGGCTCGCACCCGGCCCTGCCCGGCTACCTGACGGTGGCGCTGGGCGGCTGGGCGGCCGGGCTCACCCACCCGGTCGCGGTGCCGGCCCGCGGCCTGGCCGTGCCGGTCCGGATCACCAGTTCCGGGCTGCCGACCAGCACCGCCTGGCTGCGCCTGCGGGTGGGCGCCGCGGTCGTGGCGACCCGCCAGGTGACCGTGGGCAGCGGCAAGGTCTACGCGCTCAGCGTGCGGGTGCCGGCGTTGCCGCCGGACGGCTGCCTGCGACCGGTCGGGATCAGCGTGGGCGGGACCGGCACGGTCTTCTACGCCCGCTCCGCGACCACCGTGCCGGCCCGGCGGCGGACCGCGTGCTGATCACCGCGACCCGCCGGGTGCTGGACGACTCGCTGGCCCGCAACAGCCTGCTGATCATGGCGACCTCGGTGGTCAACGGCGGGCTCGGTTACCTCTACTGGCTGCTGGCGGCGCGCTCGCTGGCTCCGGCGCAGGTCGGCACGGCCACCGCGCTGATCTCGGCGGCCACCGCGGTCAGCATGATCGCCAACCTGGGCGCCGGGCACATGTTCATCCAACGGCTGCCGGGCAGCGCCGCGCCGCTGTGGGGCCGGATCGTCGGCGGCGGCCTGCTGGCCGGCGGTGCCGCCACCGCGGCCGCGGCCGCCGGGGCCGCCGTGCTGGTGCCGATGGTCGCGGTGAACTTCGGATTCCTGGCCCGGCCGGCCGGCGCGGTCGCGATGATCGGCACGGCGACCGCGATCACCGCCACCACGCTGCTCGACAACGTGTATGTGGCGCACCGGGCCGGCCACGGGATGTTCGTCCGCAATCTGGGCCTTGCCGCCGGCAAAATCGTCGCCCTGTTGGGTCTGCTGGCGCTGGGCGTGCACGCGGCCGGTGTCGTGGTGCTCTCCTGGACCCTGCCGACCATCGTGGTCAGCGCGGCGACCGTGCTCGCCGGGCTGCCCCGGCTGCGGCCCGGTGCCCGGCTGCGGCTGACCGGGCTGGCCGCCGAGGTGCCGCACCTGCGGGCCGCGCTGACCGGCCACCACCTGATCAACCTGACCCAGGCGGGCCCGGCCGCGCTGCTGCCGGTGCTGGTCACCGCGCGGCTCGGGCCGGGCGCCAACGCGCACTTCTACCTCGCCTGGATGACCGCGTCGATGCTGTTCATGGTCTCCCCGGCGGTCGCCTCGGCGCTGTACGCCGAACGCACCAACGCCGCCCGGGTCGGCCTGCGCCGGGCCGCGCTGGTGGTGCTGGCCATGGTCGGCGCGCCGGCCGCGCTGCTGCTCGCGGCCGGCGGCCGGATCCTGGCGATGTTCAGCGCCGGATACGCCGCCGAGGGGTCGATGCTGTTGCAGATCCTGGTGCTGGCGGCGCTGCCGGACGCGGTGAACAACCTGGCCGTGGCGCACTGGCGGTCGCTCGGCGAGTTCCGGCTCTGCCGCCGGCTCAACGCGGTCCGCGCGGTCGCCTGCCTGTCGCTGTCCTGGCTGCTGCTGCCCGGCGCCGGGGTGACCGGGGCCGGGATCGCCTGGCTGACCGGCCAGACCATGTCGGCGCTGCTGGTCGGCGCGGTCGCGGTCGCACTCTCCGCCCGCCGGAAGGCCCTCGCCTGATGAAGATCCTGCACCTGTCCAACCTGTACCACCCGGTGATCGGCGGCCTGGAGCGCAGCATCGCGACCAGCAGCGCCGAGCTGGTCCGCCGCGGTCACGAGGTCACCGTGCTGACCCTTGCGACACCGGCCACCCGTCAAGATCAAGAGATGATTGACGGGGTACGGGTCCGCCGCGTCCGCAGCGTCGCCACCACCCTGCTGCCCGGGATGAACGCGGACGCCGCCAAGCCGTTCCACCCCACCGTGGCCGACCCGTTCACCACCACCGCGATCGCCCGGGTGCTGCGCGCCGAACACTTCGACGTGGTGCACAGCCACGACTGGATGATGTACAGCTACCTGCCGCTGCGCCGGACCCGGATCGGCCGCCCGCACGTGCACACCGCGCACGACTTCGGGCTGACCTGCGTGCGCAAGACCTTCGCCCGGGCCGGCCGGCAGTGCTCCGGGCCGGGTCCGATCCGCTGCGTGAACTGTGCCGGCGCGCAGTACGGCGGACCGCGCTCGCTGGCCCTGACCGCCGGGCTGCACGCGCACCGGCACCGCGGCATCGACGTGCTCACCGCGATCTCCACCTCGGTCGCCGCCGCGCTCGGCCAGGCACGGCTGCCCGGTGACCTGCCGGTGCGGGTGGTCTCCAGCCTGGTCCCGGACGGGCTGGACGCGCTCGCCGACCGCACGCCCCGGCCGGACTGGCTGCCGGCCGGGGACTACCTGCTCTTCGTCGGGGCGCTCGGGCCGCACAAGGGCATCGGGGTGCTGTTCGACGCGTACCGCCGACTGTGTTCTTCCTGGTCCGGCCCATTGCCGGCGCTCGTCTGCCTGGGCACGCCGCGGCCCGACACGCCACCGGCTCCGCCCGGCACGCTGATCCGGCACGACGTGCCGCATGCGCAGGTGATGGCGGCCTTCCGGGGTGCGGCGGCCGGCGTGGTGCCGTCGTTGAACGAGGGGATGGGCCAGGTCGCGGTGGAGGCGATGCTCGGCGGCGCGCCGCTGGTCGCCTCGGCCGCCGGCGGGCTCACCGACGTCGTCGAGGACGGGGTGAGCGGGCTGCTGGTGCCGCCCGGCGACCCGGACGCGCTGCACGCCGCACTGCGCCGGGTGCTCACCGAACCCGGCCTCGCCGACCGGCTGCGGGCGGCCGGTCGGCAGCGCGGGCTGGACTTCACCGCGGCCCGCGTCGTCCCGCAGATCGAGGAGGTCTACCGTGCCTGTGTCGCGTCGTCCTAGGGTCGTGGTCGCCGGTTCCGGGTGGCACTTCCTGTCCGGGATCAGCTATTACACCTGTCGATTGAGCAACGCTATGGACGAGCGGTACGACGTGGGCGCGATCCTGATGCGCCGGCTGCTCCCGGCCCGGCTCTACCCCGGGCGCGACCGGGTCGGGCAGCGGCTCAGCGACCTGGCGTACGCGCCGGGCGTCGAGGTCTTCGACGGCGTCGACTGGTGGGCCGCGCCGAGCCTGCCCCGGGCCGTCGCCTTCCTGCGCGAGCAGCGGCCCGACGTGCTGGTGCTGCAGTGGTGGACCGGCGCGGTGCTGCACTCCTATCTGGCGCTGGCGGCCGCCGCCCGGCGGATGGGGATCCGGGTGGTGATCGAGTTCCACGAGGTGCAGGACACCGCGGAGCTGCGCCACTCCTGGGCGGCCCGCTACGTCCGGGCGGCGATCCGCCCGCTGCTGGCCCGGACGTCCGGGGTGATCGTGCACTCCGCCTACGACCAAGATCAACTGAACCGGGTGTACGACCTGGGCGGCCTGCCGTCCGAGATCGCCCTGCACGGGCCGTTCGATCATCACGGCGGCACGGGACAGCGGGTGCCGGGACCCGACGGGATCGTGCGCCTGCTCTATTTCGGGACGATCCGGCCGTACAAGGGCCTGGAAGATCTTGTCGCCGCCTTCGGCGACCTCGGAGCGAACCATCGGCTCACCGTGGTGGGGGAGACCTGGGAGGGCTGGACGCTGCCGCTGGAGGCGATCGCGGCGTCCCCGGCCCGGGACCGGATCACCGTGGTCAACCGCTACGTGCCGGACGCCGAGGTCGACGAATACTTCGCGGCCGCCGACGCGGTCGTCCTGCCGTACCGGCGCAGCTCGGCCAGCGGCCCGCTGCACATCGCGATGAGCCACGGGCTGCCGGTCGTCGTCACCTCGGTCGGCGGCCTCGTGGAAGCGGCCGGACCCTATCCGGGCACCGTGTTCGTACCGCCCGGCGACCCGGCCGCGCTCGCCACCGGCATCCGGGAAGCCGCCGGCCTGATCGGGCGGCGGCACACCGACCCGTCATCGTGGGACCGGACCGTGGACGCCTATGAACGCCTCTTCACCCGGATCGGCATCGGCCGGGACGTCGTCACCTCCTCGCCGTCCTGACGGTTCCCCGATCGACAAGCCGATTCCGCGACCGGCGGCGTCGGATCAGGACATCGTCACGTCGTCGAACCAGGCGGTGCCCCGGTTGTTCCCCGACTTCAGGTGGAGCTGCACGCCGGCCGCCCCCGCCGGGGCGGTCGCGTCCACGGTCAGCTTCGTCCAGCCGGTCGTGCCGGTCGGCAACGCCCTCGACGACGTCTGACCCAGCCACCGGTCGTTGGCGTCGAACCAGCTCAGCGCGATCTGGGTGGTACCGGTCAGGTTCTGTCCCTTGGCCCACGCCTCGGCGTGCCACCGCAGGCCCGGCTGGACCGGGGTGACCGGGGCGGTCCGGATCGCCGGCAGGCCGTCATCGGTGTGGGAGGTGCCGGTGAACTTCACCGAACCGGACCCCGAATGCGCGACCCCGTTCACCCGCACCGCGGGGCCGGCATCGGACAGGTACGGCCGCCACGGCGAATTGCCGGCCGGCGCCTCGAAACCCAGGTCCAGCACGCTGTTCGTCAGAGGTTGACCGGCCCAGTACGCCTTCACCACGGCCGCCGCCGCCTTCGCCGAGCCGTCCGCCCGGTACAGGCCGTACTTGTACTGCGCCGGGATCTTCGACACGGCCGAATTCGTCGGGATGGCACCGTCGGAGAAGTCGGTGAGCGTCCACGGCGCCACCGAACCCACCCCGGCGACCCGGGCCGCCGCGAACACCCGCGCCAGGTAGGCGGCCTGCTCACCCTCGGTGCCGGACACCGTGCTCAGCCCGGTCTCGCCGATCACGATCGGCAGCGGGGCCGCCGCGGCCTGCGCCGTGCGGATCTCGGCCAGCGACCGCTCCGAGTTGCCGTAGAAGTGGAAGTCCAGGTAGTCGAGCGGGGTCGCGGCCAGCGTCGCCCGGATCTGCGACAGACCGTTCGACCCGGTGGCGCCGGACACCGACAGGGTCAGCGGCATCGTCGGCACCGCCGCCCGGATGCTCGGAATGATCTTCTTGACCCAGGTGACGGCGCGCGCGTCGGACGGGTCGAACTCGTTCTGCACCTCGACCGACAGGACCCGCGGGTCGTTCGCGTACGGGGCGAGGACGGCCCTGGCCCACGCGGCGCTGCCGGCCGTGTCGGTGTAGCCCTCCCACCAGTCGAACAGGGTCAGCTTGACGGTGAGCCCGTGCCCGTCGGCGATGCTGATCAGCTTGTTGAGCCTGGCGGTGTAGTCCGCCTTCGGCGTCGGATAGCCGAACGTGCTCGGGAAGACGATGACCCGCACGTCGTCGGCGCCCAGTGCGGCCGCCTTGGTCAGATCCGCCTCGATCCGCGCCGCGTCGAACCGGGTCCACATCGCCGACCACCCGGCGTTCGACGGGTAGTAGTTGATCGTCTTCGCGGTGCGCACCGCGTCCAGCCGGCTCGCCAGCGTCGGCGTCCCCTTGACCGTCGCCTTCGCCGGTGCCGCGGTGGCACCGGCGGGTGCGCCCGCACCCGCGTTGCCGCCCGGGCCCGGCTTCGCCGGGGTCGGCGCGGGCTTGGCGGCGGGCGTCTTCACCGGCGCCGCCCCGGGCTTGGCGGCAGGCGTCTTCACCGGTGCCGCCCCGGTCTTGACGGTCGCCTTCGCCGGCGCCGGCTTGGTGGCCGCGGAGGCCACCCCGTGCTGTGCGAAGACGGAAAGGAGAAGTGAAGAGGCCAGAATCGCGGCACGTCGACCGACAAGTTTCATGGGGGAGCCCTTCACGGAGTTGCCTTCGGTGGCCCCTCCTTTCGGCGCTCCAGCACGGTGCCGTCAGGTAACTCGTCGATGCAGTGCGGTTGCCCTCCGTTGCCGATCAGGTGCACCCCGTCGATTCCCCCGCGTCCTGCTGATCGACCACCCCCGCCCGGTGCTGCGTCTTTCCCGCTGTTCGCTCGCTATGGGATCGCCGTGCCACCCTCGGTCGGGTAGTGCCGCGGGGTGTAGACGACCGGATCGCCGTTCCCGGTGGCCACCGCCCGGGTCTGGGAGGAGCCCACGATCAGCAGGCAGCGCATGTCGATGCTCGCCGGGTCCAGAGCGCCGAGCGTGGTGACCCGCACCGACTCGGCCGGCCCGCCGACGTCCCGGCCCACCACCACCGGGGTGCTCGGCGCACGGTGTTCCAGCAGCAGTTCCCGTGCCCGGACCAGCTGCTCCTTGCGCGACTGCGAAGCCGGGTTGTAGATCGCGATGACCAGGTCGGCCGCCGCCGCCCCGGCCAGCCGGGACTCGATCACCGACCAGGGCTTGAGCCGATCGGACAGCGACATGACGCAGAAGTCGTGACCGAGCGGCGCCCCCGCCCGGCTCGCCACCGCCTGCGCCGCGGTGAGCCCCGGCACGACCCGCACCGTGACGTCCTTCCACTGCGGGTCCTCGGCCACCTCCAGCACCGCGGCGGCCATCGCGAACACCCCGGGATCCCCGGACGACACCACCGCCACCCGCCGTCCCCGCTTGGCCAGATCCAGCGCGAACGCGGCCCGCTCGGCCTCCACCCGGTTGTCCGAGGCGTGCCGCCGCTGCCGCGCGTCGACCGGCACCCGATCGATGTAGGTCGTGTATCCCACCAGATCGTCCGCCTCCGCCAGCGCCGCCCGGGCCTCCGGGGTCAGCCACTCGGCCGCCCCCGGGCCGAGCCCGACCACGGTCACCCGCCCCGCCCCGGCACCCCCGCCGCCACCGGAACCAACGGCTGCCGCCGCGTCCATGCCGCGGGCGCCCACGCCATGAG
This sequence comes from Actinoplanes sp. SE50/110, assembly GCF_900119315.1. NCBI lineage: Bacteria > Bacillati > Actinomycetota > Actinomycetes > Micromonosporales > Micromonosporaceae > Actinoplanes > Actinoplanes sp. SE50/110. The sequence continues at coordinate 7,601,895 of NZ_LT827010.1, read as the reverse complement.
CGTCCGCACCGCGGGCGTCCGCGCCCACGCCCACGCCCACGCCCACGCCCACGCCCACGCCCACGCCCACGCCATGAGCGTCCGCACCGCGGGCGTCCGCGCCCACGCCGGAGGCATCCGGCTTCGCGTCGAGCCCGGATGCCTCCGCCCGGTCCGCGGGAGCGCTCGCCGTGCCGCCGGCGGCGAGCGAGCCGTTGGCTTCGGCGAAGGCGGTGGCGGCGGGGCTGGGCAGGAGGGCGAGCGAGAAGTAGGGCACCGTGTCCGGATCGATGTCGGACAGGCGGCCGACCCGTTCCGCGGCCATGGTGGCCCGTTCGACGTAGAAGGCATCGTCCAGCCGGCCGGCCTCGGCCAGCGCCGAGCGCACCCCGTCGAAGGTCCGTCCGAGCTTCATCACGGCGGCCGAGTCGGTGGCCGCCAGGCGCCGGGCGAGTTCGGCCGGGGGCAGTGTGCCGGGCAGCACGGTGAGCACCTCGTCGCGTTCCATCAGGGGCCGGCCGAGCACCGCGGACGCCGCGCTCACCGAGGTCACCCCGGGGACCACGACCGTCTCGTACCGGTGCGCGAGCCGCTTGTGCATGTGCATGTACGACCCGTAGAAGAACGGATCGCCCTCGGCCAGGACCACCACGTCGCGCCCGGCGTCCAGATGAGCCGCCAGCCGCCCCGCCGCCTGCTCGTAGAACTCGTCGATCGCCCCCTGATATCCCCCCGGATGATCAGTGGTCCCGGTGGTCACCGGGTAGATCAGCGCCTCCTCGATCTGCCCGTCCCGCAGATACCCGGCGGCGATCGCCCGAGCGTTGCTGCGCCCGTGCCGGGCCGCGTGATAGGCGATCACGTCGGCCTTCTCGATCAGCCGGGCCGCCTTGACGGTGACCAGTTCGGGGTCGCCGGGCCCCAGCCCGACCCCGTAAAGCCGCCCACGAACCACACCGTCCGTCACAGTCCCCACCTTGCCGCTTCCCGTCCCGGCCCCGCCCTCCGGCGCCGTCCACCACACCGATCCCGCCTCCGGACCTCGGCCGTCGGCGAGCCACACCAATCCCGCCGCCGGATCCCGGCCGTCGGCGAACAACCCCGCCTCCGGACCCCGGCCGCCGCCGAAGCGCGCCGAGTCCGGCGCCGGGCGGCACCCGCTACTCCGCCTCCGAGGCGAGAGCGTTGACGGCGGCGGCGGTCATCGCGCTGCCGCCGCGCCGGCCGCGAACGATCAGATACTCCAGCCCGGACTCGGCGAGCGCGTCCTTGGACTCGGCCGCGCCGATGAAACCGACCGGGATGCCCAGCACGGCCGCCGGCCGCGGCGCGCCCGCCTCGATCATCTCCAACAGGCGGAACAGGGCGGTCGGCGCGTTGCCGATCGCGACCACCGCGCCGTCGAGGCGGTCGCCCCAGAGGTCGAGGGCGGCGGCGCTGCGCGTGTTGCCGATCCGCGCGGCGATCCCGGGCACGGCGGGATCGCGGAGCGTGCAGATCACGTCATTGGCAGCGGGCAGGCGCCGCCGGGTCACCCCGGACGCCACCATCTCGGCGTCGCAGAGGATCGGCGCCCCGCCGAGCAGCGCCTTGCGGGCCGCGGCCGCCACCCCCGGGCTGTACCGCACGTCCGGCACCAGGTCGACCATCCCGCAGGCGTGGATCATCCGAACCACCACGCGCGCCACATCCTCGGGCAGCCCGCTCAGGTCCGCCTCGGCCCGGATGGTCGCGAACGACCGCCGGTAGATCTCCGCGCCGTCGCGTTCGTAGTCCATCAGCCTCTCCTCGCCGCCGCCACCACGTCACCCAGCGCTCCCGCCGGCATGACCTCGACCACCGTCTCCGGATCCGCCCGTCGCGTCACCGTGTATCCCGCCCCACCGGCGCCGAGCGAACCGGGCGCAGCCGGGCTCGCCGCGGTCGCCTCCACCCGGACGTGCGGGCCGGCCGGGCTGCCGCAGGCACGCTCGCAGCCGGCCCAGTGGACCGGCAGGCCGTCGGCGAAGCCGGTCGCGACCTCGGCGTCGGCGCGGATGTCGGCCCGGGACTTCGCGCAGCCGGGGCGGCCGGCGCACGCGGTGACCCCGGTCCAGCGGGAGGTCGGGGTCACCACCAGGCCGGTCGCCGCCATCCGCCCGGCCCAGGCCGCGGCGTCCTCCGGAGTGAGGCCGGGGACCAGCACACCGCGCCACGGCGTGACAACCAGGCGCTCGGCCTCCGCCAGGAGCCTCGACTGCCGGCTTTCGAGCCGACCCAACGGCACCAGCGCACCCGCGGCGAACTGCCCGTTTCCGGTCACCACACCGACCAGCGCGCCAGCGGCGTCCTGCTCGTTTCCGGTCACCACGCCGACCAGCGCGCCAGCGGCGTCCTGCTCGTGTCCGGTCGTCACGCCGGCCAGCGGGTCGGTCGCAGCCGGACCGCCTCCACCGGGGGCCGGCCCGGCGGGAACCTCGGCCGTGGCGAGACCGAGCGCCGCGGCGACACGCGCGGAGACCCGGGCCGCGCCGTCGGTCAGCTCGCGCAACCGCCACGCGGCCGCGCCGCCGCCGCGCTGCGCCTCCCGCTCGGCCAGGAACGCGTGCGCGCTCGCCAGCAGAGCCTCGATCACCGAGTCGTGGGTCACGCGCAGCCCGGTGTCGCGCCCCCCGAACGTCAGGGCGAACCGGTCGCCGGCCGGGGAGCCGGCGAGCGGGACGGCGGTGACGTCGGCCGCGAGCGGGACCGGCCCGAGAGCGAACAGGAACTTGCCGGGCAGCGCGGCCAGCCCGGGATCGGCGCAGATCGCCGCGTCGAGGCGCCGGACCAGGTCCCGCACGGTGTCGCTCGCCATCGGCGGGGCGGCGATGTTGCGTACCGCGTCGTGGGTTGCCGATGGCAGCAGCCCGGCGGCGCGCAGGCGGGCCGCCACCGTCTCCACCCGGTCTTGCGGGAGTGCTCTGAGCTGCAGGTTCGCTCGGGAGGTGAGCTCCAGGCGCCGGTCGCCGAACTCCTCGGCCAGCTCGCGCAGGCAGCCCAGCTGGGCGCCGGTGAGCATGCCGCCGGGCAGCCGGACCCGCGCCAGCAGCCCGTCGGCGGCGGCGTGCAACCGCAGCGCGCCGGGGCAGGCGTCGGTGTCGGACTGTCGAAGGCGACTCACGGCCCGGATACTACGGGCGGCCCCCGACAGGACCGGAGCCTCGGGTCGGCAGCCCCCTGAATCGTCAGCGGCGTCACAACGTTCGGTAGCGTGTGCGACGACAAGTGAATTCGAGCGGCACTGCCGCGGAGGAAGCCGGTGCGAGTCCGGCGCGGTCCCGCCACTGTCACCGGGTGAGCTGCCCGGGAGCCAGGAACTCCGGTCGCCGTGATTCTTACTACCCGGGGCGCGGACCCCGAGGGGAGCGCACGCGTGTTTCTGCTGCTGTCGACGTCCGACACGGACCTGCTCAGCGCCCGGGCCAGCGGCTCGGCATGGCGGCTGGGCAATCCGGCCCGCACCGGGGTGGCCGATCTGCCGGCCCTGCTGGACGGGGTGGAGCTGGTCGTGGTCCGCATCCTGGGCGGCCGCCGGGCCTGGGAGGAGGGCCTCGACGAGCTGCTCGGCGGGGATCTGCCGGTGGTGGTGCTGGGCGGCGAGATGGCGCCGGACGCCGATCTGATGAAGCTGTCGTCGGTCCCGGCCGGCATCGCCGCGGACGCGCACACCTATCTGGCGCAGGGCGGCGCCGACAATCTGCGGTCGCTGCACGACTTCCTGTCCGACACGGTGCTGCTGACCGGCAACGGCTTCGCCCCGGCGGTGGAGAGCCCGCAGTGGGGGATCCTGCCGCGAGCAGCAGAGGGATCAGGGTCGGACGGCCCGACGATCGCGGTCCTCTACTACCGCGCGCACCACATGGCCGGCAACACCGCGTTCGTCGATGCGCTCTGCCGGGCGATCGAGGCGAAGGGCGCCCGCCCGCTGCCGATCTTCACGGCCTCGCTGCGCACCGCCCCCGACGACCTGCTGGCCGAGCTGCGCAAGGCGGACGCCCTGGTGGTGACGGTGCTGGCGGCCGGTGGCACCCGACCGGCGACGGCGAGCGCCGGCGGTGACGACGAGGCCTGGGACGTCGGCGTGCTGGCCGAGCTGGACGTGCCGATCCTGCAGGGCCTCTGCCTGACCAGTTCCCGCGCCACCTGGGAGGCCAGCGACGACGGCCTGAGCCCGCTGGACGCGGCGACGCAGGTGGCGATTCCGGAGTTCGACGGCCGGATCATCACGGTCCCGTTCTCGTTCAAGGAGATCGATCAGGACGGGCTCTCGGTGTACGTCGCGGACCCCGAGCGGGCGTCTCGGGTGGCCGGCATCGCGGTGTCGCACGCCCGCCTGCGGCACATCCCGCCGGCCGAGCGCAAGGTCGCGCTGATGCTGTCGGCCTATCCGACGAAGCACTCGCGGATCGGCAACGCGGTCGGCCTGGACACGCCCGCCTCGACCGTGGCGCTGCTGGCGGCGCTGAAGGACAACGGCTACAAGATCGGCGATTTCTCGGCGTACGACGGTGACGGGCTGATCCACACGCTCATCGCGGCGGGTGGCCAGGATCCGGACTGGCTCACCGAGGAGCAGCTGGCCGGCAACCCGGTGCGGATCTCCGGCGCCCGCTATCAGGCCTGGTTCGACACCCTGCCCGAGGATTTCCGGGCGAGCGTGACCCGGCACTGGGGTCCACCGCCCGGCGAGCTGTACACCGACAACGGCGACATCGTGCTCGCCGCCCTGCGCGACGAGAACATCGTGGTGATGGTCCAGCCGCCGCGCGGTTTCGGGGCCAACCCGGTCGCCATCTACCACGACCCGGACCTGCCGCCCAGCCACCACTATCTGGCCGCCTACCGCTGGCTGGCCGACGAGTTCGGCGCGCACGCGGTGGTGCACGTCGGCAAGCACGGCAACCTGGAGTGGCTGCCCGGCAAGAACGTCGGCATGTCCGCATCGGACGGCACCGACGCGGCGCTCGGTGACCTGCCGCTGATCTATCCCTTCCTGGTCAACGACCCCGGGGAGGGCACCCAGGCGAAGCGCCGCGCGCACGCCACCCTGGTCGATCACCTGATTCCGCCGATGGCCCGGGCCGAGTCGTACGGCGACATCGCCCGCCTGGAGCAGCTGCTGGACGAGCACGCGAACATCGCCGCGCTCGACCCGGCCAAGCTGCCGGCCATCCGGGCGCAGATCTGGACGCTGATCCAGGCCGCCAAGATGGATCACGACCTCGGTCAGGCGCACCGGCCGGACGACGAAGAGTTCGACGACTTCATCATGCACATCGACGGATGGCTGTGTGAGGTCAAGGACGTGCAGATCCGCGACGGCCTGCACGTGCTGGGCGCCGCGCCGCAGGGCGAGGCCCGGATCAACCTGGTCCTGGCGATGCTGCGGGCCCGCCAGATGTGGGCCGGCCAGGTCGCCGCGCTGCCCGGTCTGCGCGAGGCGCTCGGCCTCGCCGAGGACGCCCCGATCGCGCGCGTCGACGAGATCGAGGCCGAAGCCAGGCGCCTGGTCACCGCGATGGAGGACGGGGGCTGGCCGGCCGATGTATCGGCGATCTCGGATGTTCCGCAAGTGCGGGACGTGCTGCGGTTCGCGGCGACCGAGGTGGTGCCGCGGCTGAGCCGCACCACCGACGAGCTGACCAACGTGCTGCACGCGCTGAACGGCGGCTACGTCCCGGCCGGTCCGAGCGGCTCCCCGCTGCGCGGCCTGATCAACGTGCTGCCCACCGGCCGTAACTTCTACTCGGTCGACCCGAAGGCGATCCCCAGCGCGCTGGCCTGGGAGACCGGCCAGGCGATGGCCGACTCGCTGCTGGCCCGCTACCGGGCCGACTACGGCGACTGGCCGAAATCGGTCGGCCTGTCCGCGTGGGGTACCAGCGCGATGCGCACCGCCGGCGACGACATCGCCGAGGTGTTCGCCCTCATCGGCGTACGCCCGATCTGGGATCCCGCCTCGCGCCGGGTGACCGGCCTGGAGCCGATCGCGCGCGAGGAGCTGGGTCGGCCCCGGATCGACGTCACGGTCCGCATCTCCGGCTTCTTCCGGGACGCCTTCCCGCACGTGGTGGCGATGCTCGACGACGCCTTCCGGATGATCGCCGAGCTGGACGAGCCGGACAACCACGTCCGCGAGCACGCGCTGCGTGACCGGGCCGAGCACGGCGACTGGCGGCGGGCCACGATGCGGATCTTCGGGTCCCGCCCGGGGGCGTACGGCGCCGGCATCCTGCCGCTGCTGGACAGCCGGAACTGGCGGGACGACGCGGACCTGGCCGAGGTGTACGCGGTGTGGGGCGGCTTCGCCTACGGGCGGGACCTGGACGGGGTGCCGGCCCGCGGCGACATGGAGAACGCGTACCGCCGGATCGATGTCGCCGCCAAGAACATCGACACCCGCGAGCACGACATCGCCGACTCGGACGACTACTTCCAGTACCACGGCGGCATGATCGCCACGGTGCGGGCGCTGACCGGCCGGGCGCCCGCCGCGTACATCGGCGATTCCACCAACCCGGACGCCGCGCGGACCCGCAGCCTGACCGAGGAGACCGCGCGGATCTTCCGCGCCCGGGTGGTGAACCCCCGCTGGATCGCCGCGATGCGCCGGCACGGCTACAAGGGCGCCTTCGAGCTGGCCGCCACCGTCGACTATCTCTTCGGGTACGACGCGACCGCCGGCGTGGTGACCGACTGGATGTACGAGCAGCTGGCCACGACGTACGCGCTGGACGCCGAGAACCAGGAGTTCATGCGCCAGTCGAACCCGTGGGCGCTGCACGGCATCACCGAGCGCCTGCTGGAGGCGGCCGAGCGCAAGCTCTGGGACTCCCCGTCGCCGGACACCCTGACCGCGCTCCAGCAGCTCTACCTCGAGACCGAGGGCGACCTGGAGGACGGGCCGGCCTAACCCCAGTTCGTCGGGGCCTGCTGCCGGGTGGTCACGTTGATCCGGTTGAAGAAGTTGGTGGTGGCGATCCACAGCACGATCGCCGCCAGCTGCTCCTCGGTGAAGTGCTTCGCGGCCTCGTCCCAGATCGCGTCCGGCACCGGGTCCGGGTTGTCGGCCAGCCGGGTGGCGTATTCGGCCAGGGCGAGCGCGGCCCGTTCCGGCTCGGTGAAGTACGGCGTCTCGCGCCACACGGCGACCGCGAACAGCCGGTCGTCGGTCTCACCGTTCTTGCGCAGGCCACGTGCGCCCGAGTCGACGCACGGGCCGCACCCGTTGATCTGGCTGGCCCGCAGGTGCACCAGCTCCAGGACGACGCTCGGCACGTGCCGGCCTGGCTGACCACCGTGACCGGCCGGGTCTGCCTGGACATGCTGCGCGCCCGCGGCTCCCGCCGGGAGGAGCCGCCGGTCGCCGAGTCACCCGGGGCCGAGGATCCGGAACGGGACGCGGTGCTGGCCGACTCGGTCGGTGCGGCCCTGCACGTCGTCCTGGAGATGCTCACCCCGGCGGAACGTCTCGCCTTCGTGCTGCACGACCTGTTCGCGGTGTCGTTCGACGAGATCGCGGTGGTCGTCGGCCGCAGCCCGGCCGCCGCGCGGCAACTGGCCAGCCGGGCCCGGCGCCGGGTGCACGGTGGATCCCCGGCCGGCATGGCCGATTTCGCCCGGCAGCGCAGGATCGTGGACGCGTTCCTGGCGGCGGCCCGCGGCGGCGACTTCGCCGGACTGCTCAGCCTGCTCGACCCGGACGTCATGCTGCGCATGGACGACTCCGGGGCGCGCCTCGGCGAGGGCACCACCGCGGAGCAGGCGGCCCGGTTCTTCTGCGGGCGTGCGCACGGCGCGATCCCGGCGACCATCGACGGGGCGGCCGGGGCGTTCGTGCGGACACCGTTCGGGGCGCGGATCGCGCTGTCCTTCACGGTGGCCGGCGACCGGATCATCGCGATCGACGCGATCATGGACCCGGACGACGCAATCACCATCGAGCTGCTGACCTGACCCCGGTCAGTCCCCGGCGCGGCGGCGCAGCAGGTAGGTGTCCATGATCCAGCCGTGCCGCTCGCGGGCCTCCGCGCGGGTCGCGACGATCTCGTCGCCGACGTCCGCGACCCGGCCGGAGGCCAGCAGCTCGTCCTCGGTGCCGACATAGGCGCCCCAGAAGATCTCGGCCTCCGGGTACGCGGTGAACGCCTGCTGCGCGTCCAGCATCACCACCACGTCGTCGGCGCCCGCCGGCCAGCCCTCTGCCAGCCGCCGCCCGGTCGTCACCTGGAACGGCTGGCCCACCCGGTTCAGCCCGACCCGGTGTTTGGCGGCCAGCGCGGAGACGCTGCTGATCCCGGGGATCACCGCGTACTCGAAGGTGACCGCGCCGCGGGCCAGGATCTCGTCCAGGATCGCGATCGTCGAGTCGTAGAGCGCCGGATCGCCCCAGACCAGGAACGACCCGGTCTCCTCATCCTTGAGGTGCTCGGCGATCAGCTCCTCGATCACCTGGGAGCGGCGGGAGCGCCAGTCGGCGATCGTGCCGGTGTAGTCGGCCGGGGTGCGGTCCCGGTCCGGGTCGCGGCCCTCGACGATCCGCTTGTGCGGATGCGAGTACGCCCGGATGATCCGCTCCCGCAGGTCGATCAGGCTCTGCTTGGCCTCACCCTTGTCGAGCAGGAAGAACACATTCGTCCGGCCGATCGCCTTGGCCGCCTGCAGGGTCAGATGGTCCGGGTCGCCCGCGCCGATCCCGATCACGTAGATCTTCCGCACGCCCTGAGTCTGCCGCACCGCCCCGGAGACGCCTCGGGTGGCTCACCCTCCCCCGTGTGAGGGCGCGCCACCCGAGACGCTGTCAGGGAACCTCCGGCCGGTGTACGAAGGTCCAGTCGGCGCCGTCGGCGGAGACCCAGGCGCTGAACTCGTCGGAGTCGCTGTCGGTCGCGATCATGAAGCCACCGCCGCCCAGCCGGTACGCGTCGTGGCCGAGCCGTGGCCCGACCCGGACGAACGTCCGTCCCTGGTCGGTGCTGCGGAACGAGCCGCCGGCACCCTGCAGGATCACGGTGCGGTCGTCGACCGGCAGCACGGAGACCACCGGACCGTCGGCATCCAGGGTCGCCCGATCCTCCCAGGTGACGGCGCCGTCGACACTGGCCCACAGATGCAGCAGACCCTCGTGCATGCGCGTCACGTAGACGAGCCGGCCGTCGCCGGTGCAGATCTGACACCAGATGGTGGAGAGCCCCGCCCCGCGGGGCAGCGGCAGCGGATATCGGTACCAGCTTCGTCCGCCATCCCTGCTGACCTCGGCGTCCAGGGCGTCCTTCCCGGCGTCCATCCACCAGATCCCGGCCTGGGGCGACATCACCATCGTCGAGGAGAAGCGGGCCTGCGACGAGAGGTACATGGTGCCGTCCCCGGTTGCCGGGTCGATGGCGACCAATCCGGCCTCGGTCGGCTGGACCCGCCAGCCGAAGGGCACGGTGGCGCCCGTGTCGACCCTGGTCCGATGCCAGGTCGCACCGGCATCCGGGCTGGCCCAGATGACCGGCAGGCGCTGGGCGGTCACGACCCGGGGCGCGGACAGCGCCACCACCATGCCACCGATCGTGTCCGTGACCTCCGCCTGCTTGTATATCGCGCTGATCGGTGCCGGCAGCGGAAACTTGTGCCAGGTCTTTCCGCGATCGGTGGTGGACGCCAGCATCTGGTGGCACCCGTCGCCGCCGCACTTCTGATATTGCAGGTACAGGTGATCGACGTCGCCCGCCCGCATCTGCGTCTGGAGTCCGGTCAGGGTGTCGCCGGAGCCGACGGGCACCCAGAAGTCCGGACGGGTCTGCCGATACTCGCGCGGTGCGAGGGGACCCGGCGCGTTGCGCGCAACGGTGGTGCGCCACGGCGCAACCCCGGCGGTGGGCGAGGGATCCGGGGTGCCGCGGCCGGCGGCGACCCCCAGGGCCGTCCCGCCACCGGCGGTCAGAATCGTGGCGGCGATCGCGGCGAACCACCGGCTGCGGCCGCGGCGGCGATATCGGGTGGACCGGGCGATCACATCGTCGAAGTCGGGCTTGGCGGCGGCCGCGACCGCTGTCACGAAGCCGCCGAACGGGTCAGACATGGGTGTTCTCCAGGTCCGTGTCGCGGAGGAACTCGGCGAGCGCGCGGCGCCCGCGGAACAGTCGGACTTTGACGCTCTCGACGCTGATGCCGAGCATCGTGGCCACCTCGGCCACCGGCAGATCCGCGATGTGGTGCAGCACCACGGTCTCCCGGGTGGCCCGGGGCAGCCGTTGCAGCGCGGCGACCAGCGCGACGTGGTCCGGTGAGATGGCCGGGGCGGGGTCGGCGGCGCGCAGCCGGCCGGTCCGCACCACCCGGTCGAACAGCTGACGGCGGCGGTGGCGGGAGCGGGCCAGGTTCGCCGCGACCCGAAACATCCAGGCCTCCGGGTTCGTCGCCTGCAGGACGCCGCCGGGACGGGCCACCGCCCGGGCGAACGCCTCCTGCACCACGTCCTGGGCCTCGGCGAAGTCGCCGGTGATGCCGTACAGCTGGGCCACCAACCGGCCGGCGGACGCGGCGTACAGCTCGCGAAGGTCGATGTCGGGGTCCACTGCGGGCGCTCCTGCCGGGAAGGGGCGGGGTAGATGCTCACCCATACGACTCACGGTGGGCGCGCCAGGTTACACACGTTCTCACCCGAGCCGGGGGGCTCCGGTCCGGCGGTCACCGCGGGCGAGGAGAAAGCCGGTCGGCCGACGAGAAAATCTGGTCTCCACGGACTAGACATTCTTCGCGGGTGTGGTAATGTTTTCTCCGTTGAGAGAGATCGGTCAGACGTTGACAGAGGTCGGCTGGAGACGCCGACGTAACAGGCCGAGCGTCGACGCAGGGTCCGGAAATGCTCGGGCCCGCTCGGTCACCGCGGTGGATCCACATCACCGCGAGCGACATGGCAAGTGCACGACAAGACCTTGACGTCGTTCCAGGTCAGGGCAACCGCAGGTGGGGCTGATGCAGTTTTCGGGGCTCCGCCTGATGCAGCAGGGATCCGCCGCACATGTGCGGGGCCGTGAAGTCGCGTGGGCTCCGCCATCGACGGACAGCACCGTGAGTGATGAGTAACTGAGGAAAGGGAGGGCTGGACGCCGTTGGATCGCCCGCCGTCAGGACGTTGTGCCAGTTCTGCGGGCGGACACACCGTGGTCCCATCGAAGTGAGGTGGTCTCCGGTCACGCTTACGCGATCCTCGTACCGTCCGCTGCCGTGCGCGGCAGGGTGCGGAAACGAGAACCCGACGAACCTGTCGGTAGATGGTGTTTTCATCCCGTAATCCCGGGCCCCGGCGCGATGTGCGCCGGGGCCCTCGTTCATGACCGGAAGGGGGGCCCGCTCCGGTGACGTGCGGGCCGGCGCCACGGCCTGTGCTACGGTTCGTTTGTTGCAGTTTTGATTTCCGTAGACGTTTTCCGCGCCTGATGGGGTTATCTGAAACCCTCGCAGGCGCTTTTTTCGTTTGTCGTGTCGGTTCGGCGCGGGCGATCAACGCGGTGACGTGCGAGTCCGCATACCGCGGTCTCCAACAGCCTGCGAAGGAGCAGACATGGCTACCGGTACCGTGAAGTGGTTCAACAGTGACAAGGGTTTCGGCTTCATCGCGCAGGACGGTGGCGGCCCCGACGTCTTCGCCCACTTCTCCGCGATCGCGTCGAGCGGCTTCCGCAGCCTCGACGAGAACCAGAAGGTGGAGTTCGACATCACCCAGGGTCAGAAGGGCCCGCAGGCGGAGAACATCCGCCCGATCTGATCTTCGATTGCGCGAACGGCGGCCTGACTGGTTCAGCGGGCCGCCGTTCGGCGTTTCCGGCGAAGCGACTCCCTGCCGGGCAGGTACGCGGAAGTGACTATCTGCCGGCGGATCCGCGCACAGCACGCTCTTCGCCGGGCCGGTCCGCGCGGGGGACTGCAGGGTCTGCGGGAGTGACGCTCAGTCGGGCAGGATCGGGACCGACGGGTTCATCTCGCGGCCCAGCATGTCGGCGCGGCGCAGGGCGGACGCGCCGAACCGGTCGCGCACCCGGTCGACCGCGGCGTCCAGCCCGTCCTGCCGCGGGGCCTCGAACGGCAGCTCCAGCTGGACGCCACCCTCGCCGTCCAGATTGCTCACCGCGACCCCGATCAGGGTCAGCCCGCGCTGGTCGATCAGCGGCCGGGCCTCGCGCAGCAGGTCGGTCGCGAGCCGCAGCACCGCGCCGGTCTGCAGGGTCGCCTTGAGCAGGCTGCGGGAGCGGGTGACCCGCTGGAAATCGTCGAACCGCAGGCGCAGCGTGACCGTCCGCCCGGCCCGGTGGGCGCCGCGCATCCGGTGGGTGACCCGGTCGACCAGGGCGGCCAGCACCGCCTCCACATCCTCCGGGGCGCGACGGCCACGGCCGAGCGCGCACTGCGCCCCGATCGAGCCGCGCCGGCCCCCGCTGCCGACCCGGCGCGGGTCGTGGTTGTGGGCGAGCGCGTGCAGGTGCCGCCCGGTGTTGCCGCCGAGCATCGCGATCAGCGCGGCCTCGCCGACCCGGGCGACGTCGCCGACCGTGCGGATCTGCCGTTCGCGGAGCCGGTCGGCGGTTTTCGGTCCGACGCCCCAGAGTTTCTCGACCGGGAGCGGGTGCAGGAAGGCCAGCTCGCCGCCGGGCGGCACGACCAGCAGCCCGTCCGGTTTGCCGGCCCCGCTGGCGACCTTGGCCAGGAATTTGGTGCCGGCGACACCGACCGTGATCGGCAGGCCGACGCGGGCGCGCACGTCGGCGCGCAGCCGCCGGGCGATCTCCTCGGCCGTGCCGCTGATCCGCCGCAGCCCGTCGACGCCGAGGAACGCCTCGTCGATGGAGATCGGCTCGACGATCGGCGTGGTGTCCCGGAACACCGCGAACACCGCCTTGCTGGCCGCCGCATAGGCCGTCATGCGGGGCGGCACGACGATTGCCTGCGGGCACAGGGCCCGCGCCCGGGACAGGCTCATCGGGGTGCGGACGCCGCACGCTTTCGCCTCGTAGGACGCGGCCAGCACCACGCCGCCGCCGACCAGGACGGGCCGGTCGCGCAGCGCGGGATCGTCGCGCTGCTCGACCGACGCGTAGAACGAGTCCAGGTCGGCATGCAGGATCACCAGGCCATTTTAGTACGTGTGTTCGAATCGGGGGAGGGGTTGCGCTGATCACATCGGGGGCGGGAATCGCGTACCGGCAATCCCGGTTCGAAAGGTTGAGTCACTTACGCTCAAGCTGATGGAGAACGAGGAGCCCACCATGTTGCTCACCACCCCGACCGTGCGCGACCTCGAGCGTCTCACCGCCCGGGTCACCTCGACCCGCGCCACCGGCGCCCGGCTCGACGCGTACCGCGAGGACGACACCTTCCACATCGACATCGACCTGCCCGGCGTCGACCCCGCCTCGATCGACATCACCGTCGACGGCCGGGTGCTGACCGTCCGTGCCGAGCGCGGACGCGCCGAGCGCGAGGGCGTCCGTTACCTGATCGCCGAGCGCCCGGTGGGCCCGGTCAGCCGCCAGGTCCACCTCTCCGAGAAGCTGGACACCGACCGGCTCGAGGCGCGGCACGACAACGGCGTGCTCACCCTCAGCATCCCGGTCCTCGAGGAGCGCAAGCCCCGCCGGATCGAGGTCGCCGTCGCGGGCTAGTGCTCGAACTGGATCCAGTTCACGTTCATGAACTCGCTGTCGTCCGGGGCCGTGAACGTGAGGTAGATCGTGTGCGTGCCGGTCACCGGGCGCAGCGCCGCCACGTCGGTGCGCCAGGTCTGCCACCCGCCGGTGTTGCTCACCGAGAGCTCGCCGACCGGGGCGTTGCCGAGGCCGTCCAGCCGGATCTGCACCCGGCCGGACACCCCGGCGGCGGAGGCCACCCGGATCTTCGCCTTGGTGGCCGGCACCTCGCCGAAGTCGTACTTGTCGAAGCGCAGATGGTCGCCCCGGTTGATCCAGCCGACGTTCTGCCCGCCGCTCTCGTCCTGGGTGTCCTGCGCCTGAATGCCGGCCAGCTCACTGGCCGACTCGGCCTGCAGCAGGCCGTACTCCACCGGGGTGGGCGCCGGCGAACTCGGCGCCGGCGTGTCGACCGGGGCCGAGGAGGCCGCGGCCGTGGCGGATGCGGTCAGCGCGGCCGGGACCGCGGCCGGGGCGGACGGCGTGTCCTGCCAGCGGCCGATGCCGTAGCCGAGCAGCAGCAGGGCGAGACCACCCAGGCCGATCAATGCCCGGTTACGGTTCGTCCAGGAACGGGTCCGGTAGACGGTCGGAGTGCGCTGATCCACCCGGCAAGGGTAGACAGCCGTTCCCATCGAGCGCCGCGACTGCCGGTTTCGTTACGAAACCCGACGCCGGGTGCCGGACCGGTGACGGTGCGGCGCCGTGGCGGCCGGCCCCGCACCGTCTCACGGCGCGAGTTCCTCCAGCATCTCCAGGCCCAGCTCGGCCGCGCGCACCGGGTCCGCGTCCGGCCCGCCGATCCGCGGATCCCAGTTGGGCTCATGGAAGATCTCCGTGGCGCCGGCCTCCGCGAACCGCCGCACGCTTGCCCGGATCTCCGGGTAGGAAGCGCCTTCCGGCGCAACGGCACGGACGATGATGCGTACGTCGTCAGCACTCCGGCCCGCACCGGCCGCCCCGGCCCGGACCAGTTTCGCCCCGCGCTCGATGTCGGCCAGGCTGGCCCGGCTGCTGCTCACCCACCCCGCCGCGAGCCGGCCGGCCCGCCGCAGTGCCACGTCCGCGCCGCCGCCGAGCAGGATCGGCGGGCCACCGGCCTGGACCGGGCGGGGCCGCATCCGGCTCGGCGGCACCCGGTAGAACTCGCCCTCGAAGCTCGCCGTCCCCTCGGCGAACAGCGTGCGCAGCGCCGCCAGATACTCCTCGGTGCGCCGCCCGCGCGGTGTCGGGTCCGAGCCGGTCGCCGTGAACTCCGGCTCCGACCAGCCGGTGCCCAGCCCCAGGTCGAGCCGTCCGCCGGTGAGCCGGTCCAGGGTGCCCGCCTGCTTGGCCAGCAGCGCCGGTGACACGTACGGCAGGTTGATCACCGAGACCCCCAGCCGGATCCGCGAGGTGACCGCGCCGGCCCAGCTCAGCGCGACGATCGGATCGAGCACGCTCTGATAGACCGGAGCCAGCTCCTGCTCCTCGCCGACGAGCAGCCGCTGGAACGTCCACAGCCCGTGGTAGCCGAGCTCCTCGGCCCGCCGCGCCACCGTCGTCAGCGTCTCCGCCTCGGCCCACGCCCCGGACACCGGCAACCCGAAACTGATCAGCATGAGCCAAGCCTAGGCCGCCCGGCCCGGATGGCGGGCGGCGCCGGGAGCACGGCGGTGCCGCAGCTACTGCTGGGTAGTGGGGTTCCTGCAGCTCATCGGGTTCCGGCGGAGCTGTCGGCGCGCAGTGGTGGCGTGTCCGGTGCCGGGGGTGGGCTTCGACCCCGCCGACCTGGGGTGGTACCTGGTGGGCGTCGCCCTGCCGGCGGGGGTGCTCACGGCGTACACCGTCGGGGTGCCCAGGGGTCAGAGCGGCGCGTCAGCGCCCTCCAGGAAGAGCCGCCCGGCCTCGACGGCCGGCACGGGCCGGGAGAAGTAGTAACCCTGGGCGAAACCGCAGCCCATCTCCCGGAGCGCGGCGAGCTGGCCGAACTCCTCGATGCCCTCGGCCACCGTGGCCATGCCCAGGCTCTTGCCGAGCCGGACGATGGTGTCGGTGAGCGCGGTGTCGCCGGCGAGGACGCCGAGGCGCTCGACGAACGACCGGTCGATCTTGAGGGTGTCCACCGGGAAGCGGCGCAGGTAGGCCAGCGACGAGTAGCCGGTGCCGAAGTCGTCGATGGCCAGGGTGAGGCCCAGCGCCTTGAGCCGGACCAACTGCTCCAGGTTGGCCTCGGTGTCGGTCATCAGCACCGACTCGGTCATCTCCAGGCACAGCCGGTCGGCCGGCATGCCGGTCTCGGCCAGCACCGCCGACACCGTCTCGGCGAAGTCCTGCTGGTCGAACTGGCGGACCGAGACGTTCACCGACATCTTCAGCGGCCGCCCGTCGGCCGCCTCGCTCCACTCGACCGCCTGCCGGCAGGCCTCGTGCAGCACCCAGCGGCCGAGCGGCACGATCAGGCCGGTGGCCTCGGCGATCGGGATGAAGTCCAGCGGGTTGATCATGCCGCGGGTCGGGTGCGGCCAGCGGACCAGCGCCTCGAAACCGACCACCGCGCTGGTCTCCAGGTCGATGGTGGGCTGGTAGTGCAGGCGCAGTTCGTGGTTCTCCAGCGCGGCGCGCAGGTCGTTCTCCAGCTCGAGCCGCTCCACCAGGCCCTCGCGCATCCGCGGGTGGAAGCTGGTGAAGATGCTGCCGCCGGCCGCCTTGGCGTGGTGCATGGCCAGGTCGGCGTTGCGCAGCAGCTGCTCGGCCCCGTCCGGCTCGTTCGGCTCCAGCAGGGCCGCGGCGGCCAGGCCGATGCTCGCCCGCACGTGGATCCGCCGGGCGCCGACCTCGACCGGCAGCTCCAGGTCGTCCAGGATGCGCCGGGCCACGAACTCGGCCTCGTCGCCGGTGGCCGCCTCGATCAGCACCGCGAACTCGTCGGCGCCGAACCGGGCGACCAGGTCCTCGGCCCGCACGCAGGCCTGGACCCGGTCGGCGATCTGCACCAGCAGCTGGTCGCCGGCCAGGTGGCCGAGGCTGTCGTTGATCCGCTTGAAGCCGTCCAGGTCGAGGTGCAGCACGGTCAGGTCGGTGGTGCGGGCCAGCGCGGCCTGCGCCCGGTCGTGGAACAGCACGCGGTTGGCGAGCTGGGTCAGCGGGTCGTGGTATGCCTCGTGCACCAGCTGCTCCTGCAGCTCCTTGCGCTCGCTGATGTCCCGGGTGTTCAGCACGAAGCCGCCCACGTGCGGGTCGTCGACCAGGTTCGTGATGATCACCTCGGACGGGCACTTGCGGCCGTCCCGGTGGGTGTGCACGACTTCGAGGGTGGCCGTGGCGTACGGCCGGACCGCGACCTGCCGCATGGCCTGGGCCAGCCGCATCGCCACCTCGGCGTCGACCAGGTCGGTGTAGCGCCGGCCGACGAACAGCTCCGGGCCGTACCCGAAGACGCGCAGCATCGACTCGCTCTGGAAGGTCACCCGGCCGTCCGCGTCGATCACCGTGACCACGTCCGAGCTGTGCCGGACCAGCGCGTGGAACCGCTGCTCCCGGGCGTACAGCTCGGCGGTGCGCTCGTCGACCCGGGCCTCCAGGGTGCGGGTCAGGTTCCGGTTCTCCAGCAGGGTCAGCACCTGACGGCCGATCAGCAGCAGGATCAGCAGCGAGCGGGTCCACGTCACGAACGGGCTGCTGTGCCCGCTGACCAGGTGGAACAGCGCGCTGGCGAACAGTGCCGCGGTGACCGCCGCATACGGGAACATCACGCCGGTGGCCTGCGCCCGGGCGCTGAACTCGCTCTTGAGCGGCTCGGCGTCCTTCGGTCGGGCGGCGCCCACGATGATCAGGCAGAACCCGGCGATCCACCCCATGTCGATCAGCGCGCCGGCCTGGTAGTCGTGGATCATCCGCTGGTAGGCGTAGCCGATGTCGGAGATCGCGAAGCCGATCACGCCGAGCCCGAAGAAGGTCAGGTCGGCCGAGCAGCGGTAGAGCGCCCGTCGCTGCGGCAGCATGTAGCCGATGATGGTGGCCATCACGATGTCGCCGAGCGGGTAGCTCAGGGTGAGGTAGAGGTCGGTCCCGGCAGTGCCGTGGCCCAGCCGGGGGTCGACCACGAACACCCAGCCGACCAGCACCAGGGACGAGGCGACCAGCAGACCGTCGAGGACGCTGCGGGCCCGGTTCGCCAGCGGCTGCGCGCCGCTCGGCAGGATCAACAGGCCGAGCGGGACCAGCAGCATCAGGCCGGTGAAGCCCAGGTCGGCCCAGGACGGGATCTGCGGGTCACCGCCGTGCGGAAAGAACTCGGCCACCGTGTAACTCGCGCCCGCGCCCCAGCTGAACACGCCGGCGCCGAGCACCGCCCAGCCCCAGCGGGCCCGGCCGGTGAACAGCCGGCTGCGCCACACGCAGGTGCCGGCGGCCACCATCGGCAGGATCGCCAGCGCCCAGGTGGAGACGTCGGCGGCCAGTTGCCGGCCACCGGCCTCCGTGCCGACCAGCACCGCGAGCACGGCCAGGACCGCAGCGACGGCGATGCAGACGTGGACCCAGCGGCGGATGTCCACCGGGCCTTCCCCGTTGTTGAGAGTCATCTCCACGCCCCCTTGTGCGATCAACTGGGAGCATCGGGCGGCCGGGTGCCCGGATGAGGAACGGCGAGGGTGCAAGACGGTTAGACCATTCAGACCAGGCCGTCCTGGTACGCGATGATCACCAGCTGGACGCGGTCACGCACGCCGAGCTTGGTGATCGCCCGGGTGATGTGGGTCTTCGCGGTCAGCGGGCTGATCACCAGGCGGGCGGCGATCTCGTCGTTGGACAGGCCGGTGGCGACCAGGGCGACGACCTCACGTTCGCGGTCGGTGAGCACGGTCAGCCGATCCCGCTCCGGCGTCTTGTCGGCATATTGTGTGAATTGGCCGACGACGCGGCGCGTGACGCTCGGGGAGAGCAGCGCGTCGCCGGCCGCGACCACCCGGACGGCGGTGCGCAGGCCGTCCGGGTCGACCTCCTTGGTGAGGAAGCCGCTGGCACCCGCGGCGAGGGCGGCGAAGACGTACTCGTCGGTCTCGAAGGTGGTCAGGATGATGACCCTGGTGGTGCTCTCCGCCGCCAGGATCGTCCTGGTGGCGGCGATGCCGTCCATTCCGGGCATCCGGATGTCCATCAGGATCACGTCCGGGCGCAGGTCCCGGGCGGCCCGCACCGCCTCGTCGCCGGTCGACGCCTCGCCGACCACCTCGATGTCCCGGCCGCGCCGCAGCAGGCTGCGGAAGCCGGCGCGGACCAGATGCTGGTCGTCGACGAGGAGCACGGTGATCGGCATGTCGGTCCTCTCAGTCCTTCGGCTCGGTGCACGGCAGGGTGGCACGGACCGCGAAACCGCCGTCCGCGGGTCCGGCGGTCAGCGCCCCGCCGAGCGCCGCGACCCGCTCCCGCATCCCGGCGATCCCGTGCCCGTCGGTGATCGGCCCGCCGGGCGTCCCGTCGTCGCGCACGTCGACCAGCACACCGTCCGGCGCGTACCGGATCGTCACCGTCGCGGTGGTGGCGCCGGCGTGCCGGACGGTGTTGGTCAGCGCCTCCTGCACCACCCGGTAGACCGCCCCGGCCACCGGCGCCGGCACCTCCACCGGGTCGCCGACCTCGGTCAGCGACACCCGCAGCCCGGCCGCGCGCACCTGCTCGGCCAGCGGCTCCAGCCCGGCCAGGCTCGGCAGGGCGCCCGCACGCAGCACGCCGACCAGCGACTTCAGGTCGTTCATCGCCCGGCCGCGGACCTCCTGGGCGAGCCGCAGCGAGGCGCGCGCCTCCTCCGGGTCCTCGTCGAAGGCGTCCAGCGCCACGTTCAGGTGCACGCCGACCACGGCGAGCGTGTGCGAGACGACGTCGTGCAGGTCGCGGGCGATCTCCACGCGCTCCTCGACCCGCCGCCGGCTGATCTCCAGCTCCCGCCAGCGGACCGAGTTGCGCCAGGCGAGCGCCGCGGCGATCACCGCCCCGGTCCACAGCATCTCGCCGCCGACCTGCGCGAAGACCCAGCCGGAGCCGTGGCGGGTGACCGCCCAGTCCCAGCCGGCGCCGAACGACAGCAGGACCGAGGCCACGACCACGGCGGTACGCGGGCGACCGGCCAGCACGGTCAGCACCAGCGCCGCGGTGGCCGGCCACACCCAGCCGGCCGTGGTCAGCGCGGCCGAGTGGAAGGCGGTGACGGTCAGTACCGAGACGACCAGCGTGGTGCGGGGCAGGCGGCGGGCCGCCAGGACCAGCAGGGCCAGCAGGACGGCTAGTGAGACGGTCATCACACTCTGTTTGTTGCCGTCGGTCATGGCGAGGCCGGCCGGCACGCCGACCAGCGTCGCGGCGGCGCCGAGATAGACGAAGTTCATGGTCAGGACGCTAGGGGCGGCGGCCGGTCCACCGCGTCGTCCGGCCGCTGTCACCCGCATGGACGCCTCCCGCGTACGAGCTACACCGTTCGATGTATGCCGTCTGCCTCGATAAGGTAATCGAGTGACCGCCGCGGAACTGCTCGCCGCCTCGGGACGCTTCCCGATCGCCCCCGGCCTGACCGATCGTGAGTTCACCGACCTGGAAGCCGAGTTCGGTTTCACCTTCGCGCCCGACCACCGCGCGTTCCTCGCGGCCGGCCTGCCCACCGGCATCGGCTGGCCCGACTGGCGCGGCGCCGACCGGACCGCGCTGCGCTCGGCGCTGATCGCGCCGGTCGAGGGCGTCCTGTTCGACGTGGCCGAGAATGATTTCTGGTACGAGGGGTGGGGCGCCCCGTTCGGCGACCGCGTCGCCACCGCCCGCGCCGGCCTGATGATCGCGCCCCGGATGATCCCCCTCTACGCCCACCGCTACCTGCCGGCGGCGATCCCCGGGCATCCGGTGCTGTCGATCTACCAGACCGACGTGCTGTGTTACGGCGCCGACATCGGCGACTGGCTGCACCGCGAGTTCGGTCTCGGCCGGCCGGCCGACCGGCGGGTGCGCCCCACCGTCCCGTTCTGGAGCGCCCTGGTCTCCTGAAGCCCGGCGCCTCAGTCCGTCGCGCTCTCGCGGCGCGCCTTGGCCCGGCGTTTACCCTCGTGCATGGCCTGCACCCGGGCCACCGGGATGGTGTGCCCCTCGGCGATCAGCCCGGCGTCCAGCGGTTGCGGCGCCGGCATCGCGGCCGCCCACGGATCGTCGTCCCGCAGCAGCGCCGGCGCGGTGTGGATGGTGAAGTCGGCCGGGGTCACACCGTCCAGCTCGTCCCAGGCGACCGGGAACGACACCGGCACCCCCGGCCGGATCCGCGGGCTGTAGGCGGCCGCCACGGTCGCCCCGCCGGCCCGGGTCGCGTCCAGGAACACCCGGCCGTGCCGGTCCTCGCGGATGAACGCGGTGGTGGCCAGCACCGGGTCGATCCGCTCGGCGCGGGCCGCCACGGCCCGCTGCGCCGCGGCGACGTCCTCGGGTGCCGGGTCGCCGGCCAGTGGGACGAAGACGTGCACCCCCTTGGAGCCGCTGGTCTTCACCGCACCGCTCAGCCCGGCCTCGGCCAGGGCCTGCCGGACCAGCCGCGCCGCCGCCACCGCGGCCGGGAAGCCGTCGTCCTCCGGCGGGTCCAGATCCATGATCAGGTGGGTCTGCCGGTGCGGGGCGGAGGCCAGCGCCAGCGCCGGGTGCAGCTCGACGGCCCGCTGGTTGCCGAGCCACAGCAGGGTGCGCCGGTCGTTGCCGAGCGCGTAGGTGACCTCGCGATGCGAGGCCTCCGCCCAGACCGTGGTCCGCGGCACCCAGTCCGGCGTGTATTTCGGCAGGTTCTTCTGCATGAACCGGTCCTGCCCGCGGAGCACCCGGATCACCGACAGCGGCCGGTCCCGCAGCACCGGCAGCAGCCGGGCGGACATCGCGTCCAGATAGTCGATCAGATCCCGCTTGGTGGCGCCCGCCGCCGGGAAGATCTCCTGATCCAGATTGGTCAGCGGGACTCCGTCGCGCTCCTCAGCCATGCCCGCCATCATCGCAGGAACTGCGCGGCGGCCCGGACCAGCGCGGCCTGCAGAGCCTTGCGGTCGTGGCCGGTGGTGTACCCGTCGAGGGCCTTGGTGATGGCCGCCTGCCAGGGCTGCGAGCAGGCCGAACCGTGCGCGCAGGACGGGACCGGGGTGGCCGACCTCCAATCCGCCATCGCCGAGCGCTGGTAGGGCGAGAAATCCGCGGCCGGGATGTCGGTGCGGGCCGGGATCGAGCCCTTCACGCTGTTGAACGCCTGCTGCCCGGCCGCCGAGCTGACCGTTTTCAACCAGCACTCGGTGCCGCTGATGTTGGGCGCGCCGGTCGCCATCGTGAACGAGTCGGCCAGCCACTGGAAGGTCCTGCCGTTGCCGGGGAAGGTGAACCAGCGGTAGTCGGTGGCCCCCTTGGCCGCCAGGTCGGCCGCCTCCCAGTCGCCCATCAGCTGATAACCCGCCTTGCCGTCGATCAGCAGCCGCTCGGCCTGCGGCCAGTCGAGGGTGTCCCGGTCGGCGTTGGCGAACGTGAGCAGGGTGGCGAAGTCGGCGATCGCCCGGGTTACCAGCGCGTCGCCCCACGAGGTGGCGCCGGTGAACAGCCCGGCGAACCGTTGCGCGCCCAGATCGCTGATCAGCACCGCCTCCAGCAGCATCAGCTGGGTCCAGTCGCGGCCCACCGCGAGTGGTGCCTCCACCCCGGCGGCCCGGAGCCGGCCGAGGTCGGCCAGCAGGGCGGGCAGGTCCCCGGGTGTGCCGGTGATGCCGGCCCGGGCGAGCACCGCCGGGTTGCTCCAGACCACGTTGGCCCGGTGCACCCCGACCGGGATCGAGTAGATCCGGCCGCGCACGGTCAGGTCGTCGACCAGGCCGGCGGGCAGCACGCCGCGCAGGTTCCACGCGGTGTAGTAGGAGGTCAGATCCTCCACCTGGCCGGCGTCGATGTAGTCGGTGAGCTCGGCACCGGCGTGCGCCTGGAAGGTGTCCGGCGGGTCGTGCCGGGCCATCCGCCGGGTCAGCTCCTGCTTCGCGTTCACCCCGGCGCCGCCGGCCACCGCACCGTTGCGGAACCGCTGGCCCGGGCAGTCCGCGGTGAACCGGCCGACCAGCGCGTCCAGCCCGGCCTTCTCCCCACCCTCGGTCCACCAGGTGAAGACCTCGACGGTGCGCGGCGCGGGCTCGTCGTGGTCGGCGGAGGTGCAGGCGGCGACGGTCAGCAGCGCGGCCACGGCGAACACGGCGACCTTACGCATGCCGCCCAGAGTATTACCGAACGGTGGAAAGCGCCGGACCCACGGCGGGCTCCGGGAGATCCCGCCGACCGCGGAACGGCCCGGCCAGGACGATCAGACCGGCCGATGCGTACGTCACGGTCATCACGGTGAGAGCGAGACGGTTGCCGTACGCCGTGGCCAGCCCACCGCCTTGACCGCGCGCAATGCCCGGGCCGCGCCGCATCGGCGGACCCGGACGGGCACCGCACCGGCGGGCCAGCCCGAGCAACGATGCTGCGCAGCCAGGCGTCGGTGGCGAACGCGCGGGTGCCCCACGGCTCGGCGCGCGCGGCCGGGCTGCCCAGCCAGGAGCGGATCAGCTCTTTACCGATGCTGTGGTGCGCACGGCGTACTCGGTGATCGTGTCATCCCGCCGGAGCGCGGACCGGCCCCCAAAAGCGGCACCGCGCCCCGGCGGGACCCCCTCAGACCTCGGCGGTGAGCTCGAAGACCTGGGTGGTGGGGTGGCCGGCGCGCTCGTGCACGCGCATCACGGCCTCCTTGCTCGGACCGGTGCTCAGGCAGAACACCTTGCCGGCCTCGGGGTCCAGCCAGGCGCGCTCGAAGTGCACGCCCTCCTCACCCTCGATCTTGAGGTCGGCGTCGTGCGCGGCGTTCAACTGCTGGGCGGTGACGCCGAAGAAGCCGTCGTGGACGTCCATGAACTTCGCCATCGGTAGATCCCCTCGCGGTACGTCCCATGTGGCGGAACTGACCCGCTCAGCGTGCCCGGCGCCGGCCCGTCGGACATCGGTCATAACACCTAGGAAGCCGGCCGGCCGCCCCTAAAGTTCCGCTGTGGCCCTCACCAGTCCCGTCCTGGTCGGACGGAGCGACCAGCTGGACCTCGCCGGGCGCCGGCACACCGAAGCCGCCGCCGGCGCCGGCGAGCTGCTCCTGCTGGCCGGCGAGGCGGGGATCGGCAAGACCCGCCTGCTCCGCGAGATCAGCGGCCGCGCCACCGCCGCCGGATTCGCGGTGATCGGCGCCGCCGCCATGCCCGGCGACCTGGAGGTGGCCGCCGGCCTGCTCGCCGACCTCGGCGCCGGGCTGCGCCGCGACCCGGCCACCGCGGCGACCGGCACCCGGCTCCTCGACCGGCTGCGCGAGGGCGCCGGCGGCGACCCGGACCGGCATCGGCGGCTGCTGGTCGCCGACCTGGTCGAGATGATCGAACTCGTCGCCGCCTGCCCGCGACCAGCGCACCGCCGCCCTGCGCGCCGGGCTGCCGGACGCGACCGGCGTGGTGGTGGCCCGGCTGCACGCGGCACTGGCCGCGGCGTACATGCTGGACCGCCGGCTCACCGAAGCCCTCGACCACGGGCAGCGGGCCCGCACGATCCTCGGGGACAACGACGACCTGGACGCCACCGTCGGCTCGGTCCTGCTCTTCCACGGCCGGCTCGACGAAGGCATCGGCCTGCTCGAAGCGGTGATCGCCCGGGCCGTCGCCGGCAACCACGAACGCGAAGCCGCCCGCGCCTACCGGATGCTCGGCTCCTCCGCCTCGGTGCTGGTCGAATACGACCGCGCGGAGCGCTGGCTGGCCGCCGGCATCGCCTACGCCGAACGGGTCGAACGCTGCAACGACCGGCACTACATGGCCGCGCACCTGGCCCACGTCCGCTGGGCCACCGGCGACTTCACCGGCGCCGCCGCCCAGGCCCGGGCCGCCCTCGCCGACGGGCGTGGTGGCATCACCACCCGGATCACCGCGCTGCACGTCCTCGGCTACGCCGCCCTGCCCACCGACCCCGTCGCCGCCCGCACCCAACTGCGGGAAGCCGCCGAGCTCGGCAGCGGCATGCGCGAACTGCAGCGGGTCTCACCCGCCTGGTGGGGACTCGCCGAACTCGCGCTCCTGGAGAACGACCCGGACGCGGCGATCGCCCGGTGCGAGGACGGCTACGCGGCGTCGGCCGCCGTCCACGACGCCGCCTACCTCTTTCCGTACGTCGTCACCGGCACCCGGGCCTACCTGGCCGCCAGCGGTCCCACCCGGGCCCGCGAATGGGTCGCCCGCACCGGCGCGCTGCTCGGCGACCGCCGGATCCCCGGCACCCTCGGCGCCGTCGACCATGCCCGGGGACTCATCCACCTCGCCGAAGGCCAGACCGGAAAGGCCCGCACGTCCCTCGAACGGGCGGGTGAATTCTGGGCCGGCCGGCGGCGGGTCTGGGAGAACACCGGCGCGCTGCTCGACCAGGCGCGGTGCGCCCACCGGTCCCGGCGCCCCGGCGAAGCCGCCCGGCTGGTCGCCGCCGCCTGGACCACCTGGGGCGGACCGGTGCCGGCCGGCTGGTCGATCAGTCCCACCGGGACCGCCGGCACGTCGCCGCTGACCACGCGCGAGCTGGAGGTCGCCCGGCTGGTCGCCGCCGGACGCACCGACCGGGAGATCGCCGGCACCCTGGTGATCTCGCCGCGGACCGTCGCCGCGCACGTCGAGCACATCCGGACCAAACTCGGGGTGACCCGGCGCACCCAGATCGCCGGATGGCTGGCGACGGTTGAGGCTTCGAGTTAATTCCATCGTGGTCCGTCGAACGGGCCATAGCTCGTGGTCTATCGCGAAAGCACAATCTCCGGCATGAGCGTTCCGGGGAACACTGTCATCCTGCTCGTCCTGCTCAGCGCGTTCGTGGGCTGCGTGGGATATGCGCTGGGGCGGTGGCACGAACGGCGGGAGGGCGGGGCGGACCGGGCGGAGGCGTACCGGGACGGGTATGACCACGCGGCCCGCAGCGTGTTCAGCATGGCGGCCCGGGTGGCGGGGCGGCGGCGGGGGCGGGGGGCGGTGCGGGCCTCCGCGGTGGTGTCGCCGCCTGATCCGTCCGTTGCTCCGGTCTCCTCTTCGCCGGCCGCTCCTGCTCCTGTTTCCGCTCCCGCTTCTGCTGCTGCCGGTCCTGTTGCCGTTTCCGGGATGCCCCAGCCGGTCTCCACCGGTGCCTCTGCCGAAGCGCCCCTCGCCGGTGTGCCCTCTTCCGGTGTGCCCTCCTCCGGGGTGGCTGCCTCCGGGGGGCCCGCCGCAGGTGTGTCGTTCCCGGCTCCGGAACCCATCGTCGTGCCGGGCCTTCCGGAGCCGGCGGCTGAGGGCGGGGTGCACTACTCGTCGCTGCCCGATCCGCGGTGGGGCGCCGAGGAGACCGTCTCGCCGCCGCCGGTGCCACGCGCCCGGCACTACGTCTCCACGGCGGGCGAGACGGACACCCCGGCGCCGCGGGAAGGGGCCGGCCGGCACACCGTGCCGGACGAACTCGTGCAGGCGGCCACCTACAAACTCGCCGCCGACCGGGTGGCCCGAGCCCGGGTACCCCGGTCATCCGGTGAAACCACCGATCCGTCCGAATCAGATCAGGGCGGGCGGCCGTCGGTGCCGCGGCCGCGGGGACTGTGAGGGGTTTCTGTCATACCCCGGGGATAGGTTCCCGGCATGGTCACCGTCGATGATGTGCGGCGGGTCGCCCGGGACCTGCCACGAAGCACCGAACACCTGATCCGGGACAGGGTGAAGTTCCGGGTGGGCAAAATCGTGTATGTCGCGTTCTCCCGCGACGAGACGATCATGGGCTTCGGCTATCCCCGACAGGAGCGCGACGCGCTGATCGCCGCCGATCCGGTGACGTTCCACCTGCCCCGCGAGTCCGACCTGCGGTTCAACTGGGTGCAGGCCTACCTGGCGCACCTCGACGAGCAGGAGATGACCGAGCTGGTGCTGGAGGCGTGGCGGATGTGCGTGCCGAAAAAGGTGTGGACCGCCTACCTGCCACGCCTGGCCTGACTCCCGCCCCGGTCCTCCCTGCTCCGTCCGTCGTTCGGCCCGCCCCGCTGCGCCGCCCGCCCCGCCTCCCCGGTCGTCGGTTGCACCTGCCTGGACCGCTGTGCCGTCACCGCGCGCCCCGGCTGGCTGCCCGGTCTTGTCGTCGCTGTCGGCCGAGCCTCGTTACGGCTTCCCAGCCTCCGCCCGACCGGCTTCGCTGGTCCGGTCGAGTCGGTTCGTCCACTGGCCTGGGCATCGGTCGGGCATGTGTCGGGGCGGGCTTGCTTTCGGGTGGGGGCTGTCTCGGGTCGGGCTTGTGTCGGGGCGGGCCTGCTTCTGCGTGGAGGCTGGTCTCAGGTCGGGCCTGTGCCTGGGCGGGCTTGCTCGTGGGTGAGGGTCGGTCTCAGGTCGGGCTTGGGCGCCGGCAGGGGCGGTTCATGGGCGGCGGCCGAGGAGCAGCAGGATTTCGGTGAGAGGGTCGGCGGACGGCGGGACCGGCAGCGCCGGGGCGAAGGCGGCGCCCGGGGCCAGGCGGGCGGCGTCGTCGGGGACGGCGCGGGCGATCGGGACGGTGGCGGCGAGGACGGCCGGGCCCGGGTGGTAGGGCAGATCCAGTGTGCGGGCCACATCCCAGCCGTGCACGACGTAGTCGACCAGGTGGAAGGTCAGGGCCAGGTGGCAGGGGAACGTGCGGTCGGCTGTGAACTCCGGCAGATGCACGGGGCGGTCCAGGGCGCCCGGGGCGGCGAAGGCTGCGACGACGTCGGCGGCGGCCTCGGCGTACCGCGCATCGAAGTCGGCGCCGGCCGGAGCCGCAGCCCAGTGCGAAAGATCCCACCCGTTGCCCCGGGCCGCCGCGGCGAAGCCGCGGTGCTGCGCCGTCATGTGCCCGAGCAGCGTGGCCAGATCCCAGCCGGCGCACGGGGTCGAACGCCGTAGATCCTCGACGGTCGCCCGCGCGACGAGGTCCACGGTCGCGCGGACCGCCTCGGCGTGGATCGGGCGAAGATCCTTAATAGTCGTATGCACATGATTACGATCTACCGCCGCGTACGATCCGTCAAGAGGTTGCCGGAAACGGCCCGCCGCGGCCATGGCAAGCTGCGCTGGTGGAAAGGGACGACCTCGGCGCGATGGCCGCGCGGCTCGGCCGGCGCCTGATCGCGATGGAACAGCCGATCCTGGCCCGGCACGGGGTGTCCATGTGGGGCTACGTCGTCCTGAACGCCCTGGCCGAAAACGCGATCCGCACCCAGGCCGCGCTCGCCACCGGTATCGGAGCGGACAAGACCCGCCTCATCCCGATCCTCGACGACCTGCAGCAGCGCAGCCTCATCGACCGCGAACCCGACCCGGCCGACCGCCGCGTCCGCCTGCTCGCCCTGACCGGATCCGGTCAGCGGCTGCACCGCGCGGTACAGGCCGAGATCCGCGCCGCTGAGGACGAACTGCTCGACGAACTGCCGGCCGCCGACCGCGAAACGTTCCTGCGGGTGCTGGCGATTCTGGCCCGCCGCCCGGACGGGAACGGCCTCCGATCGGTTCAGCCCAGCGGCTGAGGCGAGGTTCGCTCCGCCGGGCGGGGCCTGCCGGTGGGGGCCGGTCAGAGCTTTGCGGCGGCTACGGCTTCCTGGAGGCCTCGGGCGGCGAGGCGGTCGGCTCGTTCGTTCTCCGGGTGGCCGGCGTGGCCTTTGACCCAGTGCCAGCGGACTTCGTGGCGCCGGACCGCGGCGTCGAGGCGTTGCCACAGGTCGACGTTCTTGACCGGCTGGCGGGCGGCGGTCTGCCAGCCGTTGGCGGCCCAGCGGGGCAGCCACTTGGTGATGCCGTCCCGGACGTAGACGCTGTCGGTGTAGATGTCGACGGTGAGCGGGGCGCGGTTCAACGTTTCGAGGGCCCGGATCGGAGCCGTCAGCTCCATCCGGTTGTTGGTGGTCGGGGTGGCCTCGCCGCCGCAGAGGTCCTTCTCCGAGCGGCCCCAGCGGAGGACCGCGCCCCAGCCACCGGGCCCGGGGTTCGGCACGCAGGCGCCGTCGGTGTAGATCTCGACGATGCGGCTGTGGTCACCCATGCCGCGAACCATACCGAAACCGCCGGCCGGCGGAACGGAGCGCGACCGGTCGGCGGTACGGGACGGGGGAGCCCTGGTGGGACGCGCCGCCCGGTCCGAAGGAGAAGGGTGGCCGGCACGGGGAGAGCAGGCCCGGCGGCGCGAGACGGTGGACGGGGTGGAGGCTGAGGGTTGCCGAGTGAGGGATGCCATGCCAGGGCTGCCCCGGGCGGTGTGCGGCCGGGGCCGCCGTAAGGTGGCCGGAGGCGGATCGGATGGGCGGAGCTCATGGTGGGTGGCGACGTGGCCGCGGTGGAGATACGGGACGTCGTGGTGCGCTACGGCGACACGACGGCCGTCAAAGGGGTGTCGCTGGACGCCCGGCGCGGGCGGGTGCTGGCGCTGCTCGGGCACAACGGCGCCGGGAAGACGAGCCTGCTGCAGGTGTGTGAGGGGTTCCGGAAACCGGATGCGGGCACGGCCCGGATCCTGGGCATGGATCCGATCGCCGAGCATGACGCGCTGATGCCGCGGCTCGGGATCATGCTGCAGTCCGGCGGGGTCTACCCGTGGGCGGCCGCGGGGGAGATCCTGCGGCTGTTCGCCTCGTTCGCGGCCAACCCGCTCGACACCGGCATGCTGCTCGACCGGCTCGGCCTGCGGAAGGTGGAACGCACCCGGTTCCGCCGGCTCTCCGGGGGCGAGCAGCAGCGGCTGAGCCTCGCGGTGGCCCTGGTCGGGCGGCCCGAACTGGTCTTCCTGGACGAGCCGACCGCCGGAATGGACACCGAGGCCCGGCACACCACCTGGCAGCTGATCGAGGAGTTGCGCGCCGACGGTGTCTCGGTGCTGCTGACCACGCACCTGCTCGACGAGGCGGAGCGGCTGGCCGACGATGTGGTGATCATGCGGTCCGGCGAGGTGGCGGCGACCGGCACGCCGGCCGAGCTGACCGCGGCGGCCGGGATCGACCTGTTGGAGGTCCGCGCCGACGCGGGCCTCGAGCTGACCTCCCTGAGGGCGCGGCACGAGGTGGTGGAGACGTCGCCGGGGGAGTATGCGATCACCGGCGCGCTGGACACCCGCGCGCTGGCCGACGTGCTGGGCTGGTTCGCCGCGGCGGACGCGCACGTCACCGCGGTGAGCAGCCGCCGGCGCACGCTGGAGGATGTCTACCTGTCCCTGACCGGTAACCAGAGCACGGTGGGAGCCACCCGATGAGCGTCGCGACCGGGACTTTCACGCCGGCGCCCGGGCGGGCGTCGATGCGTACCGTCATCAGCCGGCAGATCCGGATGGAGCTGCTGCTCACCGCCCGCCGGGGCGAGGCGGTGGTGCTGGCCATGGGGGTGCCGCTGCTGGTGCTGCTCGGCGCCGGGCTGACCCATGCGACGAACCTGCCGACCGGCGACCGGCTCGGCTTCGTGGTGCCGGGGGTGCTGGCGCTGACCGTGATGTCGACGGCGTTCACCGGCCAGGCGATCACCACCGGTTACGAGCGGAGTTACGGGGTGCTCAAGCGGCTCGGCGCCTCCCCGCTGACCCGGCCCGGCCTGCTGCTGGCCAAGACGGCGGCGGTGCTGGTGCAGATCGTGCTGCAGGTGCTGTTCCTCGGGCTGGTCGGGGTGCTGGTCGGCTGGCGTCCCGACCTCGCCGAGGTCCTGCCCGCGGCCGGGGTGACCGTGCTGGCCG
This sequence comes from Actinoplanes sp. SE50/110, assembly GCF_900119315.1. Taxonomy (NCBI): domain Bacteria; kingdom Bacillati; phylum Actinomycetota; class Actinomycetes; order Micromonosporales; family Micromonosporaceae; genus Actinoplanes; species Actinoplanes sp. SE50/110. Next base: position 7,571,467 of record NZ_LT827010.1, on the reverse strand, counting down.
CGGCCGGGTACAGCGGTCTGGCCCTGCTGCTGGCCAGCGTGCTGAAACCGGAGACGACGACGGGTGCGGCCACACTGATCTACGTGCTGATGCTGTCGGTCGGCGGGATCATGTTCGCCGCGCCCGACCTGGGGACGGCGGGATGGTTCCTGCTGCCGCTGGCCGCGCACGCCCAGGCGCTGCGCGACACGCTGATGAACGGGGCGAGCATCCCGCTGTCGATCTGGCTGGCCCTGGCCACGTGGGCGGTGGTCTGGCTGACCGCGGCCGCCCGCAGCTTCCGCTGGGAGTAGGCGCGTCCATCGATCGGTGGACAGCCGATGACGCCCGCGTGGTCGTCGCGCCGCAGGTGCCCGGAACGGGACGATCGTCGGCATGGAAGCGATAGAGGTGTCGAGCCTCCGCAAAACCTATCGGGACAAGGAAGCGGTCCGCGGCATCGACCTGGCGGTCGGCCGCGGGGAGATCTTCGCGCTGCTCGGGCCGAACGGGGCGGGTAAGACGACCACGGTCGAGATCCTGGAGGGGCATCGCCGGCGCGACGGCGGCAACGTGCGGGTGCTCGGGGAGGACCCGGGCACGGCGGGGCGTGGCTGGCGGGCCCGGATCGGGATCGTGTTGCAGGACGCCGATGACGCCGCCGACCTCACGGTGCGCGAGATGGTGCGGCATGTGGCCGGGTTCTACCCGCAGCCGCGCCCGGCCGACGAGGTGATCGAGCTGGTCGGGCTGACCGCCAAGCAGAACAGCAGGATCCGGACACTGTCCGGTGGGCAGCGGCGCCGGGTCGATGTGGCGCTGGGCATCGTGGGGCGGCCCGAACTGCTGTTCCTGGACGAGCCGACGACCGGTTTCGACCCGGCGGCGCGGCGGCAGTTCTGGGAGCTGATCCGGGCGCTGGCCGGGGACGGCACCACCATCCTGCTCACCACCCACTATCTGGACGAGGCGGAAGCGCTCGCCGACCGGCTGGCGGTGCTGGCCGACGGGCGGATCGTGGCCGAGGGCACCCCGGCGACGCTCGGCGGCCGGGCCGCGGCCGGGGCCCGGGTGTCCTGGCAGCAGGACGGGCGGACCCGCACCGAACAGGTCGCCGACCCCAGCGATCTGATCCGGGAGCTGGTCGCGACCGGTGCGGACCTGCGCACCCTGACGATCACCCGCCCCACCCTCGAAGACACCTACCTGACCCTGATCGGAGCCGACCGATGAGTTCGATGAGTCTCGGCCGGGGCCACGTGGAGGTGCTGCAGTTCCTGCGGGACCGGACCGCGGTCGTCTTCACCTTCCTGTTCCCGGCGATGCTCCTGCTGCTGTTCGGGACGATCTTCGGCAACGACTACGACCGGGCCGGGGCGAGCGCGGCCCAGGTCTACACCGCCAGCATGCTGGCCTACGGGGTGCTGACCACCGGGTTCGTGACGATGGGCTCCGGGCTGGCGCTGGACCGCGAGGACGGCACGCTGAAGCGGCTGCGGGGTACGCCGTTGCCGGTCACGTCGTACCTCATGGGGAAGTTGATCCTGGTATTGACCTTGAGCGTGGCCGAGGCGGCGCTGATCCTGTTGGTGGGCGTGGTCGTCTTCGACATGCCGCTGCCGCCGGCCAGCCACTGGGTGACCTTCGCCTGGCTGATGATCCTGTCGGTGACCTGTTGCTCGCTGCTCGGCGTCGCGGTCAGCGCGGTGGTCAGGCATGCCCGCAGCGCCGGGGCGATCCTGAACGTGCCGGTGGTGGCGCTGCAGTTCATCTCCGGGGTGTTCATCAATCCGATCACCCAGCTGCCGTCCTGGCTGATCACCGTGGCCTCGTTCTTCCCGATCAAGTGGATGGCCCAGGGCTTCCGGTACGTCTTCCTCCCGGACAGCATGAAGTCGCTGGAGGCGGCCGGGGCATGGGAGCTGGGCCGGGTCGCCGTGGTGCTCGGTGTGTGGTGTGTGATCGGATTGGCGCTGTGCCTGGTGACCTTCCGGTGGAGCGACAAGGACCGATGACCGACTCGGAGGCCGTGCACGCCCGCTATTCCCGCTGGTGGGACACCTACTTTTTCGTGATCACGGCCGCCGGCGCGGCCGCGGTCGTCACCTCCGGCGCCGGGGCGGGGCATCGGGGGGTCGCGGCCGCCGCGATCGTGGCGATGCTGATCGTGCACGCCACGGTCGGCTGGCGGGCGGCGCGCGGACCCGACGGACCGTTCTCGATCGCGGTGCTCGGGGTGCAGGTCGCGCTGTTCATGCTGGCGGCGGCGAGCGCGCCGGTGGCGTCGTGGCTGCTGTTCGCGGTGATCCCGCTGATCTTCCAACTGGCCCCGGTGCGCCTGGCGATCGGCGCGGTGGTGCTGGTCACGCTGGTGCCGCCGGCGGTCGACCTGGCCGCCGGGACCGGCAACCTGAAGACCGACCTGGTCATCTCGGCGATCTCCGCGGGGTCCGGCGTCTGGCTCGGGCTGTGGATCATCCGGGTGATCCGGCAGAGCACCGAGCGGGCGAATCTGATCGCCGAGCTGGAGGAGAGCCGCGCCGAGGTGGCCCGGCTGTCCCACGAGGCCGGGGTGACCGCCGAGCGGACCCGGCTGGCCGGGGAGATCCACGACACCCTGGCGCAGGGCTTCACCAGCATCATCACGCTGATCCAGGCGTCCGACCCGGAGCTGCGGGACGAGCGGCTGGCGCTCGCGGTCCGCACCGCTCGGGAGAATTTGGCGGAGAGCCGGGCGATCGTGGCCGCGCTGTCGCCGTCCGCGCTGGATGCCGGGCTGACCGACGCGGTTCGGCGGCAGACCGCCCGGTTCACCGAGGAGACCGGGCTGGCCGCGAGTTTCCGCACCACCGGGGAGCCGCGCGATCTGGCCACGCCGATCGAGGTGGTGCTGCTGCGCGCCACCCAGGAGGCGCTGACCAACGTACGGCGGCATGCCCGGGCGAACGAGGCGGCGGTGCTGCTGGCATATTCGCCGTCGTCGGTGCGGGTCGTGGTGCGCGACGACGGGTGCGGTTTCGACACCACGACGAACGGCGGCTTCGGGCTGCCCGGCATGCGGCAGCGGGCCGAGCAGGTGGGCGGCACCCTGACCGTGCGCAGCGACCCGGACACCGGCACCACGATCGAGTTGGAGGTTCCCGCATGATCCGGATTCTGCTGGTCGACGATCACCCGGTGGTCCGGATGGGGTTGCGGGGGATGCTCGACGCGGAACCGGACCTCACGGTGATCGGCGAGGCGTCGGACGGCGCCGAGGGGGCGGAGATCGCGCTGCGGGACCGCCCCGACATCGTGCTGATGGACCTGCGGATGCCGGGCGCCGACGGGGTGGAGGCGACCGGCCGGATCCTCGCCGGCGACCCGGGCATCCGGGTGATGGTGCTGACCACCTACGAGTCCGATCGTGACATCCTGCGCGCGATCGAGGCCGGCGCCAGCGGTTATCTGCTCAAGGACGCGTCGCCGGCCGACCTCGCCGACGCCGTCCGGGCGGCCGCCCGCGGGGAGACGGTGCTCGCGCCGAGCGTCGCGTCGACCCTGGTCCGCCAGGTTCGCACACCCGCTCCGCCGGCGCTTTCGGCCCGCGAGACCGAGGTGCTGAAACTGGTTGCGGCCGGCCTCACCAACGCCGACATCGGCCGACGCCTGTTCATCTCCGAGGCGACCGTCAAGACGCACCTGCTCCGCGTCTTCAACAAGCTCGACGTCGCCGACCGCACCGCCGCCGTGACCACCGCCATGCGTCACGACCTTCTGTGAACCCGATTGCCGGTGTACGCCGCGCGGCCGCCACCCCTCACCACCGATGCGCGGCGCAACGTCGCGGGGGTTGAGAGGTCACTGCCCGGTGGTACGCGCCGAGCTGCTGCCATCCGACACCCATGCGCGGCACGACGCCGCCGGGTCGGAAAGGGCGACACCGATGCGCGGCGCAACGCCGCGGCCAGGGAGGTTTTCGGGGTGAACCGCAGCCACCCGCGGACAGTGAAGGGCCGCGGTGATCGCCCTGGACGCGCAGCGGCCAGATCGCCGTGGCCCGGCCCGCGCGGGAGCATGCGGTCCGCACCCCGGCGGATGCGCGTACATGAAAAATTTGATCTTGAAGTTGGTCGGTGTGAAGCCGCGAGGGCCGGGGAATCCCCGGCCCTCGCTTCATTTCCTGCTATCGCATTCAGCGGATCCCGAGGGCGCGCTTGAACGTGAAGAAGAGGTCCGTCTGATTGGTGACGCCGAGGACGTTGGCGGCCTGCGGGCCGCCGGCGGCGATCCGGACCTCGGTGCCGGTGTGCTGCTGGGAGCCGGTGATGTCCGACGTCGCGTAGCTGATCGTCATGGTGGCGTTGTCGTGCGTGACCAGCGTGGCGGTGTAGCCCATCGTGGCGGCCTCGACGATCTGGCTGGTGTGGCCGTGGTCGGCGGTGACGACCACCAGGGTGTCGGGGTGCTTCTTCTGATAGTCGAGCGCCTTCTTGATGGCGGCGTCGAAGGCGACGGTCTCGCCGATCTGCCCGCACGGGTTGGCGGCGTGGTCCTGCTTGTCGATGGACGCGCCCTCGATCTGCAGGAAGAAGCCCTTGTCGCGGTGCCGGGTCTGCCGGTCCAGCACGTCGAGCGCCTTGGTGGTCATGTCGACCAGGTGCGGCTGCGCGGCGTTGCGGGCGACGTTGGTGGCGCAGGTCGACGGGGCGGTACCGGTGCGGGTCGGCGTGGGGCCGGTCCACTCCAGGTCCATGTTGTTGGGGGCGAAAGCGCCCAGGATCGGCGCGGCCCAGGAGGCGGCGGCGAGCCCGGTGGCGTCGGTGACGACCTGGTAGCCGACGCTCCGGGCCTGGTCGGTGACGGTCTGGCCCTTGAACCTGCCGGCCTGCACGGTCTGGTCGAAGTACGCCTTGCCCCCGCCCAGCAGGACGTCGGGGCGGGTCTGAACCAGCTGCTCGGCGATCGAGCCGGCGCCGCCGTTGACCTTGTCGTTGACGGCGCACGCGGCCATCGACTGCGGGCCCTTGCAGCCGCGGTCGACGACGTGCGAGGCGAGCACGGCCGGGGTGGCGTCCTGCAGCTCGGCGGTGGTGACGTCACCGGTCCGGTAGCCGGCCTTCTTGGCCAGCTCCAGGATGGTCTTCACCGGGCTGCCGTCGGGCAGCACGCTGATCGCGCCGTTGTAGGTCTTGTGCCCGGTCGACCAGCCGGTGCCGGAGGCGGCCGAGTCGGTCACGTACTCGGGCAGCTCCGGGTGGGCCTTCTGCACGGCGTAGGTGGTGTACGCGCCGGTCAGCGGCAGGGTGTCCATGGCCAGGCGGCCGTTGGCGCCGACCTGGTAGTTGCGGGCGATGGTGATCTCGCTGTCGCCCATGCCGTCACCGAGCAGCAGGATGACGTTGCGGGCGGTGCCGCCCTTGATGGCGTGCAGCGCGGCCCAGGTGTTGTCCCGGTGCGAATCGCCCGCCATCGCCATCGAGGGGATCGCGACGACCGCGGCGGCGGCGGCCGCGAGGGCCACGCGTCCTCGGATATTCATAGTTGCGCACTCCCTAATCTGATTGACCGGCCCCAGGGCATCAGTCCCGGGCGACGGGAAGGTTTCCGTCCGGTACTGATCGGGTTGACAGGGCACTACGCCTGATCGACAGGGGTCGCTGCCGGGTTTCTTAGGACGAATTAGGCGTTCCGCCGAAAAGAGCCCGTTATGCCGGTTAGATTACGGATGGCGTCGCCTCACGTGGATCTTCAGTCCCCGTGTTCGCGCTGCTGAGGGCCGGGTTCCCCGGTGCCCCGACCGCCCCAAGGTGCGGTACCCGAACAGGCAACCTCGTTCCGATGACGAGGACGCAAAGCCAGGGACCTCCCTGCTGGAGGTTGCCCAGCCGCCGAAGGAGACAGGAAGAGAATGGGTCATCGACCAATCCAAGCGGCGTCGCACGAGCGAGTGCCGTTCACGTTCTGGGGACGACCTCGGATCCGGACAGTTCTGGCGACCGTGGCAGCGGCCGCGGCGGCCTTCGCCCCGGCTGTGATGGTGCCCGCGCCGGCGCTGGCAGCCAACCCCTCCACCGTTGACAACCTGACCATCACCGATGCCGGGAACTGGGAAGGCAGCAAGGTCACCTTCACGCTGACCTACACCGGCAGCTCTCCTGGCGACTTCACCATCGCCACCGCGGCGGGCTCGGCGAGCTCAGGGGCCAGCGACTTCACCGCCACCCCCAGCAAGACCTCGATCACCTTCCCGGGCACCGCGGCCAGCTCGAACAACTCGACCACGGTGACGGTGGACACGGCGGCCGACGCGGACACCGCCGACGAGACGTTCAGCCTGGTGGCCACGGACACCCTGGGCAACACCAAGTCGGGCACCGGGACGATCTACGCGGTATCCGTCTACCCGACCTTCGGGCTGACGCCGTCGACCTCGACCGTGGCGGAGACCGCGACCAAGGACGCACAGGGCAACGTCACCCAGAAGACGGTGACGGTCACCGCCACGCTGACCGCGCCGCTACCGCACGACATCAGCATCCCGGTCTCCACGGTCAACGGCGCGGACGTCGACCCGCTGAAGAACGCCACCTCCGCCGGTGGCGTGCTGCGGGACTACGACGCGCTGCCGGCGACCGCGGTGATCACCATCCCGGCGTACACGTACACCGGCACCACCACCGTTCAGCTGTACGACGACAACGTCGACGAGACGGCTACCAATGGGCAGTCCTTCACCGTGCAGGCCACGGACACCCCTGTGGTATTGGCGACCAACGTAGGCGCGAGCAAGAGCACCATTACCATCACCGATGACGACCCTACGCCGGTGGCGTCGATCGGCGATGCGACGTCCGCGGTTACCGAGGGCGGGGCGCTCAACTTCCCGGTGACCCTGGACCGCCCGTCCGACGCGACCAACCTGTCCGTCGGCTACTACACCGCGGCCGGCACGACGATGACCGGCTCCTCCGCTGGCAGCCCGTCAGATGTCACCACCCCGGGCAGCAGCACCACGCCCAACGTGGCCACGATCGCGGCCTACTCCACGACCCGGACGATCGCGGTGCCGACCGACAATGACGTCAACTTCGAGGGCGCGGAGAACGTCAAAGAGGTCCTGAGCAGTGCCAACAGCAGTGCGGTTGGCGTAACGATCGGCACGAAGTCGACGGGCGTCGGAGTCATCAACGACAACGATGCGGGCCCGGCAGTCACCCTCGCCTCGGTCAGCACATCGCCGGGAGTGTTCCCGGAGGGCGACTCGGGCGAGAGGGTTCAGAAGGTCAGGGTTACCGTCGCCGCGGGTACCTACCCCGTACCGGTGAAGATCGACTGGGCGACCAGGGACGGCTCCGCCACTGCGGGCTCCGACTACAAGGCCGCCTCGGGCAGCTTCACCATTCCGGCCGGCACGGACACCACGAGCTGGTACGGCGACATCCCCATCACCGTCTACGGTGACGTGGTCAAGGAGAACTCGGAAACCTTCTCCATCGACGTCACCAGCTCGACCAGCACCATCGGCGCGGTCAGCGGCGACACCACCATCACTCTCAGTGAGGCGGGGGAGTCGGACGCCAAGCCGACCTTCAACGTCGGTGACGTCTCGGTGAGCGAGGGCAACAGCGGTACCTCGTTCGCGAAGGTGCCGATCGTGATGAGCGGCGCCTCGCCGTCCGACACGGTTTTCACCACGACGTTCCATGCCGGCACCGCCGTGGGCACCAGCAACGGTGTGCCCGGTGACAATGACTACACCGTCCCCACCGACAGCACGGTGACGATCAAGGCCGGCGACACGACCGGATACCTGAGCATCCCGATCAACGGTGACACCGTCTACGAGCGGGACCAGGTCTTCAGCGTCGACTTCACCACCGCCAGCAGCGACGTCACCAACACGAACACGCCGGACGTCCAGCACACCGCGCGGGTCACGATCGGCAACGACGACGCGCAGCCGACGCTGACCTTCAACAGCAGCAACGCGACCGAGGGCCAGCCGATCACCGTCACCGGCAAGATCGTCGGGGTTTCCGAGTACGCGTACAAGCTGGGTCTGACCGTGGGCGGCACGGAGACCAACGCGGCCACCACGGGCACCGACTTCACCGTGCCGGCCAGCCTGGCAACCACGTCGATCGCGGTGCCGGCCGGGTACTCCGGTGAGCTGACCGATATTCCGAGCGTCGGTGGCGGCTACACCTGGTCGTTCCCGACGCTGGACGACCAGATCGACGAGCCGACCGAGGGCTTCACCGTCACCGCGAACGAGACCACCGGCGTGCCGACCGGCTTCACGCCGGCTGTCGGAACCTACAAGATCGCGGACGACCCGCTGGACCTGCCGCCGGCGATCGCCATCGGCGACACGACCGTGAACGAGAAGGACGGCACTGCCGAGGTGCCGATCGACCTGACCTTCAACGGTGACGCGACGTCGACCACGCAGAACGTGACCGTCCAGTACAACACCTCGGACGGCACCGCCAAGGCGGGCAAGGACTACACGCTCACCAAGGGCACTCTGACGATCCCGCCGGGCACGATGAAGACCAGCATCAAGGTCCCCATCATCAACGACTCGGACATGGAGGACGACGAGACCTTCTCCGTGCGGCTCAGCAACGCCAACCCGTTGGGCGCGCAGATCACCAGTGGAGACTCGACCGTCACCATCAAGTCGGACGACACGGTGGCACCGGTCACCCCGACGCTGATGCTCACCGGTCCGGCGGCCGGCGCCGGCGCGGTCACCGCGTGGGGCAAGGCCACCCCGGGCACCAAGGTCATGCTGTACGGCGCGGCCCTGCCCGAGATGGACAAGAAGGACCTGAAGCTGATCGACACCGTGACGGCCGACGCTTCCGGGATGTACAAGTTCAAGTCGCTCACGGCGACCACCGGCTGGGCGTTCTACGTGCAGGCCGAGGTGGGCGGCGCGACGTCGATCCGGGTCGTCAAGCTGAACCAGTCGCCGGGGCTGACGCTCTCGACGAGCAAGGGCAAGCTGGGCGTGACGGTCAACGGGAACCCGAAGGCCTCCGGCCAGACGGTCACCATCCAGCGCAAGAGCGGCAGCAAGTGGGTGACGGTCGGCTCCGGCAAGACGACGTCGAGCGGCTTCAAGGGCTCGTACAGCTTCAAGTCGGGCACCAAGCTGACGGTGCGGGCCATGGTTTCGGGCAGCAGCAGCCTGGGCATCAACGCCGGCTACTCGTCCAGCAAGGCCATCACCATCAAGTAGTCATCACCTGACCCGAAACAGCGGGGGCGGCCATCCGGCCGCCCCCGCTCCCTTTTGCTGGTGCCGTGTTGCTCGGTCTTGCCGGTGCCGTGTTGCTCGGTCTTGTCGGTGCCGCGTTGCTCGGTCTTGTCGGTGCCGCGTTGCTCGGTCCTGCTGGTGCCGCGTCGCTCGGTCCTGCTGGTGCCGTGCCGTGGTGCTCAGTCGACCTCGGCGACGGCCTGGGCGAACTGCGCCGAGTAGAGGCGCGCGTAAGCCCCCTCGGCCGCGATCAGCTCGTCGTGGGTGCCCTGTTCGACGATGGTGCCGTTCTCCATGACCAGGATCAGGTCGGCGTCGCGGATGGTGGAGAGCCGGTGCGCGATGACGAAGCTGGTCCGGCCGGTGCGCAGGGTGTTCATCGCCCGCTGGATCAGCACCTCGGTGCGGGTGTCGACCGAGCTGGTGGCCTCGTCCAGGATCAGGATGCTGGGCTCGGCGAGGAACGCCCGGGCGATCGTGATCAGCTGTTTCTGCCCGGCGCTGACGTTCGAGCCCTCCTCGTCGATCCTGGTCTCGTAGCCGTCCGGCAGCGTCCGCACGAAGCCGTCGACGTGCGCGGCCTCGGATGCCCGCACGATCGCCGCCTGGTCGTGGTCGTCGGCGCCGTACGCCAGGTTCTCCGCGATCGTCCCGCCGAACAGCCAGGTGTCCTGCAGCACCATCCCGATCTGCTCGCGCAGCTGCTCGCGCGGCATGGTGGCGATGTCCACCCCGTCCAGGGTGATCCGGCCACCGGTCACGTCGTAGAACCGCATCAGCAGGTTGACCAGCGTCGTCTTGCCGGCCCCGGTCGGGCCGACGATCGCCACCGTCTGGCCCGGCTCGACGGCCAGCGACAGGTTCTCGATCAGCGGCTTGTCCGGCAGGTAGCGGAACGACACGTTCTCGAACGCGATCCGCCCCTGCACCGGCGGCATCTCCCGGACGGCCGGCTCCGGGCTCTGCTCCTGCGCATCGAGCAGGGCGAACACCCGCTCGGCCGAGGCGATGCCGGACTGCACCAGGTTCGCCATGCTGGCCACCTGGGTCAGCGGCTGGCTGAACTGGCGCGAGTACTGGATGAACGCCTGCACCTCGCCGAGGGTCAGCGACCCGGACGTCACCCGCAGCGCGCCGACCACCGCCACCAGCACGTAGTTCACGTTGCTGATGAACATCATGGCCGGCTGGATCAGGCCGGAGATGAACTGGGCGCGGAAGCTGGAGGCGAACAACCGGTCGTTGTGCTCGCGGAACGTGCCCTCCGCCTCCTGCTGCCGGCCGAACACCTTGACCAGCGAGTGTCCGGTGAACATCTCCTCGATGTGGCCGTTGAGCTGGCCGGTCGTCTTCCACTGGGCGACGAACTGGGGCTGCGCCCGCTTGCCGATGAAAGTGGTCAGGAAGAACGACAGCGGGATGGTGACCAGCGCGATCAGTGCGAGCAGCGGCGAGATCCAGAACATCATGCCGAGCACGCCGACCACGGTCAGCAGTGCGGTGACCAGCTGGGCGAAGGTCTGCTGCAGGGTCTGCGCGATGTTGTCGGTGTCGTTGGTGGCGCGGCTGAGCACCTCACCGCGCGGCTGCTTGTCGAAATACGACAGCGGCAGCCGGGACAGCTTCGCCTCGACCTGGTTGCGCAGGTCGTACACCGCGGTCTGCACCACCCGGGCGGTGATCCGGCCCTGCAGTACGCCGAACACCCAGGCGAACAGGTAGACCACGACCACCCAGGCCAGCACGTGCATCAGCTTGTCGAAGTCGATGCCTCGGCCGGGGATCACGTCGTTCATCCCGGCCAGCAGGTCGGCGAACTTGGTGTTGCCCCGCTGGCGCAGGCCCTCGACGGCCTGCTCCTTGGTCACCCCGGGCGGCAGGGTCCGGCCCAGCATCTTGCCGACCACGCCGTTGAAGATCACGTCGGTGGCGTGGCCGAGCAGGCGCGGGCCGAGCACCGACAGGAAGACCGAGGCCACACCGAACAGCAGCACCACCCCGACCAGGGCCCGTTGCGGTGCGAGCATCCGCAGCAGGCGCTTGGTGGAGCCCTTGAAGTCCTGCAGTTTCTCCGGCGGGCCGCCGGCCCCCATCATCATCCGGGCGGCCGGCGGGCCGCCCATCGGCCGCGCCGGCGGCCTGTTCGGCGCGGTCACGCGTTTGCCTCCTGCTCGGTGAGCTGGGAAAGAACGATTTCGCGGTACGTCGGATTGCCGTCCATGAGTTCCTCGTGCGTGCCCGTCCCGACGACCCTGCCGTCGTCGAGCACCACGATCCGGTCGGCGTCGCGGATGGTGCTGACCCGCTGCGCCACGATCACCACGGTGGCGTCGGCGATGTGGTCGGTCAGCGCGGCCCGCAACGCTGCGTCGGTCGCGTAGTCGAGAGCCGAGAAGGAGTCGTCGAACAGGTAGATCTCCGGCCGGTGCACCAGCGCGCGGGCGATCGCCAGCCGCTGCCGCTGCCCGCCGGACACGTTGGTGCCACCCTGGGCGATGGGCGCGTCCAGCCGGCCGTCCATCTTCTCCACGAAGCTCCTGGCCTGGGCGATCTCCAGCGCCGCCCAGAGCTCGTCGTCGGTGGCGTCCGGGTTGCCGTACCGCAGGTTGGTCGCGATCGTGCCGGTGAACAGGTAGGGCCGCTGCGGCACGATGCCGACCAGCCGGGACAGCAGGTCGGGGTCGAGCTCGCGGACGTCGACGCCGTCGACCAGCACGGCGCCCTCGGTCGCGTCGAACAGCCGCGGGATCAGGTTGAGCAGGGTCGTCTTGCCGCTGCCGGTGGACCCGATGATCGCGGTAACTTCCCGCGGTCGGGCGATGAGCCGTACGTCGGAGAGGACCGGGGCCTCGGCCCCGGGATAGTGGAAACTGACCGCCCGCAGCTCCAACTCGCCGTGCCGGGTCACCTCGGTGACCGGCGCCGCGGGCGGCGTCACCGACGTCTCGGTGGCGGTCACCTCCTGGATCCGCTCGGCGCAGACCTCGGCTCGCGGGATCATGATGAACATGAAGGTGGCCATCATGATCGACATCAGGATCTGCATGAGGTAGCTGAGGAACGCGGTGAGCGCGCCGACCTGCATCGCGCCGCTGTCGATCCGGTGCCCGCCGAACCAGAGCACGGCCACGCTGGACAGGTTCACGATCAGCATGACGGTCGGGAACATCAACGCCATGATCTTGCCGGCTCTCAGCGAGACCTGGGTGACGTCGTTGTTGGCCACCTCGTACCGTGCCTGCTCGCGCTCGTCGCGGACGAACGCCCGGATCACCCGGATGCCGGTGATCTGCTCGCGCATCACCTGGTTCACCCGGTCGATCTTGACCTGCAGGCTGCGGAACAGCGGCCGCATCCGGCTGATGATCAGGCCGACCACGCCGATCAGGACCGGGATGATCACCAGCAGCAGCCCGGAGAGCGGCACGTCCTGGCGCAGCGCGAGCACGATGCCGCCGACGCACATGATCGGCGCCGAGACCATCAGCGTGAAGGTGAGCAGCACCAGCATCTGGATCTGCTGCACGTCGTTGGTGGTGCGGGTGATCAGCGACGGCGCGCCGAACTGGCCGACCTCGCGGGCCGAGAAGGTCTGCACCCGGGTGAAGATCGACTCGCGCAGGTCGCGGCCGACCGCCATCGCGGTGCGCGCCCCGAAGTAGACGGCGACGATCTGGGCGGCGATCTGCAGCACGGTGATGCCGAGCATCCCGCCGCCGATCCGCATCACGTAGCCGGTGTCGCCCTTGATCACGCCGTTGTCGATGATGTCGGCGTTCAACGTCGGTAGGTAGAGCGTCGCGAGCGTCTGCAGGAACTGGAAGAGCACGATCAGGCCGATCGTGTTCCAGTACGGCCGCAGGTGGACGCGAAGCAGTTTCATCAGCACTTCGCTGGCTCCCCAGATGTGGCGGACAGAATGCCGTCGAGCAGCAGCGACGCCAGCTCGGCGCCGCTGAACGCCTCGCCGTCGGCGAACGGGCCGAACGTGTTGGCGCCGCAGTAGAGCAGCAGCAGCCGGGCCGCCTCACCCGGCGTGACGCGCAGCCGGTCGGCGTCCGGCTCCAGCACCGCGGTGACCGCGGACAGCAGCTTCCCGCGGGTCGAGGTCATCTGCTCCTGAGCGTGCGGATCGGTCTCGCCGGCGATGAACAGCCGGCGGGCGGCGTGCATCAGGTGCGCGTTCGACTGGAAACGGGTGTGCACGATCTCGGCCGCCTCGCGCAGCCGGACCCGCAGGTCGGCCGAGCGGTCGATGGCGGCCAGCGCGTCCAGCACCGGCTGCGGGTCGAGCGCTTTCACCACCGAGCAGACCACGAGCTCGTTCTTGTTGCTGAAGACGCCGAAGATGGTGCCCTCGGCCACCCCGGCGGCGTGCGCGATCATCCGGGTGCTCAGGTCGACACCGTGCTCGCGCAACAGCGGGATGGTCGCCGCGATCAACGCGGCCCGCCGCTCACCCGGCGCCAGGGCCGGTTGTCGTCTCCGTCGGTTCTCCACGCGGCACAGCCTACTGAGCGAGCACTCACTCAGCCACTGACTTTTGTCATGGACCCGCGTCGAACCGGAAACGGCACGGTGGCGTATCAAGGAGATGTGAGTCAACAGAAGTCGTACCGCCGGGTCATCCGCCAGGTGACCACGGGTTTCGCCGCGATCCTCGTATTCCTGGCGCTGATCCTGCCGGACCAGATCACCCGGCTCCCACCGGGCAACCACTGGTACACCGCGCTGCTGCGGATCCCGCTGGAGGCGCTGATCGCCGGCGCCGCCCTGCTGGTCGTCCCGGCCGCCCGGTGGCGCCGCCGGCTGGCCGCCGCGCTGGGCCTGCTGCTCGGCGCGCTGACCGTGGTCAAACTGGTCGACATCGGATTCTTCGCGATCCTGGCCCGCCGGTTCGACCCGGTGCTGGACTGGACGCTGTTCGACGACGGCTACAACTTCCTGGTCGACTCGATGGGCAGGGGCGGGGCGCTCGGCGTGGCGTCCGGCGTGGTGCTGCTCGCCGTCCTCCTGATCGCCGGGATGATCTGGGCGATGCTGCGGCTCACCCAGGTGGCGCTGGGGCACCGCCGGCTCGCCTGGAGCGGGCTCGGGGCGGCCACCGCGGCCTGGACCGTCCTGGCACTGCTCGGCACCCAGCTGATCGGCGGCCTGCCGGTGGCCGCGCACGCCGCCGCCGACCTGGCCCAGGAGACCGCCCTCGCGCTGCCCAAGGACCTCGCCGACAAGCGCGCGTTCGTCGCCGAGGCCGGCGACGACGCGTACCGGGACCGCCCCGCCGACCAGTTGCTCACCGCGTTGCGCGGCAAGGACGTGGTGGTCTCGTTCATCGAGAGCTACGGGCGTGACGCGGTGGAGAACCCGGCCTTCGACGGCTCGGTGCTGACCGCGCTCGCCGACGGCGACAAGAAACTGGCCGCGGCCGGGTTCGCCGCCCGCAGCGGCTTCCTCACCTCGTCCACCGCCGGTGGCGGCAGCTGGCTGGCGCACTCGACGTTCCTGTCCGGCATGTGGGTCAACAACGAGTCCCGCTACCGGAGCCTGATGGCCACCGACCGGCTCACCCTGACCCGCACGTTCAAGAACGCCGGATACCGCACGGTCGGCGTCGAGCCGGGTGTCATCTACGCGTGGCCGGAGGGTGACTTCTACGGCTACGACCAGGTGTACGACAAGGCCGCGCTGAACTATCACGGCCCGCAGTTCAGCTGGTCGCCGATGCCCGACCAGTACGCGCTGGCCCAGTTCCAGAAGGCCGAGTACAGCCGCCCGAACCGCGGCCCGCTGCTCGCCGAGATCACCCTCACCTCCAGCCACACCCCGTGGGCCCCGGTCCCCGGCATGCTGGACTGGGACCAGCTCGGCGACGGCAGCGTCTACGGCCCGATGGCGCGTAGCACCAACCCGAAGGACGTCTGGTCGGACGACAGCAGGATCAAGACGGAGTACGCCCGGTCCATCGCCTACTCGGTGGACAGCCTGATCGGGTGGGCCGCCACATACGGCGACGACAACCTGGTGATGGTCTTCCTCGGCGACCACCAGCCGGCCTCCGTCGTGGTCGGCCAGAACGCCAGCCACGACGTGCCGATCGCGATCGTCGCCAAGGACCCGAAGGTCCTCGACCGGATCGCCTCGTGGGGCTGGACCGGCAGCGTCAAGCCGGCCCCGACCGCGCCGGTCTGGCCGATGAACACCTTCCGTGACCGTTTCCTGCAGGCCTTCGGGCCCGAAGGCGATCCGCACTAGAGGCTTTCCTCATCCGCCCGGTAGGAAGCCGGCCGGCTGTGCCCTCGGCGCAGCCGGCCGGCCGTACGCTCGTGCGGTGCTCGCCGAACCGTCGCTGACCCACCGCCCGGAGGACGGCCACTCCGCGCCGCTGCTGCTCTGGCGTTTTCCCGAGCCCGTGCTGGCGGCCTCCACGGCGGTCCTCGGCGGCGGCGTCGGCCGGTGCGAGTGGGTGATCAACGCCAGCGTCCCGATGTCCTACGCCCGCCCGGACCCGGCGAACCACCTCGCCGAGCTGGCCGCCGCCCTGCACCTCACCGGCCCCGGCATCGGCCTGCTCACCGGCGTCGACGTGCACGACATGGTGGCCACCACGGAGGACGGCGTCGAGGTCTGCGCCACCGTCGGCCTGGGCGCCCCGATCCGGGCCGCCGAGCCGGGCGTGACCGGTTTCGCCCATCACCCCGGCACCATCAACATCGTCATCTGGATCCCGCAGCACCTCGCCCCCGGCGCTCTGCTCAACATCGTCGCCACGGCGACCGAGGCCAAGACCCAGGCGTTGTACGCGTTGGGCCTGCACGCCACGGGCACCGCCACCGACGCGATCGCCGTCCTCTGCCCGGCCGCCGGCCCCACCGCGGCCTACGGCGGCCCGCGCTCCCGCTGGGGCGCCCCGATGTCCCGCGCCGTCTACGAAGCCGTCCACACCGGCGGCCACACCAACCTGACCACCGGCCGCTCCTGGTCCAGCCGCGCCGCCGGCCCACCGGCGGATCGGCGGCCGTGACCGCACCCGGGACGAGGTCGAGCCGCCGCCGAAAGGTCAGTGGTAGGAATGCTCGCCGGCCGCCAAGGGGTGGGCGAGGCGGTTCTCCGGTGGGGCGAGCGGGCAGGCCCAGCGTGGGTCGTACGCGCAACTCGGGTTGTAGAGGTAGTTGAAGTCGAGGCGGACCCGGCCGGGGCGCAGCCACTGCAGGCCGCGGCCGTGGGTGCCCTTGACGGTGTCGGTCAGGTAGCGGCCGCCACCGTACGACTGCGTGCCGCAGGTGGTGTCGCGGACCGGAAGGAACAGCCCGCCGCCGTAGGCGGCGATCCACCACAGGGTCAGCTCACCGAACGGCGTCTCCAGGATGCCGGCGCGACGGTAGCGCACGGCGCCGTCCGGCCCGCCGGTGTCGATGGTCAGCTCCCCGTCCGCTTCCCGCACCGGGACCTCGACGATCAGGTCGTCGTTCGGCGGAAAGTACGACAGGCCCGCGAAGCCGGCCCGCTCGTCCGCCGGGATCGGCGACTGCGGGTGGCCGGCGAACAACTCGTCCCGCCGCCTGCGGAAATCCGACAGACCGCCCGGCTCCAGATACATCCGGGCCACCGCCGCCCGGAAATCCGCCAGCTCCAGTGCTTCCATGCCCCGACGCTAACCCCCCACCCCCGACACCCTCGGGTCAGCATCCCACTCCCGCATTTCGCCCGTCGATGACGAGAGCTCCGAAAACAGCCAGCGAAGCGAAGCCGTTTTCGGCGCTCTCGTCATCGACGATCCGGGGCGAAATGCCGCCGAGCCGAAGGCGAGGCCATAAGCCCAGCCATCTCGTTGCGCGCGTCACATCGCCGCTGCATTCTTGGGGACGTGCCGGAACGGATTAGCGAAGTCACCGCCCTGCTGGCTGAGGTGCTCGCGCCGCGGGCGCCGCTCACCGTGATCGTCGACGGGGGCGATCCGGGCGCGGCGGCGGATTTCGCCTCGCGGCTGGCCGCGGCCTTCCCGGCGAGCGCGCGGGCCTGGAGCATCGACGCGGTGCTCGGGCTGACCGGGCCCGGCCGGGGCGGCGGTTTCGATTCGGCGCTGAACGTGCTGGAACCGGCCACCGATCAGGTGCTGGTGTATCTGCGCGGCGGGCCGCGGAACAGGTTCGCGGCCGGAGACGGGGAGCGCCGGGCCCAGGTGGTGATCGACCACCGCGATCCGGACTGGCCGGTGATCCGGCACGTGCACCCGTCGCTGGCCGATCCCGATCGGTGGTATCTGTCCGAGAGCCGGGCCTTCTTCGCGGCTCGCGCGGCGAACTGGGACGTCAAGTTCGGTGACGATCTGCCGGCCTACGCCCGGGCGGTGCGCGAGGCCGGGGTGCGGCCCGGCGACGTGGTGCTGGACGTGGGCTGCGGCACCGGGCGGGCGCTGCCGGCGCTGGCCGCCGCGGCCGCGCCGGGCGGGCGGGTGATCGGGCTCGACTTCACCCCGGACATGCTGGCCGAGGCGGCCCGGGCCGGCCGGGACGCGTCCGCCACGCTGCTGGTGGCGGACGCGCGACGGTTGCCGATCGCGACCGGTGCGGCGGACGTGATCTTCGCGGCCGGGCTGATCAACCACCTGCCGGATCCGGTGGCCGGGCTGGCCGAACTGGCCCGGGTGACCCGGCCGGGCGGGACGATCGCGATGTTCCACCCGGTGGGGCGGGCGGCGTTGGCCACCCGGCACGGACGCACGCTGCGGCCGGACGAGCCGCTCGGCGCGGCACGGCTGGCGCCGCTGCTGGCCGGGGCGGGGTGGGTGCTCACGTCGTACGAGGACGGTGAAGATCGTTTCTTGGCCCTGGCGACCCGGCTCTGAACCGCTCGGCGTTCAGGCGCTGATCAGACCCAGCTCGGCGAGGTGGGCCGCGAAGCCGTCGTCGTCGACGCCGGGCGCCCGGGCGGTGGCCGCGGCGAGCACGGCCGGGTGGGCCGCGCCGATCGCCACCGAGTGCCCGGCCAGGGCCAGCATGCTCAGGTCGTTGGGCATGTCGCCGAAGGCGACGGTGTGCTCGGGCGCGATCCCCAGCCAGTCCAGGGCGCGGGCCACCCCGGCCGCCTTGTCGACGCCCGGCGGACCGATCTCGACCAGGTGCGGCGCCGCGTAGGTCAGCGTGGCCCGCTCGGCGAACCCGGCCTCGGTGAGCCGGGCGACCAGCTCGTCCGAGCTGAGCGAGGCGTGCCGGATCGCCGCTGCGTACGCCGGCTGGTCGGTGATGTCGGTGAGCGGCACGGACCGCCACGGCTCGGGTGGCGGGCTGCCGCGCAGCGCCAGGTATTCCGGCGTGAGGTCCCAGGAGGCCACGCCGAACACGCTGAGCGCCGCGCCCGGCAGCGTGCGGCTGAAGTCGGCCAGGTCACGCAGCTCCGGTGCGGGCAGGGTGCGCTGCCACAGGGTGCGGCCGCCGTCCTCCGGGGTCCAGCCGAGCGCGCCGCCGTGGCAGACCGCGACGGTCAGGTGCCCGGCGAACGCACCGAGCCGGGTCACCCCGTTGCGGGTGCGGGCGGTGGCGGCCAGCAGCGGGATGCCGCGATGGCGCAGCTGGGCGGCCGCGTTCAGGGTGGCCGCGCTGACCAGGTCGCCGCCCGCGGGGACGACCGTGCCGTCCAGATCGGTGACCACCGCCTGCCACTGCGTCATGTCCGGCATTCAACATCATGGGCCGGTCGCCTGCCGCCCCGTCCCACGCCACGCCCGGCGTAGCGGCCCGCTTCGCGGGTTGCTTCGCCGACCGGATTTCTCCGTGCTCCGCGCCACGGTGCGGACGGTCGCCGATCTTGCTGCCGGCGTGGAAGGCTGTCACCGGAAACCGCGGAGAGGGGACCACGAATGGGCATGGTCAAGGTGGTCGGCCTGGTGCTGCACCCGCGCCGGGACTGCGGGTCGGCGGTCGACACCATCGTGAGCTGGGCAGCCGCCCGCGGGGTGACCGTGCTCGGCCTGCCCGACGAGATCAACCGGATCGACTGCAGCGCGGTCGCGGTCTCCGCCGAGGAGATGGTCGAGCGGGCCGGCCTGCTCGTCAGCCTCGGCGGCGACGGCACCATGCTGCGCAGCATGCGTCTGGTCGAGGGCCGCAAGACGCCGGTGCTCGGGGTGAACGTGGGACGGCTCGGGTTCCTCGCCGAGGTCGACCTGCCCGACCTCAAGGACGCGCTCTCCTCGATCGACGACCACTCGTTCCGGGTGGAGAGCCGCACCGCGGTGCGCACCGTGCTGCCCGACGGGCGGCGGGTCACCGCGTTCAACGACATCGCCCTGGTCCGGGTGCCCGGGCACGGGTTGGCCGCGGTCGGCATCCGGGTCGAGGGCAAGCGGTTCGTCAACTACGCGGCCGACGCGGTGCTGGTCTCCACCCCGACCGGCTCGACGGCGTACAGCTTCTCGGCCGGCGGCCCGATCGTCTCACCGAACGTCGAGGGCCTGATCGTCAGCGCCGCCGCCGCACACTCGTCGTTCAACCGCTCGCTGGTCCTGGACACCTCCGAACACCTCAGCCTCGACGTGCTGCCCACCAGCGGCCGGCTGGCGATCGAGGTCGACGGGATCATCGAGGGGTACGCCGAGCCCGGCGCCGCCGTGGAGATCGAACCCGTGCCGGGCGCCGCGCAGGTGATCCGGTTCGGCGAGACCTCGTTCTACGAGCGGGCGCGCCGCAAGCTCCGGGTCGAGGGCAGCGCCCAGGCCGGCGACTGGGACACCGGTGACGCGGTGGTGGTCGACAGCTTCGAGCGCCAGCGGTATGAGGTGCTCGTCGGCGGCGAGGTGGCCGGCATGCTGCACTACCGCCGCCACGGCGACCGCGTCGAGCTGCTGCACACCGAGGTCGACCAGGCCTTCTCCGGTCGCGGGCTGGCCGGCCGGCTGGCCTCGGCGGCGCTCGCCGACGCCCGGTCCCGGTCCGTGCCGGTCACCGCCACCTGCCCGTTCGTGGCCGGATACGTCGAACGTCACCCTGAGTTGACCGAGCTGAGCTGAGGAAGATCAGACAATGGGCCAAGCCGCGATTCTGACCGTCGACGACGACCCCTCGGTCTCCCGAGCCATCGCCCGCGACCTGCGCCGACGCTACGGCGACCGGTATCGGGTGATCCGGGCCGGGTCGGCCACCGAGGCGCTCGACGTGCTGAAAGAGCTGAAACTGCGCGGCGGTCGGGTCGCCGTCATGCTCGCCGACTACCGGATGCCGCAGATGAACGGCATCGAGTTCCTGGAGCAGGCGATGGACCTGTTCCCGCACGCGCGCCGTGCCCTGCTCACGGCGTACGCGGACACCGACGCCGCGATCCAGGCGATCAACCTGGTCGACGTCGACCACTACCTGCTCAAGCCGTGGGACCCGCCGGAGGAGAAGCTCTATCCGGTCCTCGACGCGCTGCTCGACGCCTGGCAGGCCACCGGCGACCAGGAGATGCCGGACATCCGGCTGGTCGGGCACCGGTGGAGCGAGCCGTCCTTCCAGATCCGCGACTTCCTGGCCCGCAACCTGGTGCCGTACAAATACTTCGGCGCCGACGAGCCGGAGGGCCGCCGCCTGATGGAGGCCGCGGACGCCGGCCCCGAGTCGATCCCGCTGGTGGTGACCGCCGACGGGCGGGCCCTGCCCCGGCCGAGCGTGCAGCAGGTGGCCGAGGCGGCCGGCCTGTCCACCAACCCGGGCCGCGACTTCTACGACCTGATCATCGTGGGCGGCGGGCCGGCCGGACTGGGCGCCGCCGTCTACGGCGGGTCGGAGGGCCTCAAGACCCTGCTGATCGAGCGGCAGGCGGTCGGCGGCCAGGCCGGCCAGAGCTCCCGGATCGAGAATTACCTCGGCTTCCCGGACGGGATCTCCGGCGCGCAACTGACCGACCGGGCCCGGCGGCAGGCCGACAAGTTCGCCGCCGAGACGCTCAACACCCGCGAGGTGGTGGGGTTGCGCACCGACGGCTCGGCCCGCACGCTGACCTTCGCCGACGGTGGCGAGGTGTCGGCACACGCGATCCTGCTGGCCACCGGTGTCTCCTACCGTCCGCTGGTCGCCGAGGGCGTGGCCGGGCTGACCGGCTCCGGTGTCTTCTACGGCTCGGCCGCCACCGAGGGGCCGGCCTGCGCGGGCAGCGAGGTCTACATCGTCGGCGGAGCCAATTCGGCCGGCCAGGCGGCGCTCTTCTTCGCGAGATACGCGCGCAAGGTCACCCTGCTGGTCCGCGGTGACTCCCTCGAATCGTCGATGTCGTATTACCTCATCCAGCAGCTGGCCCAGGTGTCCAACATCGAGGTGCGGACCAGGTGCGAGGTGATCGGCGCGCAGGGCGACGGGCACCTGCAGGCGATCACCATCTGCGACAGCAAGGGCGGGACGAAAGCCACCGTCGAGTGCGGCTACCTGTTCGTCTTCATCGGGGCGGAGCCCCGCACCGACTGGCTCGGCGACGCGGTGGAACGCGACGGGAAAGGCTTCGTGCGCACCGGCTCGGATCTGCTGGCGAACGGCACGCGTCCGCGGGGATGGGATCGCGACCGCGATCCGTTCTATCTGGAGAGCAGTGTTCCCGGCATCTTCGCCGCCGGCGACGTCCGGGCCAACTCGATCAAACGGGTGGCCTCGGCGGTCGGTGAGGGCGCGATGGCCGTCGCGCTGGTCCATCGTTACCTGGAGGCGCAGTAGCCATGACCATCGAAGCGGACGAGATCCAGCTCCAGCCCTGCGAACCGGGGCGGCTCACCCCGGCCGAGCTGAAATCGCTGTTCCTGTTCGAGAAGCTGACCGACGAGCAACTCGCCTGGATCGCCGAGCACGGCTGCACCATGCGGGTCGCCGGCGGCGGCCTGGTGCTGCGCGAGGGTGATCCGGCCGACCAGTTCTTCGTGCTGCTCAGCGGAACGATCGCACTGACCCGCCGGGTCGGGCAGGACGATGTGCAGACCAGCCGCACCGAGCAGCGCGGCGTGTACATGGGCGCCACCAACGCGTACCTGCGCGACGACGGCGTGCCCCAGCGGTACATGGCGTCGATGCGGGCGCTTTCCGACGCCGAGTTCTTCGTGCTCTCCGCCGGAGACTTCGGCCGGCTCATGCGCGACTGGTTCCCGATGGCGATCCACCTGCTGGAAGGCCTGGCGCTGGGGATGCGCAGCTCACAGGCGGCGATCGGCGAGCGGCAGCGGCTGCAGGCGCTCGGTGCGCTCTCGGCCGGCCTCATGCACGAGCTGAACAATCCGGCCGCGGCCGCCGCCCGGGCCACCGGAGCGCTCCGTGAACGGGTCGCGGCGATGCGGATGAAACTCGGCAAACTGGCCAAGGGCAAGGTCGCGCCCGACCGGCTGACCGCGCTGCTGGAGCTCCAGGAGGAGGTGATCGAGCGGGCCGCGAAGGCGCCCGTGCGCACCGCCATGCAGATCGCCGACCTGGAGGACGAGCTCGGCGACTGGATGGACGAACACGGCGTGACCAGCGGCTGGGACGTCGCGCCGGTCTTCGCGCAGGGTGGCATCGACGCCGAGTGCCTCACCGAGATCCTGGCCCGGCTCGAGTCACCCGAGCTGCTCGACCAGGCGATCCACTGGATCGGGTACGCGTTGGAGACCGAGCAGCTGATGAGCGACATCGAGGACGCCACCGGCCGGGTGTCCTCACTGGTCAACGCGGCCAAGCAGTATTCGCACGTGGACCGCTCGGCGCACCAGTGGATCGACGTGCACACCGGGATCGACAGCACCCTGGTGATGCTCGCCCACAAGATCGGCAACGGGGTCCGGGTGGTGAAAGACTACGACCGGACGCTGCCGCAGGTGCCGGTCCACCCGGCTGAGCTCAACCAGGTGTGGACCAACCTGATCGACAACGCGGTACAGGCGATGTCCGGGGCGGGCACCCTCACCATCCGCACCTACCGGGAGGACGACCGGGTCGTCGTCGCGGTCGGCGACACCGGACCGGGCATTCCCGACGAGATCAAGAAACGGGTCTTCGAGCCGTTCTTCACCACCAAACCGGTCGGTGAGGGGACCGGGCTGGGCCTGGACATCTCCTACCGGATCGTGGTCAACGGCCACGGCGGCGACCTGTCCCTGCAGTCCGCGCCGGGCGACACCAGGTTCCTGGTGCGCCTGCCGCTGAGCGAGCCGGCGTCGGCGTAGATCGGCGGGAGGCGCCTGTCGCCGGTCCCCAGTATCGGGGCCGGCGGTGGGCGGCTCCCCGCGGTGCTTGATTCGTCACTTTCTCTGACGACAGTCAGCGTCGCCTCTTTACGCCCGTTGCCTGCCGTTGCCGTTGCCTTGCCCTCGCCGCCGTTGCCGTCGCCGTGGGCGGGTCGGGGAGTACGGATCGGCGTGGAGTCGGTCGATGCGACGGGGCAGCGGGTACTGGTCGCGGTGACCGAGGCCGATACGCTGGCCGGGTATGTGCCCGGCCGGCCGCGGGCTCGGTGGCGCTGACCGTTACCGGTCACCCGGAGGAGCCGTGGCAGCCTGCCGACGCCGGCGAGATGCTCGGCGCCCTCACCCGGGAGTAGAGATTGGCCACGGTTGCGGTGGAGACGATTGTCGACCTTCCGGCGGCGCGCGTGTGGGAGGCGATCGCCGACGTGGGGGCGGTGCACGAGCGGCTCCTGCCGGGGCGCGTGGTGGCCGCCGAGATCGACGGGGGCTTCCGGACCCTGACGATGCCGAACGGGGCGCGGATCCGCGAGCTGCTCATCGCGATCGATCATGAGCTGCGCCGGTTCGCCTATGCGGTGGTCGAGGGGCAGGGATTGCCGTTGACGTACCACCAGGCCGCTTTTCAGGTTTTCGAGGTGGAGGACCAGGCCAGGATCGTCTGGACGACCGATCTGCTGCCGGACGCGCTGGCCGGAGCGGTCCGTGCCCGCGTCGAACGCGGCATCGTGGAGATGAAAGCGGTCCTGGAAGCAGCGTAGGCCCGACCTGGGGCCAAGCCGGCCGAGGACCGCACGGGAGCCGAGCCCGCACGGGGCGCGGTGGCCGAAGTCGCGGGAGCTGAGAATCCCACGGGGCGCGGTGACCGAGGTCGCGCGGGAGCTGAGAATCGTGCGGGGCGCGGCGGCCGAGAAACCGCGCGCGGCAAGGTGACCGAGGCCGCGCGCGGGGTGGCGGCTGGAGGTGGGGTCGGGCGGGGTCAGATGTCGGCGACCGTGACCCGGCTGGTGCGGAAGGAGATCGTGTCCGGTGTGGCGGCCATCATGCCGGCGGCCAGGTCGAGCAGGTGGTTGTCCCGGACGACGGTGAATCCGTGCCGGGTGAGCAGCTGCGACATGCTTTCCGGGCGCCACGTCGACCGCCACGGTTCGGCGGCCCACGGGTTGGCGCGGCCGGTGAGCCGGGCCATCCCCTGCACCACGAAACGGCCGAAGGCGGCGGATGCTGATTTAGTCTGGTAATTGGTGATCAGGCGGCTCCCGGACGGGGACAGCGAGGCGATCGCCCGCACCGTGGTGGTCACCTCCTCCGGCGTCAGGTACGGCACCACGCCCTCCCACACCCACGTGGTCGGCATGGCGGCGCGATGTCCGGCGGCGGCCAGCGCGTCACCCAGGCGGTCCCGGCCGAAATCGACCGGGACGAACACCGGCGCCCGCCCCGGCAGCTTCCCCGCGCGGTCGCGTTTGTCCTGCTGGGACGCGGGCTGGTCGACCTCGAAGACATCCACCTCGGCGAGCTCGGGCATCCGCCAGGCACGGCCGTCGAGCCCGGCGCCGAGGATCACCACCTGCGGCGTACGGTGTTCCCGGACCGCCTCGTCGATCGCCACCGTGCGCGGCACCATCATCTCGGCGCAGCGCAGCACCATCTCGTAGCCGACCCGGCCGTTCCAGTCGGCCGGCAACCGCTGCTCGCGCACCAGGTCGACCTGGGTCCGCTCGTCGTCGCGGAGCAGTTCCCACGCGGTCGGGTCGGCGAACCGGCCGGGCGCGATCCGATCGTGTGCCGCGGCCCTGCCCTGGCACACCAGCACCGCGGTCTGACTGGCCCGATACTCCGCCATGATCCCCCCAAGAACGTCGGAGCCGGAGCCCGCGTGACCGCACGGCCACCACCTCCGGCGGGACGTCACGGCGACAGCTCGGGCGTGACGTCAGGACAGCAGCCCCCGCACATATGCCGCCTGTCCGGCATGCTGGGCGTCATCGTCGTACACGCTGACCAGCCGGACCCCCAGGGTCACCGGCGGATCCCATCTGCGGTCGACGATCCGGTCCAGGTCCGCTTCGGTCAGGCCTCGCACAAAGTTCACGGTCCGCTTGTGTACGGCATGGTAGTACTCGATGAGCGCGGCCGCGCTCTCCGGAACCACGGCCGCCACCTCCGCCGCGGTGTGACCGTAACCGGTGTCCGACGGGTCGGGCTTGCGGCCGAAGCGCCCCGCCCAGTCACCCTCGACGTACACCTGCTCGGTGTCCAGGAGCTCGGCGAGGTGGCTGTCCTGGACCCGGGTCAGGTGCCAGACCAGCCAGCCGATCGGGTTGGCCCCCGGCGCCGGCGCCCAGCGCAGCTGCTCCGGGGTGAGGCCCTGAACCGCGGATTCCACCATTGCGGGCAGCCGGCCGTACGCGTCGTCGAGCAGGCCTGTGACGTCCATCGGTTCAGTCTCCCTGCTGGTCGGAGTGCTGCTCGGAATTCTGCTGAGTGTCGGCACCAGCACCATCACCGGTGCCCGCGGTCGCCGTGTCCGACCCCGGGGTGCTCCCGGTGCCGCCGGTCTGCTCCGGCTGCGGTGCCTTCGTCGTCGCGGTCGGGCCGGGGCCGGAATCCGCGGGGGCGGTGGTCCCGGCGGGCTTGGCCGTCTGATCGGAACCGGTCGCAGTGGTGGAGGGCGAAGGTGCCGGAGCCTGCTTTTTGTCGGTGGTGTGCCTACCGCTCCAGTGGAACACGGTCGGCGCCCCGCTGTCCCGCCCGCTCGTGGCATCCGCCGCGGAGCGGCCGGCCAGCAGCTCGGCCGTGGTCAGCGTGCCCAGCGCCAGCAGGAACAGCGCACCGGCCACGAGCAGGATCCGCTTCCAGTGGATCCGCCGGGACGGGCCGGCCGGCGCGTCGGCCGGTGCGGCCGGGGCCGCGGCCACCTCGGGGGTGCCGATGGCGGCCGGCGCGGTCACGAACGCGGCCTGCAGCTTCCGGGTGCCGTGGTGCACGAAATGCCGGTAGATCTCGGTGCCGACCGAACTGATCAGGCTGACCAGGGCCGCGCCGGCCAGGGTGCCGGCCACACCGAGGAAGGATCCGATCACCGCGGCGGAGACCGCGGCCAGGGTGCCGGCGATGGTCTTCGGGATGTCGATGCCGTCCCAGATCCGGGCTTGCGCGCGCTCGGTCATGTGCCCCCTCTCAGTCGCGCCAGCCCTCCTCCTTCACCGCTCGGGAGGCGGCCAAAACCCGTCGTTCGGCGAGGGCCACGCGCAGCGGCCGGATCACGATGCCTTCCTCCTGCTCCAGCCGGCGACGGGCCAGTTTCCGGGTGCGCAGGATGCCGGTCAGACCGGCCGCGGCCACCAGGAACTGCACCGACATCGCGACCCGGAAGTCGGCGATGTGATAGTCGGCACTCCCACCGGTGCGGGCGTCCAGGATCAGCCCGATCAGCTCGATGGTGAGCAGGGACGCGACGAAGCCGCCGACGTTGACCACGCCGGTCGCGGTGCCCAGGCGGTGCGGCGGGTTGAAGGTGCGCGCGTAGTCGAAGCCGATCATCGAGCCCGGACCGCCCGACCCGAGAGCGACGACCAGCAGGATCAGCACCGGCAGCGGCGCCCGGCCGGGCCAGAGCAGGACCAGCGCCCAGGCGCCCAGGTTCACCGCGATGATGCCGAGCACCAGCAGCGACCGGCGCAGCGGGTAGCGCTGCACCAGCGTGCCGAGCACCGGGCCGGCCGCCATGCCGGTGATCACGAAGACGGTGAGCAGCGATCCGGCCTCGCCGCGGGTCAGCCCCTCACCGGCGATCAGGAACGGGATGCCCCACATGAGGGCGAACACCGTGCCGGTGAACTGGGTGGTGAAGTGGGTCCAGAGGCCGAGCCGGGTGCCCGGGTGCCGCCAGGCGCCGCTCAGGTCGGCGCCGAGCTGCCGCATGCTGACCGGGCTGCCGCTGCTCATCCGGCGCTCCGGGGTGTCGCGCAGGGCGGCCAGCGCGACCAGCGCGACGAACACGCCCGCGCCGGCGGCGCTGAGGAACGCGGTGCGCCAGCCCGGGCCGGCCAGCAGGGCGGCCAGCGGGATCGCCGAGATGATCTGCCCGGCCTGCCCGACCAGGCCGGTGAGCTGGGTCAGCACCGGCACCCGGCGGGGCGGGAACCAGTGCGGGACCAGGCGCAGCACGCTGATGAAGGTCATCGCGTCGCCGGCGCCGACCAGGATGCGGGCCAGCACCGCGCCGGTGATCCCGTGGGCGTTCGCCATCAGGACCTGGCCGGCGGCCATCACCAGGCCGCCGCAGACCACCAGGCGCAGTGATCCGAAACGGTCGAGGAGCAGGCCGACCGGGATCTGCAGGCCGGCGTAGACCAGCAGCTGCAGCACGGCGAAGCTGGCCAGGGTGCCGGCGCCGACACCGAACCGGTGTTGCGCGTCCAGCCCGGCCACGCCCAGCGAGGTGCGGTGCAGGACGGCGATGACGTACGCGGCGAGGCCGGCGGCCCACACCGCCCAGGCCCGGGCTCCGGGTCGCAGGGACATGTGGCGCCTTCCACTCGCGCGATTTACAGGATGTTTCCACCCTTCTCCGCAGGTCGCCGGGTTGCAACGTGCGTTTCCCCACTGCCGGTTGTCGGTGTAACCCTATTGGGGGTATATGGTGGTAACCCCAAGTGCCGCGGAGGTGCGTGCGATGCCGAAGATCAACGTGTATCTGCCCGACGAGCTGGCCGAGGCGGTCCGGGAGACCGGGCTGCCGGTATCGGCGATCTGCCAGCGGGCCCTGGAGCAGGCGGTGCGCCGGGTGACCGCGATCCGGGAGACCTCACTGGGCGAGCTGTCCAGCGGCGACCTCGAGGAACGCTTCCCGCTGATGACCGGCCGTACCCGGACCGTGCTGGCCCTGGCGGTCGAGCGCGCCCGGGCTTCGGCCGCCCGGGCCGCGGCGGCCGGCACCGGCGCCGCGTCGCCGGCGCCGTCCGGGGACGTCATCGGGTCCGCGACGTCGGCGCTGGTCGCGGACACCACGGATGCGGTCGCGTCAGCCTTCGTCAAGGACGCCACGGATGCGGTCGCGTCAGCCTTCGTCGACGACGCCACGGATTCCGTCGCGTCGACGCTGGTCGCGGACGCCACGAAGGTCGCGGGGTCGGCATCGATCGCGGTCGGCACCGGTGACCTGCTCGGCGCGATGATCCAGGAGGGTGGCAACCTGGCGCTGCACGTGCTGCGCGCCCTGGAGGTCGAGCCCTCGGCGCTGCTGCGCGAGCTGGACCGGGACGGCGTGGCGGAGCCCCCCGGCCCCGGCGACGGCGTCCACTTCAGCATTCCGTCGGCCGGCGCGCTGGAGCTTTCGGTCACCGAGGCGACCGGGCTCGGGCACAACTATGTGGGCTGCGAGCACCTGCTGCTCGGCCTGGTCGGCGAACCCGACGGCGCGGCCGGCCGGATCCTGCGCGCGGCCGGCGCGGAGCCGCGGCTGACCCGCCGGGCGGTGGCCTCGGCGCTGGCCGGCTATGTCCACCTGCGGGCGAACACCGCGGCCGCCGCCGGCTACTCGCAGCTGCAGGCGGGGAGCGGCGGGGCTCCGGCGGCCACCGCGGACCCGGGCCGGCTGCTCGCCGACGCCCTGCAGCCGCTCATCGCCCGGATCGAGCGCCTGGAGCAGCGCCTGCCCGCGGGCGGGGAGTGAAGCCGCCGCCCGTCGGCCGCGCCGGGCCGAGGCGGCCCCTCAGCCCGAGGACGACGACGGGGCGGCCGCTCGGCTCTCGGTCGGGGATGGGGCGGCCGCTCCGTGCTCCGGTGGGGGTGGGGCGGCCGTTCGGCCCGGGGACGGGGATGAGGTGGCTGGTCGGCGTTCTCCTCGCGGCGGCCACCGTCCTATTCGTGCCGGCTCCGCTGATCACCTGACAGATGCGTGGTGAGCCAGGTGACGGTCTCCTGCAGGAAGGCGGCGCGGGACGAGCGGTGCAGCAGGTCGTGGCCCTCGCCGGGGAAGACGACGAGGCGGTGCGGTGCGCCGCGGGCGGCGAGGGACTCGGCCACCTGGGTGGCCTCGATCAGCGGCACGTTGGTGTCGTTCTCGCCGTGGATGATCAGCAGGGGCGCCCGCAGGTGGTCCAGGCGGTGCACGGGGGAGAGGTCGCGCAGCAGGTCGGCGTCGGCCACCGGGTCGCCGTACTTGCTGACGGCCGCGGCGGCGATCCAGGGCTCGGTATAGCGATAGAACGTCGCAAAGTCGGACATGCCGCAGATGTCGATGCCGACCGCGAACAGATCCGGGTAGGCGCACAGCGCGGCCAGGGTCAGATAGCCGCCGTAGGAGCGCCCCATCACGCCGAGCCGCCCGGCGATCCCGGAGTCGCGCAGATGGCGGGCGCAGGACCGGACGTCCTCGATCGCGTCGTACCGCAGCGCCCCGTTGTCCGCGTTCACGAAGGTGTGGCCGAAGCCGGACGATCCGCGGACGTTGGCGGCGAACACCGCGATGCCGCGGCGGACCAGGGATTGGAAGAGCGGTCCGTGCCCGGGGCGTTCCTGCGCTTCCGGGCCGCCGTGCAGCCAGATCACCGTGGGATGCGCAGCGGTGCCACCCGGCGGCGTGAACAGCCAGCCGGTCAGGGTGAGGCCGTCGTGGGCGGTGACCTTCTCCAGCGTGGGACGGACCGCGTCGGGGGCGGCCGGCTCGGCGGAGATCGGGCGGACGTTGCCACCGTCGCGGTCGCAGGCCCAGACGCCCTGCGGCTGTCCCGGGCTCTCCGCGGTGAAGGCGAGCGTCGACCCGTCGAAACTCCAGACCGGCTCGGAGATCACCGTCCCGGGCAGCGGCACGGTGACCGACCGCGTCGTCGTTCCCACGGTGGGCTCGAAAGCGCGGCCCGTGGGGGAGGAGGCCGGCGGGACGACGTGGTCGAGGGTGCGCAGTTCGAGGGCGGATTCGCCGCCGCGCACGTTCCAGAGCAGGGCGGCGGTGCGGCCGTCCGCCGTGATCGCGAAGGTTTCGAGTTCGACCGGCTCGGTGGTCAGCGTTTCCACCGTTCCGGCGGTGGCGCGGATCAGGGCCGGGAACTCGCCCGCCTCGCTGCGGGCGTAGACGCACCCGCCGCCCGGGCTGAACAGAGCCAGCTCACCGGGGGCGATGGTCTCCGACGTACCGGCGAGAAGGTTCTTGCAGAGGATCCGGCGGGCGCCGCGGGGCCCCTGCCGCAGCAGGGCGAAGCGGCCCGCCGGGTCGATGTCGCAGAGCGAGATCAGGTCGCCGGTGGCGACGACGGTGCGGGTGCCGGTGACCGCGTCGACCAGCAGGGCGTGGGTGAGGTTCTCGGTGACGGCCAGCAGCGGGCGGCCGGGCAGCCAGCGCATGTTCTCCGCGGTGTCGGTGCCGAAACCGGCGACCTGGTGCGGGTCGGAGCCGTCCGGGCGGACCAGCCAGACCTCGTGGCGCGGGGCGCCGCCGGGGGTCAGCCGGCAGGCCAGCCAGCCCCCGCCGGAGGACCAGGCGACCGCGGCGACCGGCTCCGGGAAGGTGATCGCGAAGGCCCGGTCGCTGCCGACCGGCTGCACCCGGACGGCCGGGGTGCCGCCGCGGTCGGAGACGTAGGCGGCGTGCCGCCCGTCCGGGGAGAGGGCCGGTGACCAGTTGCCGGCGATCTCCGACGAGATCTCGGTGAAGGCCGGCAGCACGGCGACGTCGTCACGCTGACGCAAAAGGTCTCCTTCAGATGTTCTTGTCCTGCAGCCACATCTCCAGCAGCGCCAGCTGCCACAGCTGGTTCGCGCCCAGTGTCGTCCGCGGCGTGTTGGGGTCGGCCAGCAGCGCCTCGACGTACTCCGGGCGGAACAGGGCCCGGGCCCGGGCGGCCGGGGCGTGCAGGGCGTCGCGGACCCGGTCCAGCATCGCGCCTTCCAGGTGCCGGATGCCGGGGACCGGGAAGTATCCCTTCGGACGGTCGATCACCTCGTCGGGCACCAGCCCGCGGGCCGCGTCCTTGAGCACCCCCTTGCCGTCCGCGGCCAGCTTGTGCTCCGGCGGGCAGGCCGCCGCGAGTTCGACCAGCTCATGGTCGAGGAACGGGACGCGCGCCTCCAGCCCCCATGCCATGGTCATGTTGTCGACCCGTTTCACCGGGTCGTCGACGAGCATCACCTGCGAGTCGATCCGCAGCGCCGCGTCGACCGCGGTGTCCGCGCCGGGCCGGGCGAAGCTCTCCGCGACGAAGGCGGCGGCGTGGTCGCGGTCGAGCATCCAGGCCGGGTTGAGCTGCCCGCGCAGCGCCGCGTGCGGGCGGTCGAAGAACTCCCGCGCATACGCCTCGGCGGCCTGCTCGCGCGGCACCCCGGCGAGCGGTGGATACCAGCTGTATCCGGCGAAGATCTCATCCGCGCCCTGCCCTGATTGTACGACCTTGACATGCTGCGCGACGTCTTCGCTGAGCAGGTGGAAGGCGATGCAGTCGTGGCTGACCATCGGCTCGCTCATCGCCGCCACCGTCCGGTCGACGGCCGGCAGGAAACGGTCGTGCCCGATCCTGATCTGATGGTGCTCGGTCCCGAACTGCTTGGCGATCAGGTCCGAGTAGGCGAACTCGTCGCCGCTCTCGCCGCCGGCCGCCTCGAAGCCGATGCTGAACGTGGTGAGATCCCGCTGGCCCTGCTCGGCGAGCAGGGCGACGACCAGGCTGGAGTCGAGACCGCCGGAGAGCAGCACGCCGACCGGCACGTCGGCCACCATGCGCCGTTTCACGGCGATGTTCAGCCTCTCCCGGACCGCTTCCGCCCACTCGCCGGCAGAGCGGTCAGCGGTCCGGGTGAACGCGGCTGACCAGTACGTCCGTTCCGACCCCGTACCGTCGGCCTTGATCACCCGGACCGTGGCCGGGGGCAGTTTGCGGATCCCGGACAGGATGGTCCGCGGCGCCGGCACCACCGAGTGGAACGTCATGTAGTGCTGCAGCGCCACCCGGTCGATGGTGGTGTCCACCCCGCCGGCGGCCAGCAGCGCCGGCAGGGTCGAGGCGAAGCGCAGCCGCCCGGGCGTCTCGGCGAGGTAGAGCGGCTTGATCCCGAGCCGGTCCCGGGCCAGGGTGACGGTGCCGGTGTCATGTTCGGCGATCGCGAAGGCGAACATGCCGTGCAGGTGCGTGACGCAGTCGGCGCCCCACCGGTGGTACGCCTTGAGGATCACCTCGGTGTCCGAGCCGGAGACGAACGTGTATCCGTGCCCGCGCAACTCCTCGCGCAGCTCCCGGTAGTTGTAGACGCAGCCGTTGAAGACCACGGTCAGCCCGAGCACGTCGTCGGTCATCGGCTGCCGCCCGGCGTCGCTCAGGTCGATGATCCGCAGCCGCCGGTGCCCGAACGCGATCCGCCCGTGCTCCCACACGCCCTCGCCGTCCGGCCCGCGCGACTGCAGCACGGGCAGCATCCGGCGGACCGCGTCGGTGTCCGCGACGCGCTCCCCGTAACAGATCTCACCGGCGATTCCGCACATACGACCTTCCCCTCAACTGAGCAACCAGGTGTCCTTGGAGCCGCCGCCCCGGGACGAATTGACGATCATGGAGCCGGCCGGGGCGACCCGGGTCAGTGCCGCCGGGGCGACCACGGGCTGTCGGCCGGTGAAGACGAACGCGCGCAGGTCGACGTGCCGGGGTGCGAGCCGCTGCCCGTCGAAGACCGGGTGGGTGGAAAGCCGGACCAGGTCCTGCGCGACCCACCGGTGCGGGGCGGCGCGGATCTGCCGGCGCAGCGCGTCCAGCTCGTCGGCGGTGGCGTGCGGGCCGATCACGATCCGGTCGCCGCCGTACCCGTCGACCGGCTTGCAGACCAGCTCGTCCAGCCGGGACAGCACCTCGGCGCGCTGCTCGGCGACCCCGCACAGGTAGGTCGGCACATCGGCGAGCAGCGGTTTCTCACCCAGATAGAACTCGATCATCCGGCTGACGTACGCGTAGACCGCCTTGTCGTCCCCGATCCCGTTGCCCAGCGCGTTGGCCAGTGTCACGGTCCGCGCGTGCAGCGCCGCCACCAGGCTGGGGCCCAGCGGCATCCCGTCCGCGCCCGGCGCGTGCACCAGGCTGTCCTCGCCCATCCGCAGGTAGATCACGTCGACCGGATAGCGCTTGCCGTCGCGCAGCCGGTGCACCCGGCCCCCGTCGACGAACAGCTCGGTGGTGCGCACCACCGGCACGTCCATCGCCTCGGCCAGCATCCGGTGCTCGAACCAGGCCGAGTCCTCCGGGCCCTGGCTGAGCACGACCAGCGCCGGGTCGTCGCCGGCGGCCGGCCCGGCCGCGGCGAGCAGCGCATCCTTGAGCAGGGCCGGGGTGTCCTCGACCGGGGTCAGGTTCCGCGGCCGGGGCAGCTCGGGCAGGATGCTCTCGGTCAGCCGGCGGTTCTGCATGGCGTACGCGATGCCGGACGGCACCCGCAGGTTGTCCTCCAGCACGCACCAGCCGCCGTCCGCGTCCCGGACCAGGTCGACGCCGGCCACCTGGGCGCGCACCGCGCCGCCGCCGATCAGCGCGCCGCTGGCCCGCAGCTCGGGTGAGCCGTCGATCACCCACTCCGGGACGATGCCCTCGGCGACGATCGCCCGGTCGTCGTACACGTCGGAGAGGAACGCGTTGAGCGCGCGGACCCGCTGGGTCAGCCCGGCCCGCAGCTCGGCCCAGTCGGCGGCCGGAACGATCCGGGGGACCAGGTCGAACGGGAACAGCCGGGTGGCCGCCTCGCCGGCCACACTGAAGGTCACCCCGTTGGCGCGCTGCTCCTCGTCCCGCGCGTCCTCGCGTTTGCGCAGCCCGGTCGCGCCGAGCGCGGTGAGCACCGGCAGCACCTCGGCGTACTCGGGGGCCACCGACTCCGCCGGGAACGCCTCGTCGCCGGCCACGTCGTACGGCAGCAATCGATCGGGCCCGGACAGGCCGCCGCCGGCAACGGAGGCCGCCGCCGTGCCCCGGGTATCGGTGATCAGCAGATCGACGACGTCGGCGATCCGGCCGCGCCGGGCCAGGGCGCGCCGCTGCCGGGCGGCCGCGCTGCCCCGGCTCAGCGCGCGGGCGGACAGGTCGCAGACCTGCTCCCAGTCACCCAGCTCCTCCAGGTGCGGTCGCAGCTCGCCGACCAGGTGCTCGATCGCGACGGTGGCCGGCACCGGCGCCGGCGTGCGGGGCAGGTCGAGCAGGTCGCCCTCCAGGCCGGAGCGGGCCGCCCGCCACATCGCGGCGCGGTGCAGCGGGGGACGGGCGGGCGGCAGCGGGACGCCGGCGCGGTGCTCGTGCTGGGCGCGCCGGACCAGGGCGCGGAACAGCCCGGCCAGCAGCACCACGGTGTCCACATCCGGGCAGGCGTCGGTGACCCGCAGCTCCACGGTGGGCACGTGCGCGGACGGCCGGACGTCGAAGTAGACCATCTTCGGGTCGCTGATCGTCTCGGACGCGATCAGGTCGCTGACCAGCTGCTCGTGCTCGGCCGCGGAGTGCAGCACGCCGCTGTCGCCGGCGGTCGGCCAGCGCATCCAGACCAGCGAGCGGACGCTGGCGTACCCGGAGTCCTCGCCCATCCAGAACGGCGAGCTGGCGGAGAGCGCCAGCAGGGCGGGCAGGGCCGGGGCGACCCGCTGCGCCACCGAGACCGCCTCGTCGCGGTCCGGCACCCCGACGTGCACCTGGGCGCCGCAGATCAGCTGCTCACGGACCAGCATCTGGTATTCGTGCAGCATCCGGCGGTACCGGGTGGTCCCGGTGACCGGCAGCGCGTCCAGGTCGACCAGCGGCACGGTGCCGGCCGCCACCAGGCCGAGGCCGAGCGACTCGGCGACCGCCACGGCGGTCCGGCGACGCTGCGTGATGCCTTCGCGCAGACCGTCCAGGGTGGTGGTGACCGGCGTGTTGGTCTCCACGACCGAGCGGTGCAGCTCGGCCGAGAAGTGCGCCGGGTCGAGTCGGTCGAGGATCTCCGGGGCCCGCGGGGTGAGCTCGCGCGTCGTCACATCGACGACGTGCAGCTCCTCCTCCGCGCCCAGGGTCAGGGACTCCGCCATTGCTACCGCCTTCAGTTCGGAAGTCCGCTCAGCGTTCCGATCGGGTGTGGCAGATGTGTCACGTGCCCATTTCCGGTCGTCGCCAAGCATCGTGATCACTTCCCCCGACCGGTGGGCAGTGGGTTTCGTCGCTACCGGTAACCTCGGGCGTCGGCATCCACACCCCAGCGGAGGTCCTGATGGGCAACGTCGTCGTCATCACCGGGTCGGCCGGTCTGATCGGTTCCGAGTCGGTCCGTCACTTCGCCGGTCTGGGCATGGACGTGGTCGGCATCGACAACGACATGCGCGGTTACTTCTTCGGCGCCGACGGGTCCACCAAGTGGAACCTGGAGCGGCTGACCACCGAGATCGGCCCGCGCTACACCCACTACTCGCTGGACATCCGCGACCGTGAGGGGCTCGGTAAGATCTTCGCGGAGTACGGCCGGAGCATCGGCCTGGTGATCCACGCCGCGGCCCAGCCGAGCCACGACTGGGCGGCCCGCGAGCCGTTCACCGACTTCGACGTGAACGCGGTCGGCACGCTCAACATGCTGGAGGCGGCCCGCCGGCACGCGATCGACGCGCCATTCATCTTCACCTCGACCAACAAGGTGTACGGCGACACGCCCAACTCGCTGCCGCTGGTGGAGCTGGACACCCGGTGGGAGCTGCCCGAGGACCACAAGTGGTTCCAGGGCATCGACGAGACGATGACGATCGACAACAGCCTGCACTCGATCTTCGGCGCCAGCAAGGTGGCCGCCGACGTGATGGTCCAGGAGTACGGGCGGTACTTCGACATGCCGACCGCGGTCTTCCGGGGCGGCACGCTGACCGGGCCCGGCCACTCGGCCGCCGAGCTGCACGGCTTCCTCGCGTTCGTCATGCGCTGCGTGATGGAGCAGCGGAAATACCGGATCTTCGGCTACAAGGGCAAGCAGGTGCGCGACGCGATCCACTCGCACGACCTGGTGTCCGCGTTCGAGGCGTTCCACCGGGCGCCGCGGGTCGCCGAGATCTACAACATGGGCGGCGGGCGCACCTCGAACTGCAGCGTGCTGGAGGCGTTCGCGCTGGCCTCGGAGATCGCCGGGCTGCCGGCCGACACCGAGTACGTGCCGGAGAACCGGGTCGGCGACCACCAGTGGTGGGTCAGCAGCACCGCACGGTTCGAGGAGCACTACCCGGACTGGAAGGTGACGTACGACGTCCCGATGATCCTGCGGGACATGTACGAGTCGAACCGGGACGTCTGGAAAGCCTGACCCTCGACTTATCGGACATTAGGTATTTTTACCTAATGTCCGTACTGACGCAGTTGCTGCGCCGGGACCTGCCGGCGTCCGTCGTCGTCTTCCTGATCGCCATCCCACTCTCGCTCGGCATCGCCGCGGCGTCCGGCGCCCCGCTGCTCGCGGGCCTGGTCGCCGCGGTCGTCGGCGGCATCGTCGCGGGTGCCCTCGGCGGCGCCCCGCTCCAGGTCAGTGGCCCGGCCGCGGGCCTCACCGTGATCGTGGCCGGCGCGGTCGCCGAATTCGGCTTCGCCGGCACCGCGGCGATCGTGGCGGCCGCCGGCCTGGTCCAGATCCTGCTCGGGATCTCCCGGCTGGGCCGTGCCGCCCTCGCCCTGTCACCCGCCGTCGTGCACGGCATGCTGGCCGGCATCGGCCTGGTCATCACGCTCAGCCAGATCCACGTGCTGCTCGGCGGCGCGCCGCACAGCAACGCCTGGGACAACCTGCGGCAGCTCCCCGGCCAGGTCGCCATCCACCACGCCCCGGCCACCCTGCTGGGTCTGCTCACCATCGCGGTGCTGCTGCTCTGGCCGCGCTTCGTGAAGATCACCGTGTTACCCGCCGCGCTGGTGGCGGTCGCCGCGGTGACCGCGCTGGCCTGGGTGCTGGGCGCCGGCGTGGTCCGGGTCGACCTGCCCGAGGAACCGCTCGCCGAGCTGATCACGCCGATCTGGCCGGACGCGCCGCTGCGCCGGATCACCGTCGCGGTGCTCACCATCGCGCTGGTCGCCAGCGTCGAGTCGCTGCTGTCCGCGGTCGCGGTCGACCGGATGCACGACGGGCCGCGCGCCCGGCTCAACCGGGAACTCGTCGCCCAGGGTGCGGCGAACACGCTCTCCGGACTGCTCGGCGGCCTGCCGGTGACCGGGGTGATCGTGCGCAGCTCGACCAACGTGGCGGCGGGCGCGCGCAGCCGGGCGTCGGCGATCCTGCACGGGGTGTGGATCGCAGTCTTCGTGCTGTTCTGCGCGGCGCTGCTGGAGACCATCCCGATGGCGGTGCTGGCCGCGGTACTGATCGTGGTCGGGGTCCGGCTGATCGATCCGGCGCAGATCCGCACCCACGCCCGGCACCGGGAGCTGCCGGCGTATCTGGTGACGGCGTCCGGGGTGGTGCTCGTCGACCTGCTCACCGGAGTGGCGCTCGGGGTGCTGACCGCGGTGGCGTGGCGGCGTGCGTCACGGCTGGCGGTCGGATCCTGATCAGCGAGCCGCAAGCACTGTCATCGATTTCTGCGCTGGCCGCAAAAGTAGGTTCAGTTTTTGCAAAGGTTTGACGTAGGATTCCGTCGTGACCAAACGTCTTGCCGAGGTGGCGAAGAAGGCCGGGGTCAGTGAGGCGACCGTCAGCCGGGTGCTCAACGGGCGCGACGGCGTCTCCGAGGCCACCCGGGCGTCGGTCCTGACCGCCCTCGATGTGCTGGGCTACGAGCGACCCACCAAGCTGCGGGGGGAGCGGGCCCGCCTGGTCGGCCTGGTCCTCCCCGAGCTGCAGAACCCGATCTTCCCGGCGCTCGCCGAGGTGGTGACCGCCTCGCTGGCCCAGCGCGGCTTCACCCCGGCGCTGTGCGCCCGCACGATCGGCGGCGTCCCCGAGTCCGACTATGTCGAGATGCTGCTCGACCATCAGGTCTCCGGCGTGATCTTCGCGGGCGGCTCCTACGCGCTGGCCGACGCCTCACACGAGCACTACCGCCGGCTGACCGACCGCGGCCTGCCGGTGGTGCTGGTCAACGCGGGCGTCGACGAGCTGGGCTTCCCCCGGGTGTCGACGGACGACGCGGTGGCGGTCGAGCAGGCCTTCGGGCATCTGCGGTCGCTGGGCCACGAGCGGATCGGCATGGTCCTCGGCCCCGAGGGGCACATCCCGTCGCGCCGCAAGCTGACCTCGATGATCCAGGTGGCCGGCTGGACCGACGACAAGTGGGTGGAGCGCTCCAGCTTCTCGATGGAGGGCGCCCGGGTCGCCGCGGCCAAGCTGATCGAGCGCGGCGCGACCGGGATCATCTGCGCCAGCGACGTGATGGCGCTGGGCACGATCCGGGCGGCGCGCCGGCTGGGGCATGCCGTGCCGGCTGACGTGTCGGTGGTCGGCTTCGACGACTCGGCGTTCATGACCTGCACCGATCCGCCGCTGACCACGGTGCGTCAGCCGATCGAGACGATGGGCCAGTCCGCCGTCGACCTGCTGGTCACGCAGATCGAGGAGGCCCGGGTGGTGCGCGACGAGCTGCTCTTCGAGCCGGAGCTGGTGGTGCGCGGGTCGACCGGCCCGGCTCCGCGGTGAGCCCGGTGGGCGCTGCAGGAATCGACAACTGAACGCAACCCCGGAACGGCTGCCGATCGCGTCTTGCGATCGGCAGCCTTCTTTTTGTCCCGATAGTTGCCCGCAAAGCTGACATACCGGCCCCAGGCCGCCTGCTGTCTATATCTGTCGTTCCAAAGTCGTGTCTTTGCAAGACAAAATCGAAACCTTGCGGAAATCAGTTGGCCTCGCTACGGTGACTCCACTCACAGTGCTGCGGCCCTGTGGCTCATCAGCATCGATCACTCGCAGATCAGCGAACGCCATGGATAACCGTTCCCGAAGGGATGGACAGATGTCCGCACCGCAGTACCGGAAGGCCGTGGCGTTCGCGCTCGCGGCCGGCCTGGGACTCAGCCTCGCGGCGTGCTCCACGAAGAGCGACGACGAGAGCACCAGCGCCGACGGCAAGACGACCATCACGGTGGACTGCATGCCGGTCGGCACCGAGAAGGAGCTGGTCGCCAACTGGAACGCCGACGTCGCCGCCTTCGAGAAGGCGAACCCGAACATCACGATCAAGAGCGTGAGCGTCGGCACCCAGTGCAACAACCCGCCGGACTTCACCGCCCGGCTGGCCGGTGGCACCACCACCGACGTCTTCTACGGCTACATGACCGACCTGCAGCAGGTGCTCGACTCCGGCCAGGCGATGGACATCACCCCGTACCTGACCGACGAGAACGTCCCCACCTGGAAGGACGTCGACCCGGCGCTCAAGCAGGTGTTCACCGACGGCGGCAAGACCTACGCGCTGCCGATCAAGAACTACTCGATGGGCCTGGTCTACAACACGGTGCTGTTCAAGAAGGCCGGACTGGACCCGGCGAACCCGCCGAAGACCTGGGCCGAGGTCCGCGCCGCGGCCAAGAAGATCGTCACCGCCGACCCGGCGGTCGCCGGGTACGCCGACTACAGCGCCGGCAACACCGGTGGCTGGCACTTCACCGCCGAGCTGTACTCGCAGGGCGGCCAGATCCTGACGGCCGACCACAAGAAGGCCGACTTCAACAACGCGATGGGCAAGCAGGTCCTGCAGAACCTCAAGGACATGCGCTACGCCGACAACAGCATGGGCTCGCGCCAGCTGCTGCAGTGGGGCG
Source organism: Actinoplanes sp. SE50/110 (assembly GCF_900119315.1). Lineage (NCBI taxonomy): Bacteria > Bacillati > Actinomycetota > Actinomycetes > Micromonosporales > Micromonosporaceae > Actinoplanes > Actinoplanes sp. SE50/110. The sequence goes on along the minus strand of NZ_LT827010.1, from coordinate 7,531,356 downwards.
ACCTGCTGACCAACGCCGCGGCCGGCAAAGTCGGCATGTTCATCGGCGCGCCGGACACCACCCAGCAGATCGTCTCCCAGTTCAAGGGCAGGTACTCGGACTGGGCGGTCGCTCCGCTCCCCGGCCAGGACGGCCTGGCCAAGGCCACCCTCGGTGGCGGCGACGGCTACTTCTTCAAGAAGGGCCTGACCGACGCGCAGATCAAGGCCGGCCTCAAGTGGGTCGCCTACGAGAAGCTGACGGTCGGCAAGGGCCAGTTCGACTATCCGCGGGCCAAGCCGCAGAACTACCCGGTGGGCCTGCCCCAGCCGCTGCTGTTCACCAGGGACAGCGCGACCGCGAAGGCCGAGTTCGACCTGCGCAAGGCGAACGCCAACGTCGACCCGGCGATCTACTCGCTCTTCGAGGCGCAGCAGCTCCCGATCAAGGGCGAGCCGACCAACGCCCAGGCGATCTACGCGGTGCTCGACTCGGCGATGTCCGGAGTGCTGACCAACCCGAACGCCGACCCCGGCGAGCTGCTCAAGACCGCCGAGCAGAAGGTCGACCAGCTGCTCGCCGCCGGTAGCTGATCCCGCGAGGAGTGCGGGCCGGTCCCGGCCGGCCCGCACCCTTCCGACTCATCGCAGGAGTTTTCCGTTGGCGACCATCACCGCCCCGGGCACGACCGGCAAGCCGGCCGCCCGCGTCGTCCAGGCCCGGACCGGCGCGCGGCGCAGCCGCAAGATCCGCGACAACCTCACCGGGTACGTCTTCCTGATCGGCGCGATCCTCTGCTTCGCCCTCTTCACCTGGTATCCGATGATCCGCGGGATCATCATGAGCTTCCAGAAGACCAGGCGCGGCGTGACCACCTGGGTGGGCTTCGACAACTACACCCGGATCATCGCCGACCCGAGCTTCTGGCCCGCCTGGCGCAACACCGTCTACTTCACCGTGCTGGCCCTGGTCATCGGGTACGCGGTCCCGTTCTTCGTGGCGATCCTGCTCAACGAGCTCCGGCACGCCAAGGGCTATCTGCGGGTCCTGGTGTATCTGCCGGTCATGCTGCCGCCGGCCTCGGCGTTGTTCCTGTTCAAGTTCTACGCGTACGACCCGGGTGACGCCGGCCTGTTCAACGCGATCCTCAAGTTCCTGCACCTGCCCACCTCGCAGTGGATGCAGTCACCGAGCGCCACGATGCCGGCCATGGTGATCGCCTCGACCTGGATGAACATGGGCAGCGCGGTGCTCATCTACCTGGCGTCGCTGCAGAACATCCCGGGCGAGCTGTACGAGGCGGCCGAGCTGGACGGCGCCGGGCTCTGGCGCCGGATCTGGAACGTGACGATCCCGCAGACCAGGCTGATCCTCGGGCTGCTCGCGATGATCCAGATCGTCGCCACCATGCAGGTGTTCATCGAGCCGCTGATCCTGGCCAACGGGGCCGGCACGCAGGACTCGGCGACCACCGTGGCGTACCTGATCTATCAGCACGGCTTCTACCAGAACGACCTCAACGGCGCCGCCGCACTCGGGGTGATCATCCTGCTGGCGCTGGCCGCCTTCTCGGGTGTGTACCTGCGGCTCACCACGAAGAACGACTGAGGACGGACCAGCATGTCTCAAGATTCCGGCACCCGGACGCTCGTCTCGCAGGCGCAGCTGCGGCGGGGCAGGGGCAGGTACGTCTACTGGACGCTGCTCGGCCTGGTCGTCCTGGCGTTCACCCTGGTCTTCATCGGCCCGCTGTACTGGATGGTGACCGGCGCGCTCAAGACCGGTCAGGAGGTCGCGCAGACCCCGCCGACCCTCTGGCCGCGGCACCCGGACGCCAGCAACTACACCAACGCGTGGCAGAACCTGAACCTCGGCAAGCTGCTGTTCAACACGTTCTACTACGCGATCGGCGCGGTGCTGTTCCAGCTGGTCTTCGACACCGCGGCGGCGTACTCGCTGTCGAAACTGCGCCCGGTGCTGGGCAACGTGGTGCTCGGCGCGATGCTGGCCACCCTGATGATCCCGGTGATCGTGCTGATCGTCCCGCAGTACGTGACCGTGATCGACCTGCCGTTCGTGCACACCAGCCTGATCAACCAGCCGCTGGCGATCTGGCTGCCGCTGGTGGCCAACGCGTTCAACATCTTCCTGTTGAAGCGGTTCTTCGACTCCATCCCGGAGGACCTGATGGCGGCCGCCCAGGTGGACGGCGCCGGCCCGTTGCGCACGCTCTGGTCGATCATCCTGCCCATCTCCCGCCCGATCCTCGGCGTCGTCTCGATCTTCTCGGTGACCTACGTCTGGAAGGATTTCCTCTGGCCGAAGCTGGTCATGCCGGACCCGTCGACCCGGACCGTGAGCGTGGGCATCGTGGCCTTCTCCGGTGGCTCGTCGGTCAACGAGGTGATCGCCGCCTCGGTGATCGCCGCCGTCCCGACCGTGATCATTTTCCTGATCTTCCAGCGCAACATCATGTCCGGTCTGACCGCGGGCAGCGTCAAGGGCTGAGCATCACCCGGAAAAGGGAGGCGCTCGCCTCTTAAAGCGCAAAAAATGCTGCAATAATACGCAGAAAGTGAGTTCTCGTGTCCGCAAAAGACAGTGCGTGGTGGCGCGACGCGGTCATCTACCAGGTGTATCCCCGGAGTTTCGCCGACTCCGACGGCGACGGCGTCGGTGACATCAACGGCATCCGCGCCCGCCTGGGCCACCTCCGCGACCTCGGGGTGGACGCGATCTGGATGAGCCCGTGGTACCCGTCGCCGATGGCGGACGCCGGATACGACGTGGCCGACTTCCGCGACGTCGACCCGGTCTTCGGCACCCTGGCCGGCGCCGAGGCGCTGATCGCCGAGGCGCACGCGGCCGGGATCCGGATGATCGTCGACATCGTTCCGAACCACATCTCCGCCGAGCACCCGTGGTTCAGGGCGGCGATCGCCGCACCGGACGCGCCCGAGCGGGACTACTTCTGGTTCCGGCCCCCGTCCGAACGGATGCCCACCGGCTGGACGGGGGAGTTCGGTGGGACCACCTGGACGAAGGCGCCGGACGGCTCCTGGTACCTGCACCTGTTCACCCCGGAACAGCCCGACCTCAACTGGGAGCACCCGGACGTCCAGGCCGAGTTCGAGGACATCCTGCGGTTCTGGTTCGACCGGGGCGCCGACGGGATCCGGATCGACTCGGCCGCGCTGCTGTTCAAGGACACCACGCTGCCCGAGGTCGAGGAGGGCAGGCCGCACCCGTTCCACGACCTGGACGCGGTGCACGACGTCTACCGGGCCTGGCGGCGGGTCGCCGACGACTACGAGGGCCGGGCGCTGATCGGCGAGGTCTGGATGCCGGACGTCGAGCGGTTCACCAACTACCTGCGGCCGGACGAGCTGCACGCGGCGTTCAACTTCGACTTCCTCGGCTGCGCCTGGGACCCGGCCCTGCTGCGCTCCTGCATCGACCGCACCCTGGACGCGCATGTCAAGGTCGGCGCCCCGGCCACCTGGGTGCTCTCCAACCATGACGTCACCCGGCACGTCACCCGCTACGGCCGGACCGACACCACGTTCAGCTTCGAGAACAACCTCGACGGCACCCCGGTCGACCTGGAGCTCGGCACCCGACGGGCGCGGGCGGCCGCGCTGCTCTCCCTGTCGCTGCCCGGCGCCACCTACGTCTACCAGGGCGAGGAGCTGGGCCTCTGGGAGAACGAGAACATCCCGGAAGAACAGATCCAGGATCCGATGTACGGGCGGCGCGGGCACACCCGGGACGGCTGCCGGGTGCCGCTGCCCTGGTCGGGCGACGAACCGCCGTTCGGGTTCAGCAGCACCGACCCGTGGCTGCCCCAGCCGGCCGAGTGGAAGGACCGCACCGTGGCGGCGCAGACCGGCGACCCGAACTCGATGCTGGAGCTCTACCGGTCGGCCATCCGGCTCCGCGGTGAGCATCTCGACGACCCCGCGATGACCTGGTTCGACCACGGCGACGACGTGCTGGCGTACCACCGCGGCGCCGATTTCGCCTGCCTGCTCAACCTCTCCGGCGCACCCGTTCGGCTGCCGGAGCACCAGACCATCCTGCTCGCCAGCGGCCCGCTCGACGGTGACCTCCTCCCCCGGGACACCGCGATCTGGCTGCGCCTCTAACCCGGCGGGCGACGTCCCCGGTTCCACCGCCGGGGGCGCCGCACGGCAGGACGAAGGAAACCGGGGGCTGGCCACACCAAGGAAGGGACCCATGGCCAACCGCACCGCCCCACTCCTCACCGCAGCCGTCGTCCTCGCGGCCGCGGTCACCACGGTGATGTGGCAATCACCCGCGGCGCAAGCCGCCGGACTGTCCCCGTTCGACGTCGCCGGACGGGGCGCCACCGTGCCGTTCACCGAGATCGAGGCCGAGAAGGCCGCGACCAACGGGACCTCCACCGGCACCGACCGCACCTACGGCACCCTGTCCTCGGAGGCCTCCGGTCGCGAGGCGGTCACCCTCGACGCCGCGGGTGAATACGTCGAGTTCACCCTGACCGAGCCGGCCGACGCGGTCACCTTCCGGTACAGCATCCCGGACGGCAGAAACGCGTCGCTGGACCTGCGCACCGGCTCGACGCTGATCAGGACGGTCCCGGTCACCTCGAAGTACAGCTGGTACTACGGGTACTACCCGTTCACCAACAACCCCGGTGACGGCCGCCCGCACCACTTCTACGACGAGGCCCGGGCGCTGTTCGGCACCACGTATCCGGCCGGCACCAAGATCCGGATCCAGGTCGGCTCCACCGCGCAGTCGCCCAGCTTCACCGTCGACCTGGCCGACTTCGAGAACGTGCCGGACCCGATCGGCAAGCCCGCCGGCGCCATCGACGCGGTCGCCGACTACGGCGCGGACCCCACCGGGGCCACCGACTCCACCGCGAAGATCCAGGCCGCGGTGGACGCGGGCAGCGCCTCCGGGCGGGTGGTCTACGTCCCGCCGGGGAACTACACGCTGTACAGCCACGTGATCGTGGACCGGGTGACGCTGGCCGGGGCGGGTCCCTGGTACACCGTGTTCGGCGGGCGGCACCCCACCCAGCGGAACCTGGCGGCCGGCATCTACGGCAGGTACGCCAACCAGGGCGGGCCCAGCCGGAACGTGACGGTCAAGGACCTCGCGGTGATCGGCGACATCCAGGAGCGGGTCGACGAGGACCAGGTGAACGCGTTCGGCGGCGCCCTGTCCCATTCGACGCTGGACGACGTGTGGATGCAGCACACCAAGGTCGGCGCCTGGATGGACGGCCCGATGGACCGGTTCACCATCCGGAACAGCCGGATCCTGGACCAGACCGCGGACGGCGTGAACTTCCACATGGGCGTCACCAACTCCACGGTGACCGACACCTTCGTCCGCAACACCGGTGACGACGGCCTGGCCATGTGGGCGGAGAGCACCCCGAACGTGGGCAACTCGTTCACCCACGACACCGTGGTGGCCCCGATCCTGGCGAACAACATCGTCAGCTACGGCGGCCGGGACATCACGATCAGCGACAACGTGATGGCCGAGACCGTCACCAACGGCGGCGGCCTGCACGTCGCCAACCGGTACCCGGGCGTGCAGGGCCCCACCGCGGTCGCCGGCACCTGGACGCTGGCCCGCAACACCCTGATCCGGACCGGCAACTCCGACTACAACTGGAACTTCGGGATCGGCGCGCTCTGGTTCTGGCCCGACTCCGGGGCGATCACCGGTGCGACCCTGAACGTCACCGACACCGACATCCTGGACAGCTCGTACGCCGGGATCCAGTGGATCGGCAACGGCACCAGCGGGCTCACCCTGACCAACGTGACCATCGCCGGGGCCGGCACGTTCGCGCTGCAGGTACAGGCGCCGGCCACCGCCACGTTCACCAACGTGACGGCGACCGGGATCGCGCAGAACCCGCCGACATACAACTGCACCGGCTCCGGGCTCGCGATCACCGACGGCGGCGGCAACTCCGGCTGGCAGACGCCGGCGCCGTACTGCGGGCCGTGGCCGGCGCCGCGGTGGGGCAACAGCACCAGGCCCCCGCCGACCTCTTCTCCCACACCTTCGCCCCCGGCGAACGGCAACCTGGCGCAGGGCAGGGCGGTGACCGCCACGTCGGCCAACGGGCCGTACGTCGCGGCGAACGCGGTCGACGGCAACGCCGCCACGTACTGGGAGAGCGCCAACGGCGCGTTCCCGCAGTCGATCACCGTCGACCTGGGCCAGAACCGCACGCTCGCCCGCGTCGTGCTCACGCTGCCGCCCGCGACGGCCTGGGCCACCCGGACCGAGACGCTGTCCGTCCTGGGCAGCACCGACGGCTCCACCTTCAGCACGGTCAAGGCGAGCGCCGGGTACACGTTCGACCCGGCCGGCGGCAACACCGTCACGATTCCGGTGACCGCGACCTCGCGCTACCTGCGACTCACCTTCACGGGGAACACCGGCTGGCCCGCGGGTCAGCTGTCCGAACTCGAGGCCTACGCCTCCTGAAAAGAACCCCGGCGGGCGGCCATCCACCAGGTTCGCCCGCCGGGTCCCCTCTGATGGAAAGGTGCGCTCCCGCATGTCCAGATTCAGGCTCATAGCCGCAGCGGCGGCCGCGAGCGTGGTCGCGGCACTCGTCCACGCCCCCGCGGCGCTGGCCGCCGGCCCCAACCTGGCCGCCGGCAAGACCTTCAGCGCCAGCAGCTACACCGACGTCTACCCGGCCGGCAACGCCGGGGACGGCAACGCCGACACCTACTGGGAGAGCAGCAACAACGCCTTCCCGCAGTGGCTGCAGGTCGACCTCGGCAGTGCCACCCCGGTCAACCAGGCGGTGCTCAAGCTGCCGCCGGCCACCGCCTGGAACACCCGCACCGAAACGCTGTCGATCACCGGCAGCACCGACGGCAATGCGTTCAGCACGCTCAAGGCGAGCGCCGGCTACACCTTCAACCCGTCCTCGGGCAACACGGTGACCGTCGACCTCACCACGGTCAGCACCCGGTTCCTGCGGCTGAACTTCACCGCGAACACCGCGTGGCCGGCCGGTCAGCTCTCCGAGCTCGAGGTGTACGGACCGGTCAGCGGCGACAGCCAGGCGCCCAGCGCGCCGTCGAACCTGACCTGGACCCAGCCGGCCAGCGGGCAGATCCGGCTGAACTGGAACGCGTCGACCGACAACGTCGGCGTGACCGGCTACGACATCTACGCCAACGGCCAGCTCCGCACCTCGGTGGCCGGGAACGTCCTGACCTACACCGACAGCCAGCCCGACTCGGCGACCGTGGCCTACTACGTCCGGGCCCGGGACGCGGCCGGCAACGTGTCCGGCAACAGCAACGCGGTGACCCGCACCGGCGCGACCGGGGACACCCAGGCGCCGACCACGCCCGGCACCCTGTCCTACACCACCCCGGCGAGCGGGCAGATCCGGCTCAGCTGGGGCGCGTCCACCGACAACGTGGGCGTGACCGGCTACCACGTGTACGTCAACGGGACGCTGAAGACGACGGTCACCGGCACCACGTACACCGACAGCCAGCCCGACACCGCGACCGTCGCCTACTACGTGAAGGCGCGCGACGCGGCCGGCAACGAGTCGGCGGCCAGCAACACGGTGACCCGGACCGGCGCCCCACAGACCGGCACCAACCTGGCGGTCGGCAAGCCGATCGAGGCATCCTCGACGGTCTTCACGTTCGTCGCCACCAATGCCGACGACAACGACACCGCCACCTACTGGGAGGGCAGCGCGTACCCGGCGAACCTGACCGTGAAGCTCGGCGCGAACGCCGGTGTCACCTCGGTGGTGGTCAAGCTCAACCCGTCCAGCGACTGGGGCACCCGGCAGCAGACGTTCGCGGTGCTCGGCCGGGAACAGTCGTCGTCCGCGTACACCACCCTGGTCGGTTCCACGACGTACACCTTCAATCCCGCGACCGGCAACACGGTGACCATCCCGGTCACCGCGACCACGGCGGACCTGCGGTTGTCCTTCACCGCCAACACCGGCGCGCCCAGCGGCCAGGTCGCCGAACTGCAGGTGATCGGCACGCCGGCGCCGAACCCCGACCTCACCGTCACCGGCATCACCACCGCGCCGGCCTCGCCGGTCGAGACCGACGCGATCACGCTGTCGGCCACGGTCCGCAACGCGGGCACGGCGGCCTCGGCCGCCTCCTCGGTCAACTTCTACCTGGGTACGACGAAGGTGGGCACCGCCTCGGTCAGCGCACTCGCGGCCGGCGCCGCCACCACGGTCACCGCGTCGATCGGGGCGCGTGATGCCGGCACCTACGCCGTCTCCGCGGTCGTCGACGAGGCCGACACGGTGATCGAGACCAACGACGCCAACAACTCCTACAACAGCCCGACCAGCCTGGTCGTCGCCCCGGTCAGCAGCTCCGACCTGGTCGCCTCGGCGGTCTCCTGGTCGCCGGGCAACCCGTCGGCCGGCCAGACCGTCACCTTCTCGGTGACCCTGAGGAACCAGGGCACCGCGCCCACCGGCAGCGGCGCCCACACCGTCACGGTCACCGTCCTCAACGGGTCGACGACGGTCAAGACGTTCACCGGGTCGTACACCGGCACGCTCGCCGCCGGCGCCGCGTCCCCGTCGATCAACCTGGGCACCTGGACCGCCGTCAACGGGAGGTACACGGTGCACACGGTGGTCGCCGCGGACACCGCCGAGCTGCCCGTCAAGCAGGGCAACAACACCAGCGACAAGGCGTTCTTCGTCGGTCGCGGCGCCACCATGCCGTACGACATGTACGAGGCCGAGGACGGCACGGTCGGTGGCGGCGCGGCCGTCGTCGGCCCGAACCGCACCATCGGCGACCTGGCCGGCGAGGCGTCCGGCCGCCGGGCGGTCACCCTCAACCAGACCGGCGCGTCCGTCCAGTGGACCACCCGGAACGCGACCAACACGGTCGTCGCCCGGTTCTCCATCCCGGACGGCACCACCAGTTCGATCAACGTGTACGTCAACGGCACGCTGAACAGGACGCTGGCGCTCACCTCGAAGTACGCCTGGCTGTACGGCAGCGAGACGGCGCCGCAGAACTCCGGCACCGGCCCGCGGCACATCTACGACGAGGCGAACACCCTGCTGACCGGGTCGTTCCCGGCCGGCAGCACGATCAGGCTGCAGAAGGACGCGGCGAACAGCGGCAGCATCGCGATCGACTTCATCCAGCTGGAGCAGGTCGCTCCGGTCGCCGACCCGGATCCCTCGAAGTACGTGGTACCGACCGGTTTCGACCAGCAGTCGGTGCAGGCGGCCCTGGACACGGCTCGTCAGGACAGCACCAAGCTCGGTGTCTACCTGCCGGCGGGTGACTACCAGACGTCCAACAAGTTCCAGGTGTACGGGCGCTCCTTGAAGATCATCGGCGCGGGCCCGTGGTACACCCGCTTCCACACGCCGGACACGCAGACCGAGACCGACGCCGGCTTCCGGGCCGACGCCACCGCGAACGGCTCCACGTTCGCCGACTTCTCGTTCTGGGGCAACTACACGATCCGGATCGACGGCCCCGGCAAGGTGTTCGACTTCGCGAACGTCTCCGGGATCACCATCGACGACATCTGGGCCGAGCACGTGGTCTGCCTGTACTGGGGCGCCAACACCGACAACATGGTGATCAGGAATTCCCGGATCCGGGACACCTTCGCCGACGGCATCAACATGACCAACGGCAGCACCGGCAACCTGGTCGACAACAACGAGTCCCGCGCCACCGGCGACGACAGCTTCGCGCTGTTCTCCGCCATCGACGCCGGCGGCTCCGACGAGATCAACAACACCTTCTCCAACCTCACCAGCCTGCTCACCTGGCGTGCGGCCGGCATCGCGGTCTACGGCGGCTACGCGAACACGTTCAAGAACATCTCCATCGCGGACACGCTGTGCTACTCCGGGATCACGGTCAGCTCGCTGGACTTCGGCTACCCGATGAACGGCTTCGGCGCCAACCCGCCCACCGTGCTCGACAACATCTCGGTGGTCCGGGCCGGCGGCCACTTCTGGGGCCAGCAGGTCTTCCCGGCCATCTGGATGTTCAGCGCCTCCAAGGTCTTCCAGGGCATCCGGATCAGCAACGTCGACATCCTCGACCCGACCTACTCCGGCATCATGTTCCAGACCCAGTACATCGGCGGCAACCCGGTCAACCCGATCACCGACACGGTCTTCACCAACGTGACGATCAGCGGGGCGCAGCGCAGCGGGGACGCCTTCGACGCGAAGAGCGGTTACGGGATCTGGGCGAACCCGCTGCCCGAAGCGGGACAGGGGCCGGCGGTGGGGTCGGCGACCTTCACCAACCTGACGCTGAGCAACAACTACAGGGACATCGAGAACCCGACGACGACCTTCACCATCATCCGGAACTGATCACCGGGTGAGAGGCAGCGTGCCCGCGTCCGTCGTCCGGACGCGGGCACGCCCATTTGGAAGATCCTTTTGTAGGGTCTGTCGTGCACATCGAATTCACCCATGCGCGGTCGCAGGAGTACTTTCACCGCAGATTCGCCGGAGCCGGGTCCAAGGTCGCCAGGCCGTTCGCGATTCCCGCGGCCATCCTCGGAGTGCTGGGCTGGCTCGTCTGCTGCGCCGCCGGGTCGGTGCGTAGCGAGCTGGCGGCCGGCGGGGTGCTGATCGCGGTGGCAGCCGCGCTCGCCGGTGTCGCGTTCCTGCGGTGGCGGCAAGAGGTCGTCGTGCCGGCCGACTGGCGAGAGCCACGCACCTACGTGCTGACCGACGAGAGCTTCACGTCCTGGACCGCGAAGACATCGGCCAAGCTTGCGTGGTCGGCGTTCACCTGGTTGCGGCAGGAGGACGACGCCTACCTGCTGCGCACCATCGCCGGCAGGACCTGGGACATTCCGCGAGAGCCGCTGACCGCGGAACAGGACGCGGTGCTGGCCGGGTTCCTGGCCGAGCTGCTGGCGGCGGGGTCGGCGGCCCCCGCTGAGCGGGATCGATCGTAAAGATCGTGGGTTTTCCGGCGGAAACGCTCCGCGGCGGGCCGGTCGGGTGGGATGTTCTACGTATCGGTAGAAAGGGATCACCACGAAATGACCGACTGGGATCAGGGCGACAGCTGGTCGTCGAGCAGTGCGGGCCAAGAGGACTGGTCGGCGCAGGACCGGCAACGCGACTCGGCGAACCGGTTGGCCAACGTCAGCAATGACATGGCGACCGCCACGCAGGCCGCGGTGCACGCGGCGGAGACCGCGGTGCAGGTGATCCAGCGGCTGGAGGCGAGCAGCACCGAGATCGGCAAGGTGGTGCAGCTGATCGCGACGATCGCGAAGCAGACGAACCTGCTGGCGCTGAACGCGACGATCGAGGCGGCCCGGGCCGGTGAGGCGGGGCGCGGGTTCGCCGTGGTGGCCAGCGAGGTCAAGGACCTGGCGAACGAGACCGCGACCGCGACGAACGAGATCGGCACGCAGGTCGGCGGGATCCGGACCGACACGCAGAACGCGGTCGAGGCGATCCAGGAGATGCAGGGCCTGATCGAGGAGCTGGATCGCTGCCAGAAGGTGATCAGCGGGATCGTGGTGGAGCAGCAGGCCGGCTGAGGCACACTGTCCGGCATGGCTAGTAGGAGACCGCCGAGGGCTCGGGCCTGCCCGTGCGGGTCACCGGCGTACGCCCGGTGTTGCGGACCGCTCCATGAGGGCAAGCCGGCGGAGAGCCCGGAGGCGCTGATGCGGTCGCGCTTCAGCGCGTTCGCCCTGGATCTGTCCGATTACGTCCAGGCCACCTGGCATCCGGACACCCGCCCCGCGACGCTGGAGAGTGATCCCGGCCTGCGCTGGGTACGCCTCGAGGTACGGGAGACGACCGGCGGCACCCTGTTCGACGCCGAGGGCACCGTCACGTTCCGGGCGCATTTCCGGGACAACGGGACGCCCGGGGTGCTGGACGAGAAGAGCCGCTTCGTTCGGCACAACGCCCGATGGGTCTATCACAGCCCGGTGTGATCTCCTGAAACCTGAAAGAGGTAGGTGATCACCATGTCGGCAACGAGGCCGATCGAGGACGGGATCGTCCGCGACTTCAAGGTCAATCTCTCGTACGGGGAGTATCTGCACCTCGATGAGATCCTGGGCGCGCAGCACCCGGTGAGCGTGCCCGAGCACCACGACGAGCTGCTGTTCATCCTGCAGCACCAGACATCCGAGCTGTGGCTGAAGCTGATCATCCACGAGCTGCGCGCGGTGCTGCGCAACCTGGCCAAGGACGACCTGAAGCCCGCGCTGAAAGGCCTGGCCCGGGTCAAGCACATCCAGCGGACGCTGACCGAGCAGTGGTCGGTGCTGGCCACCCTCACGCCCACCGAGTACGCCCAGTTCCGCAGTTTCCTGGGCACGTCGTCGGGTTTCCAGTCGTACCAGTACCGCGCGGTCGAGTTCCTGCTCGGCAACAAGGACCGCGGCATGCTGCCGATCTTCGACGATCAGCCGGCCGCCCGGGAACTGCTGGCGGAGCTGCTCGGCACCCCGAGTGTGTACGACGAGTTCCTGCACTACCTGGCCCGGCACGGGCATCCGGTGCCGGAGGCGATCCTGGCCCGCGACGTGACCGAGGCGTACGAGTACCAGCCCGACCTGGTGCCGGTCTTCCAGCACATCTACGAGAAGGCCGAGCAGTACTGGGAGGCGTACGAGGCCTGCGAGGAACTCGTCGACCTGGAGGAGAACTTCCAGCTCTGGCGGTTCCGGCACCTGAAGACGGTGGAACGCACGATCGGTTTCAAACGGGGGACGGGCGGCTCCAGCGGGGTCGGCTTCCTGAAGGCGGCTCTCGATCTGACATTCTTCCCCGAGCTGTACGCCGTCCGCACCGAGATCGGAGTGCCCCGTTGAGCCTTCTCGCCCGCGCCGCCGACCTGGACGCGGCCGACCCGCTGGCGAAGTTCCGGGAGCGGTTCGTGCCGGCGCCGGCGGTCGCGTCGTACCTGGACGGCAACTCGCTGGGCCGCCCGCTGATCGCGACCGCCCAGCTGATCGACGAGTTCGTCCGCGACCAGTGGGGCGGCCGGCTGATCCAGGGCTGGACCGACGGCTGGCTGGAGTGGCCGCTGACCCTCGGTGACCGGCTCGGCGCGGTCGCGCTGGGCGCCGCGGCCGGGCAGACGGTGGTCGCCGATTCGACCACCGTGCTGCTGTACAAGCTGGCCCGGGCCGCGGTCGACGCCCGGCCGGGTCGCCGTAGGGTGGTGCTCGACACCGACAACTTCCCGACCGACCGGTACGTGCTGGAGGGCATCGCCGCGGAGCGTGACCTCACCCTGGTCTGGATCACCACCGACCCGGTCACCGGCATCCACCCGGAGCAGGTGGCCGAGGTGGTCGACGAGGACACCGCCCTGGTGCTGTTCTCGCACGTGGCGTACCGCTCCGGCTGGCTCGCCGACATCCCGGAGATCAACCGGATCGCGCACGAGGCGGGCGCGCTGACCCTGTGGGACCTGTGCCACTCGGCCGGTTCGGTGCCGATCCGGCTCGACGAGTGGGGTGTCGACATCGCGGTCGGCTGCTCGTACAAGTATCTGAACGGCGGCCCGGGCGCGCCCGCCTTCGCCTACCTGCGGCGCGAATTGCAGGACGAGGTGCGCCAGCCGATCCACGGCTGGATGGGGCACCGGGCGGCGTTCGAGATGGGGCACGGCTATGAGCCGGCGCCCGGCATCCGCGCGCTGCTCAGCGGCACCCCGCCGATCCTGGCGATGGTGCCGATGCACGCCAACCTGGACATGCTCGCCGAGGCCGGGATCGACGCGGTCCGGGCCAAGTCGCTGCTGCTCACCGGCTATGTGCTGGAGCTCGCCGACGAGTGGCTGACCCCGCTCGGCGTCGAGGTGGTCAGCCCGCGCGACCCGGCCCGCCGCGGTGGTCACATCACGCTGCGCCGCGCCGGGTTCGAGCAGCTGCTCGAACCCCTCTGGGCCGGTGGGGTGATCCCGGACTATCGCCGTCCGGACGGGCTGCGGATCGGCCCGGCACCGCTGAGCACCAGCTTCACCGAGGTCCACCAGGGCCTCGCCACGCTGCGCGACCTGGCCGGGAAGCACCGGTGACCGCTTCCGAGACGCCGCCGTCCGAGGTCTGCGACCCGGCCTCGCCTGCGGCTTCGGCGTCGAGCCCGTGCGGTGGTGCGGGCTGCGGCGGTGCCGGCTGCTTCAGCCGTACGTCGAGGTCCGCTCGTCCCGGCGAATCCGATGCCGGCGGTACGCCGAGGCCCGCCCGCCCCGGCGAGTCGCCGTCCGACGGTCCGCCGCGGCACTCCCGCTCCGGCCAGTCGCGGCCCACCGTCACCCGGGTTCCCGACCCGCGTGTCGACGACCGGATCGACTGGTTGATCGCCGACTCGGTCTGGTGGGGCGGCCGGCTGCGCCGGGGTGTGGCCCTCCGGGTCGCCGCCGACGGTCAGGCGAAGCCGGTCCCGGCCGAGATGGCCCCGCCGGACGCCGTCCGCCGTTTCCCCGGCACGCTGCTGCCCGGCCTGGTCGACGCCCACGTGCACGCCGCCCTGGTCGATCTCGGCACGGTCCGGTCCGGTGGCATCGCCGCCGTCTGGGACCTCGGCGGTGTCCCGGACACGCTCCGGGAGCTGGCGGCCCGGTCCGCCGAGCCGGGCACCGGCCTGCCCCATGTCCGCTACGCCGGCCCGTTCCTGACCGCCCCCGGCGGCTATCCCAGCGACCGGACCTGGGCCCCGCCGGGCAGTTGGCGGGAGATCACCTCGGCCGCCGACGCGGGCGCCGCGGTGGCCGACGCGTGGTCGGCCGGCGCCACCCTGATCAAGGTGACCGCGCACACCGGTGGCCCGACCCTGCCGCAGCCCACCCTGCGGGCTCTGGTCGACGCCGCGCACGCCGCCACCCTGCCGGTCGTGGTGCACGCCGAGGGCCCGGGAACGGTCGCCGCCGCCGTCGAAGCCGGCGCCGACCTGCTGGCGCACACCCCGTGGACCGAGCCGCTGCCGGACGCGCTGATCCGGGCCTGTGCCGACCGGATGACCTGGGTCAGCACCTTGGACATCCACGGCTGGGGCAGCCCGGACGCGGCGCAGGGGATCGCCGTGGACAACCTGCGCCGGTTCATCGACGCGGGCGGCAAGGTGCGTTACGGCACCGACCTGGGCAACGGCCCGCTGATCCCGGGCGTCAACCCGCGGGAGCTGCGGGCCCTGCGCTCGGCCGGCCTCACGCCGGACGAGATCCTGATCGCGATGACCGAACCCGGCACTCCCGGCGTGACCTGGCTGCCCGCCGGCCTCACGCTGGCCCCGGACACCTTCGCCGACTCCCTGGCCACCGCCCGGGTCCTGGACGACAGCACCCGGCCGCGCCCGGCCTGACGCCGGCGTCGGCGGGTCGGTCGGTTCCCTGGGCGATTCGACCCGGCCGGAGGCCGGCGTCGAACAGGTCCGCCGGGACGGTTCCGCCCCGCCGCATCCGGCCCGACCGCCTCCCGTGGGTGGAGCGGGCAGGTCGCGCGTGGGCGGAAGGCGGTGGCCGGAAAGCAGTGGTGGGTGCCGCCGGGCAGTACCTCGCCGACGGCTTCCGGCCCTCAGGCCGACCGGCAGCGGCCGGGCGTCAGAGGGCGACGGAGCGGCCGGTGGAGGCGGAGACGCGGGCCGCGTCGAGGACCTCCATGGCGCGCACGGTGTCCCACGGGTCCACCGGCAGCGGCCCGTTGCCCAGCACCGCGTCGGCGAACGCCGGATAGAACGAGTCCCACCGACCGCGGCAGCTCTCCACCGGCGCCCCGGTCGTACCGCGCCACAGGTGGCCCCACCGGTGCTCGTGTTCGACACCCCAGCGGTCGCCGAGCTTGGCCGGGGTCTTGCCGGCTTTCAGCATCTCCTCCTGGCAGTCGAGCTCGGCGGAGATGTACGTCCCGGCGGTGCCGGTGACCCGGAAGCGCGGGCCCGGGCCGGCCTGCCGCCAGCTGCCCCACAGGTGCGACTCGACGCCGCTGAGGTGGTGCATGGCCAGGAAGAAGTCGTCGTCGAGCTCGCCCTCGCCGCGCACCTCGGCGTACACCCGCTGGGCCGGGCCGTGCAGTTTGAGTGCCTGGTCGACCAGGTGCGAGCCGAAGTCCAGCAGGGTGCCGCCGCCGGCCGCGGGCGGCAGCCGGTCGGGCGCCCAGCGTTCCATCCGGGACTCGAAGCGCCGGATCGTGCCGAGCGACCCCTTCTCGATCAGTTTGCGCACGGTGAGGTAATCGGAGTCCCAGCGCCGGTTCTGATAGACGGTCAGCGGGACGCCGGCCGCCTCGGCGGACTTGACCAGCTCACGGGCGGTCGGCGCGTCCAGCGCGAAGGGTTTGTCGACGACCACGGCCAGGCCCAGGCGGACGGCCTCACGGGCCAGGTCGGCGTGGGTGGAGGCGGGGGTCGAGATGGCCACGGCCCGGACGCCGGCGGCGGCCAGGGCCTCGATCGAGTCGTACGCCTCGACGCCGGGGAGTTGCTCGGCGATCTGCTTGCGGCGTTCCTCGGAGGTGGTGACCACACCGACGAACTCGATGTTCTCCGCCGCGGCGATCAGCGGGGCGTGGAAGATCCGCCCGCCGCTGCCATACCCCACCAGCCCGACTCGCACCCGCTCGA
The DNA here is from genome assembly GCF_900119315.1 of Actinoplanes sp. SE50/110. Classification (NCBI taxonomy): domain Bacteria; kingdom Bacillati; phylum Actinomycetota; class Actinomycetes; order Micromonosporales; family Micromonosporaceae; genus Actinoplanes; species Actinoplanes sp. SE50/110. The sequence continues at coordinate 7,514,744 of NZ_LT827010.1, read as the reverse complement.
TCATGCCGGAAGTTTTTCACATCAGTTGCCGGGCTGTTGCGGGTGCTCCCGGCAGTTACTTGTGATAACGGCCGCATGACGTGACGTCACGAAATGTGGTATCAGCGGCGCAGTCCCCGTGCGGTGCGCACCACATTTCCGGCCGGCCGGACGATCTCGTCGCGCAGCCGGCGCCCGACGGCACCGACCGCCCGGAAGGCCGGTCCGACGGCGTGCCGCCCGACGAACGCGATCGCGATCCCGGCGGGGCGCAGCAGGAACCGGTAGACCATCCGGGCGGCCGCGGCGAGACTGCGGCCGATCAGGGCGGCGGTCCCGGCGATGCCGCGGCCGATCGGGCGGAGGATCCAGCGGTACGACGCGTCCGCGGCCCACACCAGCGCCTGCCCGAGCGGGGTGAGCACCCGGCGGTAGAACGTGATCAGCACCCACGCCATCCCGTGCCCGATCGGCGCCAGCACCCAGTTGTAGACCGCCTGCCCGGCCGGCGCGATCAGCACGTGCCAGGTCCAGGCCAGCGCCCGCCCGAGCGGGAACAGCACGAACCGCCCGAGGAACACCAGCAGCGGCCGCAGCAGGAATCGGACCAGCTGGCGCAGCACCCAGGCGACCCCGGTGACCAGCGCCGCGACCAGCCAGCGCAGCGCGTGCCAGACCGGCAGCAGCACCCACTGCAGCAGCTGGCGGACCAGCCGGAGCAGCGGCGCGACCAGGAGCGTGCGCAGCAGCCAGCCCAGGGCCCGGCCGACCGGCCGCACCACGAACCGCTGGACGAGCACCCCGAGCTCCCAGAGCAGCCGGAACGGGAAGACGACGATCAGCGCGACGGCCCGGATCGGCCAGGTGAGCCAGGCGGGCGCCGCGGGCGCGGGCCGCGGCAGGGGGGTGGTCATCACGGGCTCCTCGTTGCTCAAGCCGTTCCACGGTACTGGAGTGCATCCAGCCGGACCGCAGTGGAGCGGATCCGGCGGATGGGCAGGTGGCGCCCCCTGTCAGATGGGTGACGGGACCGGGATCCGGGGTCCGCCGCGGAGAACAATCGCGGGATGGAGCCGGCGCAGCAGGAACGCACACCGTTCGCCGACATCGACGGTCTGACCGCACCGATGACGGACCTGGTGCTGACCGCGCTGACCGAGATGGGCCGGCATCCGGAGATCCGCCGGGTGCGCCGGGCCGGGTTCGACGCGTTGCGCCCGGCACCGGGGATGCGGCTGCTGGACGCGGGTTCCGGCAGTGGCGAGGTGGCCCGGTCGCTGGCCGCCGAGACCGGCCCGCGCGGCGAGGTGATCGCACTGGACTACTCGGCGGCGATCACCGCGGCCGCGATCGCCCGGCACGACGGCGGCAACGTGCGCTATGTCACCGGTGACGTCGGCGCCCTGGAGCTGCCGGACGACTGTGTCGACGGGGTGTGGTGCGAGCGGGTGCTGCAGCACGTGGCCGATCCGGACGCGGCGGTCGCCGAGCTGCGCCGGGTGACCCGGCCGGGCGGGCGGCTCGTGCTGATCGACACGGACTGGGACTCGCTGGCCTTCGACGGGATGCCGGCGCGGCTGTGGGCGGAGCTGTCCGCGTACGCCGCCCGGCATTTCACCCCGCCGCAGCGGGACATGGGGCGTACGTTGCGCCGCCGCCTGGTCGCGGCCGGCCTGTCCGGCCTGACCGCGACCCCGGTGACGTGTCTGTTCGGCAGTCCCGAGTCGGCGGCGGTGGTGCTGCCGATGGTCAATCCGCGGGTGCCGGCCGAGACCTGGCAGACCCCGCCCGGCCTGCGCGAGGAGTGGCTGTCCTGCGTCGAGGCGGCCGGCGCCCGCGGCGACTTCCTCGCCGTCCTGACCATCTGGGTGGTCACCGGCACCGTCCAGCGGTCGACCGCTGCCACCGGGCGGGCAGAGCCGTCGCCGACTATCGTTCCACGGGGACCATCCGGTGCAGGAGGCGGTCCAGCGGCATGCTGGCGAAGCTGATCCGGACGTCGCTGGAGGCGTACGGCAGCCAGAACCGCCCGTCGTGGACCAGCCCGCCGCAGGAGTAGAGCACGTTCGGCACGTACCCTTCCCGCTCGATCTCGTCCGGGTCGATCAGGCCCTGCGGCAGGTCGGCGATCACCTTGGCCGGGTCGTCCAGGTCGAGCAGCATGGCGCCGATCGCGTACCGCCGCATCGGCCCGACCCCGTGGGTGAGCACCAGCCAGCCGGCCTCGGTCTCGATCGGTGATCCGCAGTTGCCGACCTGGATCAGGTCCCAGCCGCGGTGCGGGACGAGCAGCGGCCCGGCCGGCTGCCAGCGGTGCTGGTCGTCGCGGACGGCCAGGCCGAGGGTTTCGCCGTCGGAGCGGCACAGGGCCATCTTCCGGCCCTTGATGTACCGCGGGAACAGCGCCATGCCCTTGTTGCGCGCGGCCGGCCCGTGCAGCGCGGTCACCTCGAAATGCCGCAGGTCACGGCTGTAGATGACGCGTCCGGAAATGTTGAATCCGTCGTACGCCGTATAGGTCGCCTGGTAGGCCGGGCGACCGTCCGGGTCGATCACCTGGACGAACCGCGCGTCCTCCATGCCCCGGCTCTCGCTCGGGGTGGCCGGCCAGAGGACCCGCTGGTGCAGCGGCATGGTGGCCGGGAAGGTCACCGCGTAGTCGTCCAGCACGATCCGCCGGATCAGGTCCATCGTCATCGGCGTGGTGGGCCGGGCCTGCAGTTCGGGCGGCAGGTGGCTGAGGATGTCCTCGAATTCCGCGTCGTCGTAGCGTTCAGGCAGCGAGTTGAGGATGTAGGCCGAGCACTCGTTGTCGATGTCCTCGTCGCCGAGCGCCGCGAACAGCTGGTGCTTCATGTGCTTGGCGCCGACCCGGGTGCCGATCGCGAGCGGACCGTCGCGGTCCTCCAGACGGATCGCCGCGCCCGGCCCGATGATCACGCTGCAGAACCCGATAGAGGAGATGTGCCCCTCGCCGATCTGCCGCAGGCTCAGCGCCCCGCGCAGCTCGCCGGGGGCCAGGTCGCTCTGGTCCGGGTGCGGCACCATCGACGGGTTGCACAGCGCCGCCGCCTCGACCGAGAACTCGTGGCTGAAGTACGCCCCGATCAGCGTCCGGGCCTGCGGCGACAGCTCGATCTCCGGCGGCACCCGGTGCTGGACCACCTCGTAGTGGTGCTGGAAGACCGACAGGATGTCGTGGTGCCGCCCGGAGAAGCGGTTCAGCACGTCCTCGAGCAGCGTGCCGATGTCGTTCTCGTCGAGCTGCAGCATCCGCTCGATCATGCAGGCGGTCCGGTTGTGCGTGGCGTGCGCGTCCTCGCCGGGCACGAACAGCTTGATCACCACGCGGCGCCCGTCGGGCTGCATGGTGATGTTGTGACGGGTGATGTCGGTGGTGTTCACAGTCGCTGTCACGCCAAACCGCCTTGCGGTCGGGTCGCGCTCCGGATCGCCAGCGTGCGGGCATGCTGCAGCGTGGAGACGAGCGCGAGAGTGGATTCGGCTCCTTGGTTCAGATTAGGACCATCAGCCGTCAATCCGTCATAACAACCATGAGTCTCGCTGTCGTACATCACCGTTCCGGTGTCGTTGTCGCCCAGGAACCACGCGATCGCCTGGAAGAGCGGGGCGTCCCAGCGCTCGTCGCCGGTCACCGCGGCGGCCGTGGCGCAGGCGTCCGCGGTGGCGGCCGCCTCGATCGGCTGCTGGTCGTGCCGGTGCCGGGCGGAGCCGGGCCGCCAGCCGCCGACCGGGACGGTGGACAGGTGGCCCCGGTGCTCCTGGGTCCGGCACAGCCAGGCGAGCATCCGCAGCCCGTCGGCGAGCAGCGCCTCGTCGCCGAGCAGGTCGCCGGCCGCGATCACCACCTCGGCCAGGGCCGGGTTGGCGTAGGTGAGCTCGCGTTCCGGCCAGCACCAGTCCGGGTCGGACCCGGGCAGGCCGATCACCGTGGCCGCGTCGCCGAGCAGGTCGGCGGCGAGCCGGTCGCGCGGGTCGGCGCGGAGCACCTCGGCCGCGCCCAGTCCGGCGAAGGCCATCGCCCGCGGCCAGGTGGAGCGGCGGGTGGCTCCGAGGTGGAAGGCGTACCGCGCCTCACGCCGGATCCAGCCGGCGGTGCTGCGCGCGGCCGCGGTGCCCAGCCCCCACAGGGCGCGGCCCCACCAGTCGCCCAGCGACGGCTCGTCCTGCCAGCGCCGGTCATAGCCCATCCGGTTGCGGAACGCGCCGTCGGCGTCCTGGGCGTGGGTCAGGAAGGCCAGGTAGCGTTCACCGGCCCGGAGCACCTCGGGGGCCGGCCGGGGCTCCCGGCTGACCACCAGCAGGCCCCGGGACACGTCGTCGACGCAGTAGCCGTGCTCGCGCCGGACGATCGCGGTGCGCGCGTGTTCCAGCAGCCCGGTGTCGTCGGAGAGCCGGAGCACGTGATCGAAGCGCGGCTCCGGTACGTCGGTGAGCCGGACCGGCGGCGGAATCAGCCGCAGCCCCTGGCTCATGCCGTGAGGGTCGCGGCCGGCAGCGGCACGCGGTCGGCGAGCAGGCGGGCGGCCAGCGACTGGTACCGGGCGGCGACCGCCGGCCAGCGCAGGGTCGGCCCGCCGGCGAGCCCGGCGAGGCGCCCGGGCAGTCCGGGCTCGGCCAGCACGTGCCGGATCGCGCAGGCCATCGCCTCCGGGTCCTGGTGCGGCACGAGCAGCCCGGGGCCGCTGGCCAGCAACTCGACGGCGTGCGGGAACTCGGTGGCGACCACCGGCACCCCGGCGCCCACCGCCTCGATCAGCACCCCGGAGGTGACCTGCTCGGTCGAGTCGTAGGGGAGCACCACCGCGTCCGCCGACCGGATCAGCCGGGACAGTTCACCGGCGTCCAGGTAGGCATCGAGCCAGCGGACCGATGCGGTCACGTCGAGGTCGTCGGCGAGCGACTTGAGCCCGTCCCGGTACACGTCGCCCTGCTGTTCGAGCACCTTCGGGTGGGTGCGGCCGGCGACGGTGTAGATCGGGGCCGGGCTCAGGTCGTCGAGCAGCGCGAGGGCCCGCAGCGCCCATTCGATGCCCTTGCCCGGGCCGAGCAGGCCCCAGGTGAGCAGGTGCGGCCGGTCGTGGTCCTCGCGGGGCACCCCGGCGTGGCTGCCGGCGCCGTGCGGGATCACCGTGATCTTGCGAGGGTTCACCGCGTAGTTCGTGGTCAGTCGCTGCCGGGCGGTGTCGGTCATGGTCACCACGGCATCGGCGACCTCGGCGATCTGCTCCAGCACCGCGCGCTGCAGGGTGTCGGGTTGGGTGAGGACGGTGTGCAGCACCACGATGGAGGGCACCTTGAGCGCGTGCAGCAGCGGCAGCACCTCGGCGCCGGCGTCACCCGGGTAGATGCCGTACTCGTGCTGGATCACCGCGACGTCGAACCGGTTGAGCGCGGCGGCGGCCCCCGCCCAGCCGCCGGGCAGATCGGTGTGCCAGGTGTGCACCACCCGGGGCGCGGCCCGGTCGAGTGCGATGCCGCCGCTGGTGTTGTCCCGGGCGAGCAGCCGCACCACCCCGGATCCGGCGGTTGCGCCGGGCGTTCCGGCGGCCAGATGCATGGCGAGTGCCGCATTGAACGTCGCCAAACCGCATTGTGTGGGCGGATAAGTACTCAAAAACCCGTATGTCGCGGGCATGACTGGCCTTTCTCTCCTCGGCCGGCTGCCTCCGGCGCAGCGCGGACACCGCGCGCGGGCATGACTACGGGCACCGCGCGTGAACGGCGTAGAGGCGTTTCGGGAAATGTCCCGTTTAACGCGCAATTCACATGGGGACCGTAACAAGATCAAGCTTTTCAGCAGACGATTTTTCGGTAAATCGCCAGGTACGCGTCGACCATCCGATCCGCGCCGAAGCGTTCCCGCGCCCGGGCCGAACAAACCCGGCGATCCAGGGCGGCGACCTCGTCGACCGCGGCCACCGCCTCGTCGACCGAGCCGACCAGGCGTCCGGTGACGCCCTCGTCCACCACCTCGGGCATGGAGCCCTTCCGGTACGCGATCACCGGCGTACCGCAGATCATCGATTCCACGACGGAGAGCCCGAACGGCTCGGCGAACCGGATCGGGTGCAGCAGCGCCGCCCCGGAGCCGAGGATCGCACCGCGCTCCTCGGGGCCGACCGAGCCGAGATAGACCACTCGGTCGCCGTCGATCAGCGGCTCGACCTTCTCCCGGAAGAATCGCCGGTCCTGGACGATCCCGCAGATCACCAGCCGCCGGCCGGCCCGTCGGGCGATCTCGACGGCCAGATCGGTGCCCTTGTCCGGGTGGATCCGGCCGAACAGGATCAGATCGTCGCCGCCGGTGGTGTGCAGCGGCAGTCCGTCCAGGTCGACGCCGTGGTGCACGGTGGCCACGTAGTCCAGTTCCGGCGACCGGTCGCTGTCCGAGATCGAGACGAACCGGGACTTCGCTCTCCGGTACGCCGGGAGGATGTTCGCCCCGGAGAACCCGTGCACCGTGGTCAGCATCGGCGCGGCGCAGTGTGCGGAGAACGCCAGTGGTAGCCAGTCCAGGTGGTTGTGGATCAGGTCGAACTCGCCGGAGCGGGCCAGCGCGTGGCTGACGTGGATCGCCTCCCAGACCCGGCCGTCGAGGCTGTCGCTCTCCTCGTACCCGGTCGGCACGACGCCGTCCAGGGTGGCCTTGGTGACCGAGTCCAGGGTGGCGAACAGGGTGACGTCCACGCCGCGCGCGGTCAGCCCCTCGGCGAGCAGGCTGGTGATCAGTTCCCACGGGCCGTAGTGCACCGGGGGAGTGCGCCAGGCGATCGGCCCGAGCAGCGCGATCTTCACGACAAAACACACTTTTCGGTAATAAGCACGTGATCAGTATGCCTCTCCGTCACCGCGCGGAACCGCCCGTTCTCGTGTTAGAGAAGACCAATGACGGATTCGTGGTGGAAGAAGGCGGTCGTCTACCAGATCTATCCGCGGAGCTTCGCGGACTCGGACGGTGACGGCATGGGCGACCTGCGCGGGATCATCGGCCACCTCGACCATCTCGCCGAACTCGGCGTGGACGTGCTCTGGTTGTCGCCGGTCTATCCCTCGCCGCAGGACGACAACGGTTACGACATCAGCGACTATCAGAACATCGAGCCGATGTTCGGCACCCTGGAGATCTTCGACGAGCTGCTCGCCGGTGCGCACGCCCGGGGCATGAAAATCGTGATGGACCTGGTGGTCAACCACAGCTCGGACGAGCACCCGTGGTTCGCCGAGAGCCGGTCGTCGCGGGACACCCCGAAACGGGACTGGTACTGGTGGCGGCCGGCCCGCGAGGGCATGGAGCCGGGCACGCCGGGCGCCGAGCCGACCAACTGGGGTTCGGTGTTCGGCGGCCCGGCCTGGGAGTTCGACGAGAAGACCGGCGAGTACTACCTGCACCTGTTCTCCCGTAAGCAGCCCGACCTCAACTGGGAGAACCCGGAGGTGCGCCAGGCCGTCTACGCGATGATGCGGTGGTGGCTGGACCGGGGCGTGGACGGCTTCCGGATGGACGTGATCAACATGATCTCCAAGGTCACGCCGCTGCCGGACGGGCGGCTGTCGGCCGGCGCCGCATACGCGGACGGCTCGGCCGGCTTCGTCGGTGGCCCGCGCCTGCACGAGTTCCTCAAGGAGATGTACCGCGAGGTCTTCGACGGCCGCGGTGAGCTGCTCACCGTCGGCGAGATGCCCGGCGTCACGGTCGACGAGGCCCGGGTGCACACCGACCCGGCCGAGCACGAGATCGACATGGTGTTCCAGTTCGACCACGTCTGGGCCGACCGCGGTCCTGACCCGTGGCTGCTGCAGAAACTTCAGCTGACCAACCTCAAGGCGATCCTCGGCCGGTGGCAGGCCGGGCTCGCCGAGGTGGGCTGGAACAGCCTGTACTGGAACAACCACGACCAGCCGCGGATCGTCTCCCGCTACGGCGACGACTCACCGGAGCACCGGGTCGCCTCGGCCAAGATGCTCGGCACCGTGCTGCACCTGCACCGCGGCACGCCCTACGTCTACCAGGGCGAGGAGCTCGGGATGACGAACTACCCGTTCCGCGGCATCGAGGACTTCCGCGACATCGAGGCGCTCGGGCAGTACAAGCAGGCCCTGGAGTTGGAGGGGCGCAGCGCCGAGGCGGTGCTGACCGTGCTGCGCGCCCGCGGCCGGGACAACGCGCGCACCCCGATGCAGTGGGACGACTCGCCGCAGGCCGGGTTCACCACCGGCACGCCGTGGCTGGCGGTCAACCCGAACTATCCGCAGATCAACGCGGCGGCGCAGCGGGCCGACCCGGACTCGGTCTTCCACTACTACCGCAGACTGATCGAGCTGCGGCACACCGAGCCGGCCGTCGCCCTGGGCGACTTCACCATGCTGCTGCCGCACGACGAGCGGTTGTACGCCTTCACCCGCCGCCTGGACGCCACCGAGCTCCTGGTGATCGGCAACTTCACCGGCGAGACCGTCCAGGCGGAGATCGCGGACGCCGCGTCCTGGGCGCACGCCGACGTGCTGATCACCAACGTCCCCGGCGCCACCCCGCGGAACCTGACCCTGGCCCCCTGGCAGGCCGTCGTCTACAAACGCACGGTCTGATCCGCGCCGCCGACGGTCAGGTGCAGCGTGGAGCTGTGCCGGACCGTCGTGCGGGTGGGCACCAGCCGGGTGGCGGTGGCGGCCAGTCCGGCAGGTCGCGCCACTCGTCGACGCCGCCGACGTGGACCCGGACCCGCCGCTCCGGCGCGCCGCCCCGCAGCCGCCGCAACGCCTGCCCGAAGACCTCGGTCCATCCCGCGCTGAGCGTGCTGGTGTGGGTCCACGGCCCGATCAGCAGGTCGGTCTCCAGGCCGGCGTCCCGGCGTCGCCGATAGAGCGTGACTGGCGGGCCGACCTACTCGCGCTCTGCGTCATGCAGCGCGCGCTGATGCTGGCCCACCCGTGGCTGCCCGGCGTGCTGGCCGGGCGCCGGCTGATCGGGCGCAATCTGCTCGGCTTCCTGGAGCACGGGCTGCGCGCGCTGCAGCCGGCCGGGCTGCCCGGGGTCGCCGGGATGACCCTGCTCGGCCTGCTCACCGGCTTCGTGGCGTCCTACGTGACCAGCGAACTGGCCGACGCCTCGGACGCGGTGGCGCAGATCGGGGCGGCGGTGGCGACCGGGGACTTCCCGCTGCTGGCCCGGACGCTCGGCGAGGGCGGGACGCCGCTGGACTTCCCGCGCATCGCGGACTGGATGATCACCGGTCTGGTCGAGCGGGCGGAACACCGGTAATCGAGCTTTTTTCACAGAAATGGCCACAAGCCACTCCTGTCCCCGGCAAGGTGACACATGGTCGCCGGTACACACCCGATCTGACCCCTCCCGCCGGCGCCCGGGGAGTAACGCATGCGCCGCAACCGGCTCGCCGCCCGTCTCGTCACCGCCCTGGTCGCCGTCACCCCGGCGATCGCCCTGGCCCTGGTCGGTCTCGGCCCGGCGCCGGCCGGCGGTGACCCGCTGCTGCAGACCTTCGCCCTCACCGGCGGCCTGCGGCTGGCCGCGGACGGCGCCGGCGCGGACGTCGAGCGGTCCCTCCCGGAACGCGACACCAAACCGTTCAGCCTGGTCGGGGTCACCTGGGACGACCCGCGCGCGGTGGCGGCCGGGACCATCCAGGTGCGCACCCGCCCGGCCGGCCGCCGCACCTGGACGCCGTGGCGCGAGCTGGAGACCGACGCGCCCGACGAGTCCGGCGGCCAGGCCGTCCGGGGCGCCAGCGACCCGCTCTGGGTGGGCCCGTCGGACGGTGTGCAGGCCCGGGTGATCGCCGCCGGCGCGGCCCGGGCGCTGCCGGCCGGGATGCGGGTCGACCTGATCAACCCGGACGCCCGGCCGGCGCCGGTGGCGGACGCGATGGCGCCGGCGGCGGCCGAGCGGCTCCGCCGGATCGCCGGGGTGGAGATCCCGGACCGGCCGGTGCCGCGGATGCTGACCCGGGCCGCCTGGGGCGCCGACGAGCGGATGGTGCGGGAGAAGCCCGCGTACACCGGTCCGGTCCAGGTGTTCTTCGTGCACCACACGGCGACCGGCAACGACTACAGCTGCGGGTCGTCGACCAGCGTGGTCCGCGGTATCCAGGCGTACCAGGTGAAGAGCAAGGGCTGGAACGACATCGGCTACAACTTCCTGGTCGACAAGTGCGGCACCATCTTCGAGGGGCGGCGCGGCGGGATCACCCGCAATGTGCTCGGCGCGCACACCCTGGGCTTCAACACCGACGCCAGCGCGGTCGCGGTGATCGGCGACTACCGCGGCACCGCGGCCGGTTCGGCCACCGAGGTCGCGGTGGCCCAGCTCGCCGCGTACAAGCTGGGCGCGGCCGGGAACGCGCCGGACGGCCGGGTGGTGGTCACCTCCGGTGGTGGACCGAAATACCGGCCCGGCACCCGGGTCCGGCTGTACCGGATCTCCGGCCACCGCGACGCCGGACTCACCGAATGCCCGGGGACCAGCCTGTATCGCCGGCTGCCGGCGATCCGGGCGCTCGCCGGTGGTGCTCCGGCCGGGCTGCGCTTCGCCAAACTGACCGGTTCGACCCGCTGGGGCGGCGCCTACTGGACCCGGGGGTCGCTCACCCCGCTGTGGTCGCTGAGCACCCCCGGGCAACTGCTCAACCGATTCGACGTGTACGTCGACGGCGACCTCGTCCTCTCCCGGGCGTCCACCGAACGTCTCGGTCAGCTTCAGCTGAGTCCCGGCCCGCACACCGTCACGGTCAAGGCCCTGCACCTGTCCGGGCGCAGCGCCACCGCCACCGTCAAGGTGATCGCCGACGTCGAGCCGCCCGCCTTCACCACGCTGCCGCAGGCCTCGCTGAGCTCCGGGACGATCGGGACCAGCACCCCGGTCCGACTGGACTGGTCGGCCGACGACCCGGCCGGGATCCGCGCCGCCGCGATCAGCGGGGCCAGCCGGGCCACCCTCGACGGGGCGATCCGCAGCCTCACCGGCACCGCACCGGTGGGCGCCGCGTCCAGCTGGACGGTGGCGGTCACCGACCATGCCGGCAACGAACGGACGGCGTCGATCAGTCGTACCCCGGCAATCGTCGCGGACAGCGACGCGACCCGGACCGGAAGCTGGCGGACGGTATCGGACAGCCATCATCTCGGTGGTGCGGCGTCCGCCGCCGCCAGCGACAGCGCGGCGTTGAGCTGGACCTTCACCGGCCGCTCCGCGGCCGTCGTGGCGGCCCGCAACCCGGCGGCGGGCCGGCTCAAGATCTATCTCGACGGCGATTTCCTGGGGTACGTCGATCTCCGCTCCGCCGCGCCGCAATACCGCCGCCTGGTCTGGACCCAGGCGTGGAGCACCGCGAACGAGCACACCGTGAAGGTCGTCCCGGAAGCCACCGCCGGGCGCCCGACGGTGACCGTGGACGGGCTCGCCTATCTGCGCTGAGCGCCCGCCGGGGTCAGCCCGTAGTCCTTCAGGACGATCGCGTCGGCCTTGGCGAACTGGCTCGCCATCAGGTCCCGGATCGGCCAGCGGGTCATCATGCCCATCGTCTTCGCCCGGGTCTTGATCCACAGGGCGGACTTCGGGGCCATCCCGGCCGCGCCACCCGGCGGCAGCTTCGTGCCGGTCGCCACGTACCCGGCCATCTCGCTCTGGTAGGCGGCGAACGCCCGCTCCGGATCCCCGTGCCGGCTCAGCTCACCGGCCAGCACGTACGCGCCCACCAGGCTCATGCTGGTGCCCAGCCCGACGATCGGCGACCCGCAGTAACCGGCGTCGCCGACCAGCCCGATCCGGCCCCGCCACCAGCGGTCCACGTGCACCTGATTGATCGAGTCGAAGAAGAAGTCGGGCGCGTCCGCCATCTGCGCGAGCAGGCTCGGCACCTTCCACCCGGCGCCGGCCATCCGCTCGGTGACCACCCGCTTCTCCTCGTCCCGGGAGAGCCGCTCGTAGCGCATCCGCGGCTCGCGGAACCCCAGGTGCGCCTTCGCCGTGCCGCCCCGCTCCGGGCGCAGGCCGGCGACCAGGCCGCCCGGCTCGTTGTACATCAGGTACCAGTTGTCCATGTCGCCCGGATCGGCCACCGTGAAATACGCCGAGTAGAGGCCCAGATACCGGACGTACTCCTGGTCCGGGCCGAACGCCAGCGAGCGCACCCCCGAATGCACACCGTCGGCCCCGAGCACCAGGTCGTAGCGTTCCCGCAGGCCGCTGGCGAAGGTGACGTCCACCCCGGCGGCGTCCTGAGCCAGGGCGGTGATCCGGTCGCCGTACCGGTAGTCGGTGAAGCCCGCGGTGACGTCCCGCAGGATCTGCGCCAGATCACCCCGGGCGATCTCGATCTCCGCGACGATCCCCTCGCCGCCGAACGCCTCGGCCGGCATCCGGCCCATCGACCGGTTGTGCCTATCCACCAGCTTCAAGCCGCGCTCGTCGACCTGCCGGGCCCGGATCGCCTCGCGGATGCCCATCCACTCGATCACCTGCCGGGCCACGCCCCGGACGTCCACCGCGTGCCCGCCCGGGCGCGGGCCCCGCGACTTCTCCACCACGGTCACCTCGGCGCCCGCCCGGTGCAGCCAGAATGCGCTGGCCGGCCCCGCCACACTGCTCCCGGAAATCAGAACCCGCATCTCCCCGCTCCTCTGCGTACGATGTACTCGATGTACTAGGAACGCTAGGGTGGGCTGAGGAAAAAGGCGAACCGCACTAGTACGGAAAGGCAGGTGTACTAGGTGGCCGAGGCGGCGTACACACGGATCGTGGCCGAACTCAGACGCCGGATCGACAGCGGTGAGCTGCGCCCCGGCGACCGGGTGCCGTCCGCGCGAGCGATCACCCGCGACTGGGGAGTCGCCATCGCGACCGCCACCCGGGCGCACGCTGTACTGCGCGACGCCGGCCTGACCGTCTCCCGGCCCGGGGTCGGCACCGTGGTGGCCGGGCCGGCCCCGCGCCGCGACCCCGACCTCAGCCGGGACCGGATCGTCGAGGTGGCGATCGCGGTCGCCGACCGGGACGGGATGGCCGAGGCGTCGATGCGCCGGATCGCCACCGAACTGGGCGTGGCCACCATGTCGCTCTACCGCCACGTGCCCGGGCGGGAGGAACTGGAACTCGCCATGATCGACGCGGCGCTGGGCGAGCTGCGGGTGCCGCCGCGATACTCCGGGGACTGGCGGGCCGACCTGGACGGCTGCGCCCGCGCCCTGTGGGAGCTGTTCCAGCGGCACCCGTGGCTCGGCCTGACCATGTCGCTGACCCGGCCGCAGGTCTCCCCGAACGCGATGCGGCTCGGCGAGTGGATCATGGGGACGCTGGGGCGGACCCGGCTCGTCGCCACCGACCGGATGATGGTCCAGGTGCTGCTGTTCAGCTTCATCCGCGGGGTGGCCAGCGCGCTGCAACCGGAAGCCGAGGCGATGCGCGACACCGGGCTCACCGGCGACGAGTGGATGGAGGCCCAGGAGAAGGAGTTCCAGCGCTTCGTCGAGGCGAACCCGATGCCGGCGTACGAGGAGCTGTTCCTGCGTACGCCCGACTTCGTCTTCGACCTCGACGTGTTGTTCGAGTTCGGCCTGGCCCGCTTCCTCGACGGGATCGCCGTCTGGATCGGGTGAGCGTGCCCCCGGCGGCGCCGGGTCGATACGGTAAGCGGGTGTCTCAGATGCCGTGGTGGGGACTGCCCCTCGTCGCCGCCGTGTTCGCGCTGGCCGGCGCCCTGGCCGTCCAGTTCGCCGCCGCCCGGAACAACAATCTGCTGAGCCGACGGCGGCGCACCCGCCGGTGGTACGAGGAACGGAAGACCGCCTATGTGCAGCTGCTGGCCGGCTTCGAACGCTCCTACGTGCGCCTGCGCGCCGGCTTCGACGCCGGTGAGAAACCGCCGGCCCTGCTGCAGTACGTCGACGAGATCGGCCCGGCGCTGATGCCGGTCCGGCTGCTCGCCTCCGGCCCGGTCCGCAGCGCCGCGCTCGCCGTCCACCTGCAGATGGAACGCCTGCACGGGCCGATGAACCCGGCCGGGGTCAGCGGGGTGCGGCCGGAGACCCACTTCCGGGAACTCCTCGCCCAGGTGCCGCTGATCATGCAGCAGTTCGAGGCGGCGGTCCGCGAGGAGCTCGGGATCGAGGCGAGTCCACCGAACCCGCCGGCCCACACCGCCAACGGCAAGGCCCGCCTGCCGAAACGGTGGGCGACCCTGCGGGCTGCGGACTCGGTGGCCACCCGGCCGGAGCGCGACACCCACTGACCCGGCCGGCGCCTCCGCCGGGCCCTTCGCCGGCTGACTCCCGACAGCCGCGGGAATGCGCTTTCCTGCAGCGCGGGAAACCTCCCGCCGGCTATGGCATCCGGCCCCTCGCCTCGGGCAGGATCGAAGGCGTGACCGATCACCGTGCCCCCCTCGACCCCGTCTCCGCGGCCATCGTCGACAGCGGCGTCGTCGCCGTCCTGCGCGCTCCCACCGCCGGCGCTTTCGCACCGGTCGCCGACGTCCTCGTCGCGGCCGGCATCACCGCCCTGGAGGTCACCCTCACCTCCCGGGGCGCCCTCGACGCCATCTCCGGCCTGCGCCGCCGCCTGCCGCAGGGCACGGTCATCGGCGCCGGCACCGTCCTCACCCCGGACGACGCCAAGGCCGCCATCGACGCCGGCGCCACCTTCCTGGTCTCCCCGGTCCTGGACACCCTCACCGACCAGCCGGTCCCGTGCTACCCGGGCGCCTACACCCCCACCGAGGTCTACACCGCCCACCGGGCCGGCGCCCCGATCGTCAAACTCTTCCCGGCCGGCGGCCTCAAACCCGGCTACCTGAAAGACCTCCGCGGCCCCCTGCCCAACGTCCGCATCATGCCGACCGGCGGCATCGACCTCGACGACATCGCCGACTGGCTCACCGCCGGCGCCGCCGCCGTCGGCCTCGGCGGCCCACTGATCGGCGACGCCGCCACCGGCGGCAGCCTCACCGCCCTGGCCGCCCGCGCCAAGCACGCCGTCGACGCCGTCACCTTCGCCCGGTCATGACCGCCGCCCCCACCCCGCTGCCCGCCCCCACCCCGCTGTCCGCCGTCGGCCCGCTGCCCGCCGCCACCCTGCTGTCCGCCGCCACCCTGCCGTCCGCCGCCGGCCCGCCGCCAGCCGCCACCCCGCCGCCAGCCGCCACCCCGCTGCCCGCCGCCGGCCCGCTGCCCGGTTCCAGCGGCGGATTGTTCACCTTCGGTGAGGCGATGGGCATCTTCGTCGCCGACGGGATCGGCGCCTTCGAGCACGCGCGGGCGTTCACCCTGGCGGTCGGCGGCGCGGAAACCAACGTCGCGGTCGGCGTCGCCCGCCTCGGCGGCGCCGCCACCTGGCTCGGCCGTCTCGGCCCGGACTCGACCGGGTCGCTGATCGAGGGCCGGTTGCGCTTCGCCGGCGTACGCGTCCTGGCCGTCCGCGATCCCGCCCCCACCGGCCTGATGGTCCGCTATCGGCGATCCGCCCAGTTCATCCACGCCGACTATCACCGCGCCGGCAGCGCGGGCTCCCGCCTGACCCCGGCCGACCTGCCGCTGACCGAGCTGCAGCAAGCCGGCATCCTGCACATCACCGGCATCACCCCGGCCCTCGGCGACACCGCCCGGGCCACCGTCTTCGCCGCCGTCGAGGCCGCCCGTGCCGCCGGTGTCCCGGTCTGTCTGGACGTCAACTACCGCGGCAAACTCTGGTCCCGGTTCGACGCCGCCCCGGTCCTGCGGGACCTGGTCTCCCGATCCGACATCGTCTTCGCCGGCCCCGACGAGGCGGCCATCTTCCTGAACACGGACGACCCCCTGGACGGTCTGACCAAGCTCGGCCCCACCGAGGTCATCGTCAAGGACGGGCCGCACGGCTGCACCGCACTGATCGACGGCGACCACTTCACCGTCCCCGCCCTCCCGGTCACCGCCGTCGACCCGGTCGGCGCCGGCGACGCGTTCGTGGCCGGCTATCTGGCCGACCGCCTGGCCGGCGCCACTCCGGCGCAGCGCCTCACCACCGCCATCACCGCCGGCGCCTTCGCGGTCACGGTCCCCGGCGACTGCGACAGCGCGCCCACCCGCGCCGACCTCACCGCCCTCTCCGGCGCCGACATCCACCGCTGAGCCGATCCCCCGTACCGCCGCAATCGCCTCTCAAGCCCCGCGGACCGCCCCCGGCGCCGCGACCCCAACCAGCACGGACGCCGCCTGGTGGGCGGTCCGGAGCGGTGCGTGTGGTGCGGGGCGGTTGTCACCGTGCTCAGCGCGGACGCCGCCTGGTGGGTGGTGCGGGTGGTGCGCGGCGGCTGTCACCGTGCCCGGCGCGGACACCGCCTGGCGAGCGGTCCGGAGTGGTGCGGGTAGTGCGGGGCGGTTGTCACCGTGCCCGGCGCGGACGCCGCCTGGCAAGCCGCCCCGGGGAGCCGCAAACCGGCGCGGAAACCGCCCACCCCCTGCTCATGGTGCCGATGTGCCACATGTGATTGACCGTATTCCGACCGGGTAGGCAATAGGCAGCGGCAATTTCATCGATTTCGAGGAGGCCGTCATGCAACCCACCCCGTTCACCCCGTGGTCGTTCCGGGATCCCGAGGCGCTGTCCGGTGGCTACCAGCCGACCGAGGCCGACGTCGTCGACGAGACCGGCCGGATCGGCGTGGACCTGGTCGGTTACCAGGTCGAGGCGACCGATGGGCACATCGGTTCGGTCGACCAGGCCAGTTACGACGTCGGCGGCGCCTTCCTGGTGGTGGACACCGGGCCGTGGATCTTCGGCCGGAAGGTGCTGCTGCCGGCGGGTACGGTGCAGAACGTCGACCAGGCGGACCGCAAGGTCTATGTGGACCGGACGAAGGATCAGATCAAGGCGTCCCCGGAGTACGACAAGGACACCTTCGAGACGTCCGCGTACCGGGACCAGGTCGGTGACTACTACACCGGCAGCTATCGCGATTATCCGCGCTGATCGCGGATGACGACCGCCGCCCGGCTCTCCACGGACAGCAGTTCGGCGAGCCGGGCGGCGGCCGTCAGCATCGCCCGGCCGCGATCGGTGAGCCGAGCCCGCCAGTCGCTGAGCGATGCCGCCAGGGACGCCGCCCCGCCCGCGTCGCGCACCTGGCGCAGGACGGTCGCGATGTGCGGCAGCCCGTATCCGCCGCGCCGCAGCAGGTGGGCCAGGTCGGCGTCGCGCACGTCGTCCGGCGAGTACGCCCGCTGCCCCCGGTCCCGGACCGGCACGAGAATCCCCGCCTCCTCCCATTTCCGCAGCGTCGCCGGGGTCACCCCGAGCCGGTGCGCGAGCGCGCCGACCGGCAGCGCCGCCCCGCGTCGGGTGGGCACCGTCAGCACCTCGGCGGTTGCCTCGACCGCCGTCAGCGTCTCCCGGTCCCGGGCGAGTTCGGCATGCCCGGCGTCGATCGTGGCGTACGCGGTCTCCAGGTCGCCGGCCAGCACCGCCCGCATGATCACCCCGGCGGGGCCGTGCCCGTACGCCTTGGCCAGTGCGAGGAACGCGGTCACCGCGAGCAGGTGCCGTTCCTCGTACGCCCGGTAGCCGCTCGCGGTCCGGCGGGCCGGCGGGATCACCCCGTCCTGCTCGTAGTTGCGGATCGCCTGAGCGGACAGCCCGTGTGGCCGCGCCAGGTCCACCGGTCGCAGTGCCCGCCTTTGAGACTTTGCCATGCAGCTCCTGCCACTCCGCGGAGAAATCCTCACAGGGTGTCTCAACGATACGGTAGAGGTCATGGAGCTTGACGAACTCGCCGCGCGCATCTGCCGGCTTCCCGAGGTGGTCCAGCTGATCGCCGGGCCCGGCACCGGCGCCCCGGAGCTGAGCTGGGGTGACCGGTTCTTCTTCGTAGGGGAGGACCGGATGCGCCCGTTCGCCACGATCGTCGTCCGGGACGTGCCCGGCTTCGACGAGTGTTCCGGCCTGGACCGGCCGGGCGTCTTCCGGCTGAACCTGGAGCTGGGCCGGTCCCGTTTCGGCGACCTGTTCGGTTTCGGCCCGGAGGAGTTCGCGGCGCGCCGGTCCGGGATCGACTTCGCCACCCCGGACCGCTGGTTCCCGCATCCGGTGTACGCGGTGCAGAGCTGGGCCTCGGTGGTCAACCCGGTGACCGTCGACGTGGACTCCCTGATCGGGCACGCCCGCGGCCGGCGGCGCTGACCGGATCGTTCCGCCTCCGGCCCGGATGGTGTCTGCCGCCGCGGCGTCGGTCCGGGTGGGATGGAGGCATGACCGAAGCCTTGATCGTCATCGACGTGCAGGAGTCGTTCCGGGCCCGCCCGCTCTGGGCGGCCGTCGACAACCCGGATCTGATCCCGAACGTGCAGCGCCTGGTCGACCGGGCCCGGGCCGCCGGGCACCTCGTCGTCTGGGTGCTGCACGCCGAGCCGGGCACCGGTGGCGTCTTCGACCCGGCGAGCGGTTTCGTCCGGCTGATGGCCGAGCTGACCCCGGCGGACGGCGAGCCGATCCTGGTCAAGACCGTGCACAACGCGTTCACCACGACGGACCTGCAGTTCCGGCTGACCAGCGCCGGCGTCCGCGCGGTGACGGTCTGCGGGCTGCGCACCGAGCAGTGTGTGGAGACGACCGCCCGGGTCGCCTCGGATCTGGGCTATCAGGTCACGTTCGTCACCGACGCCACCGCCACCTTCCCGATCCCGCACCGGGACGCCCCCGACGACCTGGACGACCCGCGTACGCTGTCCGCCGCGGATGTGGTGGCCCGCACCGAGTACGCGCTCGCCGGCCGGTTCGCCACGATCACGACCGTCGACGAGGTCGAGAAGGGGTGACCGGATTGTGAGCCTGGTGGTCTTCGTGCTCACCCCGCAGGTCCACCTGCTCGACCTGGCCGGCCCGGCCCAGGTGTTCTCCACCGCTCCGGACTACACGCTGCACTACGTCGCCGACGCCGACACCGTCCCCACCTGGCAGGGCGTCACCCTGCAGGCGTCCCGGGACTGGCCCGGCCTCACCCCGGACGATCTGGTCCTCGTTCCCGGCTGGCGCGACGGGTACGGCTACTTCCGACCGGAGACGCTGCGGCGGCTCCGTGAGCATCACGACCGGGGCGGCACGGTCGCCAGTGTCTGCGCCGGGGCGGAAGCGCTGGGCCGGGCCGGCCTGCTCGACGGCCGCCGCTGCACCACCCACCACGATCTGCAGGACACGCTGGCCCGCGGCTATCCTCGGGCCGGCGTGGTCCGTGACGTGCTGTACGTCTCCGACGACCGGGTGGTCACCTCGGCCGGCATCGCCAGCGGCATCGACCTGGCGCTGCACCTGGTGGCGCTCCGGCACGGCCCGGCGGTCGCCGCCCGGGTGGCCCGGGAGATGGTCGTGTACGCCCGGCGCAACGGGGACGAGTCGCAGGCCAGCGCGATGCTCCGGCATCGCGCGCACCTCAGCGACGTGGTGCACCGGGTGCAGGATCGGATCGACGCGGCGTTCGCCGAGCCACTGCGGCTGGCGCAGCTCGCCGCCGCGGCGGGGGTCAGTGAGCGTACGCTCAGCCGGCTCTTCTCGGCGGCGACGGGCCGCACGCCGCTGCGCTACCAGCAGTTGCTGCGGATGGAGCGCGCCGAATATCTGATCGGCCACGGCGCGACCGTGGAGGCCGCCGCCCGGGCGGTGGGTTTCGGCGACGCGCGGATGCTGCGCAGACTACGTGCCCGGAAATGACACCCGCCCGGTCCGGACCTGGCCGAAAGTCGGGGATGACCAGGGCTGAACCGGGCGGGCGGCGGGGGACGGTCAGCGATGGGCGGGCAGTATCGGCGGGGATGCCGACGATCGTGCACCTGTAACCGCTTTCTGTCAATGCCGGAAAACAATTAACAAAGCGTCCCGGAATACCATTCTTTTATTGCTGTCGTACGAGTCGGTGTCCGCCCGTCCCGACGAAGGTCGCCCGCCGCGCCCGGTCTTTTCCGCGGACCACCGAGCGGTCAGAGCAGACCGCGTACCGCCGCGATCGGAAGTGCCGTGCGGGCGTGATACGCCGAACGCCACAGCCCGCCGTGCGCCGCCGCCACCGTCTCGTCGCGCCAGGCCGCCGCGTCGGCGGCGCGCGGCCGGC
The DNA here is from genome assembly GCF_900119315.1 of Actinoplanes sp. SE50/110. Lineage (NCBI taxonomy): Bacteria > Bacillati > Actinomycetota > Actinomycetes > Micromonosporales > Micromonosporaceae > Actinoplanes > Actinoplanes sp. SE50/110. Next base: position 7,494,660 of record NZ_LT827010.1, on the reverse strand, counting down.
GGATCTGATGGATCATCAGGATCGCCATCAGCTCGCTCGCCGTGGCCGCGTCGAAGACCTCGACACCGAACAGATGGGCGCCCGCGTACGCCGCCTTGAGCAGCCGGTTGCTCAGCACCGACCGGGTGCGCGCCGGCGGCGCCACCGCGAAGCTGACCACCCCGTCCCGTCGGCCCAGCGTCGCCCGCCACCGGTGGATCCGCTTGGCCAGCGCATAGTTCGGCCCCTGCTGCGGCACCAGACTGTCGTTGATCCCCGGCGTCGACGGCAGCGGATAGTTCGGCCGCAGCAGCCGCCCGCCGGACAGCGGCTCGACCGCCCGGGCCCGCACGCCCCGCCCGGCATACCGCTCCCGGGCCTGCTCGACCGCGCCGGCCGGCACCGCGTAGACATCGGTCGGGGTGGCGAGCACCGCGAACGCGGTGTCCGGCCGGCGCTGCCGCAGATGCACGGCGAGCGCGTCGGTCACGGCCGCCAGCTTCGGGTAGGCGCTGCCCGGCGCGTACCCGTAGTTACCCAGCACCAGCGGCCGGTCGAAACTCAGCAGCCACGCCGCGACCGCCCCCGGATCGGCGGTCAGGTCGGCGCCCGGCGTGCCGGCCCCGCGGACCGGGGCGAACAGCCGGCCCGCCGAACCCGCCGCCAGCCCGGCGATCCGCTCCCACAGATCCGGCCGGGGCAGGTCGACGGCGAGCACGGTGGCGCCCCGGTCCAGCAGCCACCGCAGCGGACCCATCTCGGCGCCCGCCCCGAGCAGCGCGAAAGTGAGATCGCTCAGATCCCGCCAGTCCGGGTCGGCGGCCACCTCGCGCACCGCGTCCGCGCACGACGGCTCGATCACCCCGGCGGCCCGCCAGGCATCGAGGCGGGGCAGCAGGCCGACGGTGCGGTCCGGCGCGGCCGAGCCGGTCACCTCGACCGTCCGGTACGGCTCGCCGCCGCCCGCCAGCAACGCCTGGGCCAGGGTGAACTCGCCGTCCGGTCGTACGTACCGGATCCGGGCGTGCAACGACAACAGGCCGGCCTCGGCGATCTCGTAACCGGCCGCGCCGTCCGCGCTCAACCCGGCCTCCACCAGTGCCCGGAAGTGCCGCGGATAGCCGCGCCGCCAGTCGGCCTCCCGCTCGGCGGCCCCGGCCGCGGCCGGGTCGACGACCCGCAGGGCGTCGGCGACCACCGCGCGGCCCAGCGCCGTGCCACTGCGGCGGCCGGTCTCGTCGGCCGGGAAATCAACATGGGGCTGCACCGCGCCAGTATGTCCTTCTCCTACCAGGGGTGGACGTCACCTCCGACGAATGGCCGCGGATCCGGCCGGCGGAGGGGCGCTTTCCCCCGCGGGCCAGCCGAGTCTGTCGATATGACAACCGTCGCAGTCGCCGCGCCGCCGCGCCGGCACCGTCCGCTGACCGTGCTCACCTGGGCGTCGCTGGCCCTCGCGGTGATCGCCGGGATCGGCCTGATCGCCGACGCCCGCATCCTGACCGGGGTGCCGATCTGGCTCAAGCCGTTCAAGTTCGCCGTCTCGTTCGCCCTGTACGCCTGGACGCTGGCCTGGCTGATCTCGGTGCTGCCCCGGCGCAGCCGCGTCGCCGAAGGGGCCGCCACGATCATCGGCGCCGCCTCGGTGATCGAGCTGGCCGTCATCACGGTGCAGGTGATCCGGGGCACGACCAGCCACTACAACCAGAGCACCCCGCTGAACTCGGCGCTCTGGTCGGCCATGGGGATGTCGATCATGGTGCTGTTCGTGGCGCACCTGACGATCGGGGTGGTGGCACTGCGCCAGCGGGTCGCGGACCGGGCCACCGCGTACGCCATCCGTCTCGGCCTGCTGATCTCCCTGATCGGCATGCTGGCGGCGTTCCCGATGACCACCCGGAAGACCGCGTCCGGGCTGGTCGGCGCGCACAGCGTCGGCGTGCCCGACGGCGGGCCCGGCCTGCCGCTCACCGGCTGGAGCACGGTCGGCGGGGATCTGCGGATCGGTCACTTCGTCGGCCTGCACGCGCTGCAGGTGCTGCCGTTGCTGGCGTACGCGCTGGGCCGCTGGGCGGGGGACCGGTTCGACGCGACGACCCGGGCGCGGCTGGTGCTGGTGGCGGGCACCGGATACGGCGTCCTGGGGCCGCTGCTCACCTGGCAGGCGATGCGCGCGGAACCGCTGCTGCGGCCCTCAGCGGTCACCCTCGCCGCGTTCCTCGTCGTGGCCGTCGCGACCGCGGCCGGCCTGACCGCCGTCGCGTCCTCCTCCGGCAGGATGCGCGCATGACCGGCGCCCTGTTCACCCTCACCTTCCTGCTCGCCGCCCCGTTCTGGGCGCTGATGATCCTGCTGCCCGGCTGGACCGGCACCCGGCGGATCATCGGGTCGCCGCTGATCGTGCTGCCGATCATCGGAATCTACGCCGTCCTGATCGTCCCGAACCTGGGCCACGTGCTGCCCGCGGTCGCCAACCCCACCCTCGGCGGCATCCGCGACCTGCTCGGCAGCGCGGACGGCGCGGCGGCCGGCTGGGCCCACATGATCGCCTTCGACCTGTTCGCCGGCCGGTGGATCTGGCTCGACGCCCGCGACCGCGGCATGCGCCACCTGATCCTGGCCCCGATCCTGCTGCTCACGATCCTGTTCGGACCGCTGGGTCTGGGCACCCATCTCGTCGTCCGCAAGTCCTAGGCTGTGGCCATGGCTCTCGACGCGCGGGACACCCTGACCCGCATGCTGCTGCTCGACTGCAGCGGCCTGGCCTACCTGCTCGTCATCGGCCGCACCGGCCACCCGCCCACCCCCCTGCAGTGGGCGCTGGCCGTGCCCGCCTTCCTGTCCGCCCTCCTGCTGCACCGCCACCCCCCGATCAACCTGCTCCTGCAGACCGCGCTGTTCGCCGCCGGGATGCTGCTGCTCGACGACTCCACCATCAACCAGGTCGGCACGGCCTGGGCGATCGGCGAGTTCGCCCTCTGGGCCGGCAACCGGTGGCTGCTGGCCGGCGGCATCGGCATGGTCGCCGCCACGTACCTGATCTGTGACCCGCCCGACGCCGTCCTGCCCTCGGTGATGGGCCTGGCCACCAGTCTCGGCCTGCCCACCCTGATCGGCCTGGTCGTGCGCACCACCCGCGAGCTCGGCGTGCAGGCCGAGCAACGCGCCGTCTCCGAGCAGCGGGCCGCCCGCGCCGACGAACGCGGCGCCATCGCCCGCGAACTGCACGACGTGGTGGCACACCACGTCGCGTCGATGGTGCTGCGCGTCGGCGTCGCCCAGCACGTGCTGCCCGGCGTCGACCCGAAAGTCGCCGAGGTCTTCGACGACGTCCACCGCACCGGCACGGCCGCGCTCGGTGACCTGCGCCGGCTGGTCGCCGTCCTGCGCGACCCCGACCGCGCGCAGGGCGACGCCGCACTGACCGCGATCGAGCCGTCGGCGCTGCCGGCCGCCCTCGACGGCGCGGTGGAGACAGCGCGGCGGGCCGGGGTCATCGTGGAAGCGGAGATCGACCCGCGGGTGGCCGGGCTCGACGCGGTCCGCGGGCTGGCACTGCTGCGGCTCACCCAGGAGGCGCTGACCAACGTGGCGAAACACGCCGGGCCGGCGGCGCGGGCCGTCCTGCGGGTCACGATGGGCGGCGACGACCTGCACTGGTCGGTCACCGACGACGGGGGAGCAGCGCCCGGGGCGGCGCGGGTTCCCGGGGGTGGGCACGGTCTGACCGGGATGCGGGAACGCGTGGAGATTCTCGGCGGGGCCCTGGCCGCCGGGCCGGAGGGCTCGGGTTGGCGGGTCTCGACCGTCCTTCCCGCGCCGCTCCCGGACGGGATCCCGGCATGATCGGTCGCGGTGTTCGTCCCGCGGGTCGTCGTTCAGCGGGCTTCCGCATGATCGGTCCGGTGCTCGTTCAGGGGGCTTCCACGTGATCCGCGTTCTGCTGGTCGATGATCAGCAACTCATCCGGGCCGGTCTGCGGATGCTCCTCGACGCCGAACCCGGCATGGAGGTGATCGGCGAAGCCGGCGACGGCCGCACCGCGATCGCCCTCGCCGCCCAGCTCGTCCCCGACGTGATCGTCATGGACCTGCGCATGCCCGGCGTCGACGGCATCACCGCCACCAGCCGCATCATGGCCGACCGCCCTGCCATCCGGATCCTCGTCCTCACCACCTTCGGCGACGACGACCACCTCTACCCGGCTTTGCAGGCGGGCGCCTGCGGTTTCCTGCTCAAGGACGCCCCGCCCACCGACCTGCTGAACGGAATCCGCCAGGCCGCCGCCGGTGAAAGCCCGTTCTCCCAGGAGGTCCTCCGCCGCCTGGTGCGCCGAGCCGTCCACGCCCGCCCCGAACCCCCGGCGCGCATCGACGGTCTCACCACGCGCGAGCAGGAGGTACTGGACCTGGTCGCGGAGGGCCTCACCAACACGGAGATCGCCGAACGCCTGCACATCGGGGTGACCACGGTCAAAACCCACATCACCGCGCTGATGACCAAAACCAGCAGCCCGAACCGGGTTCGCCTCGCGCTCGTCGCCCGCCGCCGCTGAATCCGCGGTCTGCCGAGGGCGGCTTGCTGTCGGCGCGGTCGGTCCATCCGGATCCGCTGGCCACTTTCGGTCGTCGCGCTTTCCGGTGAAAACATGGGGGTACGACCTGTGCGGAGCCCCGCCGAGCAGCGCGATGATCCGGCCCGCTCCGGACCGTCCGGCGCGTATCCCGGGTGTACGCGGGTGGTTGCGGTGGTCCGCCCCTTCGCTGTGGTCCAGCGCCGCCGCAACGTTCCGGGTTGCTGTCCTCCCTTGGCGTTCACCGACCGCTGCGATGATCCATCCGCTGGCGCCCGGTGACCGCCGCGTGTCGGTCGCGACGCCCGGGTTTCGCGGGGCTCGTCCTCCGACCGGGTGGTGTGATCGGGGTCGCGCCCACCCCGGTTTGGAGTTGCGGGGCAGGGCCTGTAATGTTTTCCGAGCCGCCAGGGAGACGGGCGAGCGAACGAGACCCGCGAGGGGCTCGGGCCGGCCGTCCTGACGGAAATCCTCCAACGATCTCGCGATCCAGTGTTGCGGGTTGCTGGATGGGTGCTGCTCACCATTTCTGGTGCGTTGAAATCCGGTTGCAAAACACGGATTTGACGAACTGAGAATGGCGGGTAAAGTAGAGCGAGTGCCCCGGAGGGCGGGCCGCGAAAGCGGAACGTGTGATGGTGTGCGGTTGTTCTTTGAGAACTCAACAGGGTGCTTTAAAAGCCAGTGCCAATTATGGCAATACCCCGGCTGATCGTTTCGGCGGTCAGTGGGAGATTCCTTTGGCAACATTTTTGTTGCCGGGACAGTTTTTCAACAGATTTTGTTGGAGAGTTTGATCCTGGCTCAGGACGAACGCTGGCGGCGTGCTTAACACATGCAAGTCGAGCGGAAAGGCCCTTCGGGGTACTCGAGCGGCGAACGGGTGAGTAACACGTGAGTAACCTGCCCCAGACTTTGGGATAACCCTCGGAAACGGGGGCTAATACCGAATATGACTTCTGATCGCATGGTCGGTGGTGGAAAGTTTTTCGGTTTGGGATGGACTCGCGGCCTATCAGCTTGTTGGTGGGGTAATGGCCTACCAAGGCGACGACGGGTAGCCGGCCTGAGAGGGCGACCGGCCACACTGGGACTGAGACACGGCCCAGACTCCTACGGGAGGCAGCAGTGGGGAATATTGCACAATGGGCGGAAGCCTGATGCAGCGACGCCGCGTGAGGGATGACGGCCTTCGGGTTGTAAACCTCTTTCAGCAGGGACGAAGCGCAAGTGACGGTACCTGCAGAAGAAGCGCCGGCCAACTACGTGCCAGCAGCCGCGGTAAGACGTAGGGCGCGAGCGTTGTCCGGATTTATTGGGCGTAAAGAGCTCGTAGGCGGCTTGTCGCGTCGAATGTGAAATCCCGAGGCTCAACTTCGGGCTTGCATTCGATACGGGCAGGCTAGAGTTCGGTAGGGGAGACTGGAATTCCTGGTGTAGCGGTGAAATGCGCAGATATCAGGAGGAACACCGGTGGCGAAGGCGGGTCTCTGGGCCGATACTGACGCTGAGGAGCGAAAGCGTGGGGAGCGAACAGGATTAGATACCCTGGTAGTCCACGCTGTAAACGTTGGGCGCTAGGTGTGGGGGGCCTCTCCGGTTTCCTGCGCCGCAGCTAACGCATTAAGCGCCCCGCCTGGGGAGTACGGCCGCAAGGCTAAAACTCAAAGGAATTGACGGGGGCCCGCACAAGCGGCGGAGCATGCGGATTAATTCGATGCAACGCGAAGAACCTTACCTGGGTTTGACATCGCCGGAAATCTCGCAGAGATGCGGGGTCCTTCGGGGCCGGTGACAGGTGGTGCATGGCTGTCGTCAGCTCGTGTCGTGAGATGTTGGGTTAAGTCCCGCAACGAGCGCAACCCTCGTTCGATGTTGCCAGCGCGTAATGGCGGGGACTCATCGGAGACTGCCGGGGTCAACTCGGAGGAAGGTGGGGATGACGTCAAGTCATCATGCCCCTTATGTCCAGGGCTTCACGCATGCTACAATGGCCGGTACAAAGGGCTGCGATACCGTAAGGTGGAGCGAATCCCAAAAAGCCGGTCTCAGTTCGGATCGGGGTCTGCAACTCGACCCCGTGAAGTCGGAGTCGCTAGTAATCGCAGATCAGCAACGCTGCGGTGAATACGTTCCCGGGCCTTGTACACACCGCCCGTCACGTCACGAAAGTCGGCAACACCCGAAGCCGGTGGCCTAACCCGTAAGGGAGGGAGCCGTCGAAGGTGGGGCTGGCGATTGGGACGAAGTCGTAACAAGGTAGCCGTACCGGAAGGTGCGGCTGGATCACCTCCTTTCTAAGGAGCAACTCTCACCGAAAGGTGAGCAGTAGCCCGCAACCTGCGAATGTCAGGTTGGGGTGCTCATAGGCGGAGACACTGGCTAGTTTTATCCGGCAACGGCCGGCTTCTTAGTACAGCCTTCGGGCGTGGAACAGGGCTGGTGCGGCTGGTGAAGGCGTTAAGCACCCTGTTGGGTATCTGAAAGAACAACCATTCCGGTTTGGCCGGATGCGTTGGTCTTCAATGCCAGGCATGACCTGGTCTTTCATACCGATCGCGGAAGCGGTGCTGGTGAGAGACGGTTCAGGGTTGTGGGTTGGTCGTTGGTTGAGAATTGCACAGTGGACGCGAGCATCTTGTTTTCTGTGGTTAAGTTGTCAAGGGCGAACGGTGGATGCCTTGGCACCAGGAGCCGATGAAGGACGTGGGAGGCCGCGATAGGCCTGGGGGAGCTGTCAACCTAGCTGTGATCCCAGGGTGTCCGAATGGGGAAACCTGGCACGAGTCATGTCGTGTCATCCGCACCTGAATTCATAGGGTGTGTGAGGGGAACGCGGGGAAGTGAAACATCTCAGTACCCGTAGGAAGAGAAAACAACCGTGATTCCGTGAGTAGTGGCGAGCGAAAGCGGATCTAGCCTAAACCGAGTTCGTGTGATACCTGTCAGGGGTTGCGTTCTCGGGGTCGTGGGACCCGCTTAAACGTACTGACATGCGTTTGAAGAGTTACAAAGTTACTCGTTAGTCGAACGACGTGGGAAAGTCGGCCGTAGACGGTGAGAGCCCGGTAGACGAAAGCGTGTGACCTCTTTGCGGTGTTCCCGAGTAGCAGCGGACTCCTAGAATCTGCTGTGAATTTGCCAGGACCACCTGGTAAGGCTGAATACTTCCTGGTGACCGATAGCGGACTAGTACCGTGAGGGAATGGTGAAAAGTACCCCGGGAGGGGAGTGAAATAGTACCTGAAACCGTTCGCCTACAATCCGTCGGAGCCTTTAGGGGTGACGGCGTGCCTTTTGAAGAATGAGCCTGCGAGTTAGTGGCATGTGGCGAGGTTAACCCGTGTGGGGTAGCCGTAGCGAAAGCGAGTCTGAATAGGGCGTTTTTAGTCGCATGTTCTAGACCCGAAGCGGGGTGATCTAGCCATGGGCAGGTTGAAGCGTGGGTAAGACTACGTGGAGGACCGAACCCACCAACGTTGAAAAGTTGGGGGATGACCTGTGGTTAGGGGTGAAAGGCCAATCAAACTCCGTGATAGCTGGTTCTCCCCGAAATGCATTTAGGTGCAGCGTCGCGTGTTTCTTGCCGGAGGTAGAGCACTGGATGGTCTAGGGGGCCCACAAGCTTACTGAAATCAGCCAAACTCCGAATGCCGGTAAGTGAGAGCGCGGCAGTGAGACTGCGGGGGATAAGCTTCGTAGTCGAGAGGGAAACAGCCCAGATCGCCAGCTAAGGCCCCTAAGCGTGTGCTAAGTGGAAAAGGATGTGGGATCGCATGGACAACCAGGAGGTTGGCTTAGAAGCAGCCACCCTTTAAAGAGTGCGTAATAGCTCACTGGTCAAGTGGTTCCGCGCCGACAATGTAGCGGGGCTCAAGCACACCGCCGAAGCTGTGGCATTCACACTTGTGTGGATGGGTAGGGGAGCGTCGTGCAGCGGGTGAAGCGCCGGAGTGATCCAGGTGTGGACGCTGTACGAGTGAGAATGCAGGCATGAGTAGCGAATGAAGGGTGAGAACCCCTTCCGCCGGATGACCAAGGGTTCCAGGGCCAGGCTAATCCGCCCTGGGTGAGTCGGGGCCTAAGGCGAGGCCGAGAGGCGTAGTCGATGGATAACGGGTTGATATTCCCGTACCCGCAAAGAAACGCCCAAGACGAACCCATCTGTACTAACTACTTGATCAATTCAATGGCTTCGGCCGGCGATGCGGGAGACTAGGACCTTGGGTGGTAGTAGTTTAGTGATGGGGTGACGCAGGAAGGTAGATGATCCCGGCCGGTGGTTGTGCCGGGGTAAGCGTGTAGGCCGTACCGTAGGCAAATCCGCGGTGCATGAGGCTGAGACGTGATGCCGAGCCGTTCTGGTGAAGTCATTGATCCTATGCTGCCGAGAAAAGCCTCTAGCGATGTTTCGAGCGGCCCGTACCCTAAACCGACACAGGTGGTCAGGTAGAGAATACCGAGGCGACGGGTGAACTGTGGTTAAGGAACTCGGCAAATTGCCCCCGTAACTTAGGGAGAAGGGGGGCCGGACGCGTGAAGCCACTTGCTGGTGGAGCGTGGTATGGCCGCAGAGAGCAGGGGGAAGCGACTGTTTACTAAAAACACAGGTCCATGCGAAGTCGTAAGACGATGTATATGGACTGACGCCTGCCCGGTGCTGGAACGTTAAGGGGACCTGTTAGCTCTTCGGGGCGAAGCGGAGAACTTAAGCGCCAGTAAACGGCGGTGGTAACTATAACCATCCTAAGGTAGCGAAATTCCTTGTCGGGTAAGTTCCGACCTGCACGAATGGCGTAACGACTTCCCCACTGTCTCAACCACAGGCCCGGCGAAATTGCAGTACGAGTAAAGATGCTCGTTACGCGCGGCAGGACGGAAAGACCCCGGGACCTTTACTATAGCTTGACATTGGTATCTGAATTCGATTGTGTAGGATAGGTGGGAGACTGTGAAGCTCGGACGCCAGTTCGGGTGGAGTCATTGTTGAAATACCACTCTGTTGGGTTTGGGTATCTAACTTGCGGCCCTGATCGGGTCGAGGGACAGTGTCTGGTGGGTAGTTTAACTGGGGCGGTTGCCTCCTAAAGGGTAACGGAGGCGCCCAAAGGTTCCCTCAGCCTGGTTGGCAATCAGGTGTTGAGTGTAAGTGCATAAGGGAGCTTGACTGTGAGACTGACGGGTCGAGCAGGGACGAAAGTCGGGACTAGTGATCCGGCACTTGCGTGTGGAAGCGGTGTCGCTCAACGGATAAAAGGTACCCCGGGGATAACAGGCTGATCTTCCCCAAGAGTCCATATCGACGGGATGGTTTGGCACCTCGATGTCGGCTCGTCGCATCCTGGGGCTGTAGCAGGTCCCAAGGGTTGGGCTGTTCGCCCATTAAAGCGGTACGCGAGCTGGGTTTAGAACGTCGTGAGACAGTTCGGTCCCTATCCGCCGTGCGCGTTGGATACTTGAGAAGGGCTGTCCCTAGTACGAGAGGACCGGGACGGACGAACCTCTGGTGTGCCAGTTGTTCTGCCAAGAGCACGGCTGGTTGGCTACGTTCGGAAGGGATAACCGCTGAAAGCATCTAAGCGGGAAGCTCGCTTCGAGATGAGGTATCCCACCACCTTGAGTGGGTAAGGCTCCCAGCTAGACTACTGGGTTGATAGGCCGGAGATGTAAGCACGGTAACGTGTTGAGTTGACCGGTACTAATAGGCCGAGGGCTTAACCACACCAAACTTTATGCTCGATATGCGTCCACTGTGTGATTCACAGCAAACGAACAACCACCCTGTATTCGGGGATTCCGGTTGGCCTGGGAAGAAGGCCGGCCGGTGTCCGCGGATCGATGCGAATCGGTCCGACCCGGGTGTCAGGTTGCTGGTTTGGTTCCGCGCTGACAAGTGTTTCGGTGGTCATAGCGGAGGGGAAACGCCCGGTTACATTCCGAACCCGGTAGCTAAGCCCTCCAGCGCCGATGGTACTGCACTCGGGAGGGTGTGGGAGAGTAGGACGCCGCCGGACTCAACTTCGAGAAACGCCCACCCGGGAACGGGTGGGCGTTTCTTTTTGTCTCGGTCAGCTCGGCCGGGCCGGCGTGACGGCGGTCAGCGGGGGAGCTGGTGCAGGATGCTGGGGTCGGTGATCCTGTCGTCGGCGGCGAGGAGGAAAGCCTTGGAGAGGATGACCGAGAGGCGTTCGTCGTCGTCGAAGGGCAGGGCGAGCCGGGGGTGGCGGCCGGTGGGAACGATGCAGAGGTAGGCGTCGTTCGGTTCCATCAGGATGTTGGCCGAACCCAGGTGGATTTTGTAGGTGGTCCGGGTGCCGTGGACCCGCAGGAAGCGGTCGTCGATGTCACACCGAGCGGCAATCGTGAGGCGGGGAAGCAGGCGGGCCAGGACGTCCCGGCGGACCTCGGCGCTGCCGCTCAGGGTGCCGAAGCCGATTTCCCGCCAGTAGGCGCGGAACGGGTGCTCGCCCCGGTCGGTCCAGCTGTCGTCGGTGGCGATCGACGTGACGCCGATGAACAGGTCCACGTCGCGCAGCGCCTCGCTCAAGACCCGGGGTGGGACCTCGTCGACGCGGGCGGGCTCCCAACGGTGCCCCTCCCGGCGGGCGAAGCGGACCTGGTCGGTGGAGCAGAACTCGACCTCGTCACGGTGGCCGAGCGGGCCGGCGGACTCGTGGGCGAAGGAGGCCTCCCACTCACCGGCCGCGAACTCCTTGGTCGCCGCACTGTCCGCACCGCTGGACCAGGTGCCCAGATAGGTGGCTGACCAGCCGCGGACCCGCATCAGCGCGTTCGCCTGGCGGTAGCGCAGGATGTGACCGGCGAACCGGTTCGAGTAGGTGCCGGTCTGCGTCTCCGCCGGGGTCAACCGGTACACCTCGCGGAAGGCCTGCTTGAACGGCTGCCGCAACTCGGCGGTGGTGATTCGGTCGCGCCAGGCGGTCACCTCGGCCGGATCGGCGAGGACCGGGTGCCACAGGCGCACCGAACACCCGGCGCCGGAGTGCCCGGCGAGCCGCCAGCCGCCGGCGCCGTCCGGCTCGGGCAGGGCCGCCGTCCAGGAGGTGCCGCCGGCGGTGGACACCTCCCAGATCAGGCGGCGGCCGAGGGTGCCGGTCACCGGGTGGCGGAGGTAGCGCTGCTCCCACGCCGGCCAGTCCCAGGTGCGGTCCTGGGCGAGCAGCGCCTCCACCCGGGCGCGCTCGGCGGCCAGCGTCTTGTTGACCTCCGCGGCCAGCGTTCGCGCCGGACCCGCCTGCAGGCGCAGCGCCGCCGGAACACCGCGCAGCGGCAGGCCGTCCTGCCAGGCGCGGACCGTCGCCTTCTCCCCGATGATCTCGACGCCGAGGGTGAAGTCGTCGCCGGCGGCATATCGGTGGGTGCTGTCCGGGGCCAGGTCGTGGTCGGCGACGGCGAGCTCCATGGCCTCGCCGGGCGCCCAGCCGCGGGCGGCCGCGATGCGCTCCAGAGCCGTCCACACCCGGTCGCGCAGGGGGCGGCTGCGGGTGTTCATCAGCCGGCCCAGCACGCCCGCCGGCGCCTGGCCGGGCCGGTCGGTAAGGATCTCGACCGTGGCGGCGGCGGTCATCGCGGCCGTCAACCGTGCGCCGCCCTGCCGCCAGGGTGTCGCCGCCGTTGCCGCGACGCGTCCCAGGAGCGTGGTCGACTCCTCGCCGGGATCCAGGGACAGCAGCCAGCTCAAGCCCCGCAGCAGGAGGTCATGGTCGTCGTGCACGGGCCGGCCCAGCTCGACGAAGGCGGCGAGCACGGTGCCGATCGACGCGGGAACCTCCGGGCCGGCGGCGCGCACCCGCTCCGCCTGCCGCAGCCAGCTCTTCGCCGGGACCGGCTTGGTGAGCGTGATCGCGAAGGCCAGCGCGTCCCTCGTCGCGGGGTCGGTCACCCGGGCGCCGAGCCGGTGGCGGGCCAGCGGGCCGAATCCGTCCTCTCCGAACAGCAGGTGGGCGGGGAGTCCGCCGGTGAGCCGGCCGATGGCGGTCCCGTACTGCGCGCTGATCGAGCGGCGGGCCTCGGTGGGCATGGTCCAGTCGGACAGCACCTCGTCGAGGACCGCGCCGAGCACCGGACCGTACGCCCGGAGCTGGTCGACCGGCAGCTGGTTGGCGATGACCGCGGGCAGGCGGTAGGCCTGGCCGTCGTAGGGGACCCGGGCCGTGCCGAGGACCCGCAGCGCCCAGGACAGGTCCTCGCGGCGCCAGGGCAGCGGCTCGGCGGTCAGCTCGTAGAGGTCGGCGCCGGTGCCGTAGTCGGGGCTGCCGCGTTCGGCCGCCGCGAGGTGCCACTGCAGGGCGAACGCCCACCGCCGCGAATCCGGCGCGGGCTCCGCGTCCACCGCCGCCGGAATCAACTCAAGCCACTTGTCCATGGCCGGGATCATGCCGGGCCGGTACGACAAGAATTTCTGTCGTACCTCGCGGCCATGATGGCGGGCGGAAGGGAGAAGCCATGGCCGAGGTGCTGATGCGGGACGAGACGATGACCGGGCGGGAGATCGGGTCCTGGATGCTGCCGGATCTGCCGGATCGGATCCCCGCGCGGGAGTTGCTGCGGTTACGGGTCCGTGAGGAGGTGGCCCGGTTCAACGCCGCCGGTGGTGAGCTGTATCGGGGCCTGGTGCGACCGGCCGCGGCGACCGAGACGCCGCACGGCTTCCGGATGCCGGCCGGCGGGCGGATCGACGAGACGGCCCAGGCCGACGCGGCATGTGCGGCGTTCGAGCGGAACGGGTTCGTGATGATCGCCGGGGAGCGGCAGGTGGAGAGTCTCGACCAGATCATCGACCTGCGCCGGGATGCCGAGGTGGCGTTCATCCGCTTGGTCGCGCTGGTGGGTGGCTAGAGCGCGGTGGTCCGGCTGGACGCCGGTTCCCGCGCAGTGCCCCCGAAGTGCGGCGGGGTGGCTCACGACGTACGGCCGAAAGGGTGTTGATGTTGATCGTCTCGGTGGCAGGTTGGTTCAGGGGGTGTGCGGGCTCAAGCGGGGGCGGTGGCGGCCGATCACGCGGGGCATGCGTAAGTGGACCCTCGGCGCCCTTCTCACCTCAGCGGTCGCCGCCTCGGCTGCCCTGCTCGGCCCTGCCCCGGCGCTGGCCGCAGGGACCGTGATCGGCGCGGAGCTGCCCGGTGCGCTGCCGGGGCGGTACATCGTGACCCTGAAGGATCGGGGGACCGGGCCGAGCGTGCACAGCATGGGCGCCGGGAGGCTGGTGCGCAGCTTCCGCTCGATTCCCGGGTTCGCGGCGGAGATGACCGCGGCGCAGGCGCGGCGGCTGGCGGCGGACCCGGCGGTGCGGTCGGTCGAGCAGGACCGCATGATCCACATCGCGACGCAGAACAGGCCGGGGTGGGGTCTGGACCGGATCGACCAGCGGAGCGCGACACTGTCGAAGACGTACACGGCGACCGATGACGGGTCGGCGGTGCACGCGTACGTGATCGACACCGGGATCCGGATCACACACAGCGAGTTCGGCGGCCGGGCGTCGTACGGCTACGACTTCGCCGACGGTGACCGCGTCGCGAGCGACTGCAACGGGCACGGTACGCATGTGGCCGGCACGATCGGCGGCGCCCGCTACGGGGTGGCGAAGAAGGTGCAGCTGGTGGCGGTGCGGGTACTCGGCTGCGACGGCGGCGGCAGCATCTCCGACGTGATCGACGGGGTGGACTGGGTGACCGAGCACGCGATCAAGCCGGCCGTGGCGAACATGAGCATGGGCGGCTCGGTCAGCCGGTCGCTGGACTACGCGGTGCAGGAGTCGATCGCGTCCGGGGTGACCTACGTGGTGGCGGCCGGCAACGAGGACGACGACGCCCGGTGGAGCAGCCCGGCGGACGTGCCGGCGGCGATCACCGTGGGAGCGACCGACAGCCGGGACCGGCGCGCGTCGTTCTCCAACTACGGCAGCGGGGTGGACCTCTTCGCGCCCGGCGTCGACATCAGGTCGTCGGTGGCGGACAGCAACACCGCGACCGACGTCTACAGTGGTACGTCGATGGCCGCCCCGCACGTCGCCGGCGCCGCCGCCCTGCTGCTGGACGCCAACCCGAGCCTGACCCCCGGGCAGGTGCGGGACCGCCTGGTGGCCAATGCCACCACCGGCCGGGTCGCCGACCGGATGGGCTCGCCGAACCGGCTGCTGTTCGTGACCGCGCCCCCGGCGAAACCGGTGATCGCGACGACCCGCACGGCCGCCGCGGTGGTCGGCACCGAGTTGTCCACCCGGCTGGCGCTCACCGCGAACCGGGTCGGATCGTGGACGCTGGCCGGTGGGACGCTGCCGCCGGGGCTGTCGCTGAACCGGTCCGGGGTGCTGTCCGGGACCCCGGCGCAGGCGGGCGACTACGTGGTGACCGTGCGGTTCACCGACTACGTGCCGCAGGTGGTCACCCGGCAGGTGACGATCCCGGTGGAGGCGAGCGTGCCGGTGATCGACCCGACGCTGCCCGACGGGCAGGCCGGTGTCTATTACGAGGGTCAGCTGACCACCGCGGACCAGCGGGACGGCGTCTGGGCGGTGACCGCCGGGGCGCTCCCGGCCGGCCTTACCCTGGACGAGGCGTCCGGCTTGATCAGTGGGGTGCCGTCGGCGACCGGCAGCTTCACCGTGCGGTTCACCGACCCGTGGGGTCAGACGGCGACCGCGGACTTCACGATCACGGTCGGCGCGGCGTGAGCATGCGGCGCTTGCGCTGAGTATGTGGCGCTGGCGCTGGCGCTGAGCGTGTGGCGCTGGCGGTGGAGCGTGTGGCGCTTCGTGGTGACCGTGTGGCGCTGGCGGTGAGCGTGTGGCGCTGGCGGTGGAGCGTGCGGCGCTTCGTGGTGAGCGTGTGGCGCTGGCGGTGAGCGATTGGCGGGCCCCGGTGAGCGGTCCCGGAGCCCGTCCGGCTCACCAGTCCGCGGCCGCCGCGTACTTCTGCGCGATGGCCGCCGTCTCCGGCAGGTCGGCCTCGACCACCGGCAGCCCGGCCCGGACATCCGCGCCCAGCTCGCCGAGCAGCTGGCGCAGCAGCGCCTCGGCCGCCGCGGCCTGCGGCGCGATCCCGGCGGTCACCACCGGCACCGCGTGTTTGCCGGCCAGCGCCTGGTTGGGCAGCTGGTCGAGGAGCACCTTGAGCACTCCGGTGTAGCTTCCCTTGTACGTCGGTGTCGCCACCACCAGCAGGTCAGCCCCGGTCAGGGCGGCGACCGCGGCGGCCGTGCCGGAGTCGCCCGGGGTGAGCAGTCCGGCGCCCAGCGTGCCGACCTCGATCACCGTGGGCGCGGGCGCGCCGTGCCGTGTGGCCAGCGCCTCACCCACCGCGATGGCCAGGGCCGATGTGCGGGAGCCGGCTCGCGGATTGCCGGAAACCACAACGATTGCCGTCATCGCCATTCCTCTTTCGACGCGTCCACTGGTTGAGAACCAGTCGTACGCTCCCACCCTTGTGGCCGGCCCGACATCGGTCAACCGTATCCCAAATCCTAGTAATACCGTGGGTCGGATGGGTTTTAGGACTGGTGTGATGTGGCGCTCGCGACTACCATCCGGTATGCCTATCTAACAGATAGGAATAGTATCCTTGCAGGGTGCCGCCGGATCCGGTGGCAGGAGCCGTTGAAGGAGTCGCACATGTCCGCGCTCGCCATCGCCCATCCGCGCGCCAGCCATATCCGCCCCGATCTGCGTCCGGTCCCGGACCTGCCGGAGCAGGCTCCGGTCACCGTCACCATCAGCATCGCCGGCGGCGTCGGCGGCCGTGACCGGGTGCTGGCCGCGCTCCGCGAACTGGTTGACGCCGCCGGGCCGGACGCCGCGATCGAGCTCGACGAGCCGGTCGAGTCGCCCGCCGACGGTGAGATCGTGCTGGACCCGCGGGCGCGCACCGCGCTGCGCGACGGCCGCCGCCTCGACCTGAGTCGCCTGGAGTACGACCTGTTGCTCTTCCTGGCCCAGCACCCGCGTCAGGTGTTCAGCCGCACCCAGCTGCTGACCCACGTCTGGGGTCATCGGCACACCACCAACCGCACGGTCGACGTGCACGTCAGCCGGCTGCGCACCAAGCTGGACGATCCGGAGCTGATCACCACTGTCTACGGCCTCGGATACCGGCTGGCCGACGACGCGCCGATTGCCGTGCTGGAGCACTGATACATCCCGAAAGGGTCATAACGCGGCAATATGGTGAGCTAATTTTCGCAGGTCAGCAATAACTTGATCACTATTGTGACAGATTGACCCAGCCTTGCAACAACATCGATAAATTTAAATACTGTGGAGCACCTACCTACCCAATCCCCCTGGGAGGAACCGTGCTCAACCCGAAGCTTCGCCGGCCGATCGTCGGCTTGGCGGCCGGCATCCTCATGGGCAGCGCCCTGGTCGCCGCGTCACCCGCCTCGGCAGCCCCGGCCCTGGCCGACCCGTCCTTCGCGCCGTCCGCCCTGGCCGGCCGGATCGACGCCCAGCTGGGCACCCGCGACGCCGGGTCCTACCTGGACGCCTCCGGCAAGCTGGTGGTCAACGTCACCGACGCGGCGACCGCGGCCGACGTCACCAAGGCCGGCGCCACCCCGCGCTACGTCGCCCGCAGCGGCGCCACCCTGGCCGCCGCCGACGCCAGCCTCAAGGTCAACCTCAAGACCCCGGGCACCGCGTTCGCCGTCGACCCGGTCAGCAACCAGGTCGTGGTCAGCGTCGACGAGAGCGTCACCGGCGCCAAACTGGCCGCCGTCAAGGCGACCGTCGCCAAACTGGGCGACGCCGCCCGGCTCGAAACCATCGCCGGCAGGACCAGCACCCGGATTTCCGGCGGCGACGCCATCTACACCAGCAGCGCCCGCTGCTCGCTCGGCTTCAACGTCCGCGACAGCGCCGGCACATACTACTTCCTCACCGCCGGCCACTGCACCAACATCGGCGCAACCTGGACGAACGGCTCCAGCACGCTCGGCACCCGGGCCGGCACCAGCTTCCCCGGCAACGACTTCGGCATCGTCCGCTACACCAACACGTCGGTCACCAAGAGTGGCGCCGTCGGCTCCCAGGACATCACCTCCGCCGGCACCCCCGCGGTCGGCGCCACCGTCTACCGCCGCGGCTCCACCACCGGCATCCACTCCGGCCGGGTCACCGCCCTCAACAGCACCGTCAACTACTCGGAAGGCACCGTCTCCGGCCTGATCCGCACCACCGTCTGCGCCGAACCCGGCGACAGCGGCGGCTCCCTGTACTCCGGCACCACGGCCCTCGGCCTCACCTCCGGCGGCAGCGGAAACTGCACCTCGGGCGGCGTCACCTACTTCCAGCCGGTCGTCGAGCCCCTCAGCGTCTACGGCGTCTCGGTCTACTGACCGACCCGCGGCCCCAGCCTCCGGGCTTCCGGGCCTCCGGGCCTCCGGGCCTCCGGGCCTCCGAGCCTCCGGGCCAAACGGTTTCACCTTCGAGATGCCGGCCTTCGCTCAGGAGGCCGGCCCCTCGCGGCCTTCGCGCGTCGCCCGGCGGGAAGTAAGACTGATCCCAAGTCCGACTCTCCGACGCAGGGCCGGGCGGCACGCAAGGTCCCGGCGGCGGGGTCGCGGTCAGCGATCCCGCCGCTGCCCTTTGCCGGCGTTCACCATCGGCGCTGCCCATCGCGAGCCCAGCCGAGGCGAGCCGGACTGAGGCCGGCCCAGCCGAGCTGGACCGAGCCGAATGAAGCCCGACCGAGCCCAGCCGAGCCCAGCTGGACCGAGTCGGATTGAGTCGGGCTGAACCGAACTGAGCCCCGCCGAGTCCAGTTGGACCGAGTCGGATTGAGTCGGGCTGAACCGAACTGAGCCCCGCCGAGTCCAGCTGGATCGAGCCGGATTGAGTCGGGCTGAACCGGGCTGGGTGCTGGTGGGTCAGGGTTTGACGTGGTGGTCCTCGGTGCGTTCCTCGCCGCGGCGGCGGAGGAGTTTCAGGCCGGGGAGGCCGGCGATGGCCAGGTGCAGGTCCTCGGTGACCTCGAGGAGTTTGTGCAGGTCGGGGCCGACCTGGTCGAGCTTGCTGAGCAGCGGCATGACGTCGTTGACCATGTGGTCGCGCAGGGCGGGGAGTTCGTCGACCATCCGGATGGCGGCGGTGACCTCCTCCGGGGTGAGCTCGTCGATGAAGCGGGCGGCGAGCGGTGCCGCTTTGCGCAGGGTGGGGGCGTAGTCGTCGAGGAGCTCGGTGGCGTCGGTGGCGGCCTGGCCGGCGCGGTCGACGACGGCGGCGGCGCGGGCCGCGACGGCTCCCGCGTCGCCGACGAGGCCCCGGGCGGCGGCGCTGACCGCGCCGGCCTCGGCGACGATCTCGGCGGCTGAGGTCGTCAAAGTGCCGGCTTCGATGATGATGGTGCCGGCGGCGTCGGCGGTGGCACCCGCCCGGTGGACGATGTCGCCGGCCGCCGAGGAGATCGCACCGACCTCGTCGAGGGCGAGGCTCGCCGCGGTGGTGATGGCCCGGACCTCGCCGACCGCGGTCTGCGCCGCCGTGGTGATCGCCTGGATCTCGCCGACCGCGGTGTGCGCCGTGGTGGTGATGGCCTGGATCTCGCCGACCGCGGTCTGCGCCGCCGCGGTGATCGCCTGGACCTCGGCGATGGCGGTGCGGGCGGCCGTGGTGATGTCGCGGACGTCGGCGACCGTGGTCTCGGCCGAGGTGGTCACCGTGGCGACGCGGTGCAGGAGGTCTTCGGTCCGGGCGACGGCCAGGCCGGCCCGGGTGACCAGGAGCTCTGCCTGGCCGAGGAGGCCGGCGGCGCGGACCGGGAGGCTGGCGACGGCGCCCGCGGTGGAGATGACCTGGCCGATCGCGGCCCGGGTGAGGTCGGCGGCGACCGCGGGGGCGCTGAGCGCGACGCGGGACAGGTGGACAGCTCGGGACAGCAGGGACGCCATGGGTCCATTCTGCGCCCGGCCGGCACCGCGCGCCGGTGACGGAACGTGGTGGTGCTGCGGCTCACCGTCGAAATTCGGATATCTGTGGACGATTCATAGTCGGCAGCACACCCATAATCGGTGTGGGCAGTGCATCATGGCTGGCGTGCGACGTACCCCCCATTGGATTCTGATCTTTGCCGCCGTGGTCGCCGTCGGAGGTGTGGCCGTGCTGGCCAAGGGTGTGATGGGCAGCGGGGACACCGGCGCGACGTATCTGACCGGGAGTAGCACCGGCACCGCCGCCGGGACCGGCGCCGGCAGCAGTGCGGGTGCGTCGCCGGCCGGGCCGAGCGCCGCCGAGCTGGCCAGGATCGCACGGGACAAGCAGGTCAAGGCGCTGGACGCGGCGCTGAGGAAGTATGCCGCGACCGTCCCGGAGTTCTCCGTCGCCGTGCTCGACAAGAAGACCGGTCAGCTGTACGCGTTCCGCGGCGACAAGAGCTACGAGACCGCCAGCGTCGTCAAGGTGCAGGTGCTCTCCTGCCTGCTGCTGACCGCGCAGGACGGCGGGCGGCAGCTGACCGCCTGGGAGGACTCCCGGGCGAAGAAGATGATCAGGCTCAGCGACAACAACTCCACCACCGACCTGTTCGGGCATCTCGGAAGGCAGGCCGGGGTGCAGCGGTGCGACAAGCGGATGGGGCTGACCCAGACCACCGTGAACTCCAGCTGGGGCCTGACCCGGACCACGGTGACGGATCAGGTGAAGCTGCTGTCCCAGCTGGTCGCCGACAAGAGTCCGCTGAGCGCGAAGTCCCGGGCGTACGCGCACACCCTGATGAGCACGGTGGACAAGGGCCAGCAGTGGGGAGTGCCGGCGGCAGCGCGCTCCGGTGAGCAGTTCACCGTGAAGAACGGCTGGCTGGACCGTTCCACCGAGCACGGACTGTGGATCGTCAACTCGGTGGGCCGGATCACCGGCGGGGACACCGACGTCTCGATCGCGATCCTGTCGCACGGGCACAGGACGCAGGCGGCCGGCGAGGTGGTGATCGAGAAGGCGATCAAGATGACCCGGACGTATTTGAAGTACTAGACGTCCGCCTGTTCCACCAGGTGATCGCCTGGTTGATGACGAGGATCAGGACGATCGCGGCGAGCACGCCCTGCCACGGCCGGGGGAACACCGAGCCGCCGGCCACGCCGATCGCGGCGTAGACGACCGACCACAGCGCGCAGGCCGGCAGGTTGGCGATCACGAAGGTGCGCCAGGACAGACCCGCGAAAGCGGCCGCGAGCAGCACCGGCACCCGGCCGCCCGGGATCAGCCGGGAGACCAGCAGGACCGGGACCTGGCGGTCCCGCAGCCGGTCCTTGACCGCGGCCAGATGCTCCTCGTCGCGCAGCCAGCGCAGCCGCCGGGCCAGTTGCTCGCCGCCGAACCGGCACATCGCGTACATGGCGAGGTCGCCGACGTAGGCCCCGGCGGCGCCGGCGGCCAGCACGAACACCATGGTGATCGGGTGGTGCTCGTGGAAGGCGAGGGTGGCGGCGCCGCTGACCGCGGCGCCGGTCGGCACGATCGGGATGATCGCACCGAAGCAGACCACAGCGAACAGCCAGCCGAGCGCCCCGAGAGTGGCGATCACGCGGCCGGTCCGACGGTGAGCGTCTCGCCGTGGGCCAGCACCCGCACCCGGGTGTCCGGGCAGGCGCGCGCCGCGAACTCGGCGAACCGGGTGCCGGGCTCGTCGAACATGTGCCGGCGGATCCGGCCCATCCCGATCGGCCACAGCGTGCCGTAGTGCACCGGCACCGCCCACGACGCCTTGACCCGGCGCAGCGCCTCGGCGCCGTCCCGGGCGTCCAGGTGGCCCTCCGCGCCCAGGCTGGGGCCCCAGCCGCCGACCGGGATCAGCGCCAGGTCGAGCGGGCCGAGGTCGTGCATCTGGTCGAACAGGCCGGTGTCGCCCGCGTACCACGACCGCGAAGCGCCCTCGACCACGAAGCCGACGGCCGCGGCCCGCTCCCGGGACCACGGGCCGCGCCCGCCGTCGTGCCGCGCCGCAACGGCGCGGACGCGGACCGCGCCGATCGTGACCTCGTCGCCGGGGGCCAGCTCCACGCAGCGCGCCGCGACGCCCGGGCCCAGCGTCCGTGCGGTGAACGCCGCCGCGCCGGCCGGCACCACCAGCAGCGGCTCACCGCCGACGGCCTTGAGCGAGGGCACGTGGAAGTGGTCGGCGTGCAGGTGGGAGAGCAGGATCGCGTCCGGCACGCCGGCCAGGACGGGCGCCGGGCCGGCCATCCGCCGCAGGTGGGCGAGCCGGCCGGTGAGCACCGGGTCGGTGAGCAGGGTGACCCCGGAGTCGGCGAGCCACACCGTGCTGTGCCCCCACCAGGTGACCGATGTCGTGCTCACCGGCCCACGGTACCCAGCCGCCGGGCCGCCCGTCCGCACCGGCGCGCGTCGGCCCGGACCCGCGCGCCGGTGGCCCGCGGCAGCCGACCGGTCGCCGCCGCCTCGCCGGCCGCGGCGGAGACCGCCGCGCCGGACCCGGGCCCGGCCCGATGGCGCGGCGGGCGGTGGCCGTCCGGCGGCGGGCCGTGGCGGGTCGGGCCGACCGGGGCGTACGTCAGTGGGCTCACCGGTGAAAGTGTGCCCTTCCCGGGACGGGATGAGTCCTGAGTCGCAGCTGTGACGTTGCTCCGGCAATATGGGGCCGTGACAGGACCCCGCTCGGCCGTTGTGGTGAACCCCGCCAAGGTGACCGATCTTGATCAACTGCGGCAGACGCTGCGCACCACCCTCGCCAAGGCCGGCTGGCCGGAGCCCGCGTGGTTCGAGACCACCCCCGAGGACCCCGGCCGCGGCCAGGCGAAGCGGGCCGTCGCCGAGGGCGCCGAGCTGGTCTTCGCGTGCGGCGGCGACGGCACGGTGACCGCCGTGGTGACCGCGCTGACCGGCACCGACGTGGCGCTCGCCGTGCTGCCGGCCGGCACCGGCAACCTGCTCGCCGCCAACCTGGGCCTGGGCACCGACCCGGCGACCGGGCTGCAGGTGGCGCTGGAGGGCGGCCGTCGCCGGATCGACGTCGGGGTGATCGGCGACCAGTGCTTCGTGGTGATGGCCGGGATGGGCTTCGACGCGATGATGCTGCAGGACACCTCGGAGAAGGCGAAGAAGCACATCGGCTGGCCGGCCTACCTGGTCGGGGCGGCCAAGCACCTGCTGGACCGGCCGATGCGGGTGCGGATCCGGCTGGACGGCGGCGCGCCGATGCCGCGCCGGCCGCGCACCGTGATCGTCGGCAACGTCGGTCGGCTCCAGGGCGGGGTGCGGCTGCTCAAGCGCGCGGCGCCGGACGACGGGCAGCTCGACGTCGCGATCATCAGCCCCAACAACCTGTTCCACTGGTTGCAGCTGGCCGCCGGCGTGGCCAGCCGGCGGGAGCGGGTGCCGCTGATGGAGACGTTCACCGCGAGCCGGGTGGAGATCTACAGCAACCGGGCCCAGCCCCGGCAGCTCGACGGGGATCTGATCGCCCCCGGCAAGGCCATGAAGATCTCCGTACGCCATCGGGCTCTGCTGCTCTGTGTGCCGCAACCCGACGCGGACCCGGACCTGGCCTATGACGCGGAGGCGACCGCGAAACGGGCGAAGTCGTTGTGAGCAGCACCGAGCCGGTTCCGGAGACCCGGACCATGGCCGGTGACGAGCTGTCGGCCGAGGACGCGTTCCTGGCCCTGCGCAACTACGGCGGCTGGCCGCTGCTGCGCGACGCGTTCATCCGGTTCCGGTACGGCGACGGCTTCAGTCACTCCCGCGCCTTCGCGCTGCAACTGTGCCTGGCCATCGTCCCGTTCCTGATCGCCCTCTCCGGCCTCGCCACCGACCTCGGCGCGAGGTCCGGCGGCCAGGTGGTCGCCGACACGGTGATCGCGCTGACCCCGGGTGCCAGCGAGCCGCTGGTGCGGGAGCTGCTGGCCGACGACAAGCGCACCGAGCACGCCGGCGAGCTGGCCCTGCTGCTGGGTCTGATCACCGGCCTGGTCGCGCTGACCACCGCGATGGCACAGGTGGAGCGGGGCGCCAACCGGATCTACGGGGTGGAGCGGGACCGGCCGGCCCTGCAGAAGTACACCCGGGCCACGGTGCTCGCGCTGGTCGCCGGCCTGCCCGCGCTCTTCGGCTTCCTGCTGCTGGTGGCCGGGCACGCGGCCGGCGAATCGGCCGAGCGACATTTCCATTTCGGCGGGTGGATCCACTTCGGCTGGGAGGTGGCGCGCTGGCCGGTGAGTCTGGCGCTGATCGTCTGCGCGGTCGGCGCGCTGTTCCGGCACTCGCCACGCCGCCAGCAGCCGGCCCTGTCCTGGCTGCTGTTCGGCGCGGTGGTGGCGACCGTCCTGTGGTGGGCGGCGAGCCTGTCCCTGGCCGGGTACATCCGGATCAGCGGCAGCTTCGGCGCCACCTACGGCCCGCTGACCGCGATGATGGCGCTGCTGCTCTGGGCCAACCTGACCGGCATCGCGTTCTTCGTCGGCCTGGCCTTCGCCGCCCAGCTCGAAGCCCGCCGGGTCGGGGCGAAACCGGCCCAGCCCGACCAGTGGGAGCCTGCCGGAGTTCCCGCCCAGCGCACCGACGGTGTACCGAGCGAGCCGACGGGGTAAGCACGCGTGCCGTGTCCGATGTGAAAGCGCGGCGCTTCGCCGAACGCAGTGTGCTGGGCCTGATCGCGGTGATCGTGGTCGGGCTCGGGTTCGCCTCGTTGCTGCTCCTGGTGCGGTTCCACTGGACCCCGCTGCAGAGCCTCGACCACGCGGTGGCGGACGGGCTCAACCACCAGGTGGCCGGCTCCGACGTCACGGTGAAAATCCTGCAGCAGATCTCCTCGTTCGGCGGCCGGGTCTTCATGATCTCGCTGGTCACCGTCGTGGTGGTGATGCTGCTGATCCGGCGCCAGCGGCGGCTCGCGCTGTACCTGGTGGTCACCGGGGCGGGCGCGCTGATCCTGGACCCGTCGCTGAAGACGCTGGTCGGGCGGGTGCGGCCGGTGGTGGAGTCGCCGGTGGCGCATGCGCCGGGCAACAGCTTCCCCAGTGGACACGCACTCGGCTCGATGGTCGTCTACGGGATGTTGGCGCTGGTGCTCCTGCCGGTCTTCAGGTCGTACGGCCGCTATGTCTTCCTGGGTCTGATGGGCCTGATCGTCGCGCTGATCGGTTTCAGCCGGATCGCCCTCGGGGTGCACTTCCTCTCCGACGTCCTGGCCGGCTGGATGCTCGGCATCGCCTGGATCGGCACCACCGCGTACGCGTTCCGGGTCTGGCGCCGGGAGAGCGGCCAGCGCACCGAGAACGTGCTGCAGGAGGGCCTGGAGCCGGAGGCCTCGCACAACCTGGAGATCGCCCCGGCCGAGGAGGCCGTGCTGCCGCACCCGTGGGCCAAGGGCGCCGAGATCCTCGTCGGCTGGGTGCTCACCTTCGGACTGCTGTACGGCGTGGGTTACACCGTGACGCACTGGAACCCGGGCTGGGACAACGCCTTCGACCGCTGGTTGCAGACCTTCCGCACCCCGGGCCTCGACAAGATCAGCTGGGGGTGGAGCAAGGCCGGCGACACCCACGCCATCCTGGCCGTCTCGCTGATCTTCTGCCCGATCGCGCTGGCCCTGTGGCGGCAGTGGCGGCCGGTGCTGTTCCTGGTCCTGGCCATGTTCGGCGAACTCAGCCTGTTCCTGACCAGCGCCGCCGCGGTCGGCCGGCCCCGGCCGGAGGCCGCCCAGCTGGACGGGCAGATGCCCACCTCGTCGTTCCCGTCCGGGCACATCGCGGCCACGCTCTGCCTGTGGACCGCGATCGCGATCATCGTGCTGGCCCGGGTCCGGCAGCCCTGGCGGTGGATCTTCGTGGTCCTCGCCGTGGTGATGCCGCTCGGCGTCGCCCTGTCCCGGATGTACCGCGGCGAACACCACCCGACCGACGTGTTCGGCGCGCTGCTGCTCGCCTCCGCCTGGATCAACGTGCTGTATTGGACGGTGCGGCCGAACGCCCACGCCGTGACGGCCACCGAGGCCGCCGTCGAGAACAAGCAACTGGTGGTCACCTGATGCGGATGATGACCTGGAACATCAAGACCGGTGGGGTGGACCGGGGGCACCGTTTCCGGCTGCCGGCCATCGCCGAGGTGATCGCCGCCGAGAAACCCGACATCCTCACCCTGCAGGAACTGCGCGACTTCCAGCGGGGCGGCGAACGGCGGATGCACGAACTCGCCTCGGCGGTCGGGATGACCCCGTACCTGGCGCGGTCCGGCTTCGGGATGCCGGTCGGGGTGCTCGTCCGCGACCCGCTGCGGATCACCCGCACCACCGGCGTCACCTGGCGGCTGCACCACGCCGCGGCGGTCGTCGTGGTGGCCACGCCGTCCGGCCCGCTCACCGTGATCAGCGCCCACCTCGACCCGTTCTCGCCGTACCGGCGGATGCGCGAGGCCCGCTGGCTGGCCGCCCGGCACGCCAGGTCGGCGCGGGTGCTGCTGGCCGGCGACCTCAACGGCCTCGACCCGGTCAGCGACCACACCGAGGCGCTGGCCAGCCAGCAGTCGATGTTCCGCAAACGCCACCTGTACCCGGACGGGACGGTCGACAGCCGGGCACTGGCCGCCTTCGGTGACGCCGGCCTGGTCGACCTGTGGAGCCGGGCCGGCAGCGGTGACGGGCGCACCGTGCCGACCACCGAGGGCGGCGGCCGCGAGTTCGGCGGGATGCGCCTCGACTACGTGCTCGCCACCCCCGCCGTGGCCGACGGGGCGCACGACATGCGGGTGGTCCGGGGCGGTGCCGCGGAGCACGCCTCCGACCATTATCCGGTACGCGTTGACCTCGACCTTTAGACGCGTCGATACTGTCGGGCGTGCGCTTGCCGCTGGTGCCGTCCGCCATCCTGACCGTGGTCTACCTGGTCGGGTACCTCACGCTGTCGATCGTCTACCACCGGCGGTGGGATGCCCGGCTGCGGGCCGCCCTCGGCCGGCGGCTCGGCGCCCCGGTCGGCTGGGAGTATCACGACCGGTGGCACGACCCGCTGAGCGACGCCACCTCCGCCGGATATCACGGCTGGGCGGCTCAGGGTGACGCGTCGCTGCGGCAGCGGTTCCTGGTGAACATCGCCCACCTCGCCGTGCTGGTCCTCGTCGGGGTCGGGCCGATCGCGGTGTACCTGTTGATCGCCTTCGCCGGCCTGATCCACCCGCTGGCGCTGTGGGCGGCGCTGTTCCTGTTCATCCCGATCTTCGCCCTGTTCTGGGCCGGCCGCTACCGCTGGAACCGCACCTGAGCGTAGGGGGCGAATGGCCGTGACATCGGATCCGCACGTCGTCCGGCAGTGCTGCTAGCTTGTCGATCATGATCGACCAGCTGACGGTGCCACCGCGCGTCGTCGTGACCAGCACCGTCTCCGGCCTGATGATGATGAGCTTCTTCACCCTGGCCTGGGTGTCCAACCTCTTCGCCGGGTGGGCCGCACCGGCCGCCTGGTCGGCCACGGCGATCGCCCTGGCCTGCGTGCTCTGCTTCGTCGGGCGGGCCGTCCAGCTGATCCGATCCCGCCACGCCTTCCCGGCCGAGTTGTCCGAGGAACAGCAGCGGCAACGGCGTACCAGCGGCCGGACTTTCGGGCTGCTGTTCGGCGCGGAGGCCGCGGCCATCTGGGTGGTGGTGCTCCTGCTCGGGGCCACCGGCAGGAGCGACTACGTCGTCCCGGCCATCGCCCTGATCGTCGGGCTGCACTTCTTCCCGATGGCGCGACTGTTCCGCCGCCGTGTCGATCTCTACATCGCCGCCTGGACCTGCCTGGTCGCCGTCGCCGGCCTGATCCTGACCGGCGTCACCGACCTGCCGGCGGCCCGGGTCGACGCCTGGGTGGCGGTCGGCGCCGCGGCGGCGACCGCGGCCTACGGCTGGTACATGACCGGGACGGCCGGCGACCTGCTGCGGCGGGCGGCGCGCGGATAGTCCGGACGATCCGCCACCGTCGGGGCCGGCGCACCGCCGGTCACCGGCCGGGCGCCCACCGGCTCAGGATCGGCCCGCCGAGGGTCCGGGCGCCCCAGCACATGGTCTGGCCATACCCGGCGAACACCTCATCGCGGGAATCGAAGCGACCGAGATCGGCGAGCACCGTCGCGGACAGGTCACACGACGAGCAGCCGCCCGGCGTGCTGGTCACCCCGTCCCAGTCCACGGCGGTCCGCGCCACCGCGTCGAAGAGGGTCTCCCCGCCACTGTTGGTGAAACCACCGCCGCCGGCACTCAGCTGCTCGACCGAACCGAACAACTCGGTGACCGGCACCCACCGGTCGTCGAGCCGGAACTCCGGCCAGGCCAGCAGCACCTCGGCGGGAACGAGACGGCGCAACCGGGGAAACCGCGGATACCAGAACCGCCCGTCCACCACCAGGGCCCGGCAACGGGTGGCGACACCCGACGCCCGCGCGACCGCCTCCAGCACCGCCAGCCGCTGACTGCACGATCCGCGGCCGCGGGTCAGCGTCACCGAAACCGGCTGCTGGTCGTCGACCGCGTAGACCGGGCGGACCCGGGCGGCGATCAGCGTGTGGGCGGACCGCAGCCGGTCCCACGGGTCGGTGACGGGGCCGAGGGCGGCCAGCAGTTCGGTCAGCGGCGGGCTCGGCCAGTCGAGGATCGGGGTGGCGGCGGTGCTGCCGGTGGACGGGGCGGCGGACGGGGTCCGCGTCCGCCACCAGGGAGTGAGCATCCGAGTGGTCACGCCGCATTGTCGCCGCCGCCGGCCCGGACCTGTCAACCGGAACGCCGGGATCGCCGCGACTCGGGGCCGGGCGGCGCTCAGGTGTCGGCGCCGCGGGCGTGGCGGTGCGGCGACGGTCGGGTGGCGTTCAGGTGTCGGCGCCGCGGGCGTGGCGGTGCGGCGACGGTCGGGTGGCGTTCAGGTGTCGGCGCCGCGGGCGTGGCGGTGCGGCGACGGTCGGGTGGCGTTCAGGTGTCGGCGCCGCGGGCGTGGCGGTGCGGCGACGGTCGGGTGGCGTTCAGGTGTCGGCGCCGCGGGCGTGGCGGTGCGGCGACGGTCGGGTGGCGTTCAGGCGTCGGCCGGGGCGTGGTGGTGCGACGACGGTCGGGCGGCGTGGGTGGTGTGGCCGCCCCCGACCCCCAGGTCGTAGGCGGTCTCACCGTGGATGGCCAGGTCGAGGCCGCCGTGTTCGTGGTCGGGGTCGACGCGGAAGCCGATGGTGCGGTGCAGGACGGTGGCGATCAGCCAGGTGGCGCCGAACGAGAACAGGGCGACGGTGACCGCGGCCGCGGCCTGCCGGCCGAACAGCGACAGGCCGCCGCCGAACAGCAGGCCGCGGGGGCCGCCGGTGGCCGTGGCGGTGGCCAGCAGGCCGATCAGGATGGTGCCGAGGAAGCCGCCGACGCCGTGCACGCCCGCGACGTCGAGCGAGTCGTCCAGTCCGAGGCGGTGCTTGAGGCCCACGACGTACCCGCAGAGCGCCCCGGCCGCGACGCCGATCAGCAGGGCGCAGAGCGGGTTGACCGAGCCGCAGGCCGGGGTGATCGCGACCAGGCCGGCGACCGCGCCCGAGGCCGCGCCCAGGGTGGTGGCATGGCCGTCGCGGAGGCGTTCGACGAGCAGCCAGCCGGCGATGCCGGCGGCGCCGGACGCCTGGGTGTTGAAGAAGGCCAGGCCGGCCGAGCCGTTGGCGGCGAGTGCCGAACCCGCGTTGAAGCCGAACCAGCCGAACCACAGCAGCCCGGCCCCCAGGACGACCAGCGGCATGCTGTGCGGGCGCATCGGATCGGAGCGGAAACCGAGCCGCTGACCGAGGACGATCGCCAGGGCCAGGCCCGACGCGCCGGAGTTGATCTCCACGACGGTGCCGCCGGCCAGGTCGAGGATGCGCAGGTGGGCGGCGATCCAGCCGTCCGGGGTGAAGACCCAGTGGGCGATCGGGGCGTACACCAGGGTCACCCAGACGGCCACGAACACCACCCAGGTGCTGAACTTGGCGCGGTCCGCGATGGCGCCGCTGAGCAGGGCCGCCGTGATGATCGCGAACATCATCTGGAAGGCCGCGAAGACCAGGGTGGGGGAGGAGCCACTGAGCGAGCCGGGACCGATGCCGGTCATGCCGGCCAGCGTCAGGCCACCGATCAGACCGTCGCCGGCGTCCGGCCCGAAGGCCAGCGAGTATCCGTACAGCACCCAGATGATGCTGACCACCGCCAGGCAGGCGAAGCTCATCATCAGCATGTTCAGGGTGCTCTTGATCCGCACCATGCCGCCGTAGAACAGCGCCAGGCCGGGAATCATGAGCAGCACCAGCGCGGCGCTGACCAGCAGCCAGGCGGTGTCCCCGGAGTCCAGGTGAGCGGGCATGCTTTCCTCCAGGGCGCGGCATCCTACGATCAGCGGGATACAGACTCGCCAGCCACGGTTTCGGGCCGGGACCTCATGCGTTTCCGCTGTGTTACGGACGTCATCCGGAGGAAAGTGAAGGCCTGTCGCGCGGCGTTGCGCCGTCCGGGAACGCATACTCGCTCCCATGACGATCGAGTTTCCGTCGCCGACCCGTCCGGCCGGCGGCACCGCCGAGGTCTTCACGGGCTACCTGGCGTACTTCCGCGAGACGCTCCTCGCCAAGGTCGCGGCGCTCCCCGAGGGGGAGCGCCGCGGCAGCCGGCTCCCTTCCGGTTGGTCGCCGGTCGAGCTCGTCAAACATCTGCGGTACGTCGAACTGCGGTGGATCGAGTGGGGATTCGAGGGCGTGGCCTTCGACGATCCGTGGGGTGACCGCAACGTCGACCGCTGGTACGTGTCGCCGGACGAGTCCTTCGCCGACCTGGCCGAGGCGCTGCGCGCGCAGGGCGCCCACACCGACGCGGTGATCGCGAAGACCGGCCTGTCCGCGGTCGGGCAGCCCGGCCCGCGCTGGGACGGCGCCGAGCCGCCGACCCTGGAGCGCATCCTGTTCCACCTGGTTCAGGAGTACGCCCGGCACGTCGGCCACCTGGACATCGTCGTCGAGCTCTCGGTGGGCGCCGTCGGCGAGTGACGGCGCGCTCAGGCGGTCAGATGCGCGACCACCCGGTCGCGGCCGCTGCGCTTGGCGGCGTACAGGTTGCGGTCCGCCTCGGACAGCAGCGTGGACAGCGTCCCGTGCCCGTCCGGCGAGGTGATCACGCCGATGCTGGTGGTGACGGGGAGGCTGCCGGTGATCGGTCCCCAGGCGTGCGCGCGGATCCGCAGGCGCAGGCGCTCGCAGCGGACCGCGGCCTCGTCCGCCCCGATGCCGGGGAAGACCAGCAGGAACTCCTCGCCACCCATCCGGGCGGCCAGGCCGGCGCCCGGGATGGCCTCCTCCAGCAGCTCGGCGACGTGCTGCAGGACGGTGTCGCCGGTGGCGTGCGACAGCGTGTCGTTGACCCGTTTGAAGTGGTCCAGGTCGAGGATCGCCAGCGACAGCGGGGTGTGCCGCTCGGCGGCCTCGGCGAGCAGGGCGGGAACCCGCTCGTTGACGTACCGGCGGTTGTAGAGCCCGGTGAGGGCGTCCCGCAGGGCCATCTCGCGGAAGTGCTCGCTGGCCCGGCGGGCCTCGTTCGCCTCGAAGACGGCCTGCAGGGCGCGGGCCCGGGCGTCCCGCTGCACCGACAGCAGCGCGGTCGTCTCCGCGTGGAACACCCGGTGCGCCTCGTATGCCTCGGCGAACCGGCCGGTGGCGGCGTACAGCGCGGCCTGCTCCTCGCGGATCCGGGCGCGGACCGCGGCCAGCCCGCGCTCCTCGCAGATGCGCAGGTTGTCGTCCAGGGCGGTCTGCGCCTCCGGGTAGCGGCCGGCCAGCCGGCGAGCCAGGGCCAGGGTGAGTCGGCACTCGGCGATCGCGTCACCCTCGTTGGCCGCGACCAGGTCGGCCAGGACCGGGGTGAGCAGCGCCTCCACCTCGTCGTAGTGGCCGCCCATCAGCTCGACCCGGGCCAGGGTGTCCAGCTCGCCGGCGCCGAACCGGTGGCCGGTGCGGGACTGGATGTCGTGCATCTGGGCGACCAGCGCGCGGGCGGTCGGCTCGTCGTCGTTCTCGTAGGCGCTGTAGACCATGTTGTTGAGCGCCATGATGGTCATCTCATGGTCGCCGGCGGCGATGGTCAGGGCCAGCGCCTCCCGGCAGCGGCGTTCGCCGTCGGCCCGGGAACCGGTCTCCTCCAGGGCCACCGACAGCGACATCAGGTGCTGGGCGCGGATCGTGGTGGGGAAGTCGTCGCGCAGGTGCGCGACGCACTGCACGGCGTGTTTGAGACCGTCGGCGGCGTCACCGACGAACCGGTAGAAGACCGACAGCTGCCGGTGGGCCCGGGCCAGCAGATACGGCGAATCGTGCTGTTCCGCCCAGACCCGGACGCGGTGCGCCGTCTGGCCACCCTCGCCGATCCGGCCCTCGCGCAGGTCCACCGAGGCGAGCAGCAGCTCAGCGCGGTGGTACAGCTCCTCGGCGCCGAGCTCCTCAGCCTGCCGGCGGATCACCCGGGCCGGTTCGATCACCGTCCGGAACTGCGAGTGCGGGCGGGTCTCGAGGTCCACCACGGCAGCCTCCAGGGCACCGAGTTGAGCCAACCCGGTGGGGACACAGTTCGCCGTCTCCGTCGTCACTGTCCCTACTTCCTGCTGTGGTCGCCGTGACGGTCAACACTCCGGGGCCCGGGTGGCAGGGTGGGTCCCGGACGGGTGCGATCCGGTTGCGGACTCATCGGGCCGTGCAGACCGGGGCGGAGGCGGCGAGCGCGCCACCGGCCGACTGCACGGCGACCGTGAAGCAGTAGTCGACGGCGCTGTCCAGGCTGTAGACCTCGTAGTCGACCGCGCCGGCCGGCAACCGCTGGAACTCGCCGGGCCGCTGCCCGGCCCGGCCGCCGGAGATCACCACCCGGCCCCGCGCCGAAGCCGGATAGACCCAGGTCAGCGATACGCTGTCGCCCCTGTCCCGCAGGGTCAGGTGCTCCGGCGCGCCGGGGGAGCCGGGACCGGCCGTGGTGACGGTCGGCCGGGCCGCGGCCGCCGGCCGCGCCGGCGCGGTGGTGGCGCCGTCCGCCCCCGGCAGGGTCAGGATCACCACGGCGGCGGCCGCCGCGACCCCGCCGGCCAGCACCGTCGCCAGCAGCGCGGGATGCCCGCCCCGACGGGGCCGGGCGGGGCGGGCGGTGCCGATCGGCACGGGGCGCCCGTCCGGGCCGTACTCCGGAGCCTTCCGCCCGGGCAGCGGGGGTGGCGTGTCGGCGCGGGCGTGCCGGCCGGCGGGATCACCCGGCAGGCTCAGGTCGCTCAGATAGAACGGCTGTTGATAGACCGTGCCGTTCGGGTCGGTCGCCAGGTTGTCCGGCGGCGGCTGACCGGCGTCGTCGAAGGTGTCGTCCGGGGCCGGCGGGAATCGCCGCGACCCGCTGCCGACCGCGTCCGGGTCGGGCACCGTGGGACGGCGCGGAAACGGCCGGAACCCGCCGGGGCGCAGCTCGGTGTCGTCGTCGCGCGACGGCCGGGTCATCCGTCCGCAGGTGTGCCGGCCGGAGCGTTCGCCGTCGGCCAGCGCGGCCGCCTGCAGCGCGAGCGGATGGTCCGCCGGCAGGTACTCGTGGCTGAGCCGCAGCGCGGTGGCCAGGTGGTCGCGGGAGGCGGCGTCCCGGCCGCACTCCCGCTCCATCGCGCCGAGCCGGGCCAGCATCTTGATCCCGGCCGGTGACTCCTCGCCGTACCGGCGCCGGTGGCGCCGCCAGGCGTCGGTGAGCCGGGCGCGGGCGGCGGCACAGTGCCCGGCCGCGTGCTCGGCGGTGGCCAGGTCGGCCTCGGCGGCCAGCACCCGCGGCGCGTCCGGGTCGTCGACGTGCGCCAGCTCGCCGACCAGGTCGTGATAGACCAGGGCGGCCCGGCCGTACTGCCCGATCCGGTGCAGGACGGCGGCGTGCAGGGCGGCCGCGGCGATCGTCCGCTCGTCCCGCGTGCCGTGCAACTGCTCCTCGGCGGCGTGCGCGAAGGCGGCCCAGAGCCGGGCCGACTGCGGGTCGCCGAGCGCGATCAGCACCCGGGCGAACAGCGCGGCGGCGGTGGCCAGCTCGGCGGTGGCACGGCGGGGATCGGCGTCGGCGGAGCGCAGCACCTCGGCCAGCACGGCCCGGGCGCCGGCGAGATCCCCGGCCGACGACAGGGACTGAGCCTGAGCGGTGAGTTCGGCGAGGGGAGGAGCCACGTACCTCATAGTGCTCGGATGAATACCCTAAGTACAAGTGGTGGGTCGCGGCGGCCGGTGCCGAGTGGACGGGGTAGAACAGCGACATGTCAGTCACGACGGTCAAGCGCGAGCTCCTCGTCCGGCACCTCGAAGCGTGGGCCGCGGCCGCGGTGCATCGCGGCCGTAGGGCCATCTACGTGCACGGATACGCCGACGTGGACGGCGGGGCAAGCGCCGAGGCGGCCGTGCGGGTGCTCGCCGACCTGCCGGACCTGGCCCGCGGGCGGGAACTGTCCATGGTGGCGGTGGGTGACGACATGACGACAATCACTCCCCGGCTGGGCGAGGTGCAGCAGCAGGCGGGTGCCGGGGCCGGACTGTCGGTGCTGCCGATCGCCGCCACGGTGGAGGTGGCGGTACGGGCGGCCGGGGCCAAGAACGTACCGACGCTGGGCTATCTGGACGCCGGGGCGGCGAGTGAACCGCCGGCGGTGCCCACCGTGGCGTGCCTTGCCGCCGGGAAACCGGCGGAGGTGCTGCTGGTGCTGCCGCCCGGAGCATCGGCGGATCCCTATCGGACGGCCGGTTTTCCGCTGCTCACCGCGGCCGAGCTGGCGACCGGGGAGGAACCCGGGCAGGTGGTGGTGTTCGCGACCGGGTCGGGGAAGAGCCTGGAACAGTTCAAGGAGGCGCTCTGGGCGGTCGACGAGTTCGCCGGCGTCCGGCTGCGCGACCCGGCCGACCCGGAACGCCACCTCATCGACATCTCGCTGCAGCCGCACCCCGGCCCGCTCCGCCGGGAGATCCTGGCGTACCTGGGCCGGGTGGGCGCGGCGACGGTGAGCGACCTGCGGACGTTCGCGCTGACCGGGACGGTCTACCGGGCGGCGGACGCGAATCGCGTGCTGCACCTGATGATCGACGCCGGGGTGGTCGCGCGCGAGCCGGCGCACGGCCGGCTCGGCGGGGACGTGCTGATCAGCCCGATCTAGCTCTTGTCCTGCTTCCGAGATCTAGCTCTTGTCCTGCTTCCAGGACAGCGGGCCGGGCAGGTCGACGCGGTGCGCGCGGGTGCGCGAGTTCCAGGACCAGCGGCCGATCTTGATACTCCAGGACGAGAAACCGTTCTCGGTGAAGTTCAGGATCAGCGGGCCGAACTTCTTACGGCTGCGGAACATGAGGCCCATCGGAAACGCTCCCATCGTGCTGCTTCGTGATGGGCGGACGGTTCCCGATCGCGTCGATCCACAAACGTCAGCGTGGCTGCCAGGCGTCCGGCCGGGTGGTCAGCTTGCGCACGTGCGCCGGCATCCGCCCGCTGACGAGCTCGGCCAGGCTCACCTCGTCGAGCACCTCACGGACCGCGGCCCGGACCGCGACCCACAGGTTCGGAAGATTTTCGGCGGCCCCCGTGTACTGCGTCTCCTCGGGACGCAGACCGCGCACCCCGGCGAGTGGGCCGTCGACCGCCCGGATGATCTGGCCGATCGTCACCTCCCGCGGTGGGTGGGACAGTGTGTACCCACCCTCGGCGCCGCGCTGAGCCCGCACCACCCCGGCACGGCGCAGGTCAGCGAGCACCGCCTCGAGGAACTTGCGGGGCATTTCCTGGTCCTGGGCGATGGCCTGGGCGGACATGAGTGACGGGTAGGCCTGAGCCAAGCTCAGGGCGGCCCGGACCGCGTAGTCGCCGCGCGCGGAGATCTGCACGCGACTATTCTGCCCCCTCCGCGCCGCCCCGGTGCACATACCCCAGGGCGATGTGGGAATTAACCCTCCGCCAGCGAGTGGTCATCCTCAGTCAGCGGGTGGTCGTTGCCCGGGTATCCCGGTCGGACGCTCGTGGAAGTCGCCGCGGAAATGGCCCGGACTCAGCCCGGTCTCGCGGTGGAAGAACCGCCCGAAGTTGGTCGGTTCCCCGAAGCCGAGGACCCGGCCGATCTCGGCGACCGACAGGTCGGTGGCGGCCAGCAGCCGCCGCGCCTGCAGGGCCACCCGGTCGTCCACCACCTGTTTCGCGGTCCGTCCGGTGATCGCCAGACTGGCCCGGGTCAGCGTGCGCACCGAGCAGCCCAGCTCGTCGGCGTAGTCCTCGACCCGCCGGCTCTGCTGATAACCGTCCTCCAGCCGGCGGCGGAACCGCTCGAAGGTGCGGCTCTCCACATTGCCGGAGTCGTGGCCGCCGCCGTCCAGCAGCCGCAGGCGCAACAGCAGTGCGGCGAGCTGGTGCCGGAGCAGAGCCCGGGCCACCTCGCCCCGGGCGGCGCCGGTCCCCTCGGCGTCGGCCGCCAGTTGCGTCATCGCGGCTTTCCAGGCGCCCGGGTCAGGGAGCACCACCGGAGCCGTGGCCGGACCGTCCGGATCGTCGGGATGCAGGCCGGGCAACTCGCCGGGCTGGAACAGGCCGGGCCGGAAGACGACCGTGGTCGTATCGCCCGTGGTCGTCTCCCCCGGTGGCGTCTTTCCCGGCGTCTTTCCTGGCGTCTTTCCCGGCGTCTGGAAGCGGATGGCCTGGCCGGGGCGCGCCCAGAGCAGCGTTCCCGGTCCGGCCAGATGGGACGTGAAATCTACGTCGGCATGCACTGGTCCCGTGGAGATCAGCACGAGCGCGTGACACTCGAGCAGGCCGATGGCGGATCCCGCCGCCACCGGCAGGGCACAGGCACCGACCCCCGCCCAGGCGGGCGGTATACAGGCTGGTACGCGCTCGGCGCGATGAATGAGTGCTGGCATCGACGCTGACGGTAACCGTCGATCGGCGTCGACGCATCCCTTACTGCACTTACCGGGGTATTTGTCTGTTTCGTGCCTCGGTATTCGCTATACGTCCGATTCCGATCCCTTTTCGGAGATCCCGACTTTTCCCGAAAAAAGGACGACCCGCACGGATCGGCAGTGTCCGTGCGGGCCCGGTGATCTAACGGACGTCTGTCACCGACCGGCGAGCAGGCGATTCACCGCCGCATCCACGTCCAGGTGTTCGGATTCCCGGCCACGCGGAACCACCACATAGGTGCGCCGCAGGAATCGGACCAGGACACTGCGCGGCACCTCGAACAGCGCGTTGCCGTCAGGCGACGACAACGCCAGAGCGACGAAGTCCCCTCGCGGCGTGGCCCACGGCCACACCCGGACATCGCCGATACCCGCGGGCTCGTCGAGCCCGGTAACCAGCAGTTCCCGCGCGAAGGACCAGCTCACGGCTTCCCCACCGGCTGATTCCGCGTGGAACAACACATGGACCGCATACGGATCCGACGGGTCGTAACGCAGACTGGCGCGCACCGGCAGTGCCGTCGCGTCTGGCGCTACGAGCCGCAGCGAGGTCTCGACCTCGACGGTCGTTGGACGAATGGTACTCATGGACGAACTCCCCCCGGCACCGCTGCGAGGCTGGTGAACCCCGCGTTTCCCATACTCAGGTGATCCCTGTCGTTACGCTCCGCCATACGCTGATCTCACCCAGTAGTGGGAAGACGGTTCCGAAAACCCCTCCGCCCAGGACGCAAAAAGATATCTTGTCCTGTTCTGCCCATGTACTCGGTTCCGCCCGGCGTCGGGTGGTCCAGCAGTTGACTTACTCCGGTAACGTCCATTCCTCCCGGGTAGTGACGGGGCGCCCGGACACTGGGGGATGAAATGGGTGTAAAACCGGACGACAGGGCTACGGACGTGCGTCTGCTCGACCGTATCCGTTCCACCCCCGGCGGGCGGCTCGCTCTGAAGATCGGCGTCGGAACCGTCGGCACCCTGGTCGTCGCCATCGGCATCGTTCTCATCCCGTTCCCGGGTCCCGGCTGGGCCATCGTCATCCTCGGCCTGGCGATCCTGTCCCTCGAATTCGCCTGGGCGAAAACAGTCCTCACCCTCACCCGCCGGCACGTCAAAACCTGGACCACCTGGGCCGCCCGCCAAACCCTCGCCGCCCGCGCCGCCCTCGGCGCGCTCGGCCTCGCCTTCGTGGCGGCGGTGGTCTACTACACGGTCCGCCTCAGCCTGCACATCGACCTGATCAGGGTCGGTCGCGACCTGCTGCCGAGCGAATGACAGGGACCCGGTTCGCGGGGGTGGGACGGGGTCCGGTAGAGTTCCATCTCGTTGAGGGCGATTAGCTCAGCGGGAGAGCGCTCCGTTCACACCGGAGAGGTCACTGGTTCGATCCCAGTATCGCCCACATAGTCTTCTAGCTGCAAAAATACCCGCTACAGAGATCATCTGTAGCGGGTGTTTTGTCATGATTTTGGGAGCGAACGGGGAGCAGCGGCACCGGTTGGATGGTGACCTCTCCCAAAACACGATTTGTCCGCTCCCTGCGTGAGCGCCACTATGTCGCCAAGGTGGTCACCGTTTCGCGGTGTCCTCCCAGCGCTTTTGCAGGCCGTCGACGAGTCGTTGTTCGACGGCGGGGCTGACATGGCTGTAGATGCCGCGGACTCCGGGTAGGCGGTGGCCGAGTCGTTTGGCTTGCGCGACCTCGGGGACGCCGTCTTCGATCATCCAGGTCTTGTGCGTGTGTCGTAGGTCGTGGAAATGCATGCCGGGGATGACGGGGACGATCAGCTTCTTCGGGTCACCGTCGGTGGCGGGTCGCCAGAAGCGTCGGGCGAAGTTCGAGCGGCGGTGGAGGCCGCCGTCGGCGCCGGCGAAGACGTGGACGTGGTCGCGGCTGTCCAGATGCTCACGAAGCCGGGTGACCAGGAACGGTGGTAGCGCGATGGTGCGGACGGCGGCGGGGGTCTTGGGTGGTCCGAGTTCAAGGGTGCCGGCGATCTCGTGGAGGGCCCCCACTTTCGGGTCGATGTGGATGCGGGCGTCCCGGAGGTCGCAGTTGTGTCGTTGCAGTCCGACCAGCTCGCCCCAGCGCATGCCGGTGTAGGCGGCGGTGATGACGAGGGTGGCCTCGGGCTGGTTGAGGTGGCTGGCGATGGCGAGAACCTGGGCGGGGGTGGCCCAGGGGCGTTCGGCTTTCGGGACGGCGGCGGGGCGTAGACGGCGGCAGGGGTTGATGGTGATGCGGCGTTCTTCGACGGCTTCGCCCAGGAGCATGGACAGCAGGGCGAGGATGTCGGTGACAGTGGCCGGTGCCCGGCGCTGGCTGAGCTCTTTGATCCAGGTCCGGACCATCATTCGGGTGATGTCGTTGTTCGGGGTGTCGCCGAAGCGGGGTAGGAGGTGGACCTTGAGGTAGGTCTGGTGTTTAGCGGCGGTGCTTTTGCTGACCTGGTGGGCGGCCAGCCACAGGTCGGCCCATTCGCGGAGGGTGATCTTGCCGCCGCTGGGGTCGACATAGGTGTCCTGCTGCTGTTCGGTCTCGACGGCTTTCACCCGGTCCTGGGCGGCTTTCTTGGTGGTGTGGCTGCTGTCGGTGCCGACCGTGCCGTCCGGGCGCCGGTAGCGGACCCGGTAGCCGTCGCCGCGGTTTTCGACCCATGCCATGGGTTCTCCTGATGTCCGTAGGTGTGGGTGGTGACCGTGGTAGTGGTCAGGCGTCCATGGACGTGCCTGACCGTGCCGGGATCAAGCCGGGTCGTCCGAGGTGCTGGAGCGTGCTCCGGCGGCGATGATCTCGGCTAGGTCTTCCGCGGTGAAGCGCAGGTA
Source organism: Actinoplanes sp. SE50/110 (assembly GCF_900119315.1). Lineage (NCBI taxonomy): Bacteria > Bacillati > Actinomycetota > Actinomycetes > Micromonosporales > Micromonosporaceae > Actinoplanes > Actinoplanes sp. SE50/110. The sequence continues at coordinate 7,455,373 of NZ_LT827010.1, read as the reverse complement.
GCGGCCGATGAAGGTGCAGGGGATTCAGATGGCGGCCACCGGCAACGTGTTATCGAACATGAGCAGGTCTCGTATCGACGTGTTGCGTCCAGTCGGACGGGACGACTATGGGCAGGGAGAACGGACAGCCTTGAGGCATGCGACCACTGCGGACGGTGGGTGTGCACGGCGAGGCGCTCACGTGCGGACGCTCCGCTGAGTGCCATTCTGCGGTTGGTGGGAGCTCGGGAGATTGCAGTCCGACTTGGGGTGTCTCGGCAGAGGATCCAACAGCTGGCCGATCGTGACGACTTCCCAGCGCCGTTCCAGGAGTTGAAGATGGGGCGTGTCTGGTGGGAGCAAGAGGTTGAGGAATGGATCCGAAGGTGGCAGTCGGGGTAGTCACCGAGTGGAGTCGCTGATCACGGAAGCAAGAACGCTGCCCAGCAGTCGGCCGAACGGGTCGCTGACCATCTTGCCGAGCGGAGTCAGATCTTCCTCGAAGAGGATCAGATCGACGTACTCGCAACATTGCTATGCCTGTTCCTCGGCAATAACGGACAGACGGCAGGCTCAGAGAAGCCGTACCGCCCTGCCCAGTTGCACACCGATACTGCGGACGGCATCCGGTGAATGGGCGAGCGCGGACGTGGCGCTGGACACTTCACCGGGCGCCGGCTGCGCCCGAGGCCTTGAGCCTGCTACTTGACCAGGTGCGTGGCATCGGCCTGCGCAATCCCGCCCATGCCGCCGAGCATCTGCTGTCCCTGCTCGCTGCCGGACCGTATTTCGACCGTGGGATAGAGGCCGAGCTATGGATTTTGCTCGCCGAGTTACTTAACCAGCAGGACGACATCACTACCGGGCTTACCGCCGTACACCGAGCCGCCCAGCTTCTCGAAACCGATGCTCGCACGGACTGGTCTCGCCTGATCACCTTGCTCGGCGTCAGCGCGGACCTCAGCGTCCAAGCCGACGACTCCTCCGCGGTGGAAGTCTGCGACCACTACCTCAGTGTCATCACCAACACTCATGCTGCGGATCCCCAGCGTCTGATAACGGGACGCGCTCTGCGAGCAGCCGCCGCCTACCACCGCCGCTGCGACTACGGCCGCTCGCAACTCGACAGCCTCTGCCGTGTCGCTTCCCGCCATAGTCCTATGAAGCAGATGCTGGAAGCCGGCGTCGAGGCGATGCGTGATCGCTGCAGGGGAGTCCTGCCCCCGACCCCAACCCGGATACCCGCACTACCCGGTGGTTTGCTGAATCCGCACCTCTCCAGGGCCGACCCAGACTTCTTCGCATACCGGATCTGGCATGTACGGACACGCGGTCACCATTGTGATTGACAGGCGCATTGACGGATCTGCACCCGCCCAGGGTAGACCCGGACTTGATCAAAGCATGGCTGCCTGGTGTTCGATACTGCTGAACTTTTTGTTGGCGACGGGCGTGTACCAGTGCGATGGGTCAGACCGTCGTCTCGTCGTATCAGCAGTTCACCAGCCTGCAGACAGGTGACGTCCAGCCAGGTCCCGGAGCAGCACGTCTGCGTGCGGGTCTGCTCTCCTCAGCAGGGTTGCACACGTCGCGCTGTATCTCTCCGCGCCTGTCAGGCTACCTGCGATCTGCGGTCGCGTTTCGCGACTCTTGTAAGGTGTCGGGTTCGGTCTAGAACGGGGGAGTGGTTGAACGTGCAGCCTCTGGTTTTGCAGGTCGATGTCGAAGCGTTGCACGGTGCGGGTCAAGATGTGGCAGAGGCGGCCGCGACCCTGCAACAGACGCTGAAGTCGGCCGGCTCCGGTCTCGCGCCTGCACCCCAGACGGGTTCCACGGCGACAGCAGCCGCGCAGAAAGCGGAGACGGCGTGGCTCGCTGATCTGCAACGGCTCGCCAGCCACGTCGACGAATACGGCCGAACTCTGACAACGGCGTCGAAAAAGTATCGGTCCACTGATCAGGCGAGTGCCGATGCGTTGGAAGCCAACGGGCCGGAGGTGGGTCGATGAGTGGCCTGACGCTGCAAGACCTGCTCGAGTTCGACGCCGGGCCTTGGCACAGTGCAGCCGACGTCTGGCAGCAGGTTGCCCGCGGTCTCGATACCGCGACCGACCAGCTGATCGTGGGCACCCGTGATCTGGTTGCGGTGTGGCCGCACGGCGGTGGATCGGAAGCGGCTCGCCAGAAGGCTGCCATGCTGCGGGCCGAGTTGGAAAATACGTATCTGCCAGCGAAACGCCTGGCCGACGCGTTTGACCAGCACGCATACGCGATGAAGAGCCTGCGGAGCCAGGCGGAGGGAATCGTCGAGTCGGCGCGGCACGCTGGCTACACCGTCGACTCGGTGGCCGTCACGATCACCGCGCCCGCGTCGGCGTACATGGGCGGCGACCTCGACCGGACCGGGCGGGAAACCGGCACCCTGCTCAACGACCTGCGCCAAGTCGTGGAGTACGCACGCGCACAGGACGACGCGACGGCCGCCACGATCAACGGCAACGTGCCTTCGCCTCAGAACGGTTTCGGCGCCAGTCCGCCAGGCGCAGCTGCCCGGGCTGAGGAACTAGCGAAGAAGCTCCTGGACTCGAACTACCGGCCTACGCCGGCTGAACTCGACGAACTGCGGAACCTGATCACCCTGTACGGCCGAGACAAGGTCTTCGACTACGACTTTCTGACCGCGCTCGGACCCAAAGGCTTGCTGCAACTCAATGGCGTGCTGGCGACCTACCAGCCCGACGGCCCCGGCAAGGACGCCGACGGGTGGATGTTCAGCAACGAGACTGCTGACACGGTCCGTGACCTGCAGAACGGTCTCGGCTTGATGCTGGCGACCGCGACCGAGCACACCGGCACCCAGACCGGTCCGCGCGGGGATACCTACGTGCCCGGTGATCACGAGCTGTCCGGCCAGTGGGTTGGCGACCTGATGGCCGCCGGACGCAGCAAGATGACCGTCGTAGGCCCCTACGGCCCGCCTCAAGATGTCAACGTCTACGGGTATCAGCTACTAAGCCCGCTGCTCCACAATGGGTCATACGACGCTCGATTCCTGACTGCGGTCGGCGGGGACATGGTGGATTTCGAGATGTCACAGGGCAAGAACAGCGGACTGTGGACCGCTGAACGCGGTGACAACCTGCGCCTGGACTGGACCCATGGCCATGACGACAATACCGTGGCGGCCGGCTACGACCCTATGAACGGCCTGATGGACGCGCTGTCGCGCAATCCGGAGGCTACTCGAGACCTGCTCACCGGTGTCACCAGTTTCTCCGCGGACGGCCCGGTCGGCGGTCGGCTGGACCGGCTCGACTACCTGCTCACCGACCGGAACTGGAACGCGGACGTTCCCGGTGGCTCCGGCTGGTCGAACGAGGTGATGCAGCACGGCGGCGACTACAAGAGCACCGCGCTCGACGACTTCGGTACCGCTCTCGAATCTGCCACCACTGGTGAGCCCAGCCCGCAAGCCCGGCATATCGTCGAGTCGATCATCTACGAGACCGGCGTCGACGAGCAGGCTCAGGGCTACCACAACGGTGTTATCCCCGGTCACGGCAAGAGTGAGGACTTCGCCCACTCCGACCTCATCCAGCCGCAGCTGCGCCAGCACCTCGCAAAGATCACATCCGCCTATATCTTCGACGTGAACCTCAACATCGCGGACGGCCACAATGCGATCCCCGGCCAGACCCTCGATGTCGACCACAACCACCTGGTGCGATTCCTAGCCGACCTGGGCAAGGACCCGGGAGCACACGAGACGATCGCCAAGGCCGAGGCTGCGTACGCGGCAGGCAGCTACGACGAGATCCTGTCTGGCCGGCAGAACCCGCACAACGGCCTTGACCGCAACCTGAGCTCGATGGAGAACGTCTCGCACAACTACGGCAGTGTGATGGGTGCGCTCGACAAGGGAGCGAACGATGTTCACCACATCACCAGCGCCCAACTGGACGAGGCCTACAACAACAAGGTCGAGAGCCACTACAAGATCGCTGGCCGCTTGGTCGACGAGGTCATGGGTAAGGTCACCAGTAAGATCACGGTGCCGGTCGCCGGTGACCTGGCCAAAGAGTACGTCGACGGCCTGATGTCTCAAGCCGAGGAACAGGCCAAGGTCGACAACACCGGCCACGTCACGTACGAGGTCGGCCAGTCGCTTGGGGCCGCCAGAAACACCGCGGTCGGCCTCACCGAACAAGCCCTTTACGACAGCGGCAAACTTGAGGATCTGCCTGAGCGGCTCCTGGTGGACGGCCATCCCAAGCCGGTGAGCGCATGGGACGGCGACGATATCAAGGAATGGCAGCGGTGGAAGGCACACCTCGGCCAGAGTGTGCTGGGTAATGCCGCCAATAGCGCCGGGGACAACTATCAAAAGGGCTACGAGTGGGCGGGAGAGATTCTCAAGTGAGGAGCAGGACGAGCCGGTCCAAGCCGACGACTCTCGGCGTGCTGCTTGCCGCCGTGACGGTCGGTCTGACGACGGCAAGTTGCACGAGCGATGATCCGCCTGCGACCCCAACGGCTTCGCATGCGACACCCGTAAGCTCCGCTAGGCCCGTCCTGACCTACGACGAGGCGTACAGGAAGTTGCCGATGAACGGGACCAAGGATCTGCCGATCACCTGGGACCTGTCCAAGACACCGGACGTCGACGCGGTCCTCGGAGCACGTCGAGGTCTGGTGTACCGGTACTGGGATTTGAGTGCGACCGACTCGACCACGGTCAGCCCGATCGGGCGATTCGTTTACACCGAGCGGTACTACCAGCAGTTCCTGGCACCCTTCGCGACCTCGACGAGTGACAACCCGTCGATCGGCCCGATCTGGGTCAAGGTCATGGGCGTCGAGACGAACAGCGCGGATCGCATGACAGTCACGTTCTGCGCCGATCTCGGCTACTGGCACGAGGCCCAGCAGAAGAACCCCGGAGTCCGCAAGGGGCGAGCGAACCTTGAGTCTTACGTGATGCAGGACGTCCAGAGCAGTGACGGCGAACGTCATTGGCTCGCCGATGACCTCCTCGATAAGGATCCGGACCGTAAGGCGAAATACGGTACGGAGTGCACGGAATGGGCTCAACACCAGCCCTAAGAGGGCGTCTGATTCACGTAGTTTGTGTGTTATGCCGTTTTAGGTGTCTTGCCAGGTTGGGGTGGTTTCGTCGACGGCTCTCTTGGTGAGGTTGTCGATCATGGCGATGCGGATCATTGTGGCCGAGGTGGCCGGGAGAGTTTCGTAGTCACGCGCCAGGCGCCGGTGTTGCATGAGCCATCCGATGGTGCGTTCGACGACCCATCGCCGTTTGATCACTGAGAAGCCTTTGACCTGCGGGTCCGTGGTGACTATCTCGACGTCGACGCCGAGCGTGGCGCCATGTTCGACGACCTTGGTGCGGAAGCCGGCATCGCCCCAGGCCTTCGTGAGAGTGGGGTAGATGCGGGTGGCCCGGTCGAGTAGGTCGATGCCGATCGTGTTGTCGCTGACGGAGGCGGCGGTGACGATCATAAGATCATGCACGCGCGATGCCTGAGAAGATCGTCCGCTAGTGCGTTGACCACGAACGTTCACCGGGTCCGATCCGTCAGGCGGCCTTCGTTCGGGGTCGGCCCCAGCGTTGTTGACGTTCGCTGCGAACCCGGGCTCGTTCGCGGCGTTGCGCGGCCAGGACGTCGGGGTGGCGGGCGTTGGCGTTGCGCCAGCGCAAGTATTTCTGCAGCTTGCGAGCTAAGACGGTGTGGTTCGGGTGGTTCGAGTTCGCCATGGTGAACATGCGCAGCGGCCCGAACTGCGCCTCGATCGGGTTGGCCCAGGACGCGCTGGTCGGCGTCAGGCATAGCTCGACCTTGTTACGAGCGGCCCAGGCCCGGATGGTCGGCGTTTTGTTCGCCGACAGGTTGTCCATGATTACGTAGATCGGTGCGCCGTCCGGCCGCGCTTTCCGGATCGATTTGAGCGCGGACAGGGTGTGGTCTGCGCCTTTGCGTCGCCGGTTCACGCCCCAGAGCTGGTCGTCGCCGAGGCTGTAGCAGCCGTGGAAGTAGCGGATGCCGTGCGTGCGATGGTAGGTCGCCGGCAGCCGGTCCGGATGCGTTCGCGGGGCCCAGCCGCGGCCGTGGTTGGGGCGGATCGACAACGGCCGGAACTGGTCGGACGCAAAGCTGCGGGTCGGGAATTGGGTGGTGACTTCCTCGATCCGGTCGAGTTTGGCGTCGAAGTCCGGGTCCTTCGACTGCTTCCAGGTCCGGGTCCGCTGCCAGCTGACCTGGTTGCGGCGCAGGATCTGTCGCAGCCGTTCCCGGCCGATGATGACTTCGCGAGTGGCGTCGGTGGCCAGAAAATCGGCGAGTTTGCGCAGGCTCCAGCAGGTGAAGGGCCGCCCGAGCGTGCTCGGGCGGGCCGTGGCCGTCGCGACGATGAACGCTTCATCGTCGTCACTGATCCGGCGGGGACGGCCTCCCGCCCACTGAGGGTCCAGCGCACGTAAGCCGATCTCGTTGAACGAGTGGATCACGTCGCGGACGGTGTCCTCATGCCCGGCGATCAGGCTCGCGATTGCTGCGACGGGTGTCCCGGACGCGGACGCCATGATGATCAACGCCCGGCGCACCCGGACCGAATCGTGCTTGCCTCTGCGGACTAGTTGTTGCAGCTTGCGGCCTTCTTCTTGCGTCAACCGCCGTGCCCTGACCGGCTCGGCCAACCCGCTACCTCACTCTCCACGACGAATGTCATCGCCGTTGAGAGTGAGGTGTTCCCAGCAGTTACCGGTGGAAGTGATCCGGCGTGTCATCGACCCGGTGAACGTTCGTGGTCAACGCACTAGCGGCCGGTGACCCGCATGAGGCCGAGCGCTGGTTTCGAACCTCTTCGGACGCGGGACATTCGTTCGGTCGACGTCGCCTGCTCACCTTCCTGCTTGATCATGACCGCGGCGACGAGGCGTGGGAGGTGGCGCGGCTCGCCGCGGATCAGCGGCAGGCGGGATCCGTACGGGACGCGGTCGACCTGCTGGTCCGCCGCGACGGGCATGCCGGCGCCGCTGAGTGGCTGACGCCGCGGGCTCAGGACGACGACTGGGAATCCGTGGTACTGCTCATCGAACAGGTGGAGCTGAGCGGACAGGCGGATGCTGCCGCGGAGTGGCGCCTGCGGGCGGCGGAACGCGGTCACGGCGAGGTCGCCCGGCGTCTGGCGGAGAGCTACACGGCAGCGGGCGATCATGTGCGTGCCGCCGCCGTCCTATGGCCATCCGCCACCACGGACCGCAGATCGGCGGGGAAGCTGCTCGGGGTGCTGGCTGCCGCCGGTGACATTGATGGGCTCGAGAAGCTGCACCGCACGCGAGTTTTGCTTCGCTTGGCGTACGGGGTGGGAGAGCTGGCGGACTTCCTGGCCTCGCACGGCCGGGAGGCTGAGGCCGAGGATGTCGAGCAGTACGGCATCGAGCCGGACGGCTCCACGGCGCTGAAGTGGCAGATACCGGACGACGTACTGGAGACCTTCGCCGCGGCCGCGGTCGGTAAAGCCGTGGCTGAACAACGATGAGCGGCACGGCGGGTTCTTCGTCGGCGCACGCAACGGCCCTTCCTCGAGGAGTTCCGCGCGGTCCGTAATGTAATGAGGCCGCTCCATCTCGTGAAAACGGTAGCCGTCGAGGCGGGTGCGCCCGGTCAGCTGTCCTCGGGCGACGATGACGGATACCCCTTCGGATGGCACCCGGGAGAGCTACTCCGGCAGGGCGAGACAGGCGCTGGCGGCCTGATCCGCGTCAGCGCCCGCGAGCCGGCCGCCACCGGGGGGCGACGTGCCGGCGGGCGACGCACCCGCGGTGTAGTCCGGGGTCGCCGGCACCTGGCCGAGCCGGGACCAGACGCCGATGCCACCGGCGACGAGCACGACTGCGGTGCCCATGGCGATCATCGCCTGCCGCCGCCGTCGCGCGCCCTGCTTGGCGCGTAGCTGGGCCAGGACCGCCTCAGGGTCGGGGTCGTGGCGCGACAGGACGTCGCGCAGGTGGGCCGGATCCATCGGGTATCAGCCTCGTTCCGCAGTTGTCGCTGCCAGCCGCAGGGCCGTACGGGCATGGGACGGAACACCCCTCGTTGTGGAGGGTGTCGCGGGAAGATCCGGGATTGGTTACCACACGGGTCGGCCTCCGGCCGCGACGGTGCTGTCCCCGGAGGGAACGGTCCGTTGCTGCCTTCCATCAGGTGGAGTCGCTGCAATCGGGTGGTCTGTGGCCGGTCGCCACCGCCGACTATCGTGACCACGACCAAGTCGCCGTCGAGCGCATCTTTCAAGCCCTCGCGGCTCGGGGCTACCCGTCAGGTACGACGGGGACGCCGCAACTGTTCAACAGCGAGAAGGTGCGTGACCGTGGGCTACTGGGGATACATCGTGGCTATCCGCCGGCCTCAAGACCAGGAGCGCAGCGTTGCGCTCGACGCTTTCGGCGAACACCAGCAAGCAGTCGCTGACGACCACCATGGCTGGCTGGTCCGCCAGGTCTTCGGTGCCGAACCAGATCTTGCACGCGCGGTCGCAGCCGTTGCCACTCACACTCAGGCGCCGGTTGTCGGGGCTTACATCCTGGACAGCGACTGTGCCGTCGTAGAAGCGGCAGCACCGGGAGGCGCACGATGGTCCGCCGTGCTGAACCCGAACAGGGCAGCTGAATACGGCGCTCCGGCTGTGGCACCGGAAACCGCGGTGACGGCGGCGGCAACATGGGCTCGAGCGGCGCAGCTGCCGTATGACGGTGACCTGATCCGGCAGGTACTCGCCAGCGAGGAGACCTTCGCGGAAGACCAATTCCTGGCTTTGCTTTCCGCCATGCCGGCAACCGTCGTCGCCCGCTGAGACGTACGTCGTGACGGGGAAGGGGAGGAAGCGACGTGGCCATCGATCTGATCGTCGATCTCAGGAGTAGGAAAATCGAGACGCTCGACGACTTCTGGGATGCCGTGGCGAAGCCCTGCGGACTACCGGCATGGTTCGGGCGAAACATCGACGCCTGGCGCGACACGATCCAGGCGAGAGGGATCTCGGACCTCGTCGATCGCCACGATGCGGTCGTCGTCCACGTCGATCGGGCAGGTCTCTTCTCCCGGAAGGACCATGAGGCCAGAGCGTTGCGGCAGGCCTTCGCCGGCCGCCGTTCGCGACTCGTGGTTCATCAGCCACCACCTTCGGTAGGCCAAGATTGATCAACGATGGACGCCGTGGCTCCGGATTGCCCCGACTGTGAGACGCGATGGCATGGCCGAGGCGGTGCGCTCGGCGGCGAGGTGGGCGGACAGCCCACTCCCGGGCCGGGCCGCCCGGGTGGCGCGCCGCCCCGGCGATGGCATCGGCCGCTGAGGCGGTCCGCCCCGGCCGGGCGGACCCGTCGTCGCCACTCAGCTCTCGGCGAGCTGGCCGTTCGTGGAGATCCACGGAAGCGCCTGCCTGAAGGCCTCCCGCCAGAACGTGATGTTGTGTTTGCCCGGTATCTGCAACCATTCGACTTGCATTCCGGCGGCCTGGCAGGCGGCACGCACGTCCTGCTGCTGAGGTAGATATCTGTGGTCATCGTTGCCGGCGGCGAGGAACGCGGCGGTCGTCGGGAAACGGGTCCGTTTCATGATGTCCAAGGGGTTGATGCGGGTGAAGGCCGCGTTGTCGCCGCCGAAGACCCGCTGCACCGTGGTGACGTGGGCGCCGAGGGTGGGCTCACGCTGGCCGGAGATGTCCACGAATTTGCCGTAGAGGGAGGGCGCGCGTACGGCGAGTTGCAGCGCGCACGTGCCGCCGTGTGAGTAGCCACCCACGAACCACTGCTGTCGGTCGGAGGCGACCTGCAGGTGGGCCCGGATCCACGCCGGCACGTCCTGGGTGAGGTAGGTCTCGACATTGCCGAGCGGGGAGTCGACACACAGCGGGTTGGCCGTCGTGGCGCCGAGGTCGTCGACGACGACCACGACCGGTGCGAGGCCGCGGTGGGCCTGGGCGAACGCGTCGAGCGTGTCGGCGAGGCGGAGGTTGGTGAGCCATTGCTTGGGTTCCCCGGGCTGGCCGGCCATCAGCACCATCACGGGGAGGACCGGTCGCGGGAGGACCGCGTACGCCGGCGGGAGGTAGACGTAGCCTGGGCGGGCCGGGAACCGGGAGACGACCCCGGGAATACCGACCGGGTAGACGACGCCGTGCGCCGGGATCTGCTGGGTGGGCTTCCAGGAGTCGATCAGCATCGTTCCCGCGGCGGCCGTGACCAGCTCGCTCGGGGGCACGCCGCCGGGCAGCGGCCGGGCCCGGTCGCTGTGGGCGGCTTCCCGCAGGGCCTCCACGGTCGGGTACATGCCCCAGTAGACGTTGATCTGCACCGCCGAGGTGGTGACGACAGCGAGGGCTGCCACCACGGCAACCGGCCGTAACCGCCAGGAGAGCCGCCGCAGCCGGACGGCGGCCAGCGCGACCGCCGCCAAGCCCACCGCCCCCCAGACGAGGTCGTGGGTGGGGATCTCATCGGGGAACGGCCGCCACACCTTCTCGACGGCGATGTCGAACGCGACGACCGCGGCGACGGCCGACGCCAGGACGATCGGTACGACCCGGGTCCAGAATCTCCTGTCGCGGCGAGCCAACAATCCCACGAACGCGATCGCGCCGGTGATGGTGACCACCCACGGCAACCATCCCGTCAGTAGCGACCAGTCAGCCACCCTGTCTCCTCATCCTCGAGCGGGCACATCGGCACGCAGCCACCTCCGGCTGAGCGCGGTGCGTTACGGCGACGCTCGCTGAGCTGCCGCGCGATCGGGCGCGCCGCGATCCTCGCAGCACGGTCACGGCCAACCGCAGCGCCCGGCGCACCGTCAACCCCGGCAGGTAGGCGCGCATGACGGCTCGACCGATGCGGGGCAGGGACGTGACGTCGGGGTAGGCCAGGTAGAGCGGCAGGTACACCGGCTGGAACTTGGCCTTGAACGCCTGCAGCGCCCGCGACCCGTATACCGGTTCCAGCAGCCGACCGGAGTGCTCCAGCAGGCGCTGCAGTCGCGGCACGCGGCATTCGTGCTGGGCCGAGGTCAGCGGTGTGCCGGACAGGCTGAGGAATTCGGCACCCTCCTGCTTGAACTGCATCGCCGCCGTCGCGATGAGGAACTCCATGACGCCGTTCGTGGCTTCCGGCCGTCGACGCATCATATCCAGCGTCCACCCGACGGTTGCACCGGCGCGATAGACGGGAAGCCAACTGGTGACCGCCTGGACGCGGTGCTCGGCGTCGACCGCGATCAGGCATCGCACGCGGTCGTCCCGCAGCTCGTCGATGCCGCCGAGAGTGAAGGTCATCTCGGGCATCTCCTTCTGCGCCATCCACGCCGCGGAGATCTCCTCGATCTGCTCGGTGATCGCGGCCGCGGAGGCCGGGAAGGAGATCCAGTCGGCCACCAGGCCCTCGCGCCGCGCGCGATTCTGCGCGGTCCGGATGTCCTGCCAGCGGCGACCGGTGAACTGCAGGAGCTCCAGGGGAACCCGGGCGTCGTCGGCCACCCTCAACAACTGCCAGCCGTCGGTGGCCAGCAGCGTGCTGACCTCCTCACTGATGCTGTACAGGCAGGGCGTCCAGCCGTTGCTGCGACAGTGTGCGGTGAATTGCCGCACGGCACCGCGGATCAGGCTCCGCTCGCCGATCGGATCGCTGATCGTCAGCGCGACCGAGCCCACCAGCCGGTACGGCACCACCACCTGGCCGTCCGGAGTGGACCAGTGTCGCACGCCCCGCCACGTCGCCATGTAGGACAGCGAGGAGCCGCCGAAGCGCCGCAGCAGCGACAGCGCGTTGGGGCGACCGGGAGTGGGATCCCGGCGCTGGACCGGCGTACCGCGCATCGAGGGCGGCGCCTCCGCGACCGGAGCCACCGAGCGGTGGCGCTCGGCCCGTTTGAATCGTGTTCCCGAATTTCTCTGCGAGTGGCTCAAGAAGTATCCCCGTAGCTTTCGACATGAACGCGCACCGCGACCGGTGCAGGCGAAGGGTGAGGACCGCTGCGGCCAGCGGTCCAGCATCGAGGTACGTCATGCCTCCAAAGGCTTCTGTATGGACGGTCGCACACGACCGCTCGCCCACCGGACAGTCCGGAAAGGCGCCGGCCCGGATCCTGTCCGGCAGCTTCCCTCCGTGACGCACGGACATGTGCGGCGTTCACTATGGCAAGATCGTGCAACCAGGTTCTGAGCACGACATTTGCGCTTCCCCGCGTACTCACGCGCCCCCGTCGGCCATCGGCCGAAGGTCGTCGTCACCTCGGTGTTGAGCGTCAGGTTCGCGGGCACTGACCCGTCCGTGGTGGACTCATCGCGCATGGTGACGGCCGGTCTGGTGCGGATCGTGCGTCATCTGCGACAGGAGGGCGTGATCCGGACTGCGCACCGACAGCCACCATCGATGCTCGAGAAAGTCAGTCACCGTCCGCCGTCGCGGTGCGCCGACAAGGCAGGGTCGGCCGCTATTCCTTGATGCCGATGCTGTGGATCGGCGCGATCCTGAGCAGGCGCCCGACCGGCAGGATCGTGGTGGCCAGCGCGAGGAAGGTCGTACCGCCGAGCACGGCGATCCAGCCCAGCGCCGGCACGTACGGCATCAGGTTGCCGGTCAGGGTGCCGACGACGGTGGTCAGGGTGCCGGCCGCGATGCCGCCGCCGATGACCAGGGCGATGCCCAGCAGTCCGACCTGCTCGGCGTGGACCATGCGCTTGGCCTGGCGCGCGGTCACGCCGACCAGCCGCAGCAGCGACAGCTCCCGGCGCCGGGCCAGGGCCGCCATCACCATGGTGTTGGCGGCGGCGAGCGCCGCGTAGCCGACCATGACACCGATGAGCAGCTTGTTGAGCCAGGAACCGAGGGACAGATCGGCGGCGAGCCGGTCATTCAGGCCGACCGTGGTGGCGATCGCACTGCCCGGGTAGCGGGTGGCCAGGGTGGCGAGCGCCTCGGCGGTCGCCGCGCCCGGCTCGGTGCGGATCAGGATCCGCTCGTCGAGGGCGTTCCCGGTGTGCCCGGTGACCGTCTGCCGGGGCAGTGTCACGTCGCCGAAGCCGAGGCCGCGCTCGTAGACGGCGACGACCCGCGGCGTGACCGGGGTGCCGTCGCCCAGCCAGAAGGTCGCCCGGCCGCCGAGCGTCCAGCCGGCACTGTCCGCCTGCAGGCGGGAGACCGCGACGGTCTCGGGGCCCAGGTCGGACAGCCGGCCGGCGACGACCCGCAGGTCCAGTGCGGCGTCCGCGCCGTCCGGGTCGATCGCCTGCGCCTCGACCGGTGCCGCGGATTCGCTCGCCGTGAGCACCGAGGTGTGCTGGACGCCGACGGCGGCCCGGACGCCGGGGATGCGCCGCGCCTCGGCGGCCGCGGCGGCGGGCAGGCCTGCGGGCGACACGAGGGTGACGTCGGCCAGGGTGCCTTCGCGGTTCTGGCTGACCGTCGCCCGCTGCACGTTGTCCTGCAGGAACCACACCGAGCCGCCGAACCCGACGGACAGCACCAGCGAGGTCAGCACCGTGGTCATCCCCTTGGCGTTCGCCTTGAGGTTCTTGGCGGCCAGGTAGCCGCTGGGCCCCCAGAATGCCCGGAGCGCGGGGCCGAGCACGTGGGCGGCCACCCGGTTGATCCAGGGCGCGAGCAGCGCGACGGCGGTGACGAACAGGTAGAGCATGCCGATGGCGCTGTTCACCGCGGTCGATCCGGAGGTGGCGCCGGCGAACGTCGCCGCGGCGCCGGCCCCGCCCAGGGTCAGGACGCCGAAGACCAGCCGGACCCGGCCGCCGCCCAGGGGCTCGGCCGCCGCCTCGCCGAGCGCCTCGGCGGGCCGGATCCGGGTGACCCGGCGAGCCGCGATCAGACCGGACACCATGGACAGGACGAGGATGGCGCCCGCGGCGATCAGGACCGAGAAACCGCCGGTGACCATGGGGAAGCTCGCCGGAAGGAAACCCCGGTCGACGAACTGGTGGTGCGCCCAGCCGATGGCGAGCAGGCCCGCCGGGACACCGGCGGCCGCGCTGATCAGGCCGAGCAGCCCGGACTCCGCGACGATGATCCGGCGCACCTGGCCCGGGGTCGCGGCGATCGCCCGCAGCAGCGCCAGGTCGCGTCGGCGGTGCCGGACCGACAGCCCGAGCGTGCCGGCCACCACGAACATGACGAGCAGCGCCACGTATCCGCCGAAGGTGCCGCCGACCGCGATCAGCAACTCCTCGGGAGCCGCCGGGTCGTGCTCGGCCCTGCCGAGGTTCCGGCCGGAGTAGGCGTCGGCGCCGTCGGCGTCGGCCAGCGTGCCGATCCGGGCGGCGAGGTCGTGGACGTCGACGCCCGGCGCGGCCAGCACGCCGATCGCCGCCGCCCTGCCGGGTGCCGCGGAGAGCGCGGTGGCCCGGGCATCGGTGAAGAAGACGCTCGCCGGTCCCGTTCCCTCGGCGATGCCGGTGACCAGGTATTCCTGCGGGACGCCGGCAACGAGCAGGGTGGTGCGTCGCCCCGGTTCGGCGCCGCCCGCGACGCGGGCGTCCAACACCACATCTCCCGGCCCGGCCGGTGGGCTTCCGGCAATGATTTTGTACGGCGTGAGCACCGCACTGCTCCACCCATGACCGGTGGCGGGCCCCGCCACCACCACGGCGACCTGGTGGTCCGCGACGACCGTGGCCACGCCGGGAACGCGGCGGATCCGGTCCGCCAGTGCGTCCGGCACGGTGCCGCCGGCAGGCAGGTCGACGGTGACCGTCTCCTCGCCGCCGGTCTGTTCCGGCGTGAAGGCCATGGTGTGGCGGGCGACGACCACGTCGGCGCCGGCGTACTGGCCGGGTGGAGCCTGGTAGCGCAGTCCCGACTCCAGGAGCGCGCCCATGGCGGTGAGCAGCGCGACGCCCGCGGTGAGGGCGAGCAGCGTGGCGATCGCGCTGCCGATCCGGCGGCGCAGCATCGCGGCGGCGAGCCGGATCATCGCCGCATCCCCGAAACAGCCTGCTGACCGGCCGGGCTCTGCGGAACCGACGACCCCGCCGGGACCGGCCGGCCCAGCGTGCCGAGTTCCTCCGCGATGCGGGCGGCGCCCGGCTGCGGCATGTCCCGCACGATCCGGCCGTCGGCCAGGACCACGACCCGGTCCGCGTACGACGCGGCCACCGGGTCGTGCGTGACCATGATGACCGTCTGCCCCTGCTCGCTGACGACCGCCCGCAGCAGGGTGAGCACCTCCGCGGCGGTCTGCGTGTCCAGTGCGCCGGTCGGTTCGTCGCAGAAGATCACCTTCGGCCGGACGGCCAGGGCCCGGGCGATCGCGACCCGCTGCTGCTGACCACCGGAGAGCTCGGCCGGGCGGTGCCGGAGCCGCTGACCGAGGCCGACCCGCGCGATCACCTCGGTGGTCCACTGCCGGTCGGGCCGCCGCTTGGCGAGCCGCAGCGGCAGCAGGATGTTCTCCTCGACGGTGAGCGCCCCGATCAGGTTGAAGGCCTGAAACACAAAGCCGATTTCGGTACGACGCAGTTTGGTCAACGCCGTCTCGGAGAGCCCGGACAACTCGGTGTCGCCGATCCACACCCGTCCGGACGTCGGCCGGTCGAGCCCGGCCGCGGCCTGCAGCAGCGTGCTCTTGCCGGAGCCGGACGGCCCCATCACCGCGGTGAACGTGCCTCGCTCGAACGCGGCGTCGACCCCGTCGAGGGCGATGACCTGCTGCTCACCCGCGCCGTACACGCGCGAGACCTGTTCGACCCGGACGGCGATCGCACCGGGGTCCCCGGACTGCCGGAAGCGAGCGAGCATGAGTTTTCTCCTGACGAAGTGGACCAGTGGAACGCCCAGAACGCTATGCAGCGCCACGCCCAAGATCGATCCAGTCAGCCCGCCACCCGCCGGTAGTGCCAGCCCTACCTTCCCCCGCCGGGCGCGCCCGGTAGCCGGCCGCGCCCGGTAGCCGGCCGCGCCACTCACCGGCAACCCCTTCCGGCTGTGCCGTCACCCGGCCGCGGAGTCGATCGAGATCAGGACCTCGGTGAGCGTGCGTCGCAGGTCCTCGTCGGTGCCGATCCCCCCGAACTGCCCGCGGCGCTCGGGGCGGGCGAGTTCCGCCCGGATCTGCGGCGCGGCCGGGGCGGCGTGCCGGCCCATCCGGCGCAGGCATGCCGCGACGTGGTCGACGGTCCGGGGATCGTGGTGCCAGGCTTGCCGAAGCGTGTCCAGCACGGTGGTGGCCTCGGGCTCGCCGCCGATGTCCCAGAGGGCTGCGGCGGCGTGGACGCGGATCCCGTCGTGGTCGGCGGTGGACAGGGCCCGCAGGCGGGGTAGCGCCGCCGAGGCCGGTGGACCGATCCGGCCGAGCACGTCGGCCGCTCCGGCGGCGGCGTGGGTGTCGAGCAGTGCGAGAGCCGGCGACAGGATCTCGTCGTGGTCACCGCTGACCGCCTGGAGGGTGGTGATGGCCGCGACCCGGGTCCACGGGTCGTCGGCGCCGACCGCCGCCCTGATCGCCGGGAGTGCGCCGGCCGCTGCCGGACCGAGCGCGCCCAGCGCCGTCAGCGCGGCGCTCACCAGCGTCCGGTCCGGTCGCGCTGCCGCGGCGGTGAGTGTTTCGGTGAGCACCGGCAGCGAGGAGGGGGCGCCGAGGGTTGCCAGGGCGGCCAGCACGCCGCCCACGGGGGACGGCCACTCCCCGGACAGGTCGGCGCCGATCAGGCGGTCACACAGGCGTGGCGCCAGCTGGTGCGCGGCATCTGGCAGGGCGCCCGCCACCTGGACGGCGCGCCAGGTGTCCACGTCGTCGTCGAAGGCCACCAGGAGGCTGGGCAGCGCCCGCGGGTCGCCGAGGCGGGCCGATGCCATGGCCGCCCTCTGGTGGAGGCGGCGCAGATGCCGGCGCGGGGTGACCCAGCCGTCCGGCCCATGGGCGGCGAGGAGGCCGGCCAGGGCTTCCCGGGCGGGCTCGGCGATCGGGTGGTGCCGCTCCAGCAGCGTCGCCGCCTCGGCCGCGACCTCGAGGTTGCGCGCGCCGAGCTGGGCGGCGACGAGCCGGATCAATGCGGTGTGGTCGTGGCGGAAGTGCCACACGAGATCGTCGGCCATCCGGATCGCGTCCAGCCGGACGCCGGGATCGGGACTGCTCAACTGCTCGATCAGCAGGTCGGTGCGCTGCGCGACCCGGGCGCCCAGCAGCCGGTGCAGGGTCTGCAGCAGGTCCGTGGTCAGCGCGTGGCACCGGTTGTGGCGGTCCAGGTCCTCGAACGCGGCGGCGACGAACGGGGGCACGCCGTCGGCGGGCGGCTCGACCGGCGGTGGCTCCGGCCACGGCTGCTCCGGCGGCACGGCGGCGGCGATCTCGCGCAGCAGCGCGAGCACGGCCGGCACCGGGTCGTCGTCGATCGCCTCCGGGGTGCACCCGGTGTGGTGGATCAGGGCGGCGAGCCGGAACTCGGGCTCACCGGCCGGGTCGCTCGCCAGGGCGGCGAGCCATGCCGTCGCGGCGGGCTCGATCACCGGCAGCCGCCGGGCCAGGGTGGCCGTCGTCCGGGCCACCAGGATGCGTTCGATCAGGCAGGACGTCATGCCGCAGCGGTCCTGGAGCGCGGTGAGAGAGCGGTGTGCGTCGTCGACCAGCACGCCGAGGCCGGGGATGGCGGCCTGACGCACCCGGCAGCCGGCGTCCCCGGCGAAGTCGAGGAACGTCGCCGCGTGCGCCCGCAGGAACGCCACGGCCTCGATGTGGTCCTCGCCGGCGTAGCCCGCGTCGGCGACCTCGGCCGCGTTCGTGCCGATGTTGACCAGCAGGGCGACGATCGCGGCCCGGTCCGGGGTGGCCGGATCACGGGCCAGGGCGAGGAGGAAGGGCAGGCTCGCCGTCGTGCTGGAATAGACGGAGCCCTGGTGGAGCACCTTGTTGTAGTAGTCGGCGAGGGCCCGGCCGCGCCGGTCGGCGTCCGGGGAGCCGAGCGCCTGCAGTATCGCCGGCACCTCTTCGGCCGATCCGTAGGCGTGATCCATCGACGCCCAGTCGACATCCGCTGTTCCACTGACCATGCCCGGCACTATGCCGGGACCCACCGACATTTTCGTCGCGTCAGCCGGCCGGTCGGGTCGAGGCGACCGCCGACTCCACCGCGTCGGCGATCCGGCGGTGGCCGGCGGCGTTGGGGTGGTCGCCGTCGGCGGCCAGCAGGGACGTGTCGTCCTCGGCGCCCGAGTTGCCCTTGAACGGGGTGAACAGGTCGACGTACGTGCCGTTCTGGGCCCGCGCGGCCGCGGCGATCTGCGTGTTCTCCGTCCGGGTGAGGGAGATGCTGTTGCGGACGTAGTCGGCGCCGTGGGTGGCGCCCACGGCGCCGTCGAGGAAGACGTTCCAGTATCCGGTGATCAGCACCGTCGCCGAGCGGGTGGCGAGTGCCGTCCTGACCTGTTTCAACACGTCGGCGAGCTGGGACTGCTGTGCCTTGAGGGCGGGCTGGAAGCAGCTGAGCTCGGGTGCGGCGCAGGAGTCGTCGTCGACCGAGCCGGTGTCGAAGTCGTTGGCTCCGATGGTGATCAGGACCAGGTCGGCGGCGGCGATCTGACGGCGCACCGTGGCGTCGCCGAGCTGGGTGAGCAGGCCGGTGGTGGTCAGGCCGCCCTGGGCCAGGTTCGCCACGTCGGCTGTCCTGCTCCGCCGGGCGGCCTCGTCCTGGGCCACCAGCGACACGTACGACGTGCAGCCGCAGACGCTGCCGGCCGGAATTGAGTCGCCCAGCCCGACCACCCGGTACGGCCCGGACGGCGTCGTCGCCGGGGGCTCGGCGGCCGGCCCGGGGGACTGCCAGGAGGCGACGAGCGAGGCCGCGGACGAGACGATCGCCCGGGGTCCCGCGACGAGCACGAGCACGGCGACGGCCAGCGCGGTGGCCGCCAGGTAACCGGCGGCTCGGCCTGAGCGGGCGACATGACGGGGCACGCCGGCAACAGTGCCCAGATCTGCTGTGCGGTCACCAGTGTTTCGCTGTGAGCGCACTGTGCGTGTCGCAGGTTTACGGGCGTGGCGACCCATGGTCATGCGGCCCGGCGCCCCGGCCCTGTCACCGCGCGGCTCGTTCCTCGATATCGATCAATGCAGCTGATCTTCATACGGCAGGCCCTTCCGCGCGTCCCCATGATCTCCGCCATGATGGCAGTTGTGGACGTCGCCGGTGGGCTCGGTGTGTAAAACGTTCGTCAGAATGCGGCCCTTGCGCGGGGTCTCCTCGTATCCGGCGGCGCGATCCGATGGCTGACGCACCTCGGTGCGATCGCACATTCGATGAATCGTTCGGTAGCGGATTCCGGGGGCCGCTCCGGTCCCGACGGATGCCGTGCGAGCGCATCCGCCGGGATCGGGGTCGGCGGGTCAGCGGGCCGAGCAGGTGGCCGAGGTCGGGCCGCTGCCGGTGCCCTGGAAGCCGAACTGGGTCTTCTGGCCGGCGGCGACCGAGCCGTTGTAGCCGACATTGGTGAAGCTCACGGCGCCGGTGGTGCCGCTGCCGGTGGTGCTCCACGAGTTGGTGACGGCGGAGCCGGCCGGGAGGGTGGTGGCGACGGTCCAGCCGTTGATCGCCGACGAGCCCGCGGTGACCGTGACGGTGGCGACGTAGCCGCCGGTCCACGAGTTCAGCGCGATCGAGGCGGTGCAGCCGGACGGCAGCGGCGGCTGCGACGACGGGGGCGGGGAGGACGGCGGTGGCGACACCGGCGGCGAGGACGGCGGGACCGGGTTGTTGTCCAGGCCGAAGAAGGTGATCGCCATCCTGGCCTGACCGGACATCGGCAGGGAGTGGCCGACCCCGGCGATGCTGATCGCCTGGACCGGCGGCTGGGCCGAGGAGTTGCCGTAGTAGGTGCGCGTCCAGCCGGACTGCGGAGTGTCAGTGCGGACCGGGGTCTGGCTGACACCCAGCACGTTGGTCCACTGCTTGATCTCCTCGCCGAAGTTGTTGTAGTTCAGCGTGGTGTCGGCGGTGCCGTGCCACAACTGCATGCGCGGGCGCGTTCCGGTGTAGCCGGGGTACGAGTTGCGGACCGCGTCGCCCCACTGGGCCGGTGTCCTGGCGACCTGGCCGTTCGCGCAGGCGCTGTTCCAGCCGGCCTGCTGCGACGGGTCGGCCGGGTTGCCCGCGGTCGCCTGGAAACAGGTGTCCGGTACGCCCATGAAGGCCGCGCCGGCGGCGAACATGTCCGGGTAGTCGGCGAGCAGCACGTTGGTCATCATGCCGCCGGACGAGGCGCCGGTGACGAAGGTCCGGGCCGGATCCGTGGCGTACCGCTGCTGGACGTATTTGACCATCGAGCTGATGCCGACCGGGTCACTGGTGCCGTTGTGGGTCAGCGCGCCCGCCGAGGAGACGTCCCAGCAGTTGCCGGTGCGGACCGTGGAGGGGTAGATGACGATGAATCCGTACTGATCGGCCAGCGACTTGAACTCGGTGCCGGAATAGAACGCCGGGCCGGAGCCGGTGCAGTAGTGCACGGCGACCAGGACGGCCGGCTTGGCGGCCGGATGATCGGGCACGTACAGGTACATCCGGATGCCGGTGGGGTTCGTGCCGAATCCGGTGACCTCGGTCAATGCCGCCGCAGCCGCCGGCGATGCGGGGACGAGCGTGGTGGTGGCCACCAGGGCGGCGAGGACCGCGGCCACCGCGGTCAGCAGGTGGCGCCAGTGTCTTCTCATGGACGCATTCCTTAGCGGGGCGGGGAGGTGGGGACGGGAAGGGTGGTGATCCCTGATCGGAGCGAAACATTACAAGCGGGTTGCGACAATTACAACGCTCAATATTTGCTCTTCGCGCCACATGATCTCGGCCTATCCGTATTCACCTGCGACAATGTAGTGTCAATGGGAAGATCGAGTTCCGGAAGTTTCGGTGATGGGCTCCGAAAAAGCGGGGGTAGTTTCGGGCGGCGGGGATGCGCCTTTTGTCGTGGTTGCTGCCAAGAAAGTTCAGGGTTGCCTTAGAAATGGCCGGATCCGGCCGCTGATCTTCAGGGCCCGGTTAAGCTCCGAGCCGCTCCGAGCGGGCGGAAGGCGGAATCGGCATGGTCGGCAGCGGTAGGCGGGCACGGTGCGTCGTGGCCACGCTGCTCGGGATGCTCGTCCTGCCGGCCGCACCGGCCCGGGCCGTGACCACCCCGGCGACCGCTACCGATCGGGACTTCGTCCGGCGGGTGCACCTGACCGCCACCGCGGTGGGCGCGGCCAGCGCGCTGGCCCGGGGGATGAGCGGGAACACCTCGGTCAAGAGGTTGACGGCGCAGGTCACCCCGCAGTGCGAGCAGCTCGACGGGTTGAGCCGCAGCGTGGCCGGGACGCTGCGGGTGGCACTCACCGATCCGCTGGCCGCCGAGCAGCAGAGTGCACTCGCGACGCTGCAGCAGAGCGGCGGGGAGGCTTTCGACGCCGGATACGTCGACTATCTGTGGCGGGCCGACAGCGCGCTGCTGCCGATCGCCACGACGGTGAAGGGCACTACCCGCAACGCGGTCGTGCGACGGCTCGCCGAACGGGCCGAGGCGGTCACCGCGGAACAGTTGCCGATGCTGCAGGACAGCGGCCTGCTGAGAATGACGGTGCTGCCGACGCCCGCGACGCCCGCGACGCCCGCGACGGCCGCGTCGGCCAGCGCGGTCGGCCGGCTACCCGGCGGGGTGCCGATGGACCGGCGGCTGATGGCGGAAACGCGCTCGGGCACCGGGTATCTCGCACCGCCGATATGGCTCCGGCTCGCGGTGCTGATCATCGCGACCGCGGTGGCGGGGGTGCTGTCCCGGCGTCTGCTCACCCGGCGTCGAACCGGCCGGCCCCGCCGCCGCTGGGCGGCCCGGCGGAGTCGCGGCACCGGGCGCGGCAGTCCCGGGCGGCATTCCCGGGTGCGGAGGCCTCAGGAGCCGGCAGCGCCGGGCGCGATGGTCCGGTGGGCCGGCGGCGCGGGACATGGGCGGCGCCCGGCGCGGTGACCTCGGCGGGCCGGCGGCGCGGGACGCGGGCCGGCGGCGCGATGGTCCGGTGGGCCCGCGGCGCGGGACATGGGCGGCGCCCGGCGCGGTGACCTCGGCGGGCCGGCGGCGCGGGACGCGGGCCGGCGGCGCGGTGACCCCGGTGGGCGGCATCGTCGGGCGGCGGCCGCGGCCGCAACGGCCGGCGGGTGCGGGCCTCAGTGCCAGGTCACGCTGCCGTGGCGGAGCTGGGTGGCCATCAGGGCGGCCAGCACCACCAGGTCGGCGATGCCCAGCGCGACGCCGATCAGGCCGGCGTTGCGGCTCGGGCTGCCGGAGCCGTGCCGGCGGGCGGTGATCGCGCCGAGGGCGATGGCGGTCGGGCCGAAGACGATGTTGAAGAAGAACAGGCCGGCGACGCCCAGGACCAGCGAGCCGACGGCGCGGTCGTCGAGGCTCGCGACGCGTTTGACGAAGTTCATGTCGATCCCTTCGGGAGGTGGTGGGTCAGCGGCGGGTCAGGGCGGTGGCGCGACGGACGCCGAACAGGACGGCGGCGGCCAGGACCACGCCGACCGCGATCAGCACCGGCTGGCCGGTGAGCAGGGTCGGGCCGACGAGCAGGGCGATGAGTGCGAGGACGGTCATCAGCGCGGCCATCGTCGCCCCCTTTCAGTTGACAGTTGTGTACTGAAACACCATAGCTCGGGGAACAGGTGTTTACTGAGTGACATGAGCCACCACCATCCGCCGCCCGCCGACCGGCTCAGCCGGCCGGAGCAGAAGGCGCGCACCCGGCAGGCGCTTCTCGACGCGGCGCTCGCCCTGATGGAGCACCGCGGGCTGGGCAGCATCGGCCTGCGCGAGGTGACCCGCGCGGCGGGCGTCACCCCGACCGCGTTCTACCGGCATTTCCCGGACGTGGACAACCTCGGCGTGGCCCTCGTCGACGAGTGCCTGGGCAGCCTGCGCGGCACTATCCGGGCGGTCCGGGACGGGGTCAGCCCCAGCGACGAGGTGATCAACCGGTCGATCGGGGTCCTCGCCCGGCGGGTGCGGGAGAATCGGGAGCACTTCCGGTTCGTGGCCCGGGAACGCCACGGCGGGGTGCCGGCGGTCCGGGCCGCGATCGCCGAGCAGCTCGACCTGTTCGCCGCCGAGCTCGCCACCGACCTGGCCGGCGACAAGCTGGTGGGCGGCCCGCGCTTCGACCGGTGGATCGCCACCGACCTGCGCATGATCAGCAGCCTGATGGTGAACCACATGGTGTGGACCGCGGCGGCCCTGCTGGACGCCCCGCCCGATGCCCCCGGCGCCCAGGCCCGGGTGATCGACACGGCCGGCCGCCAGCTGCGGCTGATCCTGTTGGGGGCCCGCTGCTGGACCGACGGGGACTGACAGACCTTCGAGCGCTTCGCGCGATGGGTGGTACGGGTGTTCAGCTCGCGCCCCGCGTCCGCGCCCGGCCCAATTGGAGTGCCGGATCTAGGCTGCGGGCGTGGATGCGGGTGGCGCGACGTCGATGCTGGCACGGCTGGTGGACCGCTCGGTGGAGCGGATCGGGGAGATGTCTGCCGGCGGCCGGTGGTTCGACCGGCACGAGGCCGGGATGATCGCCGAGGCCTGGGCCGACCGGGCCCGGGACGTGTTCGGCATGCTCGGGGTGTGGCCCCGGGTGATGCGGGACCGCAAGGCCAGGACGATCCTGCGGCGGATGGCCGACAGCCGCGCCGGCCTGCGGGACTGGATGGTCGCGGCCGGTGGCCCCGGGATGGACCGGCTGCTCGGGCCGGCTGCCGCGGAGCCGCCGTTCTACCGCGACTTCCGGGGCAGGGTGCAGCCGGGCACGGTGTCGTCCGACCCGGCGGGGATCGCCGAGGACTACGACCTGGCCCGGGCGCGGGTGGCGTCGGTGTGGGCCGAGCGGGCCGGGGACGGCCTGCGGGGGAGTGTCCGGGTGCTGGTGCCGCGACGGTATGCCGACGGCGAGGCCCTGCTGACGTTCGGCGCCGACCGGGTGCGGGACCTGTGGTTCGACAGCGCGGACGGGGCCGGGCTGGTGGTGCGCCGGCACGGCGACGGGTTCGAGGTCCGGCTCGGCGCGGAGGGGGTCATGCGTACCGCCGCATTGTCGTGTTTCCCGGTGGATCAGCAGTGGCATCTGTCGGCGGCCGGCCGGACCGCCGACCGGGTGACCTCGCGGCGCAGGCCGCCGACGGCCGCGGACCTGTTCGAGGACTGGGCGGACGGCGCCCGGGGCGACGCGGGGGCGGCATTCCAAGCGGCGGTGCGCCGGCTCGGGAGACTGCGCGTTCCGGAGGAGATGGCCCGCATTCCGGTGGGCGAGCTGTGCGAGGCGCTGGTCGGCGCCGGAACCCGGGCGCTGGCCGCCGCCGACCTGCCGTCCGAGCAGCGGTTCGCCGCCTGGCGGGACCTCCTGGCCCGGTGGAGCCGGGTC
This sequence comes from Actinoplanes sp. SE50/110, assembly GCF_900119315.1. Taxonomy (NCBI): domain Bacteria; kingdom Bacillati; phylum Actinomycetota; class Actinomycetes; order Micromonosporales; family Micromonosporaceae; genus Actinoplanes; species Actinoplanes sp. SE50/110. The sequence goes on along the minus strand of NZ_LT827010.1, from coordinate 7,430,960 downwards.
GGCCCGGACGGCCCCGAGGCCGAGGGCGAACTGCCGGCGGGCGTCCGGCTGGCCCTCGTGACGTACGAGGCGGAACCCGCCGTGCTGACCGCGATCTTCACCGGCGCGGACGACGAGCGGCTGGCCGCCGCGAAACTCCCGTGGCCCCACCGTCTGCTGCTCAGCGGCCAGGCCGGCGAGCTGACCCTGCCCGACACCGCCCACGGCGCCTAGGGCAGCCGGCGAATCCGGCGTTCGGGCAGGCCCGGCAGCTGCCCGGCGGTGCGGCGCGCCTGGCCGCGGGCGGGTCGATCAGGTATCGGATCACTCCGGGCCCGCGCCGACTTGACGGCGAGATAGTAAGCGCGCATACTAAATGCATGAAGACGATCGCTACTGCTCAGATCACCTCCGATGTGCCGGCTCAGGCCTTCTTCGAGCGGTGGGCCGACATGGCCACCTGGCCGGAGTGGAACACCGACACCGAGTGGGTGCGGCTCGACGGGCCGTTCCGGACCGGGGCGACCGGGCAGCTGAAGCCGAAGGGTGGCCCGGTGACCCGGTTCGTGGTCAGCTCGCTGGTGCCGGGGCGCGAGTTCACCGACGTGTCGCTGCTGCTCGGGGCGCGGCTGACCTTCCAGCACCTGGTGTCCGTGGACGACGCCGGGGCGACCACGGTGACGGTCCGGGTCACCCTCGGCGGGCCGCTCGCCTTCTTCTGGAATGCGGTGCTCGGCAAGGGCATCGCCCAGGGCATCGACGCGGACCTGGCCCGGCTCGAGGCGGCGGCCCGGGCGGCGGGGGTGGCGGTGTGAAGCACTGGCTCGGGGTGGTCTGCCGGGATCATGTGCGGCGCGGGGTCGAGCGGGGGATCGCCCAGCTCGGGCACGGCAAGCGGGCGGGGCTGGCCCGGCTCGCCGCCGGTGACGGATTCGTCTACTACTCGCCGCGGACCAGTCTGCGCGACGGTGCGCCGCTGCGGGCGTTCACCGCGCTCGGGGTGGTCGCCGACGGCGAGATCTGGCAGGCCGACGAGGGGGACTTCCAGCCGTGGCGCCGCCGGATCGACTATCTTCCGGAGGTGTCCGAGACCCCGATCGCGTCGCTGGCGCTCGCGTTCACCGCGCAGCCGGGCTGGGGCATGCAGCTGCGTCGCGGCCTGGTGCAACTGTCCGAGGCGGACTTCGGGCGGATCCGTGCCGCCATGCTGGCGGTGGGATGAGCCTGAACACCCGGCACGACAGCGCCGACGACAGCCCCGGCCTGCTGCTGTGGCAGGTGACCAACCGGTGGCAGGCCGCGCAGCGGGCGGCGCTGAAACCGTTCGATCTCACGCACGTGCAGTTCGTGCTGCTGGCGACGCTCACCTACCTGCAGGCGGAGGGGCCGGTGACGCAGAAGGCGCTGGCCGGCCAGGCGGCCACCGACCCGATGATGACCTCCCAGGTGCTGCGGGCGCTGGAGGCCCGTGCCCTGGTGCATCGGCCGCCGCATCCGGATGACCGGCGGGCGCGGGCGGTGGCGGTCACCGATGCCGGACGTGAGCTGGTCAACCGGGCGGTGGTCGCGGTGGAGGAGTGCGATGCCGCGTTCTTCGGCGGCCTGGGTGACCGGCTGCCCGCCTTCACTCGCGGCCTGCTGGCGCTACGCGCGAACTGAACCCCACCGATGGCCGGCGCGGCGGAGAGCCGAGCCCCGTTGATGGCCGGCGCGGCGGGGAGCCGAGCCCCGTTGATGGCCGGCGCTGGGGGAGTCGAACCCCCGTCGATCGCCGGCGCCGTGAACAGCTGAACCCCGTTGATCTCCGGCGCTGGAGGAAGCCGGGCCGAACGGATCGCCGGCGGGCGGGCGAATTGACGCATGTGTCACTGCGAGGATTGCGTCCGTCGAGCATGATCGCCGGGTGAACATGCGACCCTCCGTTCTGATCCCGATCGCCGCCGCCCTGGCGCTGGCCGGCTGCTCCTCCTCGAACGAGCCGGATCCGGCCACCGCCCCGGTGTCGAGCGCCCCGGTGTCGAGCGCCCCGGTGTCGAGCGCCCCGGTCAAGAGCGCTCCGGTCCGGAGTGCCCCGACCAAGACGGCGGCCGCGGCGCGGGGGAACGGGTGTCCGGTCACCGCCGCCACGCTGAACGCCGTCCACGTCCCGGACGCCGGCGACGTCAAGGTCAAGGTGGTGTCGAAGAGCATCAAGTGTGCCGACGGTTACGCGCAGGCCGATCCGGGCGTCGAGGGCAGTGACGGCGTTTTCGTCTACCGCTATGACGCCAAGGCGAAGGCCTGGCGGTTCCTGACCGCCGGCAGCTCGATCGACTGCGGTGCGATCGCCATTCCGCGCCCGGCCGGCGACAAGCTCTCCGTCTGCTACTACCAGTGACCGGGCGGGGCCGCGGGCCCCTCACGGACCGCGGCCCCTCCGGACGCGATGACGACGGTACGTCATCGTGCCCACCCGCCCTGACGAAGAGTGATTGCCCGAATACGTTCTGTTGATCTTCAGTTGTGACTAACATCCACGAACATCGAATCGATGTGCATCAGTGGGGGGTCGCATTGAGCCCAGATCGGGTACGTGGACTACGACGCTGGATGACCGTGGGCGCGGTCGCGGCCGTGGTGGTGGGGATCGCGGCGCCCGGGGCGAACGCCCAGGGCCCGGATGACGTGACCAGCCGGGCGTTCGCTCAGATATCGGCGTTGCAGCAGCTCAAGAAGTCGATGACGGCGGCCGAGCGGAAGCTCGACAGCCGGCTCGCCGTGGAACTGCGCCAGCGGTCCGGGCGGGTCGCGACGAGCGAGCTGCCCAGAGTGGACACCCGGATCGCCGTCACCAAGGGCGGCACCACCGAGGTCGAGGTGCACGCCGACCGGGTGGACGCCGCACTGCTCGGCCGGCTCCGCGCGGCCGGGGCCGGGATCCGGTATCCCAGCGCCAAGGATCGGTCGGTGCTGGTCGAGGCGCCGCTCGGGGTGGTGACGACGATCGCCGGGTGGTCCGACGTGACCGCGGTGACCGCCGCGCGCGGACTGACCACCGGGCACGAGACCGACCCGCGCCGAACCGCGCCGGAACCCTCCAAAGAGGCTCGTGCAGCCGGCGTGGAGGCGGCTGTCAAGGCTGCGGAAAGCGTACGCCCGCTGGCCGTCGATCCTCGTGGTTCGGTGGTGTCCGAAGGGGATCGCACGCATGCCGCGGACACTGCGCGGACCCGCTTCAAGATCAGTGGGGTCGGGGTGAAGGTGTGCGCGCTCTCCGACGGCGTGGACTCGCTCGCGGCCTCCCAGGCGACCGGCGACCTGCCCGCCGACGTGGACGTGCTGACCGGCCAGGACGGTTCGGGCGATGAGGGCACCGCGATGCTGGAGATCATCCACGATCTGGTGCCGAACGCGCGGCTCGGCTTCGCGACCGCGTTCACCAGCGAGGTCAGCTTCGCCGACAACATCCGGGCGCTGCGGTTCACCGCCGGCTGCGACATCATCGTGGACGACGTCGTCTACTACCACGAGAGCCCGTTCCAGGACGGCGCGCCGGCCCGGGCGGTCAACGACGTGATCGCTGACGGGGCGTTCTACTTCAGCTCGGCCGGCAACGAGGGCAACAAGCTCGACGGCACCGCCGGAAACTGGGAGGGCGACTTCGCCGACTCCGGGCGCGGGATCGGGAAATTCGCCGGCCGGGCCCACGACTTCGACCCGGGTCCGGGCGTGCAGGTGTTCAACCCGCTCTCGCCGAACAGCACCCGATGCGTGACGACGCTGTGGTGGGCGGACCCGCTCGGCGGCTCGGCCAACGACTACGACCTGTACCTGCTCGACGCGGCCGGCAACGTCACCGACTTCTCCCAGGACGTCCAGGACGGCAACGACGACCCGTTCGAGGCGCTGGCCACCGGCACCGGGACCAACCAGCGGCTCGCCGTCGTCAAATTCTCCGGCGCCGACCGGTATCTGCAGCTCAGCGTGTTCCGCGGCCGGTTCGCCGACACGCCGTACGGCACCCTCAAGGGCTTCTCGACGCCGGGCGCGCTGCGCGGACACGCCGCCTCCGCCGGCGCCTTCGCGGTGGCGGCCGCGCCGGCCCACGACGCGCTGCCGTTCGACCTGGAGGACGGCGACCCGCCGAACCCGGCCGGACCGTACCCGAACGTGTTCACCAGGCAGACCGAACCGGAGCGGTTCACCTCCGACGGGCCGCGGCGGATCTTCTACAACCCGGACGGCACGGCGATCACCCCGGGCGACTTCAGCTCCACCGGCGGGCTGGTCCGGACCAAGCCGGAGATCACCGCGGCGGACGGGGTGCTGACCTCGATGTCCGGCTTCGCGCCGTTCTACGGCACCTCGGCGGCGGCACCGCACGCGGCGGCGATCGCGGCCCTGGCGCTGTCTGGCAACCCGGGGCTGAGCAACGCGGAGATCCGGGCGGCGCTCACCGGGACCGCCCTCGACCTGGCGCCGGCCGGGGTGGACAACCGCACCGGCTTCGGGGTGCTGCGGGCCGACCTGCTGCTGCGCGACACCGGAGCGACACCGCAACCGCTGGTCAAGACCGGGACGCCGACGGTCACGCCGATCACCGGGGACGGCGACGCCTACCTGGAACCCGGGGAACAGGCGACCGTCGCGGTGCCGGCGGTGAACGTGGGCGACGGGACGGCGACCGGGGTCAGCGTGGTCGTCGGCGCCGACGACCCGCGGGCGACGGTGACCCCGCACGCCGCGTCCTACGGAACGATCGCGGCGGGCGCGACGAAGGCGAAGAACTACAAACTGACGCTCGCGGCGGACTATCCGCTGGGGCGGCCGGTGACCCTGACCACGAAGGTCACCTTCGCCGGAACGCTGTCGCCGACCACCGGGAGACTCGTCGTGCCGACCGGGCAGCCGGGGACGAGCGTGCGGGACTTCGCCTACACCGGCGCGCCGGTGCCGATCCCGGACAACGATCCGACCGGGGTCACGGCCACCGTCGACGTCAGCGGCGTCGGCTACGCCTCCGCGCTGACCTTCTCGATCGACGGTACGGCGTGCAGCACCGACGCCGGATCGCCCACCGTCGGCCTCGACCACACCTTCGTGGGTGACCTGATCGGGACGCTGACCGCACCGGACGGGCGGGCCGCGACCCTGTTCTCCCGCAGCGGCGCGGGCGGCAACAACCTGTGCCAGGTCGTCTTCGACGACAGCGCGACGGTGGCGTTCACCGACGCCGAGTCGGCGAACGCCCCGTTCACCGGGACGTGGCGGCCGGACGGGTCGCTGTCGTCCCTGCGGTTGTCGCCGGTCGACGGCACCTGGAGCTTCCACGTGGCCGACCGGGCCGGCTCGGACACCGGGTCGGTGCGGGCCTTCTCGCTGCACCTGACCGGTTTCGCACCGGCCTGACCGGATCGTCGCCCGGGCGCCCATCGGCGTCCGGGCGACGCTCAGCGAGAAGAGCGCCACCCCGCCCGGGAACTCACCGGTCCGGCGGTCCTACAGGAAAAGCATCGACTGGAAGTACGAGGGGTCGCTGTACGACCCCTCGTCCTCGTGCCATGCCGGCGGTGCGGAGGCGACGAAGTTGGCCGCCGCCGGATCCAGGAGATAGAGCTCGCGGTCGCCCCAGTCGCCGCCGACCCGGCGCACGGCGGCGTCGCGTTCCTCGGCGGAGGCCAGCGCGACGGTGATCCCGTCGAAAGTCGGCTGCAGGAGCATCCGGCGCACCCCGCTGAAGATCAGGTCGATCCGGGTCGGCTGGGCGGCGGTCCTGGTGCTGCGCAGCAGCAGGGTCGCGTGGCTCACCGAGTATCGCCAGACCTGGAAGGTGCGCTCGGATTGGAAGATCACGACTTCATCAGCTCCAGCCAGTTCGGCTCCGGCATCTCGGCGGGGGTCAGGGCCCGGCCGTTGAGGTACCACTTGATGCTGCCCCATTCCCGATACCCCATGCGAATGTAGAAGCCGATCTGCCCCATCTCCCAGTCCGTCGCGCCGTAGTCGCCGCTCTTCGCCTTCTTGTAGGCGTTGATGAACGCCTCCAGCGGCGTCGCACCCTCCATGTCGTCGAGCGCGACGTGGATCACGGAGCCCGGGTTCTTCAGCGCGTCGTTGACCTTCTCCTGCCAGCCCGCCAGACCGCTCTCCGGGTTGATCCCCTTCAGGTTGTCGCCGTTGTAGGTGACGGCATCCGCGGTCTCTTCGAGCTTGCGGAGCTCCGCCGCCAGGCCCTCGGAGTGCCGGTTGATGCCCAGCACGACGTTTTTGTCGCAGTTGTGCACCAGGACCGGCGTCCTGCCGGCCAGCACGTAGTAGGTGTGCAGCTCGTCGACGGTCAGGTTGAACATCACCCGGTCGCCGGAGTAGGCGCGAACCGCCGCGACCCGCGGCGCCGTCACCGTGCTGCGCAGCCGGTCACCGGGCCGCAGGTCCGCCGCGGCGGTCCAGGACCGCGTGGTCGCGTCCCAGAACGGGTGTTCCTGAGTGGTCCGCAGCACCGCACCGGAGCCGATCGTGACGTCAGCCAGCGCGGTGTCCCGGTTGCGGAACAACCGGGTGACCGGCTCGCCCTTCGTCACCCCCTGCGCCGGGTCGGTGGCCAGCACCCGGTCGCCGATGGTGATCTCGGCGATCGGCTTGGTGCCGCCACCGGCCAGCAGCACGCGGGTGTCGGCGGTGAAGCTGTTGCGGGACAGGCAGGACTTGATCAGATCCTCGAGACCCTTGACGACCGGGATGTCGCGCAGGTTCCGGAAGGCCTGCTCGACGGCGTCGATCCCCTTGACCACGATGGACCGGGCCATCGCGGCGATCTCCTCCGGGCTCAGCGTCAGCTTGATCGCGAGGGACTCGGCGAGGTCGAGGATCCGGGCCGCGTTGAGCGCACCGAGCTTGGTGACCGCGTTCGACAGCAGCTCACCGCCGTATTTGGCGGCCCCGGAGATCAGATCCTTGAGACCCGCTTTGGCGATGTCCTTGGAGATGCCCTTCTCGATCGCCTTGAAGATCGAGCCGATGCCGTCGGTGCCGACCAGGGTGACCACGTCGACGATCGTCATGCCGAGCGCGCGCTGCCAGTTCTTGCCCCACTCGTCCCAGTGCAGCAGCTGCTTGGGATCGCTGAGCAGCTTGCCGAAGCCGTCCTGCAGCGTCTTGCAGGCCTTGTCCGGCTTGGGCCAGAAGGTGACGTCCGGAACCGTGTACTCGTCGGTCGCCGGGTCCAGGCCGATGAAGGTGCCGACCGTGCAGTCGCTGATGTACCAGAGGCCCTCGACCATCCCCAGCAGGTCGTCCTTGGCACCCTTGACGATGTCCGCGCCCCACGGCATCCAGTGGTCGATCGCCTGGTCGCTCTTCTCCTGCAACCACCGCATCCACGCGGTCTCGGCCGCCGCCTGCTCGACGTCGTACGCCTTCCAGGCGGTGTCCATCAGCGTCTTGGCCAGCCCGCTCATCCCGCGGGCCATGTCCCACACGCTGTTGGAGATGCTGGTGATCGTGCCGCTCATCTTCTCGGTGTCACCGGCCAGCAGGTCGGCGTTGTCCGAGGCCAGCTTCGCCTTGTCGGCGAAGCCGCGGGCGCCGTTGCGCGCCTGCCGGGCCACCCCGGCGTTCTGCCCGGCTGCCTGACCTTCCGCCTTGGCCGCCTGGGCGTACGCGCCGGCCTGCGCCTCGGCCCGGCGCGCGTCCTCGGCTGCGGCGACCGTTGCCGCCGCCTCCTGGCTGGCGTCCCGCGCCGCGGCCACCGCGACCTTGCTCGCCGCGACCGCCCGCTGGGCGGCCTCGGCCGCCTTCTGTGCCGCCAGGTAGGCCGGTTTCAGCTGCTCCTGCGCCTGGGCGGCCATCTGCGCGGCGTGCTCGGCGGCGGCGGCCGCGTCGGCCGCGTGCTGCTCGGCGGCCGCGCTCTGCGTCGCCCCGATCGCCAGGGCGTTGTTGGCCAGGTCGATCGCCATCGCGGCGTCGTTGTCGGTGTCCGCGTACACCGAGGCCACGTCGATCGCCTGGGCCGCCGGGTCGGCGATCGCCTCCGCCGACACCCGGGCGTCCAGCGCCGCGCGTCCGGCGATCCGGGTCTCGAACGCGGCGATCGCCGCCTGCCGCGCCGCGTCCTCGTACATCTGGCGGGTGAGGTCGGCGTCCGCGCCGGCCTGGGCGGCATGCTGCACCGCCGCGCGGGCGGCGTCGACCGCCGCGGTCGCGTCGTTGCCGGCCTTGGTGGCGTCGTCGATCGCCTTCGTCGCCGCCGCCGCGGCGGTCTCGGCGTCCTGACGCGCCTTGCGAGCCTCGTTCGCCGCGGCCCGGCCGGCGGCCGCCGCGGCGGCTGCCGCAGCCGCGGCCTGGCGGTAGTCGTCGGCCGCCGCGTCTGCCGCCGCCGACGAGGCGGTCGCGTCACCCTGCGCGGCCGTGGCCGCCGAGCGTGCCGCGGTGGCGTCCGCCCGCGCCCGGGTGGCATCGGCCGCGAGTTGCTGCATCTCGGCCGTGCCCGGGCACCCGGTGCCGCTCGGGTTGTTCGGGTATTTGCAGGCCATGTCGGCGGCCATCTTGCGGGCCTCGGCCGCCTCCGCCTCCAGCTCCTTGGAGTGCGCGCCGTCGGCCGACTTCTTCGCCCGGTCGATCAGGTCCTTGGTCTGCTTGCCGACCTGCTGGAAGTGCTTACCGGCGGCCACCGACCGGTCGTACGCCTGCTTCGCCTCGTCGTGCTTGCTCACCGCGATGTTCTGCTGGTCGATCGCCCGCGCCGCCGCGTCGTACGCCTGCTTCTCGTGGTTGATCGCGTCCGCGGCCGCCTGCTGGGCGATCTGGCGCTGACGCACCGCCGTCTCGTAGTAGGCCTGCGCCTTACTCACCCGGAGCCGGGCGTCCGCCGCCGCCGCCTCGGCCCGAAGCCGTTGGGCGTGCGCGTCCGCCGCGGCGGCCTTCGCGGCCGCGGCCAGCTTCTCGGCATGCACGGCCAGCTTCTCCGCCGCCGCCTGCTCCCGCTCGGCCGCCTGGCGGTACTTCACCGCGTTCGCCGCGTCGGCCGTCGCGTGGTGGTCGGCGTCGAGGGCCTTGGCCGCCGCCTCGGTGGCCTCGGCCGCGTGACACGCGGTCTCGGCCGCCTGCTTCGCCGCGGTGGCCGCGTCACCCTGCGCCTGCAGCACCTCGTTCCAGTCGACGCCGTGCGTCAGCCCGGTGTCGATCAGCGTCTGCGCCGCGGTGGCCGCCACCCCGGCCTGCGCGGTGACCTGGTCGGCGTTGCGTGCGGTGGTGGCGGATTCGGCGCATGCGTCGGATCGCAGCCTGGTCAGGTCGGCGGTGTGCGTCGCACCCCCGGCGGCCCGGACCGGCAGGTCGCTCGCGTAGGTCGCGTCGGCCTGCTTGGCGTACCGGTTCACCAGTCCCATCGAGTTCGCCGCCACGGTCAGCGATTGCGTCGCGCTGATGCTCGCCGCCACGATCTGCTGCTGCGCGGTGGCCGCCCGGGCCGCCTTCCCGGCCAGCGTGCTGAGGTTGCCGACCGCCGCGGAGCGGGCGGCCAGGGCGTCCTCGATCTCGTGCTGGGCGTCGGTGTCCTGCTGAGCGGCGATCGCGTAGCCGTGGTTGTAGAACTCGGCGATCACCTCCGGGTCCTCACTGTCCAGCGCCAGCTGCCCCTGCGACTGCACCTCGTAGCCGCCGTGCGCGACCATCTGCTCGACCCGGGACTGGATCAGCTGCGCCTGCTGCTGGGCGCTGAGCACGCCCTGCGCGTCGGCGGCGTCCGCGGCGGCCTTGCCGATCGCGATGAAATCGGCGATCTTCGCGGCGTCACCGGTGGCCAGCGCGGCCGCGGCCTTCTGCCGCAGGATCGGCGTCCCGGTGTCCGCCCAGTGCTGCACCAGGGCGCGGTCCTCGGTGGCCTTGATCTTCTGGATCTCGACCGCGGCCTTGCGGTAGACCGGCAGACCCTTGTCCAGGAAGTCCCGGATCCGCACCGGATCGTTCGTGTCCAGCGCCGCCTGCGCGGCCGCCCGGACCGCCGGGTCCGCGTCGTAGTCGGCCAGGTCCTGGCACAGCATCCGGTCCAGGTCGGCGTCGTCGACCGGCCCGTCGGCCAGCGGTGGCACCGCGGTGGCCGGCCCGGCCAGCCGCTCCAGCATCTGCGTCAGGGTCAACGGAGCCGCGGCGGCCGGCGGGACGCTCTTCGGCGGCGCCGCGAACGCGGCCTGCGGGACGGCGATCGCCACCGCCAGCGCTCCGGCGATCATCGGCAGTGCAGCAAGTCTCGAAGCCATGACACTCCCCCGTGAAGTGACTCCACAGGGCGTGCGGCCGGCTCCGGCCGATCACGTGACGGACCACTGTGGCCGATCAGTCATACCAGAGGTCGGGTGATCGACGCAGCCCGGTGAGACGGAACGTGTGTCGATGGTCCCGTCGGCATGTGCCGGCGCGGTGCCGCCTACTGGCGGTAGGCGGCGAGGAAGGTGGCGATCCGGGCGACGGCGTCGTCCAGCACCTCGGTGGGGGCCAGGAACACCAGGCGCAGGTGATCCGGAGTGTCCAGGTTGAAGCCGGTGCCCTGCGAGATGAGCAGGTGCTGCTGCTCCAGGAGATCGATGACCAGGCGCTCGTCGTCATGGATCTTGTGGACGGCGGGGTCCAGGCGGGCGAACAGGTAGAGGGCGCCGGCCGGCTTGACGCAGTCGACGCCGGGGATGGCGGTCAACGCCTCCCAGGCGTGGTTGCGTTGCTCGATCAGGCGGCCACCGGGCTGGATGAGCTCGTTGATGCTCTGGTAGCCACCCAGCGCGGTCTGGATGGCGTGCTGGGCCGGGACGTTGGGGCAGACCCGCATGTTGGCGAGCAGCTGCAGGCCGTCCAGATAGTCGGCGTCGGGGCCGAAGCCGCTGGTGGCCAGCCAGCCGGAGCGGAAACCGGCGGCGCGGTAGACCTTGGACAGGCCGCCCATGCTGACCACCGGGACGTCCGGCGCGAGCGCGGCGAGGGTGTGGTGCACGGCGCCGTCGTAGACGATCTTGTCGTAGATCTCGTCCGCGAAGATCATCAGGCCGTGGCGGCGGGCCAGCTCGATCATGGCGAGCAGGGTCTCCGGGGAGTAGACCGCACCCGTGGGGTTGTTCGGGTTGATCACGACCAGGGCCCGGGTGCGGTCGGTGATCCGGGCGGCCAGATGCTCCAGGTCGGGCTCCCAGCCCGCGGACTCGTCGCAGCGGTAGTGCACGGCCCGGCCGCCGCACAGGTTCACCGCGCCGGTCCAGAGCGGATAGTCGGGGCTGGGGACCAGCACCTCGTCACCCGAGTCCAGCAGCGCCTGCAGCACCATCACGATCAGTTCCGAGACGCCGTTGCCGAGCAGCACGTCGTCCGGCTGGACGCTGGGCACGCCCAGGGTCTGGTAGTGCTGGGCGACCGCGACCCGGGCCGAGTAGACGCCCCGGGCGTCGCTGTAACCCTGGGCGGCGGCCAGGTTCTGCACCACGTCGGCGACGATCGGCTCCGGGGTGGCCAGGCCCCACGGCGCCGGGTTGCCCAGGTTCAGCTTGAGGATCCGGTGCCCGGCCGCCTCCAGCTCCTGTGCCCGGCGCAGCACCGGGCCCCGGATGTCGTACCGGACACTCGCCAACCGCTGGGCCTGCCGCATCGCGCCTCCTCGGAAACTCGGCGTACCCGGGGAACGATGCCAGTCCTACGCCAGTTCCTCCACCAAACCACTCTGAGAGAAGAGCGTGACCTCGGAGAACACCGTGTTCCGGAGCACCTTTCCGTCCCGGATGGTGAGCACCTGCAGGGTGTGCGCCACGTAGCGGTCGCCCCGGCGGACGTACGCCGCGAGGGTCGGCTGCCCGTTCAGCGAGGTGGTCAGCGCCCGCCAGTCGGTGCCGCGCATCGCGAACACCCGCGCGCAGAACGCGGCATAGTCGGCCACCCCTCGATACCAGTTCTCGTAGGGCGGCATCTCCAGGATCGGGGTCTCGCCGAGCAGCCGGACCAGAGCCGGGATGTCCGCCGACTCGAACGCCGCGACGTACCGGTCGAGGACGGCGCGGTCGCCGGCCGACGGCTCCTCGGTCACGCGTACCGTCGCCATCCGGGCCCGGGCCCGCTGCAGTCCGGAGTTGACAGCGGCGACCGTCATGTCCAGGATCTCCGCCGTTTCGGCGGCGCTGAAGTCGAAGACCTCACGCAGGATCAGCACCGCCCGCTGGCGGGGCGCCAGGTGCTGCAGCGCGGCCAGGAACGCGATCCGCAACCGCCCGCGCCCGAGCAGTACGGCGGCCGGATCGCCGGCCAGCAACGCGTCCGGGAACGGCTCCAGCCAGGGCACCTCGCGGTGGGTGAGTGGCTGCTGCGGGTCGTCGCTGGGCGCCCCGAGCCCGGCGGGGAGCGCGCGCCGCCCCCGGCTCTCCAGCGCGGTCAGGCAGGTGTTGGTGGCGATCCGGTACAGCCAGGTGCGCATCGACGCACGGGACTCGTCGAACCGGTCGTAGGCGCGCCAGGCCCGCAGATACGTCTCCTGCACCTGATCCTCGGCGTCGTGCAGCGAGCCGAGCATCTGGTAGCAGTGCGCCAGCAGCTCGCCCCGGTAGCCGAGAGCGACTTGCTGAAATGCGTCGGTGGAGCGATGAGTCTGCGGCACCTCACCGGTATATACCGCGAACACACCCTGACGAAAGAGGCACACAATGTCACAAACCGTGCAGGAATTCTTCGACCTGTCGGAAGCCGCCTGGATCGCCGGCGACGCCGACGCCGTGGCCGAGCTCTATACCGCGGACGCCACCGTGGTGACCTCCGGCGCGGCGCTGCGCAGCCGGGCGGAGATCCGGCAGTTCTTCAAGACCGGCTTCGCCGGACCGCTGAAGGGCTCGGCGCCGCTGGACCGCCAGGAATCGATCCGGTACGCCGGCGCCGACGTCGCGATCGTGAGCAGCACCAGCGGGATCCGGATGGCGGGCGAGCCGGAGGTGCCGGCCGACCGGATCCGCCGGGCCACCTGGGTGCTGACCCGCGAAGGCGACCACTGGCTGGCCGCCGCGTACCACAACAGCCCGGCGTAGCCGCCCGAGGTCAGCGGCGCCCGGCGGCCATCGTCTCGACCGCCGCCATCAGCAGGTCGAGGCCGAACGCGTAATAGCGTTCGACGTCGGGCGCCCGCCGGTACGTCCGGGCGAACTCGATCATCATCGGGTACTCGTCGGCCGGCAGGCACTCCATCTGCACCCGTTTCTGCCGCCGCCACTCCTCCGCCCGCCCGGCCGGCACGTCGGCCGGGCGGTCCGGCTGCGCCCCGACCAGTCCGATAGCGCCGTTGAGCAGGTACATCGCGATCCAGTACCCCTCCTCGACGTCGAATCCGGCGTCGGCCAGCAGGGCCAGGGTGTCGTTGGTCGCCCGGGTGAAGCTCGCCGCCTGCGTCTTGTCCGCCGCGTGCAGCAGGTCGGGCAGGCACGGGTGGTCCCGCATGACGCCCACCACAGTCTCGACGATCGCGCGGAGCTGTCTCTGCCACGGGTCGCCGGCGCTGCGGTCGGCCCGCACGCCGCTGAGCACGTGGTCGACGACGCCGAGCAGCAGCTCGTCCTTGTTCTTGAAATGCCAGTACAGCGCCATCGGGGTGACGCCCAGCTCCTTGGCCAGGCGCCGGATGGTGACGGCGTCGAGGCCTTCCTCGTCGGCGAGGCGCAGGGCGCGCTCGGCGACGGCCGCCCGACTGAGTCGTTCTGCTGGGGTCACTTGACAACCATACAACGTACAGGTCTCATGTACGAGGTACATGTACATCGTACAAGTACTCCGTATAGGGGGAGACTGTGGAACAGAACCGTCGGTGGTGGGCGCTGGTCGCGGTGGCGCTCGGCACCTTCATGACGTACCTCGACAACAACGTGGTCAACGTCGCGCTGCCGTCCATCCAGCGGGAGCTCGGCCTGAGCATCTCCGGCCTGGAGTGGATCACCAGCGCGTACATCCTGGTCTTCGCCGGCCTGCTGCTCGCCGGTGGCCGCCTCGGCGATGTCCTCGGGCACCGGGTGGTGTTCCTGTCCGGCCTCGGCGTCTTCACCGTCGCCTCGGTCGCGGCCGGCCTCTCCGGCAGCCAGGAGCTGCTCATCGGGGCCCGGGCGGTGCAGGGCATCGGCGCGGCGCTGCTCTCCCCGGCCGCCCTCGCGCTGATCGGCGAGTTCTTCCCGGACCCGAAGGAGCGCGGCACCGCGATCGGCATCTGGGGCGCGGTCGGCGCGCTCGCCCTGGCCGTCGGCCCGCTCACCGGCGGCGTGCTCAGCCAGCACGTCTCCTGGGGCTGGATCTTCCTGATCAACCTGCCGATCGGCGTCGCGACCCTCGTGCTGTCCCTGGTCGCCATGCCGCGCGACGGCGCCCGGACCCGCTCCGGCGGCCTCGATCCGATCGCTCTGGGCACCTCGTCCGTCGCGCTCTTCGCCCTGACCTACGCGCTGATCGAGGGCGACGCCAAGGGCTGGACCTCGGCCGTGATCCTCGGATCGTTCGCGGTCGCCGCGCTCACCGGCATCGGCTTCGTGGTGCAGCAGGCCCGGGCCGCCGACCCGATGGTGAACCTGGCCTTCTTCCGCCAGCGGATGTTCACCGGTGGTCTGCTCGCGATGGGGCTGTGGGCTTTCGGGGTCTTCGGCATCTACTTCTACATGGCCATCTACCTGCAGAACGTGCTGGGCTTCTCGCCGACCGAGGCGGGCGCCGGCTTCGTGCCGCTGGCCCTGATCACCGCGGTCGGCGCGGTGCTGGCACCCCGCCTCGAGGCCCGGTTCGGCGTCGCCCGGGTGACCGCGTTCGGCCTCGCGGTGATGGGTGCGTCGATCGCCGGGATCGCCCGGTACGGCGAGGGCACCCACTACCTCGACCTGCTGCCCTGGTTCGCCCTGTACGGCGTCGGCGGCGGCCTGCTCATCCCGCTGAGCAACGTGGTGATCGGCGCGCTGCCGTCCGGGCGGGCCGGCATCGCCTCCGGCATGCTGAACGTCTCGCGTGAGGTGTTCGGCCTGCTCGGAGTCACCGTGCTGGGCGCGATCCTGAGCAACCGGGCCGGCGCCGCGACCGGCACCGAGCTGCACCGCTATCTGGTCGGCTACCAGTTCGCCCTGGTGGTGGCCGCGGCCCTGATCGTGGCCGGGGTGCCGCTGAGCCTGTGGATGCTGCGCACGGCGCGGCCGGCGCCGCAGATCACGCCGGTCCCTGTCCTCGAGACGGTCTGAGAATCGATTTGGCGACGGCCGGTCACTGATGGTCGACTCCCCGCATGAGAGTCAGCGCCGTGGTGGCCGGTCTTGTCGCCGTCCTGGTCTCCTTCTCCGGCCCGTTCGTGGTGGTGCTCACCGCCGCCTCGGCCGCCCACCTGACGGCCGCCCAGACCACCTCGTGGGTCTGGGCGATCGCCATCGGCAGCGGCCTGTCCGGCCTGGTGCTCAGCCTGCTCAGCCGGATGCCGGTGATCACCGCCTGGTCGACGCCGGGCGCGGCGCTGCTGGTCGGCTCGCTCAGCGCGTACCGGTACACCGACGCGATCGGCGCCTTCCTGTTCGCCGCCGTGGGCATGACGATCCTCGGCTTCTCCGGGCTGTTCGGCCGGATCCTGACCCGGGTGCCGCGGGGGATCATCTCGGCGATGCTGGCCGGCATCCTGCTGCCGTTCGCCCTGGAGGCGTTCCGCCAGCTCCCCGGCGCGCCCGCAGTCGTGCTCGCGGTGCTACTGGCCTACTTCCTGGGCCGGCGCTTCCTGCCGAACTACGCCGTGCTGCTGGCCCTGGGCGCCGGCACCGCGGTCGCCGCGCTCCGCCACGACCTGCACCTGGGCGGCGTCCACCTGGACATCGCCAAGCCGCTGTTGACCCTCCCGACGGTCAACCCCTCGGCACTGGTCAGCATCGGCCTGCCGCTGCTCATCGTGACCATGGCCTCGCAGAACGCGCCCGGCCTGGCGGTGCTCAAGACCAGCGGCTACGACCCGGACGACCGGCTGCTGCTGACCGGCACCGGCGTGGTCTCGGTGCTGCTCGCGCCGTTCGGCAGCCACGGGATCAACCTGGCCGCGATCACCGCGGCGATCTGCACCGGCGAGCAGGCTCACCCCAACCCGCGGCAGCGGTACCTCGCCGGGGTGGCCTGCGGCGCCTTCTACCTGATCTGCGGCTTCCTCGGGACCGGACTGGTCGGCTTCTTCACCGCGCTGCCCAAGCCGCTGGTCGCCGCGGTCAGCGGGGTGGCCCTGCTCGGCGCGCTGTTGGGCAGTCTGGCCGGGGCCCTGGACGACAAGTCGGCCCGGGAGGGGTCGCTGGTCACGCTGACCGCGACCGCGTCCGGGATGACCGTGGCCCATGTCGGCTCGGCTTTCTGGGGGCTAGTCGCCGGCGTTGGCGTACACCTGCTGCTGAATCATCGGCCGCGACGTGCGGGAGATCCGCAACCAGACGACGAATCCCCAGATCACGAAGCCCGCGTAGACCGCGTACAGCACCGCTGAGGGGTAGTAGCCGAAGTGCAGCAGCTCGGGGACGCCGACCAGGTCGACGGCGATCCAGCAGAGCCAGAACTCGACCCAGCCGCGGGCCATCGCGAAGGTGGCCAGGATCGACCCCACGAAGATCCACGAGTCGGCCAGGTAGTACCACCACGGGACCGGGAAGCCGGCGCCGACCGCGCGGAAGACGAAGAAGCAGGCCACCACGCTGAGCAGGGCCACCGGGAGCAGGATCAGGCGTTGCCGGCGGCCGGCCCAGTGCGGGACGACCGCGCTGCCCAGGCCGCTGCGGCGGTTGCGGCGCCAGCGCCACCACCCGTACAGGCTGGTGATCAGGAAGAAGACCTGGCGGGCGGCCTGGCCGTAGAGCGGGGTGCCCTGATCGTTGCCCACCGCCTGACCGAGGAAGACGGTGAACAGCAGGATGTTGCCGACGATCCCGACCGGCCAGGCCCACGCGCTGCGGCGTAACCCGAACAGCGCCGAGCCGAGCCCGAAGGCGTTGCCGACGATCTCCCGCCAATAGATCGCCTGATCCGCGGTCACCTGCCATTTGGCGGTGTAGAACGCGGTCAGCAGGTCATCGAGCCAAGTCACGGCTCATGGTAGGACGAGCTTCCGGATGGGCATAGTGAGACGGTGACCGCAGCGATCTCCTGTCCCGTGCAGACCCGTCTCTATGCCGACGGGAAGGTGGCCGCGAAGGATTTCGGGTACGCCGAGCTCACCGCCCGACTCCGCGCCCATCCGGGCGCGGTGGCCTGGCTCGACCTGCTGGAACCCTCGGCGGAAGACCTCGCCGCGGTGGCCGACGAGTACGGTCTGCACCCGCTTGCCGTCGAGGACGCGCTCGCCGAGCACGAGCGGCCCAAGCTCGACCGTTATCCGGATCACCTCTTCCTCAACGTCTACGCCGTCGCGGTGCCGGACGCCGAGGGCCGGCCCAGCAAGGTGGAGATCAGCGCGTTCGTCACCGAGCGGGTGCTGATCACCGTGCACAAGGGGAAGGGCGACGTCGACCGGCTGACCGAGCGCTGGGACGAGGACCCGTCCGGTCTCGCCGCCGGCGGCGGCGTCAATTATCTGCTGTACGGGCTGCTCGACGTGATCGTCGACGGTCAGTACGCGGCCGCCCGGCAGGTCGACGAGGCGATGGACTCCATCGAGGACCAGATGCTCGGCGAGGGCGGTGCGCCCCGCCCGGTCCGGATGCGGGGTTTCGCGCTGCGCCGCTCGCTGGCCCTGCTGCGTCGCGCGGTGGCCCCGATGTCGGACGTGGTCGCCGAGCTCACCCGGACCGACAACGGCGTGGTCGACGAGGATCTGCGACCGTACTACCGGGACGTCGAGGACCACGCGAAGCGCTCCCTGGAGTCGATCGAGCACTCCCTCATCCGGATCAACGAGCTGATCGAGGCCGACCTCAACGAGCAGAGCAACGTCCTCAACGACATCACCCGCAAGCTCGCCGCGTGGGCCGCGATCATCGCGGTGCCCACCGCGCTGACCGGCTATTTCGGACAGAACCTGCCCTACCCCGGCTATCAGAAGCCGTGGGGTTTCGTGGAGAGCATGGTGCTGATCGTGGTCTCGGCCGGTGCCCTCTACTACTACCTCAAGAAACGCGGCTGGTTGTAGTACCGTCCGGGGCTGTCGGATCCGCGAACGGGGGAACGGATGACCACGGTCGACCTTGCATCGGTGGACCTCGGATACCACGGCGGCGACCCGGTCCTGCGCGGCGTGACCGTGCACGCGCGGCCCGGCGAGATGCTCGCGATCACCGGGACTTCCGGATCCGGGAAGACCACGTTGCTCACCGCGATGGCCGGGCTGCTGGCCCCGACGTCCGGCGTGGTCACCGTGGACGGCGCGCCGCTGGGCGACCGGGACGCCGCGGTCGGCCGCGGCGTGGTCCTGATCCCCCAGGAGAACGGGCTCGCCGCGATCCTCACCGCGGCCGAGAACGTCTCGGTCGCGGTGATCGCCACCGGCGGCTCGCCGGCCGACGCCCGCCGCCGGACCGCCGACGCGCTCACCGCGGTCGGCCTGGCCGGGCAGGCGAATCAGCTGATCGAGGAGCTCTCCGGCGGTCAGCAGCAGCGCGCCGCGATCGCCCGCGGGCTGGCCCTGCGCGGCACGGTGCTGCTCGCCGACGAGGTGACCAGCGAGCTCGACGCGGCGAACCGGCAGAAGGTGCTGGAGTTGCTGCGCGCCGAGGCGCAACGGGGCGCCGCGGTGGTGCTCGCCACCCACGACCCGGAGGCGGCCGCGGCCTGCGACCGGGAGTTGCACCTGGCCGACGGGGCGGCCACCTGGGCGCGCGCCTGAGATCGTCCACGAGCCCGTAAGTTGCGGTCCCCACGGCGGGCCCGGACCCCGCCGACCGGCACCTGGGCACCGACGAGATCCAGCTCAGCGTCAACATCCGCCGCCTGCTGGGCACCATCGCGCGCCGCCCTGCTCAAGCTGCGCGGGGTGAGCCGCTCCGGCATGCTGCGGCTGGCCCGGGGGCAGCATCTGGTGCCGCTCGGCGCCGGCGTGCTGCTCGGCGCCCGATCGGGTTCCTGGTCGCCCGGCTGCTGATCGGCGGCGCCCCGCCCCCGACCCGGGCGACCGGCCGGCCGCGCTGGTCTGGTCCGCGGTCGCGGTCGGCGGCCTCGCGGTGCTCGCCCTCGTCGAGTCGACCATGCTCGGCCGGCCGGTGGCGGTGCTGCTGCGCCCGGCGGCAACCCGTGGTGGTCCGTGCTGACCGACGTGGTGCTGCCGGCGATCGCCGCGGCCGCGGTCTTCCAGGCCGGGTGCCGGTGCGGTCCAGGGACGGCGCAATGCGAGAAAGGGCCGAAAGACTCTGGTGCGTTGATCCGTTGGGGGCCCGCGTCCGTTCTGGTGCATGAGGTAGCTGTGCGGAAGCTGTGGAGGAGGTTCCTGTGGTGGCCATCGGACGGAGATTGACCGGGCTCGCTGTCGCCGCGGTGGCGGTGGTGCTGCTGCAACCGATGGCGGCGCACGCGACCGAGCCGGGTGTGCCCGACCCGCCGAACCAGTTGATCACCGACACCGGCGAGGGCGCCGTCACGGCCGCCGACCGGGACTTCGTGGTCCGGGTGCGGCTCGCCGGGCTGTGGGAGATCCCGGCCGGGCAGATGGCCCAGCAGAAGTCGAAGGACCCGCGGATCCAGCAGATCGGCAAGGCGATCGCCGCGCAGCACGTGGTGCTCGACAAGATGGACCGCGATGTCGCCAAGAAGCTGGGCGTCACGTTGCCCAACGTGCCCAACTCCGACCAGCAGGGCTGGCTCGGCGAGATGCGGAGCGCCGCCGAAGGCACCGACTTCGACCAGATCTACATCGACCGGCTGCGCGCGGCACACGGCAAGATCTTCCCGGCGATCGCCACGATCCGGGCCAGTACCCGTAACGACAGCGTGCGCAAGCTGGCGCAGCGGGCGAACCAGTTCGTGATGACCCACATGACGCTGCTGGAGAGCAGTGGCATCGTCGACTTCGCGGGGCTGCCGACCGCGCCGCCGCCGGCCGCGGCGACGACCGCCCCGGCGGCCGGGGCCGGGGCCGGGACGGGAACAGCGACGAACCTGACCGCGGCTGAGCAGAAGGGCTCGCCGCTCAGCTCGCCGGTGGTCGCCGGGGTGGTGATCGCCAGTCTCGCCGCGGCGTTCTTCATCACCCGCCGCTTCTGGCCGAGCAACCAGCGTCGCCGTCGCCGCTACTACTGATCGCGGCCCGGGTCAGGCGGCGGTCTCGGTGCCCCCGGGGACCAGGGTGACCTCGCCGTCGACGTGCTGGACGGTGAAGAGGGTGCCGGGCGGATAGGAGCCCAGCACCTCCGGGGGCAGCTGGACCGTGCCGTCGCCGGCGACCACGGCGAAGTCCTGGCCGTCGCGGCCCTCGGCGCCGACCCGGCCGTCGCGGATGGTGACGGCGCGGCCGAGGCGGGCGCCGACCTCGTTGTCGTGGGTGACCACCACGATGGTGGTCTCGCGTTCCCGGTTCACCGTTTCGAGTGCAGCGAGCACCTCGTCCCGGCCGGCGGTGTCCAGCCGGGAGGTGGGCTCATCGACGAGCAGCAGCCCGGGGCCGGTGGCGATGCCGACCGCGAGGGCGGCCCGCTGCCGGCCGCCGGGGGTGAGGTCGGCGAGTTTGCGGCGGCCCTGGCCGGGCAGGCCGACCAGGTCGAGGATGCGGTCCGGGTCGTCGAGTGTGATGCCACGGGTGTGCGCGGCGCGGCGCTGGGCGAGCCAGATGTTGCGGTGCAGCGTCGCGTACGGCAGCAGGTTGCGGGCGGCGCCCTGCAGGACCACGCCGATCTCGGTGCCGCGCAGGCGGGAGATCTCCGAGTCGGAGAGCTTGCCCATGTCGTACGTCCCGATGTTGATCCGTCCCGCCGACGGCCGCATCAGGCCGGCGAGCAGTGCGATGAGCGTCGATTTGCCGGACCCGGAGGGTCCGACCAGGGCGAGGGTCTCGCCCGGCGCTATGGAGAGATCGACCCCGGCCAGGGCCACCACGTCCCCCGCCTCGGCACGGTAGATGTGCACCACCCGCCGGCAGGCGACCGCGAGTCCGTTCATGAGAGCACGCTAACGGTGCCGGACGGTCCCTGACGACCCCGTAACCGGGGCACTTAGCATGTGGCCGTGCGCGACATCGCCGTCTTCACCGGATCCGCCCATCCCGAACTCGCCGCGGAGATCTGCGAGCACCTCGCGGTGCCGCTGCTGCCGACCAAGATCTCCCGGTTCGCCAACGACTGCATCGAGGTGCAGCTGCAGGGTAACTGCCGGGAACGGGACGTGTTCCTGATCCAGCCGCTGGTTCCCCCGACCCAGGAGCATCTCGCCGAGTTGCTCTTCATGCTCGACGCCGCCCGGGGCGCGTCGGCCGGCCGGATCACCGTGGTCCTGCCGCATTACGCCTACGCCCGGTCCGACAAGAAGGACGCCCCTCGCATCTCGATCGGCGGCCGCCTGGTCGCCGACCTGCTGACCACCGCCGGCGCCGACCGGGTGCTGGCGATGACCCTGCACTCGCCGCAGGTGCACGGCTTCTTCAGCATCCCGGTCGACCACCTGCACGCGCTGCGCGAGCTGGCCCACCACTTCCGGGGCTACGACCTGAGCAACACCGTGGTCGTCTCCCCGGACCTGGGCAACGCCAAGGAGGCGGCCGCGTTCGCCCGGCTGCTCGGGATCGAGGTCGCGGCCGGCGCCAAGCAGCGGTTCGCCGACGACAAGGTGGTGATCAACTCGATCATCGGTGAGGTCGGTGACCGGGACGTGATCGTGCTGGACGACGAGATCGCCAAGGGCAGCACGGTGTTCGAGCTGCTCGCCCGGCTGCGCGAGCGCAACGTGCGCAGTGTGCGGGTGGCCTGCACGCACGGGCTGCTCACCGACGACGCGGTGCAGCGGCTGGCCGCGGAGAAGGAGATCGAGGAGATCGTCTGCACCAACACGGTGCCGATCCCGGCGAGCAAGCGGCACGAGAAGCTGACCGTGATCTCGGTGGCCGCGCCGCTGGCCGAGGCGATGCGGCGCATACACAACGGCGAGTCGGTCAGCGCCCTGTTCGTCTGAATCCGGCCCGGAATCCGGCCCGGGTCTGAACAACTGGGCCGGATTCCGGCGAACACCCCTCACGCACGTCCCGTAACACGAAAAATGTGCACATGGGTGTCATGGCTTACCCCCTCCGGTACGCGCTCGCCGACCTCGCCCTCGCGCTCAGCCGCGCCGCCACGGATCCGGCCGAGGTGCGATCCACGGCCGCCCGCGCCGCCGCTGACATGATCGGCGACGGCGCCGGGGTGCAACTGCTGCGCGACGACGGGGAGTACGAGGCGATCGCGTACCACCACGTGGCGGACGACCGTTCCACGGCGCTGGCCAAGGCGCTGGACCGGGCCGGCCGGGCGCCCGACGACGAGTACTCCACCACGCTGGCCGCCAGCCGGCGTCCGATCGTGCTGGCCGGCGACTCGGCGGCGGCGCTGGCCGGGCCGGGCGACGGGATCACGGCGGCGGTGCTCAGCCCGGTGATCGTCGACAACACGTACGCCGGCTATCTGATCCTGACCCGGCACACCCCGGACGCGTTCTATTCGACGCCCGAGGTGGAGCTGGCCCGCGACATCGCCGGTGAGCTGTCGCTGGCGGTGGCCGGCGCCCGCGCCCAGGAGCGGCTGCGGGCCGCCGAGGAGCGCTACCGCCGGGTCCTGGAGACCATCCCGGAAGGGGTGCTGCAGCTCGACCCGGAGGGCGTCGCCACCTACGCCAACGAGCCGATCGGTGTGGTCCTCGGGATGCCCCGCAGCGAGCTGATCGGGGTGTCGCTGCGCGGCTTCCTGGACAATCAGGGGCAGAAGGAGCTGGACCGCCGGATCGCCGAGTGCAAGCAGGGCCGGTCGACGGTGGGCGCCACCCGCCTGATGCGCGCCGACGGGTCGCGGCGCAGCGTGCGGATGAGCATGATGCCGATCCGCGACGACCACGGCGAGTTCGCCGGCGTGCTCTGCATGATCACCGACACCACCGACCACATCGACGCCCGCGGCCTCAAACGCCAGCTCGACCACCTGCGCCGGCTGGACAGTCTGGGCCAGCTGATCGGCGGCCTGTCGCACGACTTCAACAACCTGATGACGGTGGTGGCCGGCTCGGCCGACATGATCCTGAGCCAGTCCGCGGACGGCACGCCGCAGCAGCAGCTCGCCAAGGACATCCTGGACGCGGTGGCGACCGGGCGGACCCTCACGCACCAGCTGCTCGCGTTCGGGCGCAGCGAGGGCAACCGGCCGGAGGTGATTCCCATCCCGGATCTGCTCACCGACGTACAGTCCCTGTTCAGTCGGACCCTCGGTGAGCACATCGGTCTGGACCTGGCCTTCGGACCGGATGTCTGGCCGGTGCGCGCGGAGCGCGGGCCGTTGGAGCAGGCGCTGGTCAACCTGGCGGCGAACGCCCGCGACGCGATGCTGCACGGCGGCATGCTGCGGGTGGCGGCCACCAACGAGGTGGTCGAGCCGGGCCAGCTGGCCGAGGGCGCGCCGACCGGCAAGCTGGTGCACCTGGTGGTCACCGACACCGGCACCGGCATGGACGAGGAGATCCGCAAGCGGGCCCTGGAGCCGTTCTTCACCACCCGGCCGACCGCGGCCGGGCTGGGCCTGGCCACCACCGCGGGGATCGTGCAGAACCTGGGCGGGCACATCGAGCTGGAGTCGAAGCCGCGGATGGGCACCACGGTGCACATCTATCTGCCGGCCGCCGAGGAGCGGGCGCAGCCGGCCGGTGAGCGCCGGGAGAAGTCCGCGGTGATCGGCCGGGTGCTGATCGTCGAGGATCAGCCGGACGTGGCGCAGCTGGTGCAGCGGCTGATCGCGCCGGCCGGCTACGAGATCGCGGTGGCCACCGACGCGCTGACCGCGGTCACCCAGGTGGCCTCCGGCGCCCGGCCGGACCTGCTGATCACCGATGTGGTGATGCCGACGATGACCGGGCCGGAGCTGGCCGGGGCATTGCGCACCCACCAACCGGATCTTCCGGTGCTCTACATGTCCGGGTACACCGCGGCGTCGCTGGGGCCGCAGTTGCACCTGGACGACAACAGCATGTTGCTGGAGAAGCCGTTCACCCGTTCGACCCTGTTGGGGGCGATCCGGTCGCTGTGCGGCCCGCAGCCGACGCCCTGAACGACTTCTGCGGGTATTCGTGACGGTCCGGTGGACAAGCCTGCCGGACCGTGCGAACTTGCCGCCGCGGGCTTGCCAGGCCATCCGGACAAAAAGCAATATTCTCCATCATGCAGGATTCGACCGACAGCGAGCCACTGGCCGGACGGAGTGTCGGCAATTCGTACCGGCTCGTCAAGCCGATCGGGCAGGGCGCCACCGGAACGGTGTGGGAGGGCGAGGACAGCACCACCGGGGAACCGGTCGCCGTCAAACTCCTGCACGAGAGCCTGCTCCGGCAGCCCCGGCTGGTCACCCGCTTCGTCCAGGAACGCACCATCCTGCTCATGCTCCGACACCGCAACGTGGTCCGGGTCCGCGACCTGTTCAGCGTCGGCGAGACCCTCGGCCTGGTGATGGACCTGGTGGCCGGCGGCAGCCTGCGCGACCACCTGCACCGCGAACGCACCCTGGCGCCGGCCGAGGCGGTGCGGCTCGCCGCGCAGGTCGCCGACGCCCTCGCCGAGGCGCACGACCTCGGGATCATCCACCGCGACCTCAAACCGGACAACATCCTGGTGCTCGAACGCAACGGCCGGCTGGAGACCCGGCTGACCGACTTCGGCATCGCCCGGATCCTCAACGTGCCGAGCATGACCACCCCGAACGCGGTCGTCGGGACCCCGCACTACATGGCGCCGGAGGCGTTCCACGGGGTCACCCCCAGCCCGGCCACCGACGTCTACGCGCTCGGCGTGCTCCTCTACGAGCTGGTCTCCGGGCAGCCGCCGTACCTCAGCGACTCCGTCCCGGAACTGATGCGCATGCATGCCGAGGGTCGTCCGAAACGTCGCCCCGGCATCCCCGACGACCTGTGGAGACTCATCCGCGGATGCCTCTCGGCGAAGCCCCGGCAGCGTCCGGCGGCCGCCGCTCTCGTGCGTGAGCTGCGCGAACTCAACCGCAAACTGGCCGGAATCGCGCCGCTGCCGCCGCCCGCGCCGCCCAGCCTGCCGCCCGCCGACCCGGACGACCGGGCGGTCGACCCGCCGGAACTGCGCGACGGCATCCGGCTGCCGCGCGCCGTCGCGCAGGCCCGCCGCCCGCGCAACGCCGCACCGGGCCATCGATGGGTGCGGTCCAGCGCGGCGGTCGCGGTCCTCGCCGGGGTGCTGCTCGCCGCCGGCGTCGCCGGCTCGATCTGGCGGCACGGCGGCACCCCGGCCTCGCCGTCGGCGCTGCCCAGCCACCCCGCGCCGGCCGCCTCGGTCCAGGTCGTCCCGCGCCGAAAGGTCGTTTCCTCCACGAAACCTGCGAAACCTTCCCGCGTACGTACGAAACGGGCCGTCCAGCCGCGCCCACCCCAGCCGGAGGACGAGGTGCGGGGCCCGTGGGAGTGCGCGCCCGGCCTCATGATCGACCTGGCCACCCGCAGTCCGCTCGCCCCGAAGCCGTGCCAGTCGATCGGCCGGACCGTGCAGTTCCAGGCGTCCCTCACCGCGCCGGCCGGCGGCCGCGCGCACATCGAGGTGACGTTGCGCGACGCGGACACCGGTCGTACCGTGGCCGGCCCCACCACCTGTGACGGGCTCACCTTCACCGGCGGTCAGATGACCCGGGCCTGCGGACCGGCCGGCGCCACACCGCGCCGCGGCCGCAACTACACCGTGGTGATGGCCTTCCGGTACGAGCGGGACGGCCACACCGCGACCAGCACCGCCCGGGGCCGGGTCTTCACCTGGTGACAGGGGTTACTAAGATCCTTCGATACCCGCGGAGGTGGTGTCCGTCATGAGCTTCGATCTGTACGTCTGGCACGAGCCGGAACCGATCACGCCCGCGATCGCCGAGAGCCGGCTGCGGCAGGGCGCCTTCCGCCCGCATCCCGCGGTCCGCGCCATGCGCGCCGCCCTGCTCGACCGCTTCCCACCCGGCTCCGGCACGTGGAGCATCGTCCCGCCGGCCTCCGACGAACTCCTGGCCCTGTCGGTCGCCTGGCCCCGGGCCGGCGAGGTGGGCGCCGCCGTCGTCGCACTGGCCCGCGAGCACGGCCTGGTCTGCTACGAGCCGCAGAGCGGCCTGCTCAACCCCAACGCCGCCGGGCACCTCGCCGCCTTCACCCTCACCTCGGCGGCCGGGCCGGAGATCCCCGACCCCAGTTCCGACCGGATCGACACCCTGGTCGGCGAGCTCGGTCCGGACAACCACTTCGTCATCCTGGAACGCTCCGACGGGTGGTTCGTGCAGGTGGGTTACGGGCCGGCGGCCGGGACCGAGCCGGGACGGTATGCGCTGGAATATCGGGAGGGCGGGCCGGAGCATCACTTCCGGACCGAGACGACCGATCCGCTGGAGGCGTCGCGGTTGCTGACCGGATTCCTGACCGGCGACGATTCGTGGAAGCGCCGGTATGTCTGGCGGCCGCTCTTCTCCTAGCCTTCGCGGATTGCGCCGGTTCCTCTGACCTTCCCGGATTGCGGCGGCGTTTTCAGCCTTCCCGGACCGTGGCGGCGGTCTCGGCCTTCCCGGATTGCGGCGGCGTTTTCAGCCTTCCCGGATTGCGGCGGCCAGTAGCCGGATGAATTCCGGGTCGTCCTCCGGGCCGATCGGCTTTTCGCCGCGGCCGGCGCTTTCGTGGCCGGCGAGGCCTTCGCCCTGGCCGGCGTTCTGACGGCGGCCGGCGCGGAACCAGGCGATGGCGCCGGCGACCGGGCAGCAGAGGATCAGCACGAGCCAGGCGGCGCGCGGGAAGTGCCGGAGCCGGGCGGGGGCGGTGAGCAGGCAGTCGATCAGCGCCACCACGACGAGCGCGACGGCGAGCAGGAAGAGCAGCGTGTTCACTCGGGCCATGCCCAGGGATCCTGCCGTCCCCGGGCGGTCATCGGAGGTCCCCGCCCGGTGCCACCGGGTTGCGGCGGGGCACGCAGGCCCCACCGCGCACCGCGGCGGTCAGGCGGCGTTCGTCAGAGCCGGGAGATAGCCGTACGTGTAGCCGTTGGTGTTGGGGTGGTAGGAGTTCTGCGGCGGGATGATGGTCAGGCCGTTGAGGTACGGCCTAGACGCGCACACCCCGTGGCCGGTGAAGTTGCCGCGGACGTCGGCGAAGGTGAAGCCCGCGGCGGTCGCCCGCGCCTTGATCATGTCGTCCAGGGCCTGCGCCCCGCTGTTCAGCGCCTTGCGCTTGGTGGCGTCCATCTCGCAGAGCGCCGACGAGGTGTCGAAGATGTTCGGGTAGGACAGCACGACCACCTTCGCGCCCGGGGCCTTCGCACGGATCGCCTGATAGGTCGCGTCGAGCTTGCCGGGCAGCGTGTTCGCGACGTACGTCTTGCCGGCCGCGACCTTCGCGGCGCAGGTGGCGTCGCTGCTGGTCAGGCAGGTCAGCACGGTCGGCGCGAAGCCGGCGTCGTTGCCGCCGATGGTGATGCTGACCAGGTCGGCGCCGCTGGTCATGGCCGGGACCTGGGTGTTCAGCACGTCGTCGGTGACCGCACCGCTGCAGGCCAGGAACTGGAACGAGGCCGGGCTGTGCTTCGCCGCCCACTGTGCGGCGTAGCTGTAGTTGCTGCGCAGGCAGCTGCCGGATTGTCCGGGCGCGCCGACCCCGGACGAGTAGGAGTCGCCGAGGGCGACGTAGTCGACGCCGGCCGCTTGGGCGGGGGAGGCGGCGGCGATCGTGAGCGCGAGGACGGACGAGGAGACGAGACAGGCGAGGACGGTAGCCCTACTCATCGTTGGCCTCCGATATCCACGAGGGGATCTCTGGGGCCGAAGCGCTTCGGTTACCGCACAGTAAGTCAAGAGCCCGAGAAATAGAAAGCAGTGATTTTCCTGTTACAGAGGAGTAACATACATCGATGTGACCTGGGGGTATGTCCCTGGGTGATGTTACATGACCGGATGGTGACGGGCTTTCGGCGGCTGCCCAGCCGGCCTTCAGCGTGCCTCCAGAAAGTCGGGCTACGGTCGGGCGCATGGACGAGAACCGGGCCCGCCGAGTGGTCGCTCGGCTGCGCGAGCGCAATGTCTTCGCTCATCTGAAACTTCCGCACGCCGGTCTCACGCAGTACGGCATCCGGATCGTGCTGCCGGACGGCCGCGAGGCGATCTGGGACAACGACGGCACCGCGGGCCTGGAGGCCCAGGTGATGCGCGACGGCGTGCTGGTCGGCTTCGTCGCGTCGATCCCGGGCTCCGAGCGGTTCACCGACGAGCAGATCATCGACGCCGTCGCGACCGCGGACTACGACCGCCCGATCGGCCGGTCCGCGCCGGTCGCCGGACGCCGGCCGACCCCGGCGCCGGCCCCGCCGTCCCTGGCGCAACGCTTCCGCTCCACGTTCGGGTAGGGATAGCCCTACCCCGAAGTCCAGGGTCTGCCGTGTTATGCCGGAGAGCCGTTTCGACCAGGCTCGAGGCATGCGGAACACACCCGTCGTCGAGCTGATCGACGTCACCAGGAGCTACCTCGGCGTGCGCGCCCTGGCCGGCGTCTCGGCCACCTTCACCAGCGGCACCTTCACCGCGGTGATGGGCCCGTCCGGCTCCGGCAAGTCGACCCTCCTGCACTGCGCCGCCGGGCTCGACCGGCCCGGCACCGGGCGGGTGCTGCTCGGTGGACAGGACATCGGCGACCTGCGCGAGCCGAAACTCACCGAGGCGCGCCGCCGGGTCGCCGGGTTCGTCTTCCAGTCCTACAACCTGCTCGACTCGCTGACGGTCTGGCACAACGTGCTGCTGCCGCAGCGTCTGGCCGGCGTCCGCGCCGACCACGGCTGGGCCCGCGAGGTGCTGCGCCGGGTCGGGCTCGGCGGTCGCGAGCAGGCTCGGCCGGCCCAGCTCTCCGGGGGGCAGCGGCAGCGGGTGGCGCTGGCCCGGGCCCTCGCCGCCCGGCCGCAGGTGATCTTCGCCGACGAGCCGACCGGCGCACTCGACCTGGCCGCCGGGCGCGACGTGCTGGGTCTGCTGCGCGAGGCGGTCGACGACCTCGGCACGACGATCGTGATGGTCACCCACGACCCGGCCGCGGCCGCACACGCCGACCGGGTGGTCTTCCTGGCCGACGGCGTGATCGTGGGCGCGATGGACGCGCCCTCCGCGGACCGGGTCGCGGCCCGGATGACCGAGGTCAGCGCCGCCGAGGGGGTGGCCCGATGATCCGGCTGGTGCTGGGGTCGCTGCGGCAGCACCGCGGGGCCTACGCGGGCACGCTCCTCGCCGCGCTGCTGGCCGTCGCGCTGCTCGGCGGCGGCGGGCTGCTGCTCTTCTCGGTGCTGACCGCGAAGCCGCCGGCCGACCGGTTCGCCGCGGTGCCGGTGGTGGTCGCCGGCGCCCGGGAGGTGAGCCTGGAGACGGTCACCACCAAGGCGAAGAAGGAGGGCAAGACCAAGGTCAAGCACAAGGTCAAGACCGAGCGGCTGACCGGCGCCGCGCCACTGCCGGCCGACCTGGCCGGGCGGGTCGCGGCGGTGCCCGGGGTGGCGGCGGTCGTCGCCGACGCGGCCTTCCCGCTGCGCGCCGCCGACCTGCCCGGCACGCCGATCGGGCACGGCTGGTCGTCGGCCGGGCTGACCCCCTACGCGCTGCGGGCCGGGCGGGCTCCGGCGGCCGGGCAGGTGGTGCTCGACGCCGGGCTGGCCGCCGCGGGCCGGGTGCCGGTCGGCGCCGAGCTGCGGATCACCACCCGCACCGGGACCCGGACGCTGCTGGTCAGCGGCATCGCGGCGCCGCCGGGGCGGGACGCGCTGCCCGCACAGGGCGCGGTGTTCGTGGCCGACAGCGAGGTCGCGGCGATCTCCGGGCTGACCGGGCCCACCGCGATCGGCGTCCGCCCGGCGGCCGGTCTGGACCCGTCGGTGCTCCGCGACCGGATCACCGCGGCGGTCGGTGTTCCCGCGACCTCCGGCACCTCCCCGGCGCCCGCCTCCTCCACCGCCGCTGTCCCGGCGTGGGCCTTGCCGGCCGCGGCTTCCTCCACCGCGGCTGTCCCGGTCGGGGCCTTGCCGGCCGCGGCGTCCTCCACCGCGGCTGTTCCGTCCGGAGTCCTGCCGGCCTCGGCTCCGGCCTCGGGGGCGTCCGGTGGGGCCGGTGCGATCGTGGTGTTGACCGGTGACGACCGGGTCCGGGCTGATCTGCCCGGGGCGTTGCCCGACTACATCGCGCCGATCTCGATCTTCGGGTTCGTCATCGGCATCACCGCTTTCGCCGCGATCTTCGTGCTCACCGGCACGGTCACGCTGAGCGTCCGGCAGCGGCTGCGCGAGCTCGCCCTGCTGCGCACCGCCGGCGCCACGCCCGGTCAGCTCCGCCGGATGCTCGGCCGGGAGGCGATCGTGCTCGCCCTGATCGCCGGGCTGCCCGGCGCGCCGCTCGGCGTGGTCCTCGCCCACCTGGTGGCGGCCCGGTTCCGGGCTCTCGGCGCGGTGCCCGCCCCGTTCGTCGTCCGGGTCAGTGTCCCGGTCCTGCTGCTCGCAATCCTCGCCGGGACGCTGGTCACCTACGTCGCGGCCCGCCTCGCCGGGCGCCGCGCGGTGCGGATCGCACCGACCCAGGCGCTGACCGAGACCGCGACCGCACCCACCGGCGGCCGGGCCGTGCGGGTCCTCGCCGCTGTCGTCACCACGGCCGGCGCCGTCGCGGTGCTGAGCTTCGTCCCCCTCGACGGCCCGTTCGGGATGGGCATGAGCTTCATCTCCAGCGCGCTGCTGCTCTGCGCCGTCGCCGCCCTCGGCCCGATCCTCGTCCGGCCGCTGACCGCCCTGCTCGGCCGGGTGTCCGGGTTGGCCGGCCGGGTGTCCGGCTTGGCCGGCCTGATCAGCCGCGCCGAGTACCGGCGCGTCGCCGCGGTCGCCGTCCCGCTCGTGCTGATGTTCGCGCTCAACGCGACCATGCTGCTCAACGGCAGACTGCAGGACCGGCTCGCCGGCGTGCAGCAACGGGAACGCCTGGCCGGCGCGACCGCCCAGGTCGCGGTGCCGGGCGGGTTGGCCCTGCCCGACGCCGAGCGGATCGCCGCCCGGCCCGGCGTGACCGGTGCGGCGCTGCTACTGCCCACCCGGGTGATCCTCGCCCAGGGTGGGAAGCCGGAGGACTACGCGGCGCAGGGACTGATGACCACCGGCGCCGACCCGGCGATCGACCTGGGCATCCGGGCGGGGGCGCCGGGGGACGGTCTGGGGGCGAGTGCGGCGGTGGCCCGACAGTACGGCTGGCGGATCGGGGAACCGGTCGACCTGTGGCTCGCCGACGGGTATCGGGTGACACTGCCGCTGGCTATGACGTACGCCCGCAATCGTGGTTTTGGAGATCTTGTCCTGCCCGCCGCGCTGATCGCGGCCCACGACCCGAAGGGCCTGGTCAGCGTGATCAGTCTGCGCGGAGCGCCGGGTGTCGCGCGGGGCCTGCCGACGATCTCCGCGGCGACCGCCGGCGGTGACCACGCCGATCAGCAGGGCGCGTGGGAGTTGATGGTGGTGATTTCGGTGGGCTTCACCGCGATCGCCGTGGTCAACACGTTCGCGATCGCCACCGCCGGGCGGCGCGGTGAATTCGCCGCGCTGCGGCTGACCGGGGCCACCGCGGGCCAGTTGCATCGGCTGGCGGCCGGCGAAGCGGTCGTCACCGTGCTGACCGGGCTGCTGCTCGGAGCTACCGTGAGCGGCATCGTGGTGGGCGCGTTCAGCCTCGCCCAGGACGGTGCGCTCCGGGTGATCGTGGACCCGGTGACGTACGCCGGGATGGCCGCCGGGGTCGCCGCGCTCGGCCTCGCCGCCGGCGTCCTCCCGGCCCGTCTGCTGCTGCGCCGGCGTGCACCGGCCATTTAGGATGCCGGCGATGATCAAGCGAACCGGGCGGGCGCTGGGCTACCTGATCACCGGACCGGTCGCGGGACTCGCCGGATTCGTCTGGAGCACGGTCGCCGGACTGCTGGTGACCGTGCTGGCGGTCACCCAGCTGCGGGACCCGGCATTCCTGGGCGCCGCCTGGGTGACCCGGCACCTCGCCCGGGCCGAACGACGGCGGGCCGGCTGGGTGCTGGGGGCCCGGATCCCCGACCCGTACCTGGCGGGCACGCCCGTGGTCGCCCAGCCGGCCACCTGGCGTGACCTCGCCTGGCTGGTGCTGCTCCTGCCGATCGGCGTGGCCACCGGGGTGGCCGGGGTGGTCACGGCGGCCGTCGACGCCGCCGCGATCCTGGCACCGGCGGTGTTCTGGGCGGTGCCGAATCCGCACGCGCCGTTCCCGATGCGGCCACTGCTCACCACGGTGCCGGGGCGGATCGGGCTGACCGTGCTCGGGCTGGCGCTGCTGCCCGTCGCGGCCCGGCTCGTCCGGGCCCTCGCGGCCGGGCCGGCCCGGCTGGCGGCGGTGCTGCTCGGACCGGGCGAACACGGGCGGCTGGTGGCCCGCGCCGAACGGCTCGCCGAAACCCGGCGCCGGGTGGTGGACGCGCAAGCCGCCGAACTTCGGCGGATCGAACGGGACCTGCACGACGGGGCCCAGGCGCGGATCGTGGCCGCCGGGATGACACTCGCCCTGGCCGCCCGCAAACTCCGCGCCGCCGCGCCCCCGGCGTCGGGCCGGCCCGACGGTGGCGGCGACCCCCGGACCGACGTCGAGCTGGCGCGGCGGCAGCTCGACGATGCCCTGGCCGAGCTGCGACGGCTGGTCCGGGGCATCCACCCACCGATCCTCACCGACCGGGGATTGCACGCCGCGCTGGCCGCACTGGCCGGGGACAGCCCGTTCCCGGTCGCACTGCACGGGGACGCGGCCGCGCGCTATCCGGCCGCGGTGGAATCGGCGGCCTACTTCGTGGTGGCCGAAGGGCTCACCAACGCGGCCAAACACGCCGGGGCGGCCAGCGGGGAGATCGACCTGGGCAGAGTGGGTGGGGTGCTCCGGGTGACGGTGACCGACGACGGTCGCGGTGGGGCCGACCCGGCCGGAGCGGGGTTGGTGGGGCTGCGCCGCCGGGTCGAGGCGCTCGATGGCACGCTGACGGTTACCAGTCCGCCTGGTGGCCCGACCAGGTTGGTCGCGGAGTTGCCGTGGTCCTCGTGAAAGCGGATGGGCACCGATGGCATCGACCGCAGCGAGCACCGACCGCACCGAAAGCACCTAGCGCATCGACGGCATCGACGGCATCGATGGCATCGCCTGCACCGAGCGCATCGACCGCATCGACGGGATCGCCGGTGTCGCGGGGGGAGGGGAAGCGCTGTGCGCATCGTGATCGCTGAGGATCTGCTGCTTCTGCGCGAAGGCATGGTTCGGCTGCTGACCGAGACCGGGCATGAGGTGGTCGCGGCGGTCGGGGATGCGATCGGGCTGCTGGCGGCCGTCGACGAGCATCGGCCGGACCTGTCCGTGATCGACGTGCGGCTGCCACCCGGATTCCGGGACGAAGGGCTACGGGCGGCATTGCGGATCCGGGCCGCGGATCCGGGCGCACGGGTGTTGATCGTTTCGCAGTATGTCGAGCGGGCCTACGCCGCTGAGCTGCTCGCCGACGGACGT
The DNA here is from genome assembly GCF_900119315.1 of Actinoplanes sp. SE50/110. NCBI lineage: Bacteria > Bacillati > Actinomycetota > Actinomycetes > Micromonosporales > Micromonosporaceae > Actinoplanes > Actinoplanes sp. SE50/110. Next base: position 7,397,316 of record NZ_LT827010.1, on the reverse strand, counting down.
GGCGGGGTGGGATACCTGCTGAAGGACCGGGTGACGGCGCTCGACGACTTCCTCGACGCGGTCGAACGGGTGGCCGGGGGTGGCACGGCGATGGACCCGGAGGTGGTGCGGCAGCTGTTCGCACGCGGCGGCGGCAACCATGGCATCGACGGGCTGACCGCCCGGGAACGCGAGGTGCTCGCCCTGATGGCTCAGGGCCTGTCGAACGCGGCGATCTGCGAGACGCTGGTGCTGGCCCCGGTCTCGGTGGAGAAACACATCACCAACATCTTCGGCAAACTCGACCTGCCGCCGGCGGCTGACGCTCATCGCCGGGTCCGCGCGGTGCTCACCTACTTCAATGCCGCCACCTGACCCGGCGGGCAGGGCCGTCCCGGAGGCCGTGCGCCCGGCATGATCTCGGCGAGCGGCGAGCGGCGAGCGGCGAGCGGCGAGCGGCGAGCGGCGGGCGGCGAGCGGCGAGCGGCGAGTGACGGGTGGCGAGCGGCGGGCGGCGAGCGGCGAGCGGCGAGTGACGGGTGGCGAGCGGCGGGCGGCGATTGGTGGCGCAGGGACCGCGGGCCGGGGCGCTGCGGACGGTGGTGTGACGGCTGGGGTGGGGTCAGGCGGAGTCGCGCCAGATGATGGGGGTGGGGAGTAGCTGGGCGGGGACGTTGATCTCCTCGCCTCGCAGCTGGCGGAGGATGAGGTGGGCGGCAGCGGCGCCGAGCTCCTTGGCGGGCTGGTGGACCGTGGAGAGCTGGGGCTGGGTGCGGACCGCCCATGTGCTGTCGTCGAAGCCGACGATGCCGACATCCGTGGGGACGGTGCGGCCGGCCTCGCGCAGGGTTTCCAGGGCGCCGGCGGCGATCGCGTCCGAGGCGGCGAAGACGCCGTCGATGGTGGGGTCGCGCTCCAGCAGCAGACGCATTCCCTTGACGCCGGAACCGTAATCGTAGTGCGGGACCTCGGCGACCAGGTCCGGGTTGAACGCGGGGCCGAGCGCGGTGCGGAAACCGGTCAGGCGGTCCATGCCGGAGTCGCGGTCGACGGCGGCGGCGATCATGCCGATCCGGCGGCGGCCGGTGGCCAGCAGCCGGGTGGTGATCTCGCGGGCCGAGCCTTGATTGTCTATTCCGACGTAGGGCGTGCTGTGGTCGAGATCGGGCGGGTGGCCGACGAACGCGGCGGGCAGGCGCAGGTCGCCCAGGACCTGGATGATCGGGTCGTGGGCGCGGGCCGAGACGACGATCGCGCCGTCGACGAAGCCGCCGCTCAGGTATTTCGCGACCCGCTCCATGTCGCGGGTGGACTCGACGACCAGGCTGACCATCTGGTGGTCGGCCAGGGACAGGGCGGCGTTCGCGCCCAGCATCAGCGCGCCGATGTTCGGGTCGTCGAGGAACAGTGAGTGCGGCTCCAGCGCGACGAACGCGACCGCTTCGGAACGGCGCATCTTCAGCGCGCGGGCCGCGGTGTTCGGCACATAACCGACCTCGGTGATCGCCGCCTCGATCGCCGCGCGGGCCTCGGCGGAGACATAACCGCCGTTCAGAACGCGGCTGACAGTGCCCCGGGACACGCCCGCGGCGGCCGCGATGTCGTGCACCGTGGCGCGTTTCAAGGGCGGCGGCATGCGCTCAAAGATACGCGACGTGAGATTCCCGGAACCGGGACGTGCGGTCAGCGGCGGCGTGACCTGGGGTGGCGGGCCGGCGGCGGGAAGTCGGCGGCGTTGTGACTTGCGGGGCCGGCGATGGTGGTGGGCTGGTGGCCGTGGCCGTGGCCGTGGCCGTGGCCTGGGGTGGCGGGCCGGGCGGCGGGAAGTCGGCGGCGCTGTGACTCGCGGGGCGGGCCGTGGTGGTGGGCCGGTGGCCGTGGCCCGGATGGCGGGCCAGGGGACGAATGCTCGGCGGGGGCGGGGCCGCGGGTGGCACGTTGGCGGGGCGCGAGGTCGTGAACAGGGAAGCGGCCGGGAAGGCAGGGCGAGAGAGACCGGCGATCAAAGATGCCGCTGTGGCCATTGACCTGGCGTCGGACGTCGTCTTAGTGTGTGCACGTTCACACATCCGTAACGCCGATGTCGGCGCAGGGAAATGTGTGCACGTGCACACATCGGTGACCAGGAGTTTCATGAAAAGCATCGTGCTGGGTTGTGACTACAATCCGGAGCAGTGGACCCCCGAGGTCTGGCGGGAGGACGTCGCGCTGATGCGCGAGGCCGGCGTCAAGCTGGTGGCGGTCAACATCTTCGGCTGGTCGCACCTCGAGCCGTCCCCGGGCCGCTACGAGTTCGACGCCCTGGACGAGGTCATCGGCCTGCTGCACGCCGGCGGGATCAGGCTGAACCTGGGCACCGGCACCGCCTCCCCGCCGCCGTGGCTGACCACCCTGCACCCGGAGGCGCTGCCGGTCGCGGCCGACGGCACCACCCGCTTCCCGGGTGGCCGACAGGCGTGGTGCCCCAGCTCCCCGGCCTTCCGGGAGCGGGCGTTCGCCCTGGTCGAGCAGGTCGCCGACCGCTACGGCGACCACCCGGCGCTGGACCTCTGGCACGTCTCGAACGAGCTGGGCTGCCACAACGCGCTCTGCTACTGCGAGGCCAGCGCTGCGGCGTTCCGGTCCTGGCTGCGGCGCCGGTACGGCAGGATCGAAACCCTGAACGACGCATGGGGCACCGCCTTCTGGAGTCAGCGGTACGGCGACTGGGCCGAGATCCAGCCGCCCCGCCTGGCCCTGTCGGTCCGCAACCCGGCGCAGATCGTCGACTTCCACCGGTTCAGCTCCGACGAGCTGCTCGACTACTACCGGAGTGAGGCGGCCATCCTGCGGGCCCGCTCGGCCGCCCCGGTCACGACGAACTTCATGGTCACCGCGCACATCCGCAACCTGGACTACTGGTCCTGGGCGCCGGAGATGGACGTGGTGGCCAACGACCACTACCTGGATCACCGGCTGGGTGATCCGACGGCCGAGTTGTCCTTCGCCGCCGATCTGACCCGTGGGCTGGCCGGCGGGAAGCCGTGGATGCTGATGGAGCAGGCGGCCGGCGCGGTCAACTGGCAGCCACACAACCTGACCAAGGCGCCGGGCGAGATGCTGCGGAACACGCTGACCCATGTGGCGCGGGGCGCCGACTCGGTCTGCTTCTTCCAGTGGCGGGCTTCCGCGCAGGGTGCCGAGAAGTTCCATTCGGCGCTGCTGCCGCACGCCGGCACGGACACCGTGGCGTGGCGCGAGGTGCTGCGGCTCTCCGACACGCTGGGCCGGCTGGGTGAGGTGGCCGGCACGACCGTGCGAGCGGACGTCGCGCTGCTGTTCAGCTGGGATTCGTGGTGGGCGGCGGAGGGGGAGGCCCGGCCGTCGCAGGCGGTGGAGTATCTGGACCAGGTGCACGCGGCGCACCGGGCGCTGCGCGACCTCGGGGTCACCTGTGACGTGGTGGCGCCCGGGGCGGAGCTCACGTCGTACAAAGTCGTCGTTGTTCCCTGCCTCTACATGGTCGACGATCTGGCGGCGGTGCGGATCGCCGATTTCGTCGCGGCCGGCGGGAAGCTGCTGGTGACGTTCTTCAGCGGCATCGTCGATGAGCGTGACCGGATTCGGCTGGGCGGCTACCCGGGTGCGTTCCGCGATGTGCTGGGTGTGCGGGTGGAGGAGTTCGCGCCGCTCAAGCCCGGTGACGAGGTGCGGCTCAGCAACGGCGCGACGGCGACGCTCTGGACCGAGCGGCTGCGGGTCACGACCGCGGAGCCGGTCGCCAGTTACCTGGACGGGCCGCTGCTGGGGGTTCCGGCGGTCACCCGCAACGCCTTCGGCGCGGGGACGGCCTGGTATGCCGCGACAGCGCTCGACGCCGGCGCGCTGCGGGACCTGCTGCGCGAGATCACCGGGGTGACGGCGGAGAAGCCGAAGAACACCGAGGTGGTACGCCGCGGCCACTACCTCTTCGTGATCAACCACGGCGCCGAGCCGATCGAGTACCCGGTGACCGGATTCGATCTCGTCACCGAGAAGGCGACCGACGGGCTGCTGCGGGTCGAGGGCGGCGGCGTCGCGGTGGTCCGGGAGGAATCATGATCAAGAAGAGAGCGATCGCCTTCTTCGTGCTGCCGTTCGGCGTGCTGTTCGTCGCGTTCTACCTCGCGCCGATCGGTTTCGCCGTCAAGCAGTCGCTCTATCGCGTCACCCGCACCGGCACGTTCGGCCCGGCGCACGAGGTGTTCGGCGGCCTGACCCAGTATCAGCGCGTCTTCGAGAACGCGCCGTTCTGGCAGTCGGTCGGCCGGGTCCTGCTCTTCGGCGTGGTGCAGGTGCCGGTGATGCTCGGCCTCGCGCTGCTGCTCGCCCTGCTGCTCGACTCCGGTCTGGTCCGGGGGCGCCGCTTCTTCCGGCTGGCCTTCTTCGTCCCGTACGCGGTGCCCGGCGTGGTCGCCGCGATCATGTGGGGCTTCCTCTACTCGCCGAACCTGTCGCCGTTCACCGCGGTGACCCGGGCCTGGGATCTGCTCTCCGCCGACCTGGTGCTGTGGGCCATGGCGAACGTGGTGACCTGGGTCTACGTCGGCTACAACATGCTGATCATCTACTCCGCCCTGCTGGCCATCCCGCAGGAGGTGTACGAGGCGGCCACCATCGACGGCGCCGGTCCCTGGCGCACCGCGTGGTCGATCAAGATTCCACTGGTGATGCCGGCGATCGTGCTGACCACGGTGTTCTCGATCATCGGCACGCTGCAGTTGCTGGCCGAGCCGCAGGTGTTCCGCACCTTCAGTTCCGCGGTGTCCAGCACGTACACCCCGAACCTGACCGTCTATTCGACGTCGTCGATCCCGAACTTCAACCTGGCCGCCGCCTTCAGCGTGGTGCTGGCGCTGGCCACCTTCGTCCTCTCCTTCACGTTCCTGAAATTCACGCAGCGAGGGGGCGAGAAGTGAAGTCGAAGACCGCGGCCATGGCCGTGATGGGCATCTGCACCTTCTATTTCCTGGTGCCGATCTGGTGGCTGTTCGTCGGCGCCACCAAGTCCCGTGGCGATTTCTCGAACACGGCGCCCCTCTGGTTCGCCGACTTCCACCTCGGGCAGAACCTGCGGGAACTGTTCGCGTACCGCGACGGGGTCTTCCTGCGCTGGATGGCGAACAGCCTCGCGTACACCGGCGGGGCCGCCCTGCTCGGCACGCTGCTCGCCGCGATGTGCGGATACGCCCTGGCCAAGTACCGGTTCCGCGGCCGGGAGCTGATCTTCAACATCGTCCTCGGCGGTGTCCTGGTGCCGGCCACCGCGCTGGCCCTGCCGCTCTTCCTGATCTTCAGCAAGCTGGAGGCGACCAACACCTTCTGGTCGGTCTTCCTGCCCAGCCTGGTCAACCCGTTCGGGGTCTACCTGGCCCGGATCTACGCCACCGCGAGTGTTCCGGAAGAACTGCTGGAGGCCGCCCGGCTGGACGGCTCGGGCGAGGTGCGCACCTTCTTCACCGTCTCCAGCAAATTGATGTTTCCCGCTCTGGTCACCATCTTCCTGTTCCATTTCGTGGCGGTCTGGAACAACTTCCTGCTGCCGCTGATCATGCTCGGCAACGAGCGGCTGTTCCCGGTGACTCTCGGCCTCTACTCCTGGAACACCCAGGTCAATCAGCTTCCTGAGCTGCGGATGCTGGTGCTCACCGGCGCCCTGGTCTCGATCGTCCCCCTGGTCGTCGCATTCCTGCTGCTCCAGCGCTTCTGGCGGAGCGGTCTCGGCAGCGGCGCGGTCAAGTAATCCCTCCCGGTAAAAGGTGGATAGAAAAATGAAGAAACTGCTTTCCGGTCTGTTGATCTCCTCGTTGGCCCTCACGGCCTGTTCCTCGAAGTCCGGCGACGATGCCGCCGCGACCACCGGGGCGGCCGGTTGCGCCCCGTCCAGCGGCCCGGTCAGCCTGACCTTCACCTCGTGGATCCCGAAGATCGAGGAGGTCGTCAAGGTCTGGAACGACAAGCACCCGGACATCCAGGTCAAGGTGCAGACCGGCCCGAACGGCAACGGCGGCACGTACCAGAACTTCTTCAACCAGCTCAAGGCCGGCAACGCACCCGACCTGGGGCAGATCGAGTACGACGCGCTGCCCAGCTTCCGGGTCCAGGACGGCCTCACCAACGTGGCCGCCTGCAAGCCGGTCAGTGACGCCAAGGACCGGTTCATCGACTGGACCTGGAACCAGGTGAGCTTCGGCGAGAAGGACGCGGCGTACGGCGTGCCGCAGGACGCCGGCCCGATGGCGCTGTTCTACCGCAAGGACCTGTTCGCGAAGGCCGGCATCCCGGTGCCGACCACCTGGGAGGAGTACGCCGCGGCGGCCGCCAAGGTGAAGGCGGCCGGCGGCTACATCACCAACTTCTCGCAGAGCGACATCAACCAGTTCGCCGGGCTGGCCTGGCAGGCCGGCGGCCACTGGTTCGCCAACGACGGCAGCAAGTGGACCGTGAACCTGCAGGACGAAGCGACCACCAAGGTCGCGAATTACTGGCAGGATCTGATCAGCAAGAAGCTGGTCTCCACGGTGCCGCCGTGGACCACGGAGTGGGACAACGCCTACAACAAGGGTCAGGCGTGGACCTGGGTCTCCGCGGTCTGGGGCGCCAACTCGATCTCCTCGGGCGCGCCGGACACCAGCGGCAAGTGGGCGGTCGCGCCGATGCCGCAGTGGACCGCGGGCGGCAAGGTCGCCGGCAACTGGGGCGGCTCGTCGACGGCGGTCTTCAAGGGCTCGAAGCACCCGTACGAGGCGGCCGAGTTCGCGATCTGGCTGAACACCTCGGAGGAGGCGTTGACCCTGCTCAACGAGAAGGCGAACCTCTACCCGGCGACCAAGGCCGGCGCGGCGCTCCCGGCGCTGGCCAAGGGCGTCGACTTCTACGGCGGCCAGAAGATCTACGACGTGTTCGCGCAGGCCTCCACCCAGGTCACCCCGGACTTCACCTGGGGGCCGACGATGACCTCGACCTACGCCACCGCCTCGGACGGCTTCAAGGCGGCGGTCTCCGGCAGCGGCACCCTGCTGGACGCGCTGAAGAAGGCGCAGACGTCGACGGTCGACAATCTCAAGTCGCAGAGCATCCCGGTCGCCGAGTGACCTTCACGCATCTGCGGGCCGCGGGCGTCAGCTTCGTGCTGAACGCCCGCGGTGCGGTGCTGTACTGGGGCGCCGATCTCGGCGAACTGCCGGACGGATTCGCCGCCAGTCGCATTCCGGCGATCCCGCCCAGCTCCATCGACGTACCGCTGCAATTGTCATTGCTGCCGTCGATCGAGGACGGCTGGACCGGCCGCCCCGCTTTCCCCGGCCATCGGACCCGGATCACTGCCGTTCAGCACGGTCAGAACACGATTACGGTACGCGCAGAGCAAGCCGGCAAAGGCCTGGAGCTGACGACCGAGTGCGAGTTGACTCCCGAGGGCGTGCTCCGCCTGCGCCACCGGGTCGACAATCACGGCCTCGCCGTTGTCGACCTGGCCGCCCTGAACGTGCTGCTGCCGATTCCCCCGGAGGCCACCGAGCTGATCGATTTCAGCGGCCTGTGGGCGCACGAACGCCGCCCGCAGCGCGCCCCGCTGCGCGACGGCGTCTGGAGCCGGGAGAGCCGCCACGGCCGCCCCGGCCACGACGACGCGTTCCTGCTGATGGCAGCCACTCCGGGTGCCGGCTTCCGGACCGGCCGGGTGTGGGCGGTGCACCTGGCGTGGAGCGGCGACAAGCAGATCTGGGCGGAACGTTCGCCCCTCGGCCAGTCCGTGCTGGGCGCCGGTGAATTGCTGTCACCCGGCGAGATCCGGCTGGCCCCGGGCGATTCGTACACCACCCCGTGGCTGATCGCGGTCTATTCCGAGAACGGCTTCGACGGCCTTTCCGACCGGCTGCACCCGTGGATCCGCGCCTCCCGGAGAACCGCGAAGCCCCGCCCGGTCGTGCTGAACACCTGGGAGGCGGTCTACTTCGACCAGTCGCTCGACCGGCTGACCGCTCTGGTCGACGCCGCGGCGGAATCCGGCGTCGAACGATTCGTGCTCGACGACGGCTGGTTCACCGGCCGTCGCGACGACCGCCGGGCCCTCGGCGACTGGCACGTCGACCCGGTGATCTGGCCGGACGGGCTGCACCCGCTGATCGCCCGGGTCGAGGCCGCCGGAATGGATTTCGGCCTCTGGGTGGAACCGGAGATGGTCAGCCCGGATTCGGTACTGGCCCGCGCCCACCCGGAATGGATTCTCGGCCCGCCGGACGCGCTCACCTGGCGATTCCAGCGGGTGCTCGATCTGGCCGTCCCGGCCGCCTACGCCCACGTGCTGGGCCGCCTGACCGACCTGCTCACCGAGTACCCGATCGCCTTCCTCAAGTGGGATCACAACCGTGACCTGCTCGAACCCGGTGCCGCGCACCGGCAGACCACCGCGTTGTACCGGCTGCTTGCCGAGCTGCGGGCGGCCTTCCCGGAGCTGGAGATCGAGAGCTGCGCCTCCGGCGGGGCCCGGATCGACCTCGGCATCCTGCCGCACGTCGACCGGTTCTGGACATCGGACACCAACGATCCGCTGGACCGGCAACTGATCCAGCGCTGGACGAGCGTGCTGATCCCGCCCGAGATGCTCGGCGGGCATCTCGGTGACGGCGTCGCGCACGTCACCGGTCGTACCTCCGCGCTGGGCCTGCGGATGGCGACCGCCCTGTTCGGGCACGCCGGCATCGAGTGGGACCTCTCCCGGGCGGCCCCGGCGGACCGGGCACTGATCGCCGCCTGGACCGCCGAGTACAAACGGCTGCGCGGCCTGCTGCACACCGGCGTGGTGGTCCGCGCCGACCATCCCGACCCGGCGGTCCTGCTGCACGGGGTGGTCGCCCCGGACCGCTCGGCCGCGGTTTTCGCCCTGGTCACGCTGGGCAACCCGGTCGCCGCGCTGCCGCCGCCGATCCGGTTCCCCGGGCTCGACCCGGACCGCTCCTACACGGTGCGGCCGCTGGGCCACCCGCCGCGGATGGTGCAGGACGCCCCGCCGCCGTGGCTGGCCGAAGGCGCCGTCACCCTGACCGGCCGGGTGCTCGCCGAGGCCGGCCTGCCCGCCCCGCTGCTGGTTCCGGAACAGGCGGCCCTGTTCACGCTGACGGCCGTCGCCTGACCCGCTTCTGTCGTGCATACGACAGACGCGGGCGGTGACCGGTCACCGCCCGCGACGATGTCACTCCATCGTGGACTTCGGAGGGCATCGGGATGGTTCGGCGCTGGATTCCGTTCGCCGTGGCGGGGCTGCTCGTCACCACCGTGCCGGGCACTCCGGCCGCGGCCGCGACTCCGGCGACGCGGTACGTCGTGCGGCTCACCGGTTCCGCCACAGCCGACCGGGTCGCCCGGTCCGCCGGCGGCAAGGTCCACCACCGCTTCAGCGCGGCGCTGCACGGCTTCTCCGCCGACCTCACCCCGGCGGCGGTGGCCAGGCTGCGCCGCGACCCGTCGGTCGCCGCGGTCGACCCGGTGCGCCCGGTGCACCTCGCCGACACCCAGACCGGGCCGGACTGGGGTCTCGACCGGGTCGACCAGCGCGCGCTGCCGCTCGACGGCAAGTACACCTGGACCGGCGGCGGGGCCGGTGTCACCGTGTACGTGGTCGACACCGGCGTGATGACCACGCACACCGAGTTCGGCGGCCGCGCCACCGCGCCGATCAGCACGGTCGGCGACCCGTTCGGCACCACCGACTGCCACGGCCACGGCACGCACGTGGCCGGCACGGTCGGTGGCGCCACGTACGGCGTCGCCAAGAAGGTGAAGATCGTCGGTGTCCGGGTCCTCGACTGCCAGGGCAACGGCACCGACGAGGGGGTGGCGGCCGGCCTCGACTGGGTCATCCAGAACCACGTCAGCGGTCCGGCCGTGGTCAACCTGAGCCTCGGCGGCGACCCGTCCGCGGTGATGGAGACCGCGGTGAACAACACCATCGCCGACGGCATCACCGTGGTCGCCGCGGCCGGCAACGACAGCACCGACGCGTGCCAGCACAGCCCGGCCCGGGTGCCCGCGGTGATCACCGTCGGCGCCACCGCCAAGGACGACTCGCTGGCCGGCTACTCCAACCGCGGCCCGTGCGTCGACCTGCTCGCCCCCGGTGACGACATCACCTCCGCCGCCACCTGGTCCACCACCGGCAGCACCGAGATGTCCGGCACCTCGATGGCCAGCCCGCACGTGGCCGGCGCCGCCGCTCTGCTGCTCGGCCGCGAGCCCACCCTCAGCCCGGCCGTGGTCGCCGCCCGGCTCGGCTCCGCGGCCACCCCCAACGTGGTCACCGGGCTCACCGCCGCCACGCCGAACCTGCTGCTCAGCACGCTGACCACGGTGTTGCCGCTGGCCACCCCGGCGACCCGCCGGCTGGCCGACCCGCTGACCGGCCGGGCCTACTCGGCCGGGCTGCAGGCCACCGGCGGTGTCGCGCCGTACACGTGGAGCACGGTCAGTGGCACGCTGCCCGCCGGGCTGACGCTGAGCGCGGCCGGACAGGTCACCGGCACCCCGAGCGCCGCGGCGGCGGCCACCACGGTCACCGTCCGGGTCAAGGACACCGGCGGCCGCACCGCCGACTCGAAGATCACCCTCGCGGTGAAGGCGCCCGGCCTCCCGGCGATCGGCGAGTTCGTGCCCGCGGTGCGCACCGCCGGCGGCGGCCAGTCCTTCAGCGACGCCGGCGGGGTGTCGCTGAGCGCCGACGGTCGCTACGCCGCGTTCGTCTCCACCGCGGGCGACCTGGTCACCGGCGACACCAACGGGGTCGCCGACGTGTTCGTCACCGACCTGACCACCGCCACCACCACCCTGGTCAGCCGGACCACCACCGGGGCGATCGCGGACGCCGAGAGCTGGGAGCCGGACATCTCCGCCGACGGCCGGTGGATCGCCTTCACCTCCACGGCGCAGCTCTCGCCGGACGACACCAACGAGGCCCAGGACGTCTACCTCGCCGACCGGACCACCGGCGCCGTCAGGCTGGTCAGCCGCCCGCCCGGCAAGCCCGCGGCCGGCGGCTCCCACGCGCCGTCGGTCAACCAGGACGGCACCAGGGTGGCGTACCTGTCGAGCGAACCGGTCCTGTGGGGCGGCACCGACCCGGCGGTCATCGACCAGGCGCTGGTCGCGACGATCGCCACCGGGGCGCAGACGGTGGTCAGCGTGACCACGGCCGGCAAGCCGCCCACCGACGGCAACAGCTATCACCCGGTGATCTCCGCGGACGGCCGCTACGTCGCGTTCGGCTCGGCGGCCGCCGCGATCAGCAGCGCCACGCCGGCCGGCAACTTCGCCGACCACGCGTACCGCCGCGACCTGACCGCCAAGACCACGAAGATGGTGTCCGCGCACGCCGACGGCACCGCCGACAGCTGGGGCGAGCTGCTCGACATGTCCGCCGACGGACGGTACGTGCTGGTCACCTCGATGGATGAGCTGGCCGGGGACGTGGGCGCGGTCTACACCCAGGCCTACTGGCGCGACCTGACGGCCGGCACGATCAAGGTCGCCAGCCGGGACCCGGGCGCCGCCTACACCGCCGACCAGGTGCAGGGCGGCCGGCTCTCGGACGACGGCAGCCAGGCGACGGTGACGGTCGAGCACACCGACTCGGCCGACCCGGCGGCGGCCAGGTCCAGCGTCCTCGCGGTCACGCCGTCGACCGGCGCGTCCCGCCGGATCGGTCCGTGGTACCTGCCGATGCCGCCGGATTACGCCGGGACACGGCGGGTGAGTGACGATGCGGTGCTCTCCAGGGACGGCACCTATCTGCTCGCGGCCACCACCAACGCCTCCTCGGTGCCGGGCTACTTCGCCGGCCCGCTGACCCCGGCCGTCACCCGACTCCGCTGAGCCCACGCCGCAGCCCGGGTCCTGCCCGGGGCCGAGCCGGAAGCGGTCGATCGGAAAGTCCACCGAGTACAACCAGCCCGCGTTCGGGGACGCGGCGAACACCCAGACGTACGGCAGTTGCAACGAGGAGCTGCCCCAGTACCGCAGGTGCAGGCTGAAGGTGACCCGGTAGTGGCCTTTCGCCAGGGGTGGCGGCGTCCACGGCGGGCCCGTGGATGTCGCCAGGACGGGGGTCACTCCCACCAAGGCGGGCGGCGCTTGCTCGTGGGAGTCGGGCGAACCACCATGGATCGGGATGATCGCGGTTGTACCCGGGCCGGTGACCAGGATGAGCCCCACGTCGTGGCGGAGAACGGTGCGCCGGCGGGGTGAGCCGGATGGGCGGCCGGGGCCGGGTCGGCTGAGTGTCGATGCACGAGCTGGCGAAGGGCCGGTCGCTCGGAGGTGACGTAGCAAGCCGGCTGTCGCGACGGCGGGGTGGAGCGGGAGGTTGAACGGCAGGCTCAGCCGCCGAAGCGTTCGGTGCGGACCTTCTTCGGGTCGTGTCCGAGCGCCACCAGGATGTCGGCGACCGTCTCCACGAACGCGGTCGGCCCGCAGACGAACACGTCCGGCGCGAAGTCGGGCGGCCAACCGTACGTGTTGACCGTCGCCACGTCGATCCGCCTGTTCGGCCCCGGCCCGGAGCGGGTGTGCACGAAGTGGACGTCCAGCCCGGGGTCGTCGCGCACGCGCCGCCGCAACTCATCGGCGTAGTACCCGTCCGCCGGCGTGCGCACCGAGTAGATCAGCCGGAACGGCTGCCGGCCGCGCCGCCGCCCCCGGTCCCGGATCATCGCCATCAGCGGCACGATCCCCGACCCGCCGGCCACCAGCAGCACCGGGGCGGGCTGCGCGGACCGCCAGACGAACCAGCCGCCGATCGGCCCGCGCACCTCGATCTGGTCGCCGGCCTCGACGACGTCGGTCAGATAGGGCGAGACCTCGCCGTCCTCCAGCCGCTGCACGGTCACCTCGACCGGGCCCTCGCCGGGCCAGTCCGAGGCGATCGAATAGCTTCGCTGCGCGGAGTAGCCGTCCTCGGCGGTCAGCTTGACGTCGAGGTGCTGGCCGGGCAGGTGGCCGGGCCAGCCGGGGATGTCCAGGACCAGGGTGCGGGCCGTCGCGGTCTCCGCGCGGACCGCGGAGACCGTGGCCACCTGCCAGGTCAGTCGCCCTGGTAGCGCTGTTCGTGCCACGGGTCTCCGTACATGTGGTAACCGGCGAGTTCCCAGAATCCGGGCTCGTCCTCGTGCATCATCTCCAGGCCGTTGACCCACTTGGCCGACTTCCAGAAGTACAGGTGCGGGATGAGCAGCCGGGCCGGGCCGCCGTGCTCCTCCTCCAGCGGCTCGCCGTCGAACTCGTACGCGATCCAGGCCTGCCCGTCGAGCAGATCCGCCAGCGGCACGTTGGTGGTGTACCCGCCGAAGCTGTGCGCCATCACGTAGTCCGCGGCGGTCTCCACGTCCTCGAAGAGCGTGTCCAGCGAGACGCCCTTCCACGTGGTGCCGAGCTTGGACCACTTGGTGACACAGTGGATGTCCCGGGTGATCTCCTCGGCCGGCAGGGCGGTGAACTCCGCCCAGTTCCACCGGTGCTTCTCACCGGTCTCGGTGCTGATGGTGAAACTCCACCGGTCCGTGTCGACGCGCGGCGTCGGACCGGTGGAGAGCACCGGGAAGTCGTGTGTCAGATATTGACCGGGCGGCAGGTCCGGCGCGGAGTCACGCCGCCGCCCGCCGAAGCCCCGGGAGATGATGCCCATGGGATATGAGTAAACCCCATCGGCGATCAGGCCTTCACTGTCTTGCTGGTGACACCGGACACCTTGCTGGTCGAGGCCAGCACCGCCCGGTAGCTGCCGCCGCTGACCAGGCCGGTCACTCTGCGGCTGCCGGTCGCACCGAAGGTCTTGACGGTCGTCCAGCGCTTCCCGGCGGATCGCTGCAGGCTCAGTTTCTGACCGCCGGCGCCGGAGACGCGGATCGTCAGGGTCCGCTTGGCGGTGCGGGTCAAGGACACCACCCCGATTGCGGTGTACGTCGTGACCGCCGACGCCGAGCCCGCCGTCAGCCGCGCACGGAACGAGGCGGTCGCCGTGCGGGTCAGCGTGAAGGTGCCGGCCGCACTGGTGCGCACCGAGTCACACGCCCACGAGCCGCCGGCGACCGAGATGCAGATCGAGGCGGGCTGGTCCGCCCAGTCGGACACCCGGAACGTGGTGCTGGTCCGGCTGCCGTAGGTGACCGACCTACGGCTGACACTCGCGGACACCACCGGCGGCGTGCTCTGCGGCGTGCTCACCGGGGTACTCCCCGGGGTGGCATCGACAGCGGTCAGCGCCGCGGCGGCGTCCACCCGCCCGTACCCGTAATCGTCGTCCCTGCCGGCGGTGCCGAGGTCGGCGGCGGATGTCTCCAGCGCGGTCTGCACCTGATCCGGGGTCAGCCCCGGCTTCGCGGCGAGCAGCAGCGCCGCGACCGCCGCGACGTGCGGCGTCGCCATCGACGTGCCGCTCATCGAGGCGTATCCGCTGGCGCCCAGCGCGGTCGGATAGGTGCTCAGGATCGCGCTGCCGGGCGCGGCCACGTCGACGTAGCCGCCGGCGTTGGAGTAGGCGGCGACCGTGTCCCCGGAGTCGGTGGCGGCCACCGCGATCACCCCGTCGTCGGCACCCGGATAGTTGGCCGGGCTGCCCGCGGCCCGGTCGTTGCCGGCCGCCGCGACCACCACCACACCCTTGCCTCGGGCGTAGGTCACCGCGTCGCTGATCGCCGACGACCGGTCGGTCCCGCCCAGCGACATGTTGATCACGTTGGCGCCGTGGTCGGCGGCCCAGACGATGCCCTTCGCGGTGTCCGAGTCGTACCCGTTGCCGTTCGCGTCGAGCACCCGCACCGGCAGGATCTTGACACCCGGCGCGACCGACGACACGCCGATCCCGTTGCCGGTCAGTGCCGCGACGGTGCCGGCCACGTGGGTGCCGTGCCCCTGCGGGTCGGTGTTGCCGCCGGCCTGCCCGGCGATCGCGTCGTACCCGGTCAGCACCTGCCCGGCCAGGTCCGGATGGCTCCCGTCCACCCCGGTGTCGATCACCGCGACGGTCACCCCGGCGCCGGTCGACATGCTGCGGGCCGCGGGCACGTGCATGGTGTCCAGATCCCACTGCCTTGCGCGGTACGGGTCGGTCCCGTCCGTGGTCGCATCGAGGGCGTGCACCCGGCCGTCCACTTCGGCCCCGGCCTCTTCGAGGTGCCGGCTCCCGGCCGACGCCTCGCGCACGGTGATCACCGGCCGGCCCAGCGGGTCCAGCGTCGTGGTGACCAGCCGCACCGGCGCCCGGTCGGCGGCGCTCGCGGCGGACACCGGCAGGGCCACCGTGCCCAGCGTGACGACCGCCGTCGCCGTCAACAGACCCGTGAACAGCTTGCCCCGCATTCCGTCCTACCTTTCGTCGACCCTCTTCACGAAAGGTGCGTCCGACGGAGTGCGATCCGGTCGGCCGCGAGGTGCGGTTGAGGTGCCGTTGATCCGCCGTAGAATCGGGCGTATGCCTCTGACCGGTGAATACCAGCCCGGCACCCTCGATTGGGCGCGCGAGCAGGCCGAGCAGTACGAAGCGACCGGCGGCGCCGGCACCCCGGAGATCATCGTGGTGACCAGCGTCGGCGCCAAGAGCGGGAAACTCCGCAAGACCGCCCTGATGCGGGTCGAGCACGACGGTGACTATCTGGCGGTCGGCTCCCTCGGCGGGGCTCCGAAGAATCCGGTGTGGGTCTACAACCTGCGGAAGAATCCGCACGTCGAGGTGCAGGACGGTGCGGAGCGGCACGACTACGACGCCCGTGAGCTGACCGGCGCCGAGCGGGAGGTCTGGTGGCAGCGAGCGGTCGAGGTGTTCCCGAACTACGCGGAGTATCAGACGAAGACCGAGCGGATCATCCCGCTGTTCGTGTTGACCCGCCGCTGACCGAACCGCCCGCCGATGGCGCGGAAAAAGGGGATGCCACCAGGCCTTCCGCCCGCGATCATGGGAGTATGCGGACCCCCCACCAGCCCCTCGACCGTGCCAACGGCGCGGCGGTCCCGGCCGCCCGCACCCCGCAGCAGCTGCCGTCGGCGGCCATGCCGCTGTCCGGCTCCGTCGACGACGGCGACCGGCTGGTGGATCTGGTCGACCTGATCGCCCTCGACCCGTTCGTCACCGGCCGCGAGCCGTACGGCCGCACCACCTGGCTGGAGAATCTGCGCGCCGACTCCGCGCTGACCGTCCCGGACGCGCGGGTGATCCGCGAGGCGGTCGAGGACGACGGTCACGGCCGGCTCAGCGTCGGCGACGGCTGGACCCTGCACGTGATGCGCTGGAAGCAGAGCCGTCGCGCCCGGGTCACGGTCACCGCGGTCAGCGGCGAGCTGGCCGAGGCGATCCTCACGAAGGTGACCGCGGGTGCGGTCGAGGAACCGGCCCCGGCCGACGACAGCGTGCCGGTCGGCTTCTGGCACTACGGCCCGCACGGCCCGCGCCGCACCCAGCGGGAGATCGGCGCCGCGCCCTGGGAGACGATCAAGCGGAACTACGCCAAGCCGGTCGGCGACACCCTGGAACGCCTGATGGCGATCGATGCGTCCACCGTGACCGGCCGCCTCCTGCTGCTGCACGGCGAGCCGGGCACCGGCAAGACCACCGCCCTGCGCGCCCTGGCCCAGCAGTGGCGCTCGTGGTGTCAGGTCGACTGCGTGCTCGACCCGGAACGCCTGTTCGGTGACCCGGCGTACCTGATGAGTGTCGCCCTCGGCAGCGGCGAGGACGACGAGCCCAGGTGGCGCCTGCTGATGCTGGAGGACTGCGACGAGCTGATCAGCGGCGACGCCAAGGCGAGCGCCGGGCAGTCGCTGTCCCGCCTGCTCAACCTGACCGACGGACTGCTCGGCCAGGGCCGCAACGCGTTGATCGCGATCACCACGAACGAGGACCTGTCGTCGCTGCACCCGGCCGTGGTCCGGCCGGGCCGTTGCCTGGCCAGCATCGAGGTCGGCCGGCTGCCGTACCGGGAGGCCGCCGACTGGCTCGGCACCACCACCGGGATCGGGCCGGACGGCGCGACACTGGCCGAGCTCTACGCCCTGAAGACCGGGGCCGAGCCGGTCACCGTTCCCCGCCAGGCCCCGCCCACCGGAATGTATCTGTAGAAGCGTGCAACCTTTCGGCCGGTGACCGGAGCGGCGGCGAGGACCGGGTGGTGCGCTACGCCGGCGGCACCTACTCGGGGGTGTTGTGGTGCGGGCCGCCGACCTGGAACGCGCTGTGGACGCCGGCGTAGGCGAGGTGGACGACCAGGCCCTCCGGGACATGGTCCAGGTTGTGGCAGTGGTCGGCCCAGATGCCCGGGTTGTCGGCGACGAAGGCGATCTCGTAGGTGTCGCCGTCGGCCACGTCCAGCGAGTCGGTCCACCACGGGCTGCCGGTGGCGACGACGCCGTTGCGGCTGAGCACGACCACGTGATGGCCGTGCAGGTGCATCGGGTGCACCTCGCCGCTGCCGTTGTGCAGGGTCATCCGGACGATGTCGCCGGTGCCGACCATGAACATCGGGAGGTCCGGGAAGAGGTGGCCGTTCACCGTCCACCACATGCCGGGCCGGCCGTCGAGGAAGCCGAAGCGGCGGCCGATGTCGTACCGGAAACGGCGGCCGGCTTCGGCCGGGTCGAAGCCGAGCGGGGCCGGCGTGCCGTAGGCCAGGAGATCGACCGTTTCGCGGGGGAGCGGGGCGGCCTGCAGGACCGCGGCCGGGCTTCTGCCGGCGGTCGGGCCGGGGTCTGCGGCCGGGCCTGTGCTAGCGGTCGGGCCGGGGTCTGCTGCCGGGCCGGGGTCTGCGGCCGGGCCTGGGCTCGCGGCCGGGCTTTCGGTTGCGGGCCGGCCTTCGGGAGAGACCAGGGCCGCGTCGCCGCCGACGTCGATCCGGCCGGGGGTGTCCAGGTGCAGGTCGACCCGGCCGCCGGCGGTGAGCAGGACGTTTCGGTCCCGGATCGGGCCCGGCTCGTGGACGTCCCGGCCGTCGACGGCGATGATCCGGAAGGTCGTGCCGGTCACCCACACCCGGATCGGGCCGGCGTCCGTGTTGATCAGCCGAACCGTGGCGGTGGTCAGCGGGGACGACCCGGGCGTGCCGTTGATCGTCCGTTTGCCCTGATAGGTATGGACCATCGCGACCTGCGACGGCTCGGCCTGCCCGGTGGTGGTCGCGGCCGGCTCGGCGCGCGGAGTGATCACCAGGGCGCCGAAGAGGCCGTTCTTCACCTGCTCGTGGGAGACCTGGTGGGAGTGGTACCAGTAGGTGCCGGCATCCTTGGCGACGAAGCGGTAGACGAAGCTCTGCCCCTCCCGGACCGCGTCCTGGGTCACCCCGGCCACACCGTCCTCACCGTTCGGCACGTCGACGCCGTGCCAGTGCAGGGTCACCCCGTCCGGGACCGATGCGTTCACCAGCGTCACCTGGATGAGCTGGCCCTGGACGGCGCGGATCGCCGGGCCGGGCGTGCTGCCGTTCAGCGTGTACCTCGCGCCCTCCTTGCGGGCGACCAGGGTGACCGCGACATCCGGGGTTCCGCTCGGGCCCCTCAGGTCGGCGACCGACATCCCGACGCCGTGGTCGTGCGCCACCGCCGGTCCGCCGCCGCTGTCCGGATAGCCCATCGCGGCCATGTCGTAGGTGCCGGGAACCAGGCTGTCGTACCAGAAATACCCGACCGGTCCGAGCACGGCGAGGGCCGCCACCCCGGCGATGGCGGCCCGGAACGAGGTGCGCATCAGGCGACGGCGACCGGCGGGGCGATCGATTCCCGCGCCTGACGCATGGCGATCGAGGCGACGCCGGCGACCGCGAACGCGTTGATGCCGTGCAGGGCGCCGATCACCGGCACCCCGAAGCTGACCATGGCCAGCACGATCTGCAGGGCGACCACGCCGACGGTGATCAGCGCCCACTTGACGCCGCCCGGGATCCGGGCGAAGAACGAGATGATCAGCAGGAGCAGGGCGAGCAGCGGGACGACCATCATCCCGATGATGCCGTGCGCGGCGTGCCCCCAGTTTCCCTCATTGTTCTTGTCGAAGACGACACCGTTGTCGGTGTCCTTGATGACGATGAACCACGCGGCGGCGAGGACCGCGGCCTGGACGACCACACTGAGTGCGATCAGCCCGGCGAGTGCCCGATACAGAGCCCGCATGGGGCCTCTCCCTTCCCGGATGCGACCACCTCAGCATCCGGCCGGGCCGTCACGCTCAGCAATACGCTGCACGGCGTATCCGCACCGGACGGGCTACTCCCTCCGGGACCATCCGCTTGTCACCGGCGCGCGGCCCGTACGACTCCAGGGTTACCGGCGCGCCGAGAAGAGCGCCGATCTCCCGTGCCCAGTCGGGGGGCCGGTGCAGGTCAGCGGGCCGGGCCCGGCCCAGCCACGCGGTCAGCCCCGCCTGGTGTGCCAGGTCGCGGTGCGGGCCCGGCACGATCCGGTCGACCCGCTCGCCGTCCACCACGTACGACGTGCAGATCTTCAATGCGGGCTCGCGGGCCGGCACGTCCAGATGGGTGACGGCCAGCTCGTCGATGCCGCCGGCCACCTCGACCGCGTACCGGTGGGCGACCGCGTCGAAGTGCCCGGCCCGGAACGCACCCTGCCACTCGTCCGTCCCGTTGTGCGCCTCCGGCAGGTCCAGCAGCGGATCCTCGGTGACGAACGGGCCGGCCCCGTGCCGGGTCGTGTAGGTGCGCACCACCCCGAGCCGGCGGAACGACGGGCACAACTCCGCCACGTTCGCGAACGTGGTCGTCGACCAGGTGGTGTGCGGGTGCCAGCCGCGCCACTCGTCGAGCAGCACACCCTGCGCGCCCTCGAAGACGCACGGGCCCTCGGCGAGCAGCCGCATCGTGTGGCTCTCGTGGGTGATCCGGACGGCCCGGCCGAACGCGGTGAACGCGTCGGCGACGTCGTCGAGTGGCGCGTCGCCGAACCCGTACGCCTCCCGGACCTTGGCCAGGCGGCGCCGCAGCCGCGCCGGGTGCAGCACGTCGGCGACCCGCGGCGCATCCGGCTCGGCCAGCGCGTACGCCATCGTCTCGCCGACACCCATCCCGCACGAACCGTGCCGCTCGGCGCGTTCCCGCCGCCGGTTCGCGGCCCGGTGCCACGGGGTGGTCAGCAGCGCGTCGCCGTCGACGGTGAGCAGCTCGAACGGGTTGCCCAGGGCGCCCGCCTCGGCGGCCAGCGCCAGCGGGTCGACCAGCATGAACCGGGTCAGGTGGGTCGGCACCCCGCGCAGCGTGCCGGCGCCGAACTGGCTGAACGTGTGGTGCCGCCCGTCGTCGGTCACCACGTTGTGCGCGGCCTGCGCACCCCCGTTGAAGCGCAGCACCGCCCGCACCCGGCCGGACCGGCACAGCGCGTCGACCACCGTGCCCTTGCCGGCGTCCCCGTAGCCCAGATCGACGACGGCCACGTGCTCCATCACCACCTCCGCAGGCTGCCGGCCAGCGATCGCGGGGCCGCCGGGCCGGTGTTCTCCTCGCACATCCCGACCGCGCCGGCGATGGTCTCGCAGACCTCGTCGACGTTGTCGAGCTCCAGCACGTGCTGCCCGAGCAGGTCCCGCCAGGCGGCCAGGATCGCCCGGTCGCCGCCGTGCCCGGCGGCGGTCGGCAGGATGAAGAACACCTCGAACTTGCGCCGCAGTTCGGCGAGCACCTCCCGGGTCGGCAGGGCCTGCGGCAGCTCGTCGCCGATCACGGCACGCACCTCGTCCGGCTTGACCGTGTCGTACGGCATCTCGTCGCCGATCAGGAACAGGTAGCCCTTCCTCCCGCGGGTGATCATCGAGTCCATCACCACGTGCCGGGCCAGGAAGTACATGGCCAGCTCGTACGACTCGCGCCGGCCGCCGCCCCCGCCGCCCTCCAGCACGATCCGGGACAGGTCCTCGTCCATCCGGTTGTCCGACTCGAACTGGCCGACCTGCAGCGGTACCCGGTCGCAGGTGGCGTCCCCGATCGCGCCGAACATGATCTGCGGATCGGTCGCGTAGCCCCGGCGGGTGAGCAGGCCGAGCAGCTGCGGCAGCTTCGTCTGCAGCACCCGCGGCACGTGCCGCATCGACCCGGTCACATCGAACATCACCACGATCGGGGTGCTCGCCGGGTGCTCCCGGCTGTCCCGGCTCTCCCGCATGAAGACGCCCCGCGGGTCGAGCGCCGGGTGCGCCTGCCGGGCGCCGCTGTCGCTGTACGCGAAGGCGCTCTGCCCGGTCGCCGCGCGGTAGTTCTCGGCGGCGGTCCAGACGTCGGTGGACCAGCGTCCGCTTCCCATGATGTGCTCCTTCTAGATCCGGTACCGCGGGGGGACCAACTCATCGAATTCGGCCAGGAGCCGCCACGCGTTCTGCGGGCGCATCCGTGGCGCGTCGTACAGGCAGCCGTCGGCGAACCGGCGTAGAGGCAGTGGCATGTCCGTCCCGAACAGCCGTTTCATCAGGCTGGTCGCGAGGTGGAGATCGGTGGCGGCGGTGACCGGCTGCCCGGCCGGCACCTCGAAGGGATACCGATGCTCGTGGCGTGCGATGAGCGCTCTCGGTCGCGCGCCGACGGGGGTGGCGTAACACCAGTCGATCAGGACCAGGCCGCGCACCCGGGGGTCGATCAGCACGTGTTCCTCGAACACGGCGCCGTGCACCACGCCGGCGCGGTGCGCCCAGCCCAGGCCGGCCAGCAGCCGGCGCCAGATCCACACCAGGTCGGGCAGTCCCCGATCGGTCGCCGTCGCCAGGTCGCGGAAGCCGCGTTGCCGGGTCAGGACATTGACGGTACGTCCGTGGTAGCTGAACGATCGGGTCAGCCTGGGCGCATAGGCCCGGAAGCCGGGTCGTCCGTGCGTGTTCAGCCGGCGCAGGGCGTTCGCCTCGGCCGCCATCAGGTCGTTGTCGGCCGGGTCGCGGGCGATCTTGAGGAGCAGGTCGCCGTCCTCGAACAGCTCGGCGATGTCCCCCTCGGCGAACAGCGGCCGGGCTGTCCACCGCGTCCTCTCCGGCTTGACGTGTCCGTCCACGCCGCGCTCGTGGTAGAGCGCGCTGAGCCGGGCGAACGCCGCGGTCGCCGGCTCGCGGCGGGCCGCCCCGGCCGCGTCCGGATGCACGATCCTGGCCAGCGTCCGGTACGCGTGCCGGGCGTTCACGAACGCCGTCCCGCTCGCGGTGCGCCGCTCGATCCCCAGTGCTCTGCTGTCGATCAGCCCGGAGTCGATCAGCTCGGCGAAGGTGCGGGCCGCCGCGATCCGGGCGGCCGCGTCCTCGAAGGAGATCCGGTGACTGGTCCGTGTCCGCTGCTCGGCGGTGGCGTACCCCGGGTTCATCGCACCCCGTCCTCCCGTGTCGGCCGCAACAGGGCGGGGTGCAGCGACCGCGCGTCGCCGGCCCGGTAGAGCCGTGCCTTGGGCCCGCCCCGCTCGCCGCCGCGCGCCGCCGTCTCGCCGGTGCTCTCCACGAAGCCGGGCACCGAGAGCACCTTGCGGTGGAAGTTGCCGGCGTGCAGCTCCTCGCCCCAGACCGCGGCGTAGACCGACCGCAGCTCGGAGATGGTGAACTCGGTGCCGACGAAGGCGGTGGCCAGCGGCGTGTACTCCAGCTTGGCGCGGGCCCGCTCCAGGCCGTCGGCGAGCACCTGGTCGTGGTCGAAGGCCAGATCCTTGGCCTCGTCGACCGGCACCCAGTAGGCCCCGGCCGCGTCGCTGCCCGCGGTCGGCTCCGGCAGGTGCGGCGCGAATGCCAGGTAGGCCACGGTGATCACCCGCATGCGCGGGTCGCGCCCCGGATCGCCGTAGGTCCGCAACTGCTCCAGCCAGACCCGCTCCAGGTCGGCGTCGGCCTCCGGCCCGGGGGCCAGCCCGGTCTCCTCGGCCAGCTCCCGCAGCGCGGCCCGGTCGAGGGTCTCCTCGCGGACGAAGCCGCCGGGCAGCGCGCGGTGGCCGGCGAACGGCTGCTCGCCGCGCTCGACCAGCAGCACGCAGAGCTGCCCGTCCCGGATGGTCAGCGCGACGACGTCGACGGTCACGGCGACGGAGGGGTAGTCCCGGGGGTTGTAGCCGGCCAGGAAGCTCGCCTCGTCCACCATGATCAGGTCCTTCTCAACTTGAGTAATACTCGATGTGAGATGAACTTAGCGCGCTCGATACCCGGTGTCAACACTGCCGCCGCCCGGCCGGGCGGCGGCAGGGGAGTGCGGCCTGTCTACTTCTCGTAGGTCAGGCAGTCGGCCCGGTCGGCCGACGCGCCCACGGTGATCGCCGGGGCCTGACACTCCAGGTCGTGGTTGTACTTGCAGTCGGCCCGTTTGCAGGCGCCCACCTGGGCGGTGGCGACGCCCATCCCGCCGGTGAGCCCGGAGCCGACGAACGTGTCGCACTCGGCGTTCAGGTCCCCGATGGTGATCGCGAACGCGGTGCACCCGTCGTGGTTGTAGCCGCAGTCGGTGACCGTGCAGGTCTGGACCCGCGGCATATTCATCATCTGTGTCATGGCTGGCCTTCCCAGGAATGTGGTCTCGCGATGGACCTGCCAATTCGAGCACGTTTTCGGAAGGCGGGAATGGGCTCCGGGAAATGGGCGGGTGTGTTAGGCGAGCCTTCCTGGCAGCGTTTATCGCGATTCCCGTCGATGCCGGTCCTTTGGTCTGACATATCAGGATCTTTCTTACTCTACGCTACTGAACCCCCACGAATAGTTACGCTTCCGGCGAGACGGCCCGCGACGGTTCATCCGGACGCCTGGGCCCAGCAATCCAGCGACGTGGTCCGTTGGGACCCGTAGGAGGACCTCGCATGCGTAAGTCCAGAAATGCCGCGCGTCCCCGGTGGGCGCGTGTTGGTCTGACGACCGGGGTGGTCGGTGCCGCTCTGCTCGTCTACCCCCAGGCGGCGTTCGCCGCCTCCTCGGTAACACCCCCGGTCGCGCCGGTGGGTGGCAGTGTCACCATCAACGACACCGCCCCGTCCCCGAACTTCACCACGGCCACCGGCAGCACCCGCGTCCAGATCATCACGACGGGCACCTGCGCGGCCACCTACACCACGCCCACCACGTCGATCGTGTCGGCGAACGTGACAGCGGCTGCGGCGCAGTCGGGCGGCACGCCCGGAACAGTGACCTTCACGGTCCCCACCGGCGTCTCGCCGGGCACCAACGGACAGGCCAAGCGGTACATCGCCTGCGTGTACGCCGGCGTCACGGGCGGCACCAGCACGCGGGAAGGTGCGGCGGCCGGCTACCCCTTCTACGTCGGGACGCCCGCGACGCCGTCGCCGGCGGCCGGTGTGACCGGTGGCGGTAACACGGTCACCCTCACCGCCGGCACCGGCGGGCCGATCTTCACCGGTGTCACGACGATCGGTGCGGCGTTCACCCTCAACACTTCGGACTGCTCGCAGACCTACGGCACGCCGACGGCGAACCTGGCCACCACGGTGACCCGGACCTCCGACACGGTAGCCAGTCTCACCGTGCCGGCCGGTGTCGTCTCCACCACCGCCAACCCCACCGCCTACAACATTTGCCTGTACAACGGCAACACCTCGTCCGCGGCGCTGTTCTCGGTGGTGCCCTACACCGCCGGGCAGCTGCAACTGAGCCAGACCACCGGCCCGTGGCAGGGCGGCAACGGCCTGAACATCACCTCGCCGAACCAGTTCCTGGCCGGCATCGACAACCCGGGCGTCATCTTCACCAGCGGAGCATGCCCGGCGGCCTACGACTCCGGCGTGACAGCCACCAACATTCCGGTCGACCCGGTGAACAGTGTCCGGAAGCTGTCGAACACCCGCCTGGCCACGACCGCCCCGGCGTTCTACGGGACCGCGAACGACGCCAGCACGGCGTTCGGCTCAGCCGGGTCGATCACCTGGAACCTGTGCATCTACGACGGCTCCGGGAACGGGACGTCCAACCTGGTCGTCGCCAACCCGTACAAGGTGACCACGATCCAGACCTCGACCGGGGTCTCGCCGAAGGCCGGCCCGGCGCTGGGTGGCAGCCTGATCACCGTCACCGGCACCGCGTTCCCGACCGACCCGACCCTGATCTCGGCGACGCTGGGCGGCGTGCCGCTGACCGACATCAACCCGCTGAGCACCACCGCGTTCACGGCCAGGACGCCGCGGCACGCGCCCGCCAGCAACGTCGCGCTGGTGGTCACCACGGCCAGCGGTTCACACACGCTGAACAACGCGTACTCCTACACCAGCGCGCTGGTGATCGCGCCGAACACGGCACCCAACAACCGGGTCGTCCAGTTGGTCGTGGACGGCGTGGGCTTCCAGAGCGCCAGCTGGGGCAACACCCTGGTCACCGGGGCGCACGTCTTCCTGGTCAAGGGCAGTTACAGCTCCACTGACAACGGCAACGTCGTGCGAAGCAACGCGCCGGTCGCGGACTGCAGCAACGTGCTGGTGCTCAGTGACACCGAGCTGATCTGCAAGCTCGACCTGACCACCCGGCTGGACGCTACCGGTGCGGCCACGCTGTCCGCGGTGCCGACGGCGGGCAACGCCGTCGTCACCACCGCCGGCAGCCGGCTGATCACCGGTACCGCTTTCGCCCCCACGGATGTCGGCAAGGCCGTCATCGAAGCCGTCGACGCTCCCGTGATCCCGGCCGGCACGGTCATCACCGACGTGCTCAACGCCACCACGGCGGTCATGTCGAACGCGGCCACCGGTACCGCGAGCGCGGCAGACGTGACCCTGGCTTCGCCGCTGACGTCGGCTGCCACGGTGACGACGACCAACTCGTCGACCGGCCTCACCGCCGTCTCGCCGACCCTCGGCACCGGCGACGTCGGGAAGTACATCATCGGCGCCAGCATCCCGACAGGTCGGACGATCAGCGCGCAGGGTGGAGCAACCGGAACCCTCAGCGCGGCTGCCGCCTCCTCGGGTGGCGGCGTGCACCCCGTCGTTCTGGCCGGCACCACTATTCCGGTTCCGGAGGGTGCCTACAACATCCAGTACGTCAGCAACGCCGCTGTCAACGCGGTGGCGACCGATCCCAGCTACGTGCAGAGCCAGATCTCCAGCACGTCCACCTTTACCGTCGCCGCCTTCTGACGGAAGACGCCACTGAGCGGTGGCCCGGAGCGTACAGCTCCGGGTCACCGCTTTCGCATAAAAGATTTAGGATGTTAGATAATCCAATGTCTTCGTAAGTTGTCTGACATATGAGTATGTTTCCTGCTTTGGAGAATCGAAACGCCGCGAATAGTTACGCTTCCGGCGAGACGGCCCGCGACGGTTCATCCGGACGCCTGGGCCCAGCAATCCAGCGACGTGGTCCGTTGGGACCCGTAGGAGGACCTCGCATGCGTAAGTCCAGAAATGCCGCGCGTCCCCGGTGGGCGCGTGTTGGTCTGACGACCGGGGTGGTCGGTGCCGCTCTGCTCGTCTACCCCCAGGCGGCGTTCGCCGCCTCCTCGGTAACACCGCCGGTCGCGCCGGTCAGCGGCACCGTCACCGTCAACGACGACTCGGCCCCGTTCATCGGCTCCAACACCGACCGGGTGGAGCTGCTCACGACCACCGGCACCGCCTGCCCCGCGACCTACACCACGCCGACCGCGTCCATCCTGGCCGCGGCGTCGACCACCTCCAGTACCACGAGCCAGGTGGTGTTCGTGCTGCCGACCACGGCGACCGCGGGCAGCAACGGACAGGTCAAGAAGTACATGGCCTGTGTGTACGCCAGCAACACCGCCGGCTCCAGCGCCCGCAAGGGCGCCACGAACGGTTACCCGGTCTACGTCGGCACCGCCCCGACCGTTTCCCCGACGTCGGGCACCACCGGTGGCGGCGCCACGCTGACCATCACGGGGGGCACCGGCGGGCCGATCTTCACGGGTGTCACCACCGTGGGCGCCCAGTTCGCCACCCAGGCCAACGACTGCCCGACGACCTACGGGACCCCGACGGCGAACGTGGCTACCACGGTCACCCGCACCTCGGACTCCGTCGCCAGCCTCACCGTGCCGTCCGGCGTCACCTCCACCACCGCGACGCCGACGCCGTACTTCGCCTGCCTGTACAACGGCAACGCGTCCGCCTCGGCGCTGATCGCGGTGGTGCCGTACAACGTCGGCCAGCTCTCGCTGAGCCAGGCCATCGGCCCGTACGGCGGTGGGAACAACATCGACATCACCTCGCCGAACCCGTTCCTGGCCGGCATCGACACTCCGGGTGTCGAGTTCACCCAGGGCGACACCTGTGCGTCGACCTATACCGTGGGTCAGACGGGGGGTACGAACGAACCGCTCCTGACCGCCAACATTCGTAAGGTGACGAACAACCGGCTGGCGGTGACGGCACCGGCGTTCTACACCTCGGGTGCCTACACCACGGCCCTGGGCAACCAGCCGGCCGGGGCGACCAGCGTTCCGTGGCAGCTCTGCATCTATGACGCCGCCACCGCCCAGGGCAATCTGATCGCGTCCAATCCCTACAAGACGACCACCGTTCAGACGCTGAGCCGGATCTCGCCGAATGCCGGCCCGGCGCTTGGTGGCAGCGTGGTCACCGTGGTCGGCACCGCGTTCCCGACCGACCCGACGCAGATCTCGGCGACGCTCGGTGGCGTGCCGCTGACCGACATCACGTCGCTGAGCAGCACCGCGTTCACCGCCAAGACGCCGATGCACGCGCCGGCCAACAGCAACGCGCTGGTGGTCACCACGCCCGCCGGCTCGGCCACGCTGACCGGCGCCTTCTCGTACACCAGCGCACTGGTGGTGAACCCGAAGACGGCGCCGAACACTCGGAGCCTCGACGTGGTCGTCAACGGTGTCGGCTTCCAGGGCGCGCCGTGGAGCAGCAGCCTGACCGCCGGGGCGCACATCTTCCTGTCCCGGGGCAACTACAGCAACGCCTCGGTCGGCGGTGCCCGGGCGAACGCCCCGGTCGCCGACTGCAGGAACGTGCTCGTGCTCAGCGACACCGAACTGGTCTGCCGGCTGGACCTGACGAAGCGTCTGGACCTCACCGGCACGGCGCTCCTGTCCGCGGCACCCAAGTACGGTGTGACGGCGAGCGTCACGGCAGGTAGCCGCGTCCTCACGGCTACCGGTGGCACGTTCGACGCCTCCGATGTGGGTAAGGCCGTCGTCGACCCCGCCGGTGTCGCTCTCGCTACCGGCACAGTGATCACCAACGTCGTCAGTGGCACGACGGCGATCATGAACAACCCGGCGTCCGCCACATTGGCCAACAACGCGACGATCACGATCGCGTCGCCGACCTACCGGGCCGCCACGATCACCACCACCGGCACCAACACCGTCGCCGCCATCACCGGGCCGGCGAGCACCTTCGTCGCCTCGACCGACGTCGGCGCCTACCCGGTCAACGCGAACATCACGGCGGGAACGACGATCCAGGCCGTGGGCAGCGACACGGGCGCCACCCTTTCGGCCAACGCGGCCACCGCCGGTGCCAGCGTCGCCTCCATCATCTACAGCCAGTACGTCCCGGTTCCCGAGGGTGCGTACAACCTGCAGTACGTGAGCAACGCCGCGCTCAACGCGGTGCAGACCGACGCCACGTACGTGCAGAGCCAGGTTTCCAGCAGCTCCACCTTCACCGTCTCGGCCTACTGACGGCGAGGCAGGAACACGCATCAAGGGTGGCCCGGAGCGTCCGCTCCGGGCCACCGCCTTTGCCCTGACCGGACAGCGCCGGCCGCGGAAGTCCGCGGCCGGCGCTGTCCGGTGGGGAAGGGTCAGCCGAGTTTGTGCCACTCGCGGTTGATGACGGCGAGGCTCTGGGCCACCGGTGGGTGGCCGCCGATCTTCGCATCGACCGTGATGACGCTGCGGTGCGCGCTGGTGCGCCAGCAGACCAACAGGTTGTCCCGGGTCTTCGGGGCTGCCTCGTTGTAGAACTTGAACTGCTGCGAGCACTGGATGTCGCCGTGCCTGGTGATGCCGCCGGCGACCCAGGCGAGTTCGTGCGTGCCGGTCAGGTCGCCGTGGGCGGTGATGATCCGCATCGTCTGGCCCTTCTTGGCGGAGCCGACGGTGACCTCCTTCGCGCCGTCCGCCTCCGGGTCGGGCTTGGCGGGCAGCGGGTGGGTGATCTTCACGCCGTCCTTGGCGGCGGCGCGGCGGGCGGCGTCGACGCGGTCCTTCGCGGACGGCGGCAGGGACGGGTCGGTGCCCGCCTTCGACTTCGTGAGTTCGTCGCCGGCCGCGGCGATCCGGCCGACCTGGTCGGCGGAGGCGCCGGCGTCGGGGGCCGCGACCGTCGCGGATCGGGCGGTCGGGCTGTCGTCCTGTTGCGTGGCGGCGAAGAAGGCAGCTCCGGAGATCGCCACCGCCGCTCCGGCGACCGCAACCATGGCCTGCTTCCGGCGCTTTCCGGGGCGCGGAGTGAGGTCCTGGGTGGGTTGATTCTGTTCTTCGTTGGCCATGTCACGTCCTTCGAGGGTCTCGACTTGGCACCCGGCCCGGCGCTGATCGCCGGGCGGTATCCGAAACCCCATGGTTCCAAATATCCGGACATACGGTGCCGAATCCAGCAACCTCTCAGGAAGGCCGGGTGGGAACTGCCGTATGGCTGTTTCGCGGTTGCCGCCGATCCGGCGGGGGCCGCTGGATACGCTGCCAGCGAGCGATCGGCCATTTCGGGGCCGTGCTGTCGACGTACAAAACAATTGTTGTGATAAATGCTCCAGAAGGAGCCTCGATGATCTCCTCGCGACAATTCCGCCGCGCCCTGCTCGCCGGGACGGTGACGACCGGGCTCGCGGTGGCCGGCGGACCCGCCCCGGCGTATGCCGGGAGCACCGCACTCCCGATGACGCTCAGCAGTGCCACCGGGCCCAGCGGCGGCGGGAACACGATCATCGGCACGGTCACCCCGACCGCCGCGAACCCGAATCCGTTCGTGGCCGGGAGTATGCCCACCGTGCAGTTCCAGTACAACACCTGCACCGCGAACGCCCGGGCGGTGGCCGCGATCACCGGGACCGGCACCGCGGCCACCGGTGGGGTGCTCACCGTGAACCCCGACAACGTCAAGCGCAACGGCACCACCCGGATCGCCTTCGAGGTGCCCTCCGCGTCGTACCCGGCGAAGGTCGACGACAAGGACAGCACGATCAACACGGGCGGGCTGGTGCTGACCGGAACGCAGACCAGCGCCAAGTGGAACATCTGCGTGTACGACAGTGACTCCCTCTCGACCAGCACGCTGCTCGCCCAGGCGGCCTACACCATCGGGGTACGGCCGAAGATCACCGCGATCATCCCGCCCAGCGGGGCGGCGCTCGGCGGGCAGTCGATCACGGTGACCGGGGCCGGGTTCTCCGCGACCAGCAACGCGACCACGGCCAGCATCGGCGGGGTGCCGCTGACCAACATCAAGGTGGCGGCGAACGGCAACAGTTTCACCGCGACCACCGGGCAGCGGGCGGCCGCCACCGGGCTGACCCTGATCGTGAACACCCCGGGCGGGCAGGTGCTCAGCAGCGACCCGGACAACAACGGGCTGCCGCAGGACGCCGACGACAAGACGCCGGACGCGCCGATCACCTTCACCTACAGCAACGGGATCCAGATCTCGCCGAACACCGCGCCGGCCGGCACGAAGGTCGACCTGCTGATCAAGGGGGTCGGGTTCCAACAGATGACCTTCGACAAGAGCGCGGACGCGACGCCGACCTCGGTGACGGCACATGTGTTCCTGGTCAAGGACGCGTACGTGGCGGCCAGCAACCGCGGCGTCCAGGAGTGCAAGAAGGTGCTGGTGGCGTCCAACACCGACCTGGTCTGCACGCTCGACCTGGGCGCCGACAGGCTGAGCCCGACCGACAGTTCGGCGGTGAGCGGCAAGACGGTGGACGAGGGCAGCTACACGGTGACGGTGGTCGCCAACGGCGCCACCGACGCCGGGGACGCGGCCGCGCCGACCGTGGTGAGCAGCGGCGCGACGTTCACCGTCGCACCCTACTGACGGGGAGACTCCCGATGAGACGCGCACTGGGCCTGGCCGCCGTGATCACCACCGGGTTGGTGCTGGGCGCCGCCACCCCGGCCTCGGCCGCCGCGGTGGGCCTGACACTGAGCAGCAACTACGGGCCGGGCGGGATCATCAAGACGCTGATCGGCACGGTCCCGTCGACGGTGACCGGCGTGACGTTCGCGGCCGGGGTCAAACCGGTGGTCCAGTTCCAGTACTCGACCTGCAGCATCCACGCGAGCGCCATCACCCAGATCACCTCGACCAACGGCACCGCGACCACCGCGGGAGTGCAGACGGTCGACCCGGCGAAGGTCACCCGGATCTCCGGGTCGAAGATCGCCTTCCAGATACCGACCGGGTCGTACCCCGCCGGCAACAACCTCAACACCAGCGGGGTCGTGCTGGTCAACGGGCAGACCGCGGCCCGGTGGAACATCTGTGTCTACGACACCGACTCGGCCCTGACCAGCACGCTGCTGGCCACCGCGCAGTACACGCTGTCGCTCAAGCCGACCATCGCCACCATCCTGCCCGCCACCAGCCCGTCCGCCGGCGGCCAGACGATCACGGTGAACGGGACCGGGTTCACCGGCGTCGCCCCGATCACCGGATCGATCGGCGGGGTACCGCTGAGCAACATCCGGGCGGCGACGACCGGAACCAGCCTCACCGCGGTCACCGGCGCGCACGCCGCGGGCCCCGGCATGGTGGTCACCATCAACGCGCCCGGAGGCACGGTGACCAGCGCGGACCCGAACGGTGACGGCAGCACCGGCGACGCGATCGACTTCACCTACAGCAACGGGATCACCGTGTCACCGCACACCGCGAGCCGGGGCTCGGTGGTGACCGTGGACATCACCGGCGCCGGCTTCTCGGTGCCCACCTTCGAACCCTCGATCGGCACGCCGGGCAGTGGCAACGCGCACATCTTCCTGGTCAACGGGGCGTACGACTCGTCCAGCAACCGGGGCGTCGCCGAATGCACCGGGGTGACCGTGGTCAGCGACAACGAACTGGTCTGCACCCTCGACCTGTCGATCAACGCCCTGGACCCGCAGAACAGCAACCTGACCGGCGCACCGGTGCCCGACGGGGCGTACATCATGACCTGGGTCGCGGACGGGACGCAGGGCTCGACCGGCGCCAACCCGTCGATCATCAGCAGCGGATCGGACTTCGTGGTCGCGCCCTACTAGCTGCACCCGGGCGGCAACCGGCCGTCTCCCCGAACCACAACCCGGCTCGAAGAACGTAGTGCAGGTCTTCGAGCTGGAGGTTGTGGTCCATGAAGGTTGTTCTGCGCCGGTACGCCGTCGGAGCTGTCGCCGCCGCCGCGGTCGCTGGAGTCGCCGCGTTCGCGCTGCCGACCGGAACCGTCGGATGGACGCCGGTCACGTACGGCCTGCACCAGACCGCCGACCAGCTGCTGCCCGCCACCGTCACCGCGGAGCAGCCGGCCCGGGTGGTCGGCACCACCATCGACCGCAACGGCAAGCCGGTCGTCACGGTCCGGGAGGCGACCACCCGCGACGGCGCCGCGAAGCTCGTCGAACAGGCGCAGAAGGCGGAGAACGCGGTCGGCGTCGAGATCGACGCCAAGGCCGTCGCGCTGGACGCGGTCACCGGCGGCGACCTCTACCGCCCGCAGCAGTGGGACCTGGCCAGGATGCGCGCCACCGACGCCTGGCCCACGTCGACCGGCGCCGGGGTGACCGTCGCGGTGATCGACACCGGGGTGGACGCGAGCAACGTCGACCTGACCGGCAAGGTGCTGACCGGATGGGACGCGGTCGCCGACAAGCCGGGCGGCAACACCGACCAGAACGGGCACGGCACCCACGTGGCCGGCACCATCGGCGCGGTCACCGGGAACACCGTCGGCGTCTCCTCGGTCGCGCCGGACACCAGGATCCTGCCGGTGAAGGTGCTCGGTGCGGACGGCAGCGGCTACATGTCGGACACCGCCGAGGGCATCATCTGGGCCGCGGACAACGGCGCCCAGGTGATCAACATGTCGCTCGGGTCGACGTCGCAGGTGGGCGCGGTCAGCAATGCGATCGCGTACGCCCGCAGCAAGGGCGTCACGGTGGTGGCCGCGGCCGGCAACGAGCGGGCCAACGGCAGCCCGGTCAGCTACCCGGGTGCGGACGCCGGGGTGATCGCGGTCGCCGCCACCGACTCGGCGGACAACGTGGCGAGCTACTCCAACGCCGGCGGCTATGTGGACGTGGCGGCGCCCGGGTCGGCGATTCTGAGCACCTACCCGTCGGCGCTGGGCCGCAGCTACGCGACGATGAGCGGGACGTCGATGGCGTCGCCGCACGTGGCGGGGCTGGTGGCGCTGCTCAAGTCGGTGAACGGCGGGTTGACGCCGGACCAGCTCGAGCAGGCGCTGGAGACGTCCGCCGTCGACCTCGGGACGCCGGGCCGGGACGACGATTACGGGTACGGCCGGGTGGACGCCGTGGCGGCGCTGGCGGCGGTGACGGCGGCCCCGTCGTCCGCTCCGACGTCCGCGCCCACGTCCGCTCCGACCTCGGCGCCCACCTCGGCTCCGACTTCTGCGCCCACCTCGGCTCCGACCTCGGCTCCGACGTCCGCGCCCACGTCGGCTCCGACCTCGGCTCCGACTTCTGTGCCCACCTCGGCTCCTGTCTCCAAGGCGCCGACGGCTGCTCCGACCACCGCGCCGACCTCCAAGGCGCCCACGGCTTCCCCGACGACCGCGCCCACCTCCAAGGCGCCGACGGCCGCGCCGTCGCCCACCGTGGCCAAGGCCAAGCCGGTGATCGTGGCGAACCCGGCCCGGGCCGACGTCAACTACGGCACCACCAACGTCACCACGTTCACGGTGACCGCGGCGGGGCAGCCGTGGGTGAAGAAGAACGCCCAGCTCTGCGTCGCCGAAAGCGGCAAGGCGTTCCAGTGTGTCGACGTGGTCACCTCGGCCACCGGCACGGTCACCGCCAACCGGGTCGCGACCGCCGGCTACCAGCTCGAACTGCGGATCGCGGCGACGACCGCGAACGAGGCCGCCACCGGCGCCGCCGCCTACACCGTGCACAGCTCGGCGTACGCGGTCCGCACCGGCACCCGGACCATGAGCGTCAGTCTCGCCTCGCCGGCCGGCCTGAACGTCGAGGTGCAGCAGCTGATCGGCGGCAGCTGGAAGAAGGTCCTCCAGTTCGCCAGCAACGCCACCACCACCAAGGCCACGGTCAGCGGCCTCACCACCGGCCAGCAGTACCGCGTCGTCGTTCCGACCACCGGCTCGATCACCGGCAGCACCAGCAGCATCGTCGTCGCCTGACCGGCGGCGGTGGCACCAGCGGCGTCGTCGCCTGACCGGCGGCGGTAGCACCAGCGGGATGCGGCGGCATGCCGGCAACGCGGCCATCTGCGCCGCCAGCCGGTAGCGATGGACAGCAAGAGCGTGGCCACGGCGGATGCCGCGGCCACGCTTTTTCCGTGACCACCCGCGGACGGTAGGGCGCGGCGATTTGTCCTGGACGCGCCAGCGGCCAAAATCGCCGTGCCCGGGAGCGGCGGGAGCGGCGGTCAGTTATCGGCCGCAGCGTGCGACATCTGCTTGAAGAATGTGATCTGGCGATCTGTTCCGAAGCGGCCCGCACTCATCCCAGCGAATCCCATTCGCGGATAATGATCTTGGCGCTGTCGGCGGGGGTCGGGGCGCCGTGGGCGGCGACCGCCATCGTGATCACGCTGCGGCGGTCCGAGGTACGCCAGCAGAGCAGCAGGTACTCGCGGGTGGTGGCGGGTTCGTCCGGGCTGAAGCGGACGCGGTTGGTGCAGCGGATGCCGTCGCCGGCGGCGAAGCCGGTGTCGGCCGCGAGTTGCAGATCGCCGCGGCCGGTGAGATCCGCGCGGGCGGTGGAGATGCGAACGGTGCCGTTATGCACCGTTTCGACCCGGCGGATGACCGGCGCCTGCTGCCCCTGCTGGGCGACCGCCATCGACGACGGCGCATAGGGCGCCGACGCGCCCGGCTCCTCGGGGAGGCTCATCGGGGTGGGTGACGGGGCGCGCTTGGCGGCCTCCGCCGGGTGCGTCGTGCGCGGGGCCCGCAGATTTCCCGGTACGGCGGAGACGCCGGTGCCCTCCATGCCCGGCGTCGCCGCCGTGGTCAGCGGTGCCAGCGCCGCCGGTTCGGGCAGCGTGTCCTGCCGGGCGTCCATCAGCTGGGTCACGATGAAACCGGAGCCGACGAGCACCGCGATCGCGCCGGCGATGCCGATCGCCGTCTGCCGACGCTGGAGGCCGCGACGGTGTGGCGCGGTGGCCGCCTCCGAGGCGTAGACGCTGCCCCCACGCGTGCGGTCGGGGCGGTCGTCGTCGCTCATGTCGCCCTCCTCCGTCGCTCGGTGGTCCGTCGTGGACGGCTCGGTGTTGCCTGCGGGCCTGGTGTGCGGCCGTTTCGGTGTTCATCGTTCCAAAGATCAGGACATACCGGGCTTTCTTCGGCTTTCTGGTTCGTCGCTCCTGCGCCCTCGCGCGCCGCTGCCCCCTCTGCCCGGCGGATCGTGCGCCACCGCCTGCTGCGGATGCGTGCTGTCGGCTTTCGGTCCGAGCTGTCACCCGCAGAGGGAACGGACGTTGACCGGCCTGATCGACGCGCGCATCGTGTGGTGCACGGGTGAGGTTGGCGGGCGGATCCCGGGGGCCGTCCCGCCGTTTGTCGCCGGCGAGGGGAGTCGCACGTGACCGAGGGCACGGAGCACCTTCCCGCCCGTCCGTCCTGGGACTGCCGGGTCTGCGCGCAGCCGTGGCCGTGCCCGCCGGCGCGGGAGACGCTCGGACGGGGGCACAATCGGATGGATCTCGCCGTCAAGATGTGGGACTACCTGGAAGAGGCCGCGCGGGACATGCCGCAGGTGCCGGCGCCGGAGCTCTTCGACCGCTTCCTGCGCTGGACGCAGTGATTCCGAGGTTTACCGGCGAAAGCGAATAATTCGCACATCTCCTTGGCTAGGGTGGCAATGACCTATTTGAGGAGTTGAGATGCTTTTCCGCCGTATCCCCGCGATGCTCGGCCTGGCCGGGCTGCTGGTTCTCCCGGCCACCGCCGCGCAGGCCGCCGCCTCCGAGTCGGACGC
This sequence comes from Actinoplanes sp. SE50/110, assembly GCF_900119315.1. Classification (NCBI taxonomy): domain Bacteria; kingdom Bacillati; phylum Actinomycetota; class Actinomycetes; order Micromonosporales; family Micromonosporaceae; genus Actinoplanes; species Actinoplanes sp. SE50/110. The sequence goes on along the minus strand of NZ_LT827010.1, from coordinate 7,361,248 downwards.
CGCCTTCCTAAAGGCCGCTCACCAGGTCAACCTCGCCGAGATCGCGGCCGGCCGGATCGCCTGGACCAAGACCACCGACCCGACGGTGAAGGAACTGGCCGCCACCTTCCTACGCGACCACATCCGGATGGACGCCGACCTCTACCTGACGGCCCGTGAGCTGCGCGTGTTCCTGCCCGCCGACCCCACCGAAGAGCAGCAGGCCCTGGCTCACCGGTACGAGGTGGCCGGCACCGACACGTTCGACGAGTACTACATCACCACCCAGCTGGCCGGGCACCGCGCGGCCCTGCGACTGGCCTCCGACGAGGCCGCCAACGGCTCCGACGAGTCGGTGAAGGCGCTTGCCGCGAAAGCCGTCCCGGTGATCAGGCATCACGCGGAGCAGCTCCGGGACGCGGCGGTTGCGGCGGGGCTGGCCGGCTACCTCGGTGGTGGCGGCCGCCCCAGCTGATCACCGCCGGTCCGCGAGTCCGGTGCCGATCCCGGTGAGCTCCGCGGAGCGCGCCCACAACCGTCGTGCGAGAACCGGATCCGTCGCCGGTCCGGTCAGCCTCTCGAAGGTCGGCCGCGGGGGCGGAACGGCCGGCCGGGGCCGATGTGGCAGCCGGTGGGCGCCGCGGTGTCGGTCGCGGCATAGAGGATCGGGGTCACCGCCTCGTCGACCGGTCGGCTCAGAACGAGTCCCAGCAGGGCGCCGACGGCGCGGTCGGCCGGTGACGCGTCCCGGTCCAGGCCGGTCTTCGCCATCCCGGGTGGGATCGTCTTCGCGCTGCGATCGGCGGTCCGCCGGAGGAGCGGATCGATCGCTACCTGCGGGTACTACTCACCGGGATACGGTGACCGGGGAGATCGGCGCCGATCAGCGGCTGGTTGGCAGCCGATCTCCCGCGGGTGCAGGTGCAGGTGCCAGTCTGCGGCCGGTTCGGGCCGGTCTGCGGCGAGTGGGCGGCCGGTCTGCGGCGGGTGCAGCGGCGAGTCGGCGGCCGGTGTGCGGCGGGTGCAGCGGCGAGTCGGCGGCCGGTGTGCGGCGGGTCGGCGGCCGGTCAGCAGTTAGCGGCCGGTCACAGGGCGGCTCCGGTGGCTTTGCGGTCGGCGAAGCGTTCGGCGAACGCGGTCAGGTCGCGGCGTTCGATGGCCGCCGCCATCAGCTCGGGGAATGCGTCGGGCGTGCACGCGAACGCCGGCACACCCAGCGCCGCCAGGGCCGCCGCGTTCTCGTGATCGTAGGCCGGCGCGCCCTCGTCGGAGAGCGCCAGCAGCGCCACCACCTGCACCCCGGCGGCGGTCATCTCCGCCACCCGGCGCAGCATCTCGTCCCGGACACCACCCTCGTACAGGTCGCTGATCAGCACGAAGATGCTGTCCCGCGGCCGGGAGATCAATTGCTGGCTGTACGCCACAGCCCGGTTGATGTCCGTCCCGCCGCCCAGCTGAGTCCCGAACAGCACCTCGACCGGGTCGCTGAGCTGATCGGTGAGGTCCACCACGGCCGTGTCGAAGACGACGAGTGACGTCCGCAGTGACCGCATCGACGCCAGCACCGCCGCGAACACCCCGGCGAACACCACCGAGGACGCCATCGACCCGGACTGGTCCACGCAGAGCACCACGTCACGGTGCACCGCGCTGCTCCGCCGCCCGTAACCGATCAACCGTTCCGGGATGACCGTCCGATGCTCGGCCTGGTAGTGCTTGAGGTTCGCCCGGATGGTCCGGTCCCAGTCGATGTCGGCCTGCCGCGGCCGGTTGATCCGGGCGGCCCGGTTCAGCGCCCCGGAGACCGCGGCCCGGGTCTGCTGGGCGATCCGTTTCTCCAGTTGCTCGACCACCGACCGGACCACCTGCCGGGCGGCGTCCTTGGTGGCGTCGGGCATCACCTTGTTCAGCGAGAGCAGCGTGCCGACCAGGTGCACGTCCGGCTCGACCGCCGCCAGCATCTCCGGCTCCAGCAGCAGTCGGGTCAGGTCGAGCCGCTCGATCGCGTCCGCCTGCATCACCTGCACGACGGTGCCCGGAAAGTACTCCCGGATGTCGCCGAGCCACCGCGCGACCCGCGGCGCCGACCCGCCCAGCCCCGCGGACCGCTTGCTGCCGGTCCCGTCCCCGTCCCCGCCGGAGTCGTAGAGCGCCGCCAGCGCCCCGTCGACCGCCCCGTCCCGCCCCTCCGCCTTGCCGAGCGACTCCTCCGCCGCCCCACCCAGCACCAGCCGCCACCGCCGCATCCGCTCCCGCGCCGCCCCGGCGGTGCTCTCCGTGGTCGACGTGGTCTCGTCAGCCATCGGCGCGCCCGGTTCGACGTGCTCGCCCGCCTGTGCCCTCACGGCGACTCTCCGCGCCCGTAGGACCGTCAACCGCCCGGCCAGCCCGATCGCCCCCTTCCCTGCGCCCGCTTCGTCCCGTCGTCTGTCGTCCGTCGTCCCCGCGGCCGCCGGTGCCGCCGGGCCGGTCGGCCGCCCGCCCGCCCGCCGCTTGCCGATCGCCACCGCGTTCGCCGGCCGGATGTCCCTCGGCCGCACGCGGGCCGGCCGCGCGTCCTTCCGCGCCGCGTCCACTCGCCGCGCGCCCGTCGGCGCCGCGTCCACTCGCCGCGCGTCCGCCGCCGCGTCCCTCCGCGTTGCGCCCGTCGGCGCCGCGACCGTCAGCTCCGCGTCCGCCCGCCGCGCGCCCGTCGGCGCCGCGCCCGTCGGTCCCACGTCCGCCGGCGCCGCGTCCTCCGGTGCCCCGTCCACCCGGGCCGCGGTCCCGGTTTCCGCTCCGGTTGCCGCCACGCCCGCCGCCGGCCTGGCCCGCCCAACCGGACATCTCATCGAACTCCGTCGCGCCCCGCGCCGGACCCGGGTGGGAGAACAGCCGCCCCGCCGGCTCGGCCGCGTGCGAGGCGGAGCCGATCACCGCCTCCTGCGTCGGATGCGAGAACTGCAGCATCGTCGGCAGCGCAGGCGTCTCCCCGCCCGCCGGCTGCTCGGCCGAGTGGGAAAACAGCTCGGCGTCCTCAGAACTCTGGCTCATGCGTCCTCCCGGACCCGGATCTCGCGCCCCAGCAGGGCACCCAGCACGGGCAGCACGGACACTGCCCGTTTCTCGTCGATCGTCACGGCTGCGGCCTGCGCCGCTCCGGCCCGCGGACCGGCCACCCGCTCACCGATCGCCCGCCGCTCGCCCGCGTCGAATGTCCCGAAGGTACGCCTCAGCAGCGGCAACACATCATCGAACCCCTCCGCCGGCACGTCGGCGAGCCACTCGTCGACCAGCGTGAGCAGCGCATCGTCGTGCACCAGCAGCAGCCCGCCGCCGGCCAGGAACCCCTCCACCCAGGCGGCCCCGTGCGCCGGTGGTGTCCCGGCGGTCAGCGGCAGCCGCAGACGGCGGCGGACCTCGCCGGCATCCAGCCGGTCAGCGTCCAGCAGCAGCCGGGTCAGTCGCCCGGCCGGCAACCCGTGCAGGTCCGGCCGGCGGGCCAGCGACTCCAGGGTCACCAGCCACAATTCTCGCAGATCGTCGTCGGCGAGCAGGCCGACCGCCTGATGAACGCCGTCCACGCCGTCCCGCAGCTGCCTGGCCGCCTCGTCGGAGAGCGAACCGGCCGCCGACGGCAGTCCGGCGCAGATCCGTTTCAGCAGACTGGCGGTGACCGTCGCGAGACCGCCGACGTCGGTGCGCCGCACATCGCCGTACCGCAGCGTCCGGGCCAGGGCGGGGAGCGCCGCCATCAGGTGGTGAATGTCGGCGTCCAGCGCGGCGCGGGTGTCCAGCGCGGTGAGAACCCGCGGATACGCATCCCGGAGATCGGCCAGCAGGCACGTTTCCAGCAGCGCGGTCACCTCGGCCAGCGTCTGCGCCGTGCTCGCCCGCCGGGTCACCCGGGCGGTCGCCGCGGCGGCCACCGTGGTGCCCCACATGCTGCCCTCGACGAGCCGCACCGCGAACTCCGGCTGCCACCGCAGCACCCATTCCTCGCGGAAGGTGCCCGTCCCGCGGCGCCCGGGAGCCGGCTCGCCCCACGGCACGGCCAGGGTCCGCAACCGGTGCAGGAGCCGGCTGCGCCGCAGGTCGATCTCCTTGCGCAGGTCGAGTCTCAGCTCCCGTTCGGTGGCTTCGGGTTTGAGCCGCAGGCTCCGCTGCTGGGCGGCCAAGTCCCGAGCCAGCGGAACGGCCGGCATCTCGTCCGGCACCGAGCCGAGCCGCTCGCCGACCACCAGCCGCCGATTGATCAGAGCCGTGCGCAGCGGCTCCCCGTCGCACATCACCGCCTCGGCGGCCTCGGTCACCTCGGCCAGCCCGGCCAGCGGCCGCCCCCGCAGCGCGGCGAGCGCCTCGGCCAGCCGGGTCGCCTCGATCACGTGCGCCGAGGAGGTGGGGACACCCTCGGCGCGCAGCACGCCGGCGGCGTCCACCAGCCACCGCGGCACGACCGAGTCCGCGCTGGTGAACAGGTGGTGATACCACCCCGGGGAACCGACCCCGGCGCCGTACCCGGACCAGGAGGCCAGCCGACCATACGTCCAGGGCACCCAGGTGAACGCGACCTTGCCCTTGCGCCGGCCCTTGAGCAGCGCGTTGTCATCCTTGGCCGGCACCTTCCGGGTCAGCGCCGGGACGTGCCACGCCCCGCAGACGACCGCGATGTTGTCGTGCTTGCGCCGGACCTCCCGCAGGACCGTGCGCATGTAGGCCTCCCGCGGAAGGTCCTCGGGATCCTCCGCGGCGCCTTCCCGGATCGCCGTCATTGCTTCCGCGATCGCCTCGAAAGCCGGCATCCCGCGATGCTCGACCACGTCCTCCCACCAGCGCTCCGGATCGTCATACCCCGCCGCGGCGGCCAGCTCACCGATCGGATCCACCGGCCGTCCGGGCGCGGCCGTCCGGTCCATGTCGCCGCCGGCCTCAGCGTCGCCGTCCCCACGGGACGGCTGGTCACCCTCGACCGGGGGAGAATCGCCGACCCGCGGGGAAGCCTCGGCCGGGGCGGGACCACCGTCTTCGTCGCCGACCCGATACGCGTAGGGCAGGTCGAAGAAGCGGACCGGCACCTCGTTGTCCACCGCCCACCGGATCGCCTGCCACTCCGGCGAGAAGACCGCGAACGGCCAGAACGCGGCCCGCCCCGGATCGTCCACCGCATAGCCCAGCAGCGCGACCGGCGGCTCCAGGTCGCTGCCGGCCACCCAGCGCACCAGCTCGTCAGCCTCCGGCGGGCCCTCCACGAGCAGCACCGTCGGCTGTTGCGCCGTCAGCTCCCGCACCACCGCCCGGGCCGAGCCGGGCCCGTGGTGCCGGATGCCGTAGAACCTCTCAGGCATCGCGCGCGGCCCGGTAGAAATCGAGCCAGTCGGACCGCTCCCGGACCACGGTCTCCAGGTATTCCCGCCAGACGACGGTGTCGGAGACGGGGTCCTTGATCACCGCGCCGACGATGCCGGCCGCGACGTCGCCCGGGTGCAGGGTGCCGTCGCCGAAGTGGGCGGCCAGCGCCATCCCGTTGGTGATCACCGAGATCGCCTCGGCGGTGGAGAGCGTACCGGTCGGCGACTTGAGCTTGGTGCGGCCGTCCTCGGTCAGCCCGCTCCGCAGCTCGCGGAACACGGTGACCACCCGCCGGATCTCGTCGAGCGCGGCCGGCACCTCGGGCAGCTCCAGCGACCGGCCGAGCTGCGCCACCCGGCGCGCCACGATCTCGACTTCGTCGTCGGCGTTGGCCGGAACCGGCAGCACCACCGTGTTGAACCGCCGCCGCAGGGCGCTGGACAACTCGTTCACCCCGCGGTCCCTGTCGTTGGCGGTGGCGATCAGGTTGAAGCCGCGCTGCGCCTGCACCTCGTCGCCCAGCTCCGGGATCGGCAGCGTCTTCTCCGAGAGGATGGTGATCAGAGCGTCCTGCACGTCGGACGGGACGCGGGTGAGCTCCTCCAGCCGGGCGATGGAGCCACCCCGCATGGCCCGCATGATCGGGCTCGGCACCAGCGCCGCGGCGGTCGGGCCCTCGGCGAGCAGACGGGCATAGTTCCACCCGTACCGGATGGCCTCCTCGGCGGTGCCGGCGGTGCCCTGCACCAGCAGCGTGGAGTCGCCGGAGATGGCGGCGGCCAGATGCTCGGAGACCCAGGTCTTGGCGGTGCCGGGAACGCCCAGCAGGAGCAGCGCCCGATCGGTGGCGAGGGTGGAGACGGCGACCTCGATCAGGCGGCGCGGCCCCACATACTTCGGGGTGATCTTGGCGCCGTCGCCGAGCAGATAGGTCACCACGGCCTGGGGCGACAACCGCCACCCGGGCGGGCGGGGTCGGTCGTCGGCGGCGGCCAGCCGGGTCAGCTCGTCGGCATACTGATCCTCGGCGTGCGGTCGAAGAGCGGTCACTCGAACTCCTGAGTCTCCGGGCCCACCGGCCCGCCCGATAGCTGGCTCGAACTGCAAACTACCGCCGGGGTACGACATTTCCCGGCGCTGCCCCGGCGCCCCGGCCGACCGATCGCACGGCACGCCCGGCCCGCACGATCGACCCCCGGCACACCCCTCACGGCTCGCTCAACTCGCGCAGCATCTCCTCACGGAACGCCAGCGTCCGCGCCAGGTCGGCGATCGGCCGCACCCGGCTCGGGTCCACCTCCGGCTCCAGCTGAGCGGCCAGCCGGCCGGCGAGATCCGCATACGCCGGGGGCATGGCGAGCGCGGCGGTCCGGCACAGCTCGCCGAGCTGCCAGGTGTGCCGGTCGTGACGCGCCCGGCGCAGAATCGTCTCCAGCACCGTCACGCTCAGTGGTTCCGGCCACGGCCCGGGATGCAGTGCCAGCAGTCGGTGCGCCGCGGCGTCCTCGGCACGCAGCGCCTCGGCGGCCAGCCGGGCCAATGTGTCGGACGGGAGCACCAGGTGCAGTTCCCAGCGAACCCCCTCGCGCAGCATGCCGGAGTCGCCGGCCAGCAGCGCCGCAGCCCAGCGGGCGTCGCCCTGGGTGATGGCGGCCTTGGCCCAGCCGTGCAGCAGCGGCGTCACCCAGTCGTTTCCCCGGGCCAGCGCGAGGTAACCGGTCGGCTCCAGGGCGGCCCACGAGGTGAGCGGAGTCCCGGCGACCACCTCCTCCAGCAGCCAGGCGCCGACCCCGGTGCCGTGGGCCGGGGTCGCGCTCACCCCGTCACGTCGCAGCCCGGCGTCCAGCTCGGCCGGCGGCGTCACCAGGAGCCGCGCAGAGTCGGCGGCCAGGCGCACCGCGGCGTGCGCCCGGTCGCGCATCCGCTCGCCGAGTGCCGCCCCGGGCAGGCGGCGGAGCAGGTCGACGGCGGTCTGCCGGACCTCCTTGCGCCGGTCGTCGAGGGCCCGCTCCAGCAGCTCCTCGTCGTCGAGGGACAGCCCGTCGGTGAAGGCGCCGAGGAACCGGGCGCGGTTCTCCGAGGAGTCGGCGCCCCAGGTGCTCTCCACCAGCCGCCGCGCGTGCGCCGGCTCGGACCGGCGCAGGGTGATCAGGTGTCCCAGCCGCTCGGTGCCGGTCGCGGTCGTCCAGTCGACCACGGTGACCGGCGTGGCCTCGTCGAACAGCCAGCCCCAGTCGGCACGCCGCTCGGCCAGCCAGGCACCCCGGCGCCCGGCGACCCGGGCCGCGTCGGCGCGGATCGTCGTGGTGCGCCGGCCGGCGTCGAGCAGCGCGGGCAGCAGCACCGGCGGCACCACGCCACCCCGGCGCGCCGCCGCGGCGAGCCACTGGGCCAGCAGCTCCTGCTCCAGGTGGGCGCCGCCCGGGGCACCGCCGCGCAGGATGCGGCTCAGGCGCACCCCGGCCGCGACCGGCAGCGGGGGATCGGTCTCGGCCGGAGCCGGCTCGATGGGGGACCGGGTCGTGTCCGGCTGCACCCCGGCCCGCCGCGCGGTCAGCGCGACGGCCGCGGCATCCAGCAGGGCCGCGGCCGGACCCGCCTGCAGCGACGCCTGACCGACCTCGACCGCGACCGGTCCGACCCGCACCGAGGCCGCGTGCCACGGCCGGCGTGCCGTGCCGACCAGCGCCGCGGCCAGCAGCTCGGGTGGCAGCTCGGCCGCCCGCGGCGCGCCGGCGTCGGGCATCGGCGGCGCGGCCGCCACGAAGTGGCCGTCGGCCCAGGCCGCCAGCGGGCGCAAGCCGGCCGGCGACCACTCGGCGGCGACCGCGGCCGGCCGGGCGCCCGCGGCCGCCAGCAGCCACCACGGCTCACGATGCCCGGCGGCCAGGGGCAACGCGTCACCCGACCCGTCCACCAGGAAGCCCCCCTCGGCGGGGCTGACGCCCGCCAGCAGCACCGGTGCGTCGTACCGGAAAGGCTCGGCGGCCAGCAGCGACGCCCACCGGGAGAGAGCGGCGCGCACCGACCCGGCGCCGTCCGGCGAGCCGAACGGCTCGGCGGCGCTGGCGCGCTCGGCGACCAGCGCCCGCAGCGGCGCGGAGCCGGGATAGAAGCAGAGGTCGCCGCGGAACTCGGTGCCCGGCACCAGGTCGGCGGCGAGCGTCTGGCCCGGCGCCGCGAACGACAGCACCAGCGCGAACCGGGACGTCGACGAGCCGTGCAACCAGGTGCGCCGGGTGGTCAGCGGGCCGTCGTCGGTGTCGATCTGGCCGAGCACCTGCCAGCGGTCGGTGACCCGGGGCCCGGCCAGCACCTCCTCGGTCGCCGTGGGGAAACCGATCCGGGAGCGGACGGTGGCGGCCGTCGCCGGGTCCAGCGCGTCGAACCGGTCGTGCCCGGCGACCAGCAGATGCAGTGTGGCCAGCTCGGCGAGGAGCCGGTCGGCCCACTGCGGGCCGATCCCGGCGATGTCACCGAGGCGCCGGACCGCACCGGCCGCCCCCGGCGCCTGCGCGTCGACCAGCCGGGCCGCCATCGGCTCGAACGCCTGGCGCCCGCGCCGCCCCAGCCCGGCGAGGCCCTGCTCGACCTGGTCGTCGAGCCAGCGGCGCAGCTCGGTCATGCCGCCGGCGACCCGCTCGGCGCGCGCCCGGGCGCGCTTGGCGGCGGCCACCGGGTCGGGCGGGGCCGCCGGACCCGGTTTCGCCCGGGCGGCGCGCGCGGCCTGCCACCGGGTCACCCAGTCGGGCGCGGGATCCTGCCCGGCGCCGGCCTCGGCCCAGCGCAGCACCAGGCCGACGGCATGCTTGCAGGGCGTCTGGAAACTCGGGCAGGAGCACTTGAACGCGGGGCCGGACAGGTCGGCGGCGACCTGATAGCCCCGGCACAGTCCCCAGAGGACGTCGTCGAGCAGCCCGACGGGGCCGAACTGCCCGGCCACGGAGCGGGCACGCTTGAGCGCCGAGGCGTCGGGAGCGATCGACTCGGCCTGGGCGATGGACCATCGTTCGGCGGGCACGGGACGACCCTAGGCCGGGGGTACGACGTTTTCGGGATGGACCACCCGGCCTGTGGACAACCGGGCGCCGAACCACCCGCCTGTGGAAAACCCCGGAGCGCCGGGGTGGTACAACGCCGCTTACCCGCTGACCGCTCCGCTAAGGCCGGCGCTCCGCCGCCTCGCGCCCGGCCGGGTGACCACCACCGAGGCGCCCGGCCGCGGGATGCTCCGGGCCGCCCGCACCGGCTTGCCGCGTCGCGTGGTGACCGACACGGACCTGCGATGAGGCCCCCTGACGACGACCGCGATCCGGCGATGACTGACCCCACAGCACCGCGGCGAAGGCCAGGGCCATGCCGGTGACCTGCACCGGCGTCAGCGCCTGGCCCAGCGCCGCCCACCCCAGCACGGTCGCGGTCACCGGGGAGAGCAGGCTGAGCAGCGAGACCCGGGTGGCCGGCAGCCGGTCCAGCCCGCGGAACCACAGGGTGTAGGCGAGGGCGGTGCCGATCAGCGCCAGGTATCCGTAGCCCATCAGGTTCCGGCCGGTCAGTGACGCCGGCAGCCCCTCGCCGAGCAGCATGATCGGCAGCAGGACCAGTCCGCCCGCGGTGAGCTGCCACCCGGTCGCGGTCAGCAGCGAGACGCCGGGCCGTCCCCAACGTTTGGTCAGCACCAGACCGATGGCCATCGACGCGGCACCGGCCAGCCCGGCCAGGATGCCGATCGGGTCGAGGCGGGCGGCGGCGGTCAGGACGGCGAGGGCGACGCCGGCGGCGCCGAGCAGGCCCGCGATCACGGTACGGGCCGTGGTGCGGTCGCCGAGCACGACCGTGGACAGCCCGGCGACCAGTAGTGGCTGCACCGCCCCGAGCACGGCCGCCATGCCGCCGGGCAGGCGGTAGGCGCTGACGAACAGCAGCGCGAAGAAGAACCCGATGTTCAGCGCGCCGAGGACCGCGGACCGCCACCACCAGGCGCCGCGCGGCAGTTGCCGGGTGATCGCCAGCAGCAGGAGTCCGGCGGGCAGGGCCCGCAGGACGCCGGCGAGCAGCGGCCGGTCGGGTGGCAGGAATTCCGTGGTGATCGCGTAGGTGGTGCCCCAGACCGCGGGTGTGAGGGCGGTGATCAGCAGGACGCGCACGGCGACTCCCTCGATGTAAAGTATCTCGACATCAAGATAACCTGTGTCGAGAAGCTTGTCATCGAGAGGTCGTGCAGAATGGCGGCATGAGGGAACCCGACGGTGTCGATCGGATCCTGGCCCAGTGGGCCGTCGAGCGCCCCGACCTGGAAACCACTGCGATGGGCGTCTTCGGCCGCATCCAGCGCATCGCCCGCATCGCCTCGGACGCCGGCGAGCGCGCCTACGCGGCGTACGGCATCGGCCGCCCCGAATTCGACGTGCTCGCCACCCTGCGTCGCTCCGGAGCGCCCTTCCGGCTGTCCCCGGGCGCCCTGGCCGCCTCGATGATGCTCAGCACCGGTGGCACCACCGCCCGCCTCGACCGTCTGGAGAAGGCCGGCCTGGTCGCCCGGTCACCCGACCCGGACGACCGCCGCGGCGTCCTGGTCTCCCTCACCGAGCAGGGTTTCCAGGTTGCCGACCAGGCCGTCACCGCCGGCCTCGCCGAGCAGCAGCGGCTCCTGGCCCACCTCACCCCGGCCCAGCGGTCCCAGCTCGCCGACCTGCTGCGAGCGGTACTCAGCGGAGACTGACCGGGCCCGGGGGAGTGCCGTCGCCGAACGGGCGGCCGCCGAGGGGACTCACGGCCGTGCGGGGTGTGCCGGGCGCTCGGATCCGGGCCGGCCGGGACGACACAGCCGGCGGACGATGATCGCGCGGCTCACCACCAGCCGACATCGCCCGGCTTCGCCGGGATGGCCGTCGCGCCCGTCGGCGGTGATCCGGGTGGTGAGGTAGCGCTGATCACGCTGGTCCTCGCCGGCTGTCATGGGACCACGGTGCCCCGGCGGGCCCGCTGGCGCCGGACCCCGGGCTTCGCCTAATTTTCTTTCTCATGTACGCCGTCGTCGACCTGCAGACCACCGGCACCAAGACCACCTGGCACGACCGGATCGTGGAGATCGCGATCGTGCGGCTGGACGAGACCGGCAAGGTTCTCGACGAATGGTGCACCCTCGTCAATCCGGACCGGGATCTCGGCCCGCAGGAGCTGCACGGGATCAGCGGCGCCGAGGCCCGCCGCGCGCCGGTCTTCGCCGAGCTGGCCGGTCAGATCGCCGAGCGGCTGGCCGGACGTCTGATCGTCGCGCACAATCTGCTCTTCGACGCCGGCTTCCTCACCGCCGAGTTCGGCAAGCTGGGTGTCGCCGTGCCGGTCGACGACGAGCGCGGTCTGTGCACCATGCGCCTGGCCGGACATTTCCTGCCGACCGCGTCGCGGAGCCTGGCGGCGTGCCGGGCCGCCGCCGGACTAGGTCCGCACCGCGAACAGTCCGCGTTGCACGGCGCCCGGGCCGCCGGCGAGCTGCTCGGTTACTACCTGGAGCGGGCGGGTGATCCGCCACCCTGGGCCGAGCTGCTGGACAGTGCCCGGCAGGCCGACTGGCCGCGGCTGAGAGTGACCACGGTCGCCGCCGTCCCGCGTCGCCGTCCCGAGGAGCGCGAGCCGCACTTCCTCACCCGGCTCGTCGACCGCCTGCCCCGCCAGCTCGACCCGAAGGCCGACGCTTACCTGGCGCTGCTCGACGGTGTGCTGCTGGATCGGCACATCTCGGCGAGCGAGGCCGATCAGCTGGTCGCGATCGCCGCCAGGATCGGGCTGTCCCGGGCCGACGCCGAGCTGCTGCACCACCGCTACCTGTGTGGGCTGGCCACGGTAGCGCTCGCCGATCAGATCCTCACCCCGGCCGAACGCCTCGACCTGGACGGCGTCGCCGAGCTTCTCGGTCTCACCTCGGCCGACGTCGACCGGGCGCTCGCCGAACCGGCCGCTCAGGTCACCCGGTGGCAGCTCACCCCGGGTGACCAGGTCGTCTTCACCGGTGACCTGCACCCGCCGCGCGAGCATCTCGAGGTGGACGCGCTGACCCACGGTCTGCGGACCGCGCGGAAAGTCACCAAACAGACGCGACTGCTGGTGGCGGCCGATCCGGATTCGCTCTCCGGGGTGGCCAAGCTCGCCCGGCAGTACGGCATTCCGATCGTCACCCCGGCGGCCTACAAGACGATGCTCGAGGCGTTGCTCTCCGCGCAGCGTTGACAACCCGATTGGTGGTACGTCGTGAGGCGCGCCGCCGCGCACCGACCCGGTCCGGCGGGACACCGCGGCCCGCGGCGATGGCCGCCCGGGGTGGACGGCCATCGCCGGATGCTGTGGGGCGAGGCATCCCCCCGTGTGCGACGCCTCGCCCGGCTCAGGGCGCCGGGCGTGGACGCACGTGTCAGAACACGGCCGGAGCCCGCTGCTGGACCGCGGCCCACGCGGCAGGGCCTTTATAGCACGGAGGGAGAGCGCTTTCCTTGGCCCTGACAGAGATTTGGGAGCGTGCCCAAGCTGCTGAGCGTCGGCGGGGTGACGCTGTGGTGATCAAGTCGCCTGATCGGGGGTTCCCCCGTCCCGGGTAGGCGGGTGCCGACCGCTATGGCCGGGTTTCCATGATCTGGATCTTCGGACTTCTCTCCGAACTCCGCCCCGTTCCGGCCTAACCCTCACGACGCTGGCGAGCCGGCACCGGGTTGTCCCGGGGGCGAAGAGTGGGGTCTGCCGGGCTGTGCCGGGCTTTACCTTGCTCGAACATGGAAGCGGATCGGAGGGCGGCATGATGTGGCGGTGAGCGATGCGTCGAAGGGGCTCGTCCTGGTCGTCGAGGATGAGCGGCCGATCGCCGACCTGGTCCGGCTCTATCTGAGCCGGGAGGGATTCGGGGTGCAGGTCGAGCACGACGGCGCCGCGGGGCTGGCGGCGGCGCGGCGGCTGCGGCCGGTGGCGTGCATCCTGGACATCGCGCTGCCCGGGATGGACGGGACGGAGATCTGCCGCCGACTGCGCGCCGACGGCGACTGGACGCCGGTGATCTTCCTGACCGCGCGGGACGACGAGGTCGACCGGATCCTCGGCCTTGAGCTGGGTGGGGACGACTACGTCACCAAGCCGTTCAGCCCGCGTGAGCTGGTCACCCGGGTCAAGGCGCTGCTGCGGCGGGCCGCCGGGCCGCCGGAGGAGGACGGCGTGCGCCGACTGGGCCCGGTCGCGCTCGACCGGAGCCGCCGCGCGGCCACCGTGGACGGGCAGGCGGTGACGCTGACCGCGACCGAGTTTGATCTGCTCGCGCACCTGCTCGGCCGGCCCGGGCGGGTGTTCACCCGGGAGGAGCTGCTGGCCGCGGTCTGGGGCTACGCCTCGCACGCCGGCACCCGCACGGTGGACGTGCACGTGGCCCAGGTCCGGGCCAAGCTCGGCGGCGCGGCCGGCCTGATCCGCACGGTCCGCGGCGTGGGCTACACCGCCGATGCGTGACATTCGGTGGCGGGCCGGGGTGGTCCGGGCAGGTGGCATCCGGTGGTGGCGGGCCAGGGTGGTTCGGACAGGTGGCATCCGGTGGTGGCGGGCCAGGGTGGTTCGGACAGGTGGCGTCCGGTGGCGGCGGGCAGGTGCCGGTGGGTCGGATCGGGGCGGCGGGGATGCGTGAGTTCCTCCGGACGCTGACCGGGCGGGCGGTCCTGGTCACCGTGGCCACGGCGGTGGTTTCGGTGATCGTGACCGCGCTGGTCGCCGTGCCGGTGGCGATGCGGTCCACGAACACGCAGGTGCGCGCCGAGCTGGTGGAGAAGTCGGCGATCGCCGTCGAGCTGCTCACCGACGAGAAACCGGCCGCCCGGGAACGGATCGCGAATCGTCTGCGAGCCGACGACATCGAGATCTACCTGATCAGGCGTGGTGTGCCGGATCGCGCCGGGCTGCCGCCCCGGGTGATCGCCCAGATCAGCGGCGGCGCCCTGGTCGACGCGGCCGGCCGGGTCGGCGGGCGGCCCTCGTTCATCGCCGGGCGGCCGCTGACCGGGGTGGACGCCGGGGTGGTGCTGACCCGACCGGCCGCGTCGGGGCTGGCGCTGCGGGTGCTGGGCAGCGTCTGGTGGGCGCTGCTGGCCGGCCTGGTCGGTGGGGCGCTCTCCGGTGCGCTGCTGGCCCGGTTCGTGACCCGGCCGATCGAGCTGGCCGCGGCGGCGGCCGGGCGGCTCGCCGCGGGGGACCGGTCGGTGCGGATCGCGCGGCACGGTCCGGCCGAGGCGGTGCGGCTCGCCGAGGCGGTCAATCAGCTGGCCGCGGCCCTGCAGACCAGCGAGGGCCGGGAACGCGACTTCCTGCTGTCGGTCTCCCACGAGCTGCGAACGCCGTTGTCCACCATCCGCGGCTATGCCGAGGCGATCGCCGACGGGGTGGTCGCCGCGGACGGCGCGCCACAGGCCGGGGCGACCATGCTGGCCGAGGCGGACCGGCTCGACCGGCTCATCTCCGACCTGCTGGTGCTGTCCCGCCTGGAGGCGGCCGACCTGCCCCTGGACGTGGTCCGGGTTGATGTGGTCGAGCTGATCCGGGAGGCCGGCCGGGCGTGGTCCGCGCGCTGCGCGGCCGACGGGCCGGCGCTGTCGGTGGAGCTGCCGGACGCCCCGGTTATCGTCGCGACGGACCCGGGGCGGATCCGGCAGGTCCTGGACGGCCTCTGCGAGAACGCGCTCCGGGTGGTCCCGGCCGGTGCGCCGCTCGTCCTGGCGGTCCACGCGGGCGGGTCCGGTGCAGTGGTCGAGGTGCGTGACGGCGGCCCCGGGTTCACCGACGACGACCTCGCGGTGGCGTTCGAGCGGGGGGCGCTGAACCGGCGCTACCGGGGGATCCGCAAGGTCGGCAGCGGGTTGGGGCTGGCGCTGGCGGCGCGGCTGGTCGCCCGGCTCGGCGGGCGGATCACGGCTGGGCACGCCCCGGAGGGAGGTGCGATGTTCACGGTCGAGCTGCCCGACGAGCCGGCCGACCCCGGCACGCTGCGATGAGCGACCGTCGAAGCCCGTCGACTGATCCGGAGGCGCTGAGGTGAGCGGCCCCGGCATGCCCGGCGGCTGGTCCGGAGGCGCTGCGGTGAGGGGCTCGAGGATGCCTGAAAGCTCGTCCGGAGGCGCTGCGGTGAATGGCCGCCGTGGCCTGCCGGGTGCTGCGGAAGCGCTTCGATGAGGCGGGTCGGTGGCTCGTGCGGGGCCGCGGCCGCTACTGCAGGAAGTCGGCGAACGGGGACAGGAGCAATTTGCCCAGCCCGGTGGCCGTGCGGTCCAGGTGGCGGCGCTCCTTGTCCAGGGCGGTCTGGTCGTGCCGGAGCGCCCAGATCTTCTGGGCGTTGCGCCAGGCGACGTTGCGGGTGTATTCCACCATTTCGCCCTGCCACCAGTCGTCGAGGTCGCCGTTCATCGTGTCGATGAGCAGCTGCCAGCGGTCGAGATAGCCGCGGCGCAGGCCCGGGATCTCCTCGGCGAAGATGTCGTTGACCTGCAGGTAGTCGTGGTGCTGGTCGCTGTCGTCGACCGGGCCGGAGCCCAGGTGGTCGAACGTCGTGACCAGCGCGAACGGCAGGTCGAAGTTGACATGCGCGTTGACGCCGGCGACCGCGGACGGCAGCAGGCGGGGGCCCGGCCCGGGGACCCGGGAGAACAGGCCGGCCCACGCCCCGGGGCAGGCCGGGCTGCCGTGGGTCCAGTAGCGCAGGGCGTCGAAGTACCGGGCGGCGAACTCCACGTCCAGCCGGGACAGGAACGCCGGATCCTTGAACCTGCCCGCATACAGCCGGTCCAGCACGTTCTCGGTGATCGCCAGGTAGAGCCTGTTGAAATCGGCCAGCGGGTTACCACCGAGCAGCGGCGGCACCTGGCAGAGAACGTCCTGCAACTTGGTGAGCTGGTCGACGACGGCGGGCACGTCGTCCGGGTGCTCCTGCAGGATCGCGGACATCTCGGCGTGCACGGGCCCCCAGATGGGCTGGGTCATCGGATCCTCCACGGACTTGCTGATGTGCGGAGGGCCCCCAGCACCGCCCGGCGGCTGTCACCACCGGGCGGTGCTCCCCCGTGCCACAGCCTTTCACCGGCGCCGTACGAGGGGATCGGTAAAACGACGTATTCCGCGTACGTATGTCACGGCGTGATAACGAATACCTGGTCAGGCTGCGGTAAGAAAAACCCGGCTGGCCTGTACGCGGGTACGCACCTGGAGCTTGTCGAAGATGTGGCCCAGGTGGACGCCGACGGTGCGTTCGCTGATGAACAGCAACTCACCGATCTCCCGGTTCGTCAATCCCTCCGCCACGGCGGCCAGCACCTCACGCTCACGTCCGGTGAGAATGGCCAGCTCATCGCCGGGATCCGACTCGGGCGGCGCGATCGGCACGGTGTCCGCGTCGTCCGAGAGGGCGACCCGGAACCGCTGCGCCACCGCCTTGATCTCGTTCGCCAGCGGGCGGGCGCCCATCGCGATCGCCGTCGTGTACGCCTGGCGCAGCCCGTTGATCGCCGCCGTCCGCCGCGACCGGCGGGCCAGCGCCACCTCGGCGTGCCGCAGCCGCGAGTACGCCGCCGGATAGGGCTGCTGGCGGCGGTCCCACAGGGCGGCCGACCGCGCCCAGGGCTCGGGATCCTGCCGGTCCTCGACCCGGCTCAGCTCGGCCGCGGACAGGTAGAGGTAGCCGTCGAGCACCGCACGGACCTCGGGAGCGGCCGCGTTCGCCCCCGCCTCCAGGCGCGTCACCACGGTCTTCAGCCGGCGCAGCGCGCCCGGGTCGACCGGCGAGCCGGCGGCGTGCGCCTCCGCCTCGGCCCGCAGGCCGTGCCAGGCCAGCACGCCGAGCAGCACCAGGTCATCCGAGCGGGTCTCGGTGAGGCCGCGCTGCACCGCGGCCCGGGCGTCGGCGTGCTCCTTCTGCCACATCGCCAGGCCGGCCCGCAGGGTGAGCATCGGCAGCACATGCCGGGCGCCGCCGCCGGCCAGCAGGGTGGCGGCCGCGTCCAGGTCCCGCCGGGCGTTGTCGACCTCGCCGAAACCGACCCACAGGCGGCTGCGGGCGAGCAGCAGCTCGACCGCGTCGGCCCCGGACGGGCGGTGCCGCATGGCCTGCTCGAGGACCGCGTCGGCCTCCGTCCACTGACCGATTCTGAACAGTCCGTTGCCGGCGATCGCGAGCAGCCGCGTCTGATACGTGCGGCCGGCGCCGCGGTCGGCCAGCCGCTCGGCGCCCCGGCGGGCCACCAGCACGCCCTCCTCGATGCTGTTCAACGGGCCGGTGAGCAGCTCGGCCAGGTGCAGGTAGGCCACGCCCAGGTCGTCCGGGTGACCGGATCGCTCGGCGATCTCCACGGCGTGCCGGATCACCGCCAGGCCGGCGTCCGGGTCCTCCCGGAACGCGGCGCTGAAGCCCAGCGCGGCGCTGGCCCGGACCAGATCGGCGGTGGCGCCGTTGATCGCGGCCAGCTCCAGCGCCTCCCGGGCGTGCCGGTTGGCGTCGGCGTACCGCCCCAGGTGCAGCAGCAGCTCGGCGAGGAAGGCGGCGGCGGTGGCGCGCAGCCGGGGGGAGCAGTCCGGGGACTCCAGGGCCAGCTCGTACTCCCGCTCGGCGGGCTCCGAGCGGCCGGCGGCGGCGAGATACCGCGCGCGACGCAGGTGCAGCTCGCCCTCGACGGGGGCGTCCTTGCGGCCGGCCAGCTCCGCCAGCCGGGTCAGCGCCAGCTGGTGCTCGCCGCACTGGTGGGCCGACTCGGCGGCGTGCCCGAGCAGCTCGGTGCGGTCCGCGGCGTCGTCGTCGATCAGCCGCAGGGCCAGGGTCCAGTGCCGGTGCGCCTCGGCGAACCCGTACAGACTCTCCGCGGAGCGGGCCGCGGCGACCACCGACGGCAGTGCCCGGGACGGCAACCCCGCACGCTGCCAGTGGTGGGCCAGACGGGCGTGATCCGGGCCGTTCGGGCAGGCCTGGAGGGACTCGGCGTACCGCCGGTGCAGGGCGGCCGCCTCGGCCGGCAGCACCTCCTGCTCCAGCACCTCGGCGACCAGCCGGTGCCGCAGCCGGTAACCGTCGCCGTCGCCGACCACGAACCGGTACGCCACCGCGGCGCGGATCGCCTCCAGCAGCTCGTCCTCGGGCAGGCGGACCACCCGGGACAGCACCGCGTGCTCGACCGGCTCGACCCCGGCGGCCAGCGCGTGCACCACCGCGTGCGCGTTCGGCGGCAGTTCGTCGACCCGGGCCAGGAAGATCTCCCGCAGTGTGTCGGACAGCTCGACCCGGCCGTCACGCAGATCCCGGGCCAGCTCCTCGACCACGAACGGGTTGCCGCCGCTGCGCTTGTGCACCCGATCGGCGTCCTCGCCGGTCACCCCGTCGCCGGCGATCGCGGTGACCAGTTCGCGGGTCTGCTCGTGGTCGAGCGGGGCCAGGTCGACCACCCGGACCGAGCGCAACCGGCGCAGCTCGGCCAGCACCCGGCGCAGCGGGTGGGTGCCGTGCAGGGCCTCGGCGCGGATCGCGGCGAGCACCGAGACGCGCACGTCACCCAGGCCGGCCAGCAGGTAGAGCAGCAGCTGGCGGGTGCTCCGGTCGGCCCACTGCAGGTCGTCGAGGACCAGCAGCAGCCGCTGGTCCCCGGCAATCGCGCGCAGGTCTTGCGAGACCCGGTCGAGCAGCGCACCCGGGCCGCCGGCGCCGGTGGCCGGCGCGCTGTCGTGCCGGCGCAGCGCCTGCAGCACCGGGTGCAGCGGTGACGCGTCGCCGATGTCCAGGCAGGTGCCGAAGAGCACCGCGAATCCCCCACCGCGCAGCGCGTCGGCGGTCTCCCGCAGCAGCCGGCTCTTGCCGACGCCGCTCTCCCCGGTCACGAAGACCGCGGCTGTCCCGCCGGGACCCGCGTTGCGCAGGTAGGACTGTATGTCGGCCAGCGTGCCGGTGCGCCCGACAAGCGGCCCGTCGTCCCCCTGGCTGGCCATGACCGGCAGCCTAATGCGAAATCCCTTACCGCCATGTCGTCGGTTCGGACTGTTCTGCGTCACAAAAATGACGAGCGTTGATGCTGTCAGAGATACGTCGTTCTGCGGATCCGCAGGGGGAGCGCGGCTGGCACCGTACTCCCGGTCAACGCAGTGATCTGGGGAGCGTGAGACATGACCACCATCACCGTCGCCGGTCAGGAGCGGCGCCAGACCGTGACCGTGCTGTTCGTCGACATCGTCGGGTTCACCTCGCTGGTGGACCGGCTGGACTGTGCGGAGGTGCGGGCGTTGCAACGGGACTACTTCTCGGTCGTCGCCCACGCGGTCCGCGACTGCGGGGGCATCGTCGAGAAGTACGTGGGAGACGCGGTGATGGCGGTGTTCGGCACCGGCGTGGACGGCTTCGAGCCGGCGGCGGCCGCCGCGGCCGTGCGCGCGGGCCTGTCGGTCCAGCAGGCGTTGAGGGGGCGCCTCCTGGCCGGCCGGCACCGGGTCCGGACCCGGGTGGGTCTGGCCACCGGCGAGGTGATCGTGGATCCGTTGATGACCTTCGACGGGGGGTACGCGATGGTCAGCGGGAGTGTCGTGAGCACCGCGGCCCGGTTGCAGGCGTACGCCCCGCACGACACCGTGGTGGTCTGCGCGGCCACCCGGGACGTCACCGGCGACCTGATCGCGTATCAGGAGATGCCGCCGGTGTCGGTGCCGGGCAAGTCGTACCCGCTGGACCTGTGGCGTGCGCTACAGCCGCAGACCGCCCCGCTGATCCGGTCCGCCCCGCTGGTGGGCGCTCGCTAGCCGGTTTTTGTAACCTTTTTCCCGAATTTTCGGGCTGAGCGGGCACGACCTGGCTCGCCTGGGGCAGAAGTGTCGGAGGGGCCGGGTAGGCTCGCGCCGTCCTTGACCACCAGGCTTATCGGGAGTGCCGCCTCGTGACCGCACAGCCAGAGACCTTGTACGGGGCTGCTGACCTCACGCACCTGGAGGGGCTGGACGCTGTCCGGAAACGCCCAGGGATGTACATCGGGTCCACCGACAGCCGGGGGATCAACCACCTGGCCAACGAGATCATCGACAACTGCACCGACGAGGGCGTCGGCGGGCACGCCACCCGGATCGCCATCACGTTGCACACCGACGGGTCGGTCCAGGTCGACGACGACGGTCGGGGCATCCCGACCGACGTGCACGCCAAGAGCGGGCTGAGCGGCGTCGAGCTGGTGCTCACCCGGCTGCACGCCGGCGGCAAGTTCGGCGGCTCCGGCTACAAGGCGTCCGGCGGTCTGCACGGCGTCGGCGCCTCCGCGGTCAACGCGCTGTCACTGCGCTTCGACGTCACCGTCAAGCGGGACGGCAAGGTCCACGAGATCTCCTTCCAGCGCGGCGTGCCCGGCGTCTTCGACGGCCCGGGGCCGCAGGCGTCGTTCACCCCGCAGGCCGGTCTGCGGATCGCCCGCCGGATGAAACGCGGCGAGCCCACCGGCACCTCGATCCGGTACTGGTACGACGCGCGGTATTTCGAGACCGGCGCCCGACTCGACGTCGAAGCGGTCCGCACCAAGCTGCGCAACACCGCGTTCCTGGTCCCCGGCGTGCAGTATTCGCTGTTCGACGCGACCGCCGAGGAGCCGCACACCGAGACCTTCCACTACCCCAACGGCCTGGTCGACATGGTGGAGTTCATGACTCCGGCCGCCGACAAGCCGGTCTCCGGGATCCTGGTCGTCACCGGCGAGGGGACGTACAAGGAGAATGCCGCCGACGCCAACGGCGTCATGCAGTCGAACGTCGTGCGGCACGCTCAGGTCGAGATCGCCTTCCGCTGGGGTACGGGGTATGAGCGGTCCGTGGAGTGCTTCACCAACACGATCCGCAACGTGCACGGCGGCACCCACCGCAAAGGCTTCGAGCGGGCTCTGGTCCGTGCGCTGACCGAGGCCATCCGCAACGCACGTGGCCTGCTCAAGCCCAAGGAGGAGCCGCCCGTCCTGGACGACTTCCTGGAGGGCATGACCGCGGTCATCCACGTCCGGGTGCCGGAGCCGCAGTTCACCTCGCAGACCAAGGACGAGCTGTCCACGGCCGGCGTCACCCGGGTGATGCAGACCCTCGTCGAGTCGTACCTGAAGGAGTGGGTCGACGGCCGGCGCACCAAGACCGAGGCGCGCACCGTCCTGCAGAAGGTGGTCGACGCCGCCCGGGTCCGCCTCACCCAGAAACAGCAGAAGGACGCGGCCCGCCGCAAGACCGCCCTGGAGGGCGCGTCGATGCCGCCCAAGCTGGTCGACTGCCGGTCCACCGGGATCTCCCGCAGCGAGCTCTACATCGTCGAGGGGGACAGCGCGCTCGGCACCGCGCGGATGGCCCGTTCGTCGGAGTACCAGGCGCTCCTGCCGATCCGCGGCAAGATCCTCAACGTGCAGAAGGCGAGCCTGCAGCAGGTGCTGGACAACGCCGAGTGCTCGGCCATCGTCCAGGTGCTCGGCGCCGGCTCCGGGCGCACCTTCGACATCGGCGCGATGCGGTACGGCCGGGTCATGATCATGGCCGACGCCGACGTCGACGGCTCGCACATCCGGACGCTGCTGATCACCCTGTTCGCGAAGTACATGCGCCCGGTGATCGAGGAGGGCCGGCTGTTCGCCGCGATGCCGCCGCTGCACAAGGTGGTCACCAAGGGGCGCAACGGCGACACCGTCTACACGTACACCCAGCAGGAGATGGAGACGACCGTCGCGCGCATCGAGCGCTCCGGCAAGTCCGTGCAGAAACCGGTGCCCCGGTTCAAGGGCCTCGGCGAGATGGACGCGGACGAGCTGTGGGACACCACGATGAACCCGGCTTCCCGCACCGTCCGGCGGATCACGCTGGACGACGCCGAGCGGGCCGAGGCCACCCTCGAACTGCTCATGGGTGAGCGGGTCGAGCCCCGCAAGAACTGGCTGATCGACGCGGCGGGCCGCATCGATCAGGAGACGATCGACGCCTGAGAGGTCCTTGTCCATGGCACGCCGCAAGACCCCCGACAACCGCGTCGACCTGTCCGCTTTCGACCAGGCCGGCGCCCGGGTCATCGACAACCCGCTGACCACCGAGGTCGAGGACTCCTACCTGGAGTACGCGTATTCGGTGATCCACTCCAGGGCCCTCCCGGACGCCCGGGACGGCCTCAAGCCGGTGCACCGCCGCATCCTGTGGTCGATGTCCGAGCAGGGCCACCGCCCCGACCGCGGCTACGTGAAATCGGCCCGCGTCGTCGGCGACGTGATGGGTAAATACCATCCGCACGGCGACGTCGCGATCTACGACGCGCTGGTCCGCCTCGCCCAGGATTTCTCGCTCAACGTCCCGCTGATCGACGGGCACGGCAACTTCGGCTCGCCCGACGACGGCCCGGCCGCCGCCCGGTACACCGAGGCCCGCATGTCCCGTGAGGCGATGCTGCTGGTCGGCGAGCTGGGCGAGGGCACCGTCGACTTCAAGCCCACCTACGACGGCGACGACGTCGAACCCAAGGTGCTGCCCGCCGCCTTCCCCAACCTGCTGGTCAACGGCACGTCCGGGATCGCGGTCGGGATGGCGACCAACATGATCCCGCACAACCTGGGCGAGGTGGTCGCGGCCGCCCGGCACCTGATCACCCACCCGGACGCCGACCTCGACGAGCTGATGCGCTTCGTCCCCGGGCCCGACCTGCCCACCGGCGGCCAGCTGCTCGGCCTCGACGAGGTGCGCCGGGCGTACGAGACGGGCCGCGGCGTGGTCCGGATGCGCGCCCGGGCACAGACCGGCCCGCTGGAGGGCGGCCGGGGGCGTCAGGCCATCACGGTCACCGAACTGCCGTACGGCGTCGGTGCCGAAAAGATCATCGAGGCGATCACCGACGAGGTGAAGGGCAAACTGCTCACCTCCGGGCCGCGGCGCGGGCAGCGGCAGGCGGCCCGGTTGCAGGGCATCGCCGACGTCAAGGACCTCACCGACCGCGAGCACGGCACCCGCCTGGTGATCGAGTGCAAGGTCGGCGTCAACCCGCAGGCGCTGCTCGCCGACCTCTACCGGCTCACCCCGCTGGAGACCTCGTTCGGCATCAACAACCTGGTGCTCGTCGACGGGCAGCCGCGCACCCTGGGGCTCAAGGCCCTGCTGGAGGTGTTCGTCCAGCACCGGTACGACGTGGTCACCCGCCGCACCGAGTTCCGCCGCACCAAGCGGCTCGACCGGCTGCACCTGGTCGACGGCCTGCTCGTCGCGCTGATCGACATCGACCGGGTGGTCGCGATCATCCGGGGCAGCGACGACGCGGCCGCGGCCAAGGCGGCCCTGATGAGCGAGTTCAGCCTCAGCGACATCCAGGCGACCTACATCCTGGACACCCCGCTGCGGCGGCTCACCCGCTTCGACCGGATCGAGCTGGAGACCGAGCAGGAACGGCTGCGCGCCGAGATCGCCGAGCTCAGCCGGATCCTGGACAACGAGGACGTGCTCAAGCAGGTCGTCTCCGACGAACTGGCCGAGGTGACCGCCGAGTTCGGTCGCCCGCGCAACACCACGCTGATCGACGGCGACCTCAAGGAGGTGCTCGCCGCGTCCGCGCCGGCCGGCCCGCTCGAGGTCGCCGACGACCCGTGCCAGGTGATCCTCTCCGCCACCGGGCTGATCGCCCGCACCGCGGCGGAGAGCGAGGAGTCCGCCGAGGCCCGCAAACGCAGCGGCCGGGTCAAACACGACGCGGTCCGGGCGATCATCCACTCCACCGCCCGCGGCCGGATCCTGCTGATCACCAACCGGGGCCGCGCCTTCAAGACCGACGTGCTGCCGCTGCCGGTGCTCCCCGAACAGTCCGGCACGGTGTCGCTGCGCGGCGGCATGTCCGCGTCCGAGCTGGTCCCGCTGGAAAAGGGGGAGACGGTCGTCGGCCTGGCGCCGCTGACCACCGGCGGCGACTCCCCGGGCCTGGCGATGGGCACCCGGCACGGCGTCGTCAAGGTGTGCGCGCCGGAGTGGCCGGTCCGCTCCGATGAATTCGAGGTGATCACCCTCAAGGAGGGTGACGAGGTGCTCCAGGCGACCTGGCTGACCGACGGCTCCGAGTCCCTGGTGTTCATCACCTCCGATGCGAACCTGCTGCGGTTCCCGGCCAAACTGGTTCGCCCGCAGGGTGTGAAGGGCGGCGGCATGGCCGGCGTCAACCTGTCCGGCGAGGCCGCCGTGATCTCGTTCAACGCGGTCGCCACCGCCGACACGTCGCACGGCGAGCCGATGGTCGTCACTTCCACCGGCACCCAGGTCAAGGTCTCCCCGTTCGCCTCCTACCCGGCCAAGGGCCGGGCCACCGGCGGCGTCCGCGTCCAGCGCTTCCTCAAGGGCGAAACCGCCCTGACGGTCGCCTGGGTCGGTCCCCGCCCCGCCGGCTGCAGCACCACCGGCGACCCGGTCGAACTCCCCGAACCGGACGCCCGCCGCGACGGCTCCGGCGCCGCGGTTCTGATGGGCCCCCAGCTCATCGGCCACCACATCGAACGCGACTGACCGCAAGCGCTCACCGAACCGCCCGCCGGCCTCCCCCGGCGGGCGGTTCGCGTTCCGCCCCCCGGTGGCGGCCGTTGCTCCACCGCGCCGGTGCCTTCGGCGCGACGCTGCGGCGCATCAGGGTGTGGTGATGAAGGCAGGCGCGGTGCCCGTCCTGGTCCGCCGATGCCGCGCGACCCGGGCATCGGCTTCGATGGTGTCGAGGTCGTCGGGCTGGAGGTCGCTGGTGGGGGCCGGGGTGACCAGCAGGGCACAGCCCAGCCGGGGGATTTCCTCGTGGGCTGCGGCCGGGGGTGGTGATCGGCGGTGGCATGCGTCGGTCACCAGGTGGGGCGGATGCGCCCGGGGGTGGTGATCGGCGGTGGCATGCGTCGGTCACCAGGTGGGGCGGATGCGGCCGGGGGTGGTGAGCTGGGCGAGGGCCGAGCGGACGGTGGCGAGGTGGGCCGGGCCCAGCGTGTCGGCCCAGGGTTGGAGGGCCTCGGTGGCGGCCTCGTCGGCCGCTCGGGTGCAGGCCCAGCCGCGGGGGGTGAGGGTAAGGAGGCGGGCGCGGGCGTCCCGAGGGTGGGGGTGGCGCTCGACGTAGCCCTTGCGGACCAGTTCGTCGGCCATCTGGCTGGCGGCCTGCTTGGTGACGCCCAGGTGCTCGGCCAGCTCGATGACGGTGGCGCCGTCCGGAGCCAGGCGGACGAAGGCGAAGCCGTGCGCCGGGCGCAGGTCCGTGAAGCCGCGGGCGCGGACTCCCTCGTTGATGCTGTCGACCAGGGTGGTGGCCGCGCCGAGCAGCAGCACCGGCAGGTCCAGGAGATCACGTCGCACGGAACGAGTTTGACATGGCGGTCAAGTTGCTTGACTATTTGGTCAAGCAGGTTGACTAATTTTCAGGGGAGGAACGTCATGGGAATCCATCGCCGGGATGAAGGCGTGGAACATCGTCTGCACGGCTCGGTCTTCCGGTCCTACGTGTCGCCGGGCAGTGGGAGCGCGGAGCTCTGCGCCTGGCGGCTGCAGATCGCCGGGGGCACGGCCGGGGCGCGGCACCGGGTGGATCGCGAGGAGGTGTTCCTGGTGCTGGCCGGGCGGCTTCAGGTCTTTCTGGACGGCGTGGTCGAGGAGATCGGGGCCGGAGACGTGCTGCGGGTGCCGGTGGGCGTGGAGTTCGGCGTCGACAACGTGGGTGCCGAGACCGCCGAGGCCTGGGTCACCACGAGCGTGGGGCTGAAGGCCACGATGGCGGACGGCTCGGTGATCAGCCCGCCCTGGGTCCGCTGAGGGCGGTGGCCGCCCGGCTCGGACGGTGGCCGCCCGGCACGGGCGACCACCGTTAGGAGCCGAGCCGGCCGGGAAGCGGGCCGCGGCTGGAGTGCGGCCCGTGGGAGCCGGCCGGGAAGCGGGCGCGGCTGGCGTGCCGTCCGCGGAAGCCGGCCGGGGGAGTCAGGGGCGCAGGGCCTGGATGGTGGTGAGCTCGGCGGGGGTGAGCGGGCCCGCGGCCTCGGCGGCCAGGCATTCGGCCAGTTCGGTGCGGTTCTTGACGCCGAGGATCACCGTGGACACGCCCGGGACGGTCAGGGCGTAGCGGTGGGCCAGGGCGGCCGGGGTCGCGCCCCATTCCGCGGCCAGCTTGCGGAACGGTTCGGCGGCGGCGAAGTCTGACGCGACCGGGGAGGCGGACGGCACCGTACGGTCAAGGGAGGAGGTCAATGCGCCGGCCGCGACCGCGCGGATGGCCATGACCTCGACCCCGTTGTCGTTCGCGGAGCGGACGATGGCGTCGCTGCGGGGTGCGACGCCGGGAAAGTACCAGTCGGCGTTGAGGTCGAGGGCGTTGACGACGACCTGGGCGACGTCCGGGCGCGGGGTGTCGCCGAGTACGGTGATCACCTGGTCGGGGTGGCCCACCGCGGTGATGCCCCAGGCCCGGATCAGACCTTCGTCACGGAGCCGGAGGAACTCGCCGGCGGCCTCGAGATAGCCGTCCCGGCCGATCGTGCCCGGCGCGGGAACGGCGGTCCGCAGCTGGGTGTGCAGGAAGAAGACGTCCAGGTGGTCGCGGCCGATCCGCCGCAGGCTGTCGGTCAGGCTGCGGCGGATCCGGGCGGCGAAGTCCCGTTCGGTGTCGTCCGGCAGACCCACCTTGGAGGTGACCAGGACGTCCGGGTGGGAGCTGGAGCGGATGGCCTCGCCGGCCACCCGCTCGGCTTCGAAGTCGGCGCCGTAGGACGGTGCCACGTCCAGCATGGTGATGCCGGCGTCGAGGGCGGCGTGCACGGTGGCCACCGCCTCGCGCCGATCGGTCGGCCCCCAGACGGCGCCGATACCGCCGCCGCCGAGGGTGAGCGCGCTGATCTGGCCGAGACGCCCGAAGTCGCGTAGTTCCATGAAACCGACGCTAAGACCTGGAGCGCACTCCAGATCAAGCGCGCAACGAAGGAATCAAGCGCCGCAACGGAGGAACCAGGCGCCGCAACGGAGGAACGAGGCGCCGCAACGGAGGTACCAGGCGCGTGGCGAAGGGATCAGGCGCCCGGCGAAGGAAGCGCGCGCCGGAAAGGAATCAGGCGCGCGGCGACCGGATCACTTGCTCGGCGGCGGCACCTCGCACTTGATCTTCGGGTTGACGCCCAGCCAGTTGAGCGGGCCGGCGATGACGGTGACGATGACGGTGCCGGCTTTCGCGCAGCTCGCGTCGCCGGTGTCCTTGAAATAGTTCCGCTCGAACGCCGCGACCAGGCCGAGCAGTAGCCAGATGACGATGATGACCGCGCCTGCACGCATGTGAGAGCCTCCTAGACCGCAGGGATGCGCGCCAGATACCCGGAACCGTTCGATCTCTAAACGGGACGGCGGGCCTGCAGGGTGTACGTGTGCGGCAGCCGCTCGGGTCGTTCGGTCAGCTGCCACTCGCCGCCGTCGAGCCGACGCATCCGGCGGGGCAGCGCATTCCACGGCACGCTGCGGTGTTCGACCAGTCCGGTCAGGGTGAGCCCGGCGTCGAGGACCGCGCTGACGATCTCGCCGAGCCCGTGGTTCCACTCGTGCGTCACGGTGTGCACGAACCGGTGGTCGGTGGCGACGTAGGTGCCCGGTTCGTCGTACACCAGGGGCTCGGTCTGTTCGAAGTACGGTTCGACGATGGCGAGCACGTCGTCCTCGCGGTCGTAGTCGAGGGTCCACAGCATCGGGTGGCCCTCGCGCAGGAACAGCCGCCCGCCGGGCACCAGCAAGGAGGCCACAGTGGACGCCCAGCGTCGGATGTCGGGCAGCCAGCCGAGCGCGCCGATCCCGGTGTAGACGAGGTCGAACCCGCCGCCGAGCGCGTCCCGCGCCGAGTACACGTCGCTCTGCACGTAGTCGATGTCCGCGTGCGCCGCGGTGGCCAGGGCGCGGGCGTGCCGCAGCGATTCGCCGGAGAAGTCGAGACCGGTCATCCGGGCGCCG
Organism: Actinoplanes sp. SE50/110; assembly: GCF_900119315.1. Taxonomy (NCBI): domain Bacteria; kingdom Bacillati; phylum Actinomycetota; class Actinomycetes; order Micromonosporales; family Micromonosporaceae; genus Actinoplanes; species Actinoplanes sp. SE50/110. Next base: position 7,332,991 of record NZ_LT827010.1, on the reverse strand, counting down.
CGACGGGACAGCGAGAGCGTGTCGGTGCCGATGTGGCACTGCAGGTGCACGCCCCGCTGCCCGGTGATGTCGCCGAGCAGCGGGAGGTCGAAGCGCACCACGTCACTCAGGTGCGCCGGGTCGCGGACGAGGTCGGCGACCCGGTAGTCGGGCGACTCGGCGTGCGGGGTGGCCCGCTCGTCCCAGTTCGCCCGGTTGATCGTCAGATAGTCGGTCACGCGCCGGAGCGTATGCGGTCCCGGAACCACAGCGCACTCTGTTTCGGCGTCCGCCGCTGGGTCGCGTAGTCGACCGCGACCAGGCCGAAGCGCCGCTGATAGCCTTCCGCCCACTCGAAGTTGTCCAGCAGGGACCAGGCGAAATAGCCGCGTACGTCGGCACCGCGCGCCCGCGCCGCGAGGGTGGCCGCGATGTGCGACTCCAGATACGCCGTCCGTTCCTGATCAGCGACGAATCCGTCCGGGCCGGGCACGTCGTCGTAGACCGCGCCGTTCTCGGTGACCGCCAGCGCCAGCCCGTATTCGTGGTGCAGGCGCAGCAGCAGCGTGGTGAACCGGTCCGGGGTGACCGCCCAGCCCATCGCGGTCTTCGGCACGTCCGGGGTGATCTCCCGGACGATCGGGTGGCCGTCCGCGTCGTGCGTGTTGCCGTCCTCGTCGCGGCCGGCGAAGTCCTGTCCGAAGTAGTAGTTGACGCCGAGCACGTCCGGTTTCCGGCCGATGATCCGCAGGTCGCCGTCGCGGATCGGCAGGGTGTGCCCGCGCGCCGCGAGGTCGGCCAGCAGATCGTCCGGGTAGCGGCCGAAGACCAGCGGGTCCAGGAAGATCCGATTGGCGCCGGCGTCGGCGCGCCGGGCCGCCGCGACGTCGAGCGGGTCGTCCGAGGCGGGGGTGGCGGTGCCCAGGTTCAGCGCGATCCCGACCGTGTTGTCGGGTCTTTTCAGGACTTCGTACGCCAGGCCGTGCGCGAGCAACAGGTGGTGGGTGGCGTCCAGGGCGGCGCCGTAGTCGCGTCGCCCCGGGGCGTGCACGCCGTGCTGGTAGCCGAGGTAGGCCACGCACCACGGCTCGTTGATCGTCTGCCAGTCGCGGACCCGGTCGCCGAGGCGGTCGAGGACCAGACCGGCGAAATCGGCGAGGCGGTACGCCGTGTCCCGGTGCGGCCATCCACCGGCGTCCTCGAGCTCCTGCGGCAGGTCCCAGTGGTAGAGCGTGACCCACGGGTCGATGCCGTTCGCCAGCAGCTCGTCCACCAGCCGGTCGTAGAAGGACAGGCCGGCCTGGTTGGCCGGGCCGCGCCCGCCCGGCTGCACCCGCGGCCAGGAGATCGAGAAGCGGTAGGCGTCGACGCCGAGGCTTTTGATCAGCTGTACGTCGTCGGGCATCCGATGGTAGTGGTCGCAGGCGACGTCACCGTGCTCGCCGACGACCCGGTGGCTGAAGGTGTCCCAGATGGACGGTGTGCGGCCGTCCTCGGCGGCGGCGCCCTCGATCTGGTAGGCCGAGGTGGCCACGCCCCAGATGAATGTCACGAAATATCCCCCATAGTGAGAAGAAAAAGTGGCGGCCGGCCCCGACGGCAGGGGGCCGGCCGCCTGTCCCTAACCGACCGGCTGCTCGGTGGGGTGCAGCCAGCACGCCACCGATCGGGTCGATCCGTCGGCGGTGTCCGGCCGGCCGAGCACCGGGATGTTCCCGGCGCACGGGTCGAACGCCCGGGGGCAGCGGGGGTGGAACGAGCACCCGGTCGGCATCCCCTTCAGGTCCGGCGGCGAACCGGGAATCCCGGTCAGCTCCCGGCGCGGGCCGCGCAGCGCCGGGAACGAGCCGAGCAGGCCCTTCGAGTACGGGTGCAGCGAGTCTCGGTAGATCGCCGCCGCCGGCGCCTCCTCGACGATCCGGCCGCCGTACATGATCGCGATCCGGTTCGAGAACTCGACCAGCAGCGACAGGTCGTGGGTGATGAAGATGACCGAGAAGCCCAGCCGTTCCCGCAGCTCGATCAGCTGGCCGAGGATCTGCCGCTGCATCACCACGTCGAGCGCGGTGGTCGGCTCATCCATGATCACGACCTGTGGCTGCAGGATCAGCGCCATGCCGATCATGACGCGCTGCCGCATGCCGCCGGAGAGCTGATGCGGGTACGCATCCATCCGGTCCGCCGCGATCCCGACCAGCTTGAGCATCTCCCGGGCGCGGGCGTTGCGCTGCGTCTCGGTCATCTCCGGCCGGTGCGCCCGCAGCACGTCGGTGAGCTGGGTGGAGATCTTGTGCACCGGGTTCAGCGAGTTCATCGCGCCCTGGAACACGATCGCCGTCTCCGACCAGCGGAAGCCGCGCAGGTCCCGGTCGGAGAGGCCGAGCACGTCGAACGCCTCGCCCTGCTCGGGGTGGTAGATCACCTGACCGCCGGTGATCACGCCGGGCGGCGGCAGCAGCCGGGTCATCCCGTACGCCAGGGTGGACTTGCCCGAGCCGCTCTCGCCGGCCAGCCCGAGCACCTCACCGCGGTGCAGGGTCAGGTTGACGTCGCGCACCGCGCGGACGGCCTGGTCGCCCAGCCCGTACCCGACATTCAGGTTCTTGATCTCAAGCACCGGCTCGTTCACGGGGTGACCTCCGTCCGCACGACAGGCGTGGGGCTGGCGTGGGTGATCGGCTCCGGCGTGTGGCTGAGCACGGGGGTGAAACCGATGCGCATCCGAACCGTACGGCCGTCGATTGTCTTGATCTTGGTTTTGCCGGCGCTGCGCAGGCGGGGACTGACGAACTCGTCGATCCCGAAGTTGATCAGCGACAGCGAGGTGCCGAGCAGCGCGATCGCCAGACCGGCCGGGATGAACCACCACCAGGCCTGCTGGGCGAGCGCCTGCTGACCCTGCGCCCAGAACAGGATGGTGCCCCAGTTCCAGGTGCTGCTGGAGGTGACGCCGATGAAGGCCAGGGTGATCTCGGAGAGCACCGCGAAGATGACCGTGCCGACGAAGCCGGAGGCGATCACCGCGGTCAGGTTCGGCATCAGCTCGAAGACGATCACCCGCCAGGTCTTCTCACCGGTGGCCCGGGCCGCGTCGACGAAGTCCCGGCGGCGCAGCGACAGCGTCTGCGCGCGCAGCACCCGGGCGTTCCAGGACCACGAGGTCAGGCCGATGACCAGCGCGATCAGCCAGTCCTCGGCGTTGTTCAGGGTGGACGTGATGATGATGATCAGCGGCAGCGCCGGGATCACCAGGAACACGTTGGACAGCGCCGAGAGGCCCTCGTCGGTCTTGCCGCCCAGGTAACCGGCGGTCACCCCGATCAGCACCGACAGCACGGTGGCGATGATGCCGGCCAGGAAGCCGACGAACATCACGCTGCGGGTGCCCACCAGGAGCTGGCTGAAGACGTCCTGGCCGAGGTGCGTGGTGCCCAGCCAGTGCGCGCCGGACGGCGGCTTGACCAGGTCGTTGCTGCGGGCGTCCGGTGAGTACGGCGCGACCCACGGTCCGATGACCGCGAACAGCGCGTAGATCGCGATCACGACCAGGCCGGTGGCGGCCTTCTTGTTGCTGACGAAGCGGAACCGCTGACGCCTGGCCTTGGCCGGCCTGTCGGTCTCCGGCTGCGCCATCGAGCCCTGACCGGGAATGACCTGCTCGATGCTGGAGGTGGGGATCGTCACGGGTCAGCCCTCCTTGCGGGTGCGCGGGTCGAGGAGCAGGTACGCGACGTCCGCGAGCAGGTTCGCCACCAGCACCGAGATCGTGATGATCAGGAAGATGCCCTGCATCAGCGGGTAGTCCGAGGCGCCCAGCGCCTGGAAGAGCTCGAAGCCGACACCCGGGTAGGAGAAGACGATCTCCACGAGCAGCGTGCCGCCGACGATGAAGCCGAGCGACAGCGCGAACCCGGAGACGTTCGGCAGCAGCGCGTTGCGGGCCGCGTAGCTCAACGCCACCCGGCGGTCGGAGAGCCCCTTGGCGTGCGCCACGGTGATGTAGTCCTCACTGGACACCGTCACCATCATGTTGCGCATGCTCAGGATCCAGCCGCTGACCGAGGAGATCAGGATGGTCAGCGCCGGCAGCAGGCTGTGCCGCAGCGCACTCGGGATGAAGTACTGGTCGAACGCCGGCACCAGGCCGTTGTCGAAGCCGCCGGACGACGGGAAGAAGCTGTCCGGCCCGGTGAGCAGGTAGATCGCGATGATGCCGAGCCAGAAGTACGGCACCGAGGAGAGGAACGTGGTCACCGGCAGCAGGCCGTCCGCCCACGAGCCGCGCCGCCAGCCGGCCAGCACGCCCAGCCCGGTGCCGAGGAAGAAGCTGATCACCGTGGTGATGCCGACCAGCATCAGGGTCCACGGCAGGCTGGTCTTGATGATCTCGGAGACCGGGGTCGGGAAGAAGGCGAACGACAGGCCCAGGTCGCCGTGGAACAGCTGCACCCAGTAGTCGACGTACTGCGACCAGAGGCTCTTGGTCTTGTCCAGCCCGAAAAGGACGTACAGCGACTGGGTGGCCTGCGAGCTGATCTGGCCCTGATACCGGGCGATCAGCGCCTGCACCGGGTCGCCCGGGATCAGCCGCGGGATGAAGAAGTTCAGGGTGATCGCGGCCCACGCCGTGAAGAGGTAGAACGCGATGCGCTGGAGCAGGTATTTCACTTCGACACCTCGTCGCGGTCGTACAGCCAGCAGGCCGCCCAGTGGCCGGGCGCGTCGCCGATCTCCAGGGGCACCGGCAGGTCGGTGCGGCACCGCGGCATCGCGGCCGGGCAGCGCGGGTGGAACCGGCAGCCGGTCGGCGGGTGGATCAGGCTCGGCGGCTCACCGTTGCCGGCATCCTCGCCTTCGGCTTCGGAGATGCCGGTCAGCCGGTCCGGGTCCGGCGCGGAGTGGATCAGCAATTTGGTGTACGGGTGTGCCGGCGACTGGGTGACGGTCTCGCTGTCACCACCCTCGACCATCCGCCCGGCGTACATCACCATCGTCTCGTCGGCGAAGTAGCGGGCCGAGGCGATGTCGTGGGTGATGTACAGGATCGCCAGGTTGAGCCGGTCACGCAGGTCGCGCAGCAGGTTGAGGACACCGAGCCGGATCGACACGTCCAACATGGACACCGGCTCGTCGGCGAGCAGCGCCTCGGGCTGCGCGCCCAGCGCCCGGGCGATCGCCACGCGCTGCCGCTGACCGCCGGAGAGCTCGTGCGGGAACTTGTCCAGATACCGTTCCGGCGGGGTCAGCTGCACCCGCTCCAGCAGGTCGTGCAGCGCCTGGTCCAGATCCGTCGCGGTCCGGCCGGCGTTGCCGTGGATCTTCAGCGACCGGGTCAGGTGGTACCGGATGGTGTGCGTCGGGTTCAGCGACGCGAACGGGTCCTGGAAGATCATCTGGACCCGGGAGCAGTACCGGCGGAACGCCGACCCGCCCCTGACCTTCGTCGTCTCGCCGTGTAGCCGGATGTCGCCACCGGTGCGCGGGTAGAGCTGGGCGAGCAGCCGGGCGATGGTGGACTTGCCCGAGCCGGACTCGCCGACCAGGGCCACCACCTTCCCCCGGCGCAGCGTGAGGTTCACGTCATCGACGGCGTGCACCGCGTCCTTGCGGTTCGAGAACAGGTCGCGCAGCTTCCGGCGGACGGGGAAGTGCTTGGTCAGGCTGATCGCCTCAAGCACCACCTCGCCGGCCGGCGCTTTCGCGTCGGGGATCGACGTCATGCCGGTGTCCTTTTGAAGCAGCGAGCAGGGAAGACGGGCGCCCCGGGGATGAGCCGGGGCGCCCGTGTCAGACGATCAGGAGTTGGCGGGCTTGAGGTGCATGATCACGTCGAGCGCGCCGGACTGGGTGGGCTGCAGCGGGGCGTACTGGTCCGCCTCCGAGGGCCAGCCGACCCAGTTCTTGGTGCTGATCGCGCCGCCGACGTTGTCCGAGCCGATCGGCAGCATCGGGGCCTGCTCCACGAAGATCTTCTGGAGCGTCGCGAGCGCGGTGGTGCGGTCCGCGTCACTGGTCGCGTTGGCGTACGCCTTGAGCGCGGCGGTCGCCTCCGGGCTCTTGAACCGGCCGAAGTTGCCCTGCTGGGCCAGCTCGCCGATCGGCTTGAGCAGGTCGCCGTCCATCACCGTCTGGTAGATGTCGAACGGCGTCGAGCCACCGTTGGTCCAGCGCATGACGCCGCCGAAGTCACCCTTCTGCACGTTCTGGTCCCAGACGTTCTGGTTCGGCTTCTCGACCGTGGCGGCGATGCCGATCTCGGCCAGGTTGCCCTTGATGATCTCCAGCGTGGTCTGGTAGTCCGACCACGGCGCCGGGTCGCTGAGCTTGATGGTGACCGGCTTGCCGCTCTTGTCCTTCAGCGTGGTGCCGTCCAGCTTGTAGCCGGCCCCGGCGAGCAGCGTCTTGGCGCCTTCGACGTCGACCTTCAGGTCCTGGCCCTTGTACGCGTCGGTGATGAAAGCGTCACCGGCGCCGGACGGCAGGCCCGTGATGCTCTTCAGCTCCGGGTGGAAGTAGCCGGCCTCGGCCTGGTTGAAGATGTCGGCCCGGTTGATCACCATGTTCATCGCCTGGCGCAGCTTCGGGTCGTCGAACGGCGCCCTGGTGGTGTTGATGTAGAGGCCGTGGATGCCCAGCACGCCCGGCGCCCACACCTTGAAGTGCTGCGGGTCCTTGGCGACGAAGGTCTGCTGGTAGTTCGGGATGAACACGAAGCTCCACTCGGACTGGCCGGTGGCCAGCGCGGTGGTCTGCGCGTTGTTGTCGGTGTAGGACGTGTAGCGCAGCTCCTTGACGGCCGGCGGGCTCTGCCAGTAACCGCTCTCCCGACGCTCAAGAACGATGCCCTGCTGGCTGAACGTCTTGAGGGTGTACGGACCGGAGCCGACCGGTTCCTTGATCGGGTCCTTGGCCGGGTCCGCGATCTTCTCCCAGACGTGCTTCGGGACGATCGGGATCTGACTGATGATCTTGTGCCAGGTGGTGAACTGCGAGGTCTTGAAGGCGATCGTGACCTTGTTGCCGTTCGGGGTGATCTGGTCCAGCGGCAGCGCGAAGATGTTCAGCGCCTCGTTCGACTTGATCAGATTGAACGTGTACGCCACGTCCTCGGCGGTCAGCTTCTGCCCGTCCGACCAGGTGGCGTTGTCCCGGATGGTGACATCCAGCTGCTTGTAGTCCGGCGCCCACTTGATGTCGCTGGCCAGCCACGGCTTGGCGGGCTCGGCCGGCTTGACGTTGTTCCACATGCCGAGGGGCTCGTAGATGGTCCAGCGGTAGCCCAGCGAGGCGGCGGCCGAGGTGCCGAGGAACGGGTTGTTGCTCTCGGTCACGGTGCCGTTCGGCATGCCGATCGACAGGAAGTCGGCGCCCTTGCTGTTGCTGGCGTTCTTGTTGTTGTTCGGCGAGTCACCACAGGCGGCCACGCCGCCGGTGGCGAGCACGCCCGCCAGGGCGACCGCGAACAGCTTCCTTCTCTGCATCGGAGAATCTCCTCGGATTGGCGGAATTCGGGGTGAGAGGGGTGCCCGGAGGGCGTGCGCCATCGCGTGACCGGCGGATGCCGGCCCCGAGGTGCGCGGGGTCGCCCGGCCGGCCGGGGCCGGTCGAACGGGAGTGCTTCGTTATCGGTGGGCGCTAGGGCTTGGCTCTTGTCGAGGACCGGGCCACGAACGTCGCCGGGATCACCGTCGGCCGGTTCGGCAGCGCGGTGCCCTCGAAGTGGGCGAGCAGCGTGCGGGCCGCCGCCTCGCCCATCTCGCGCATCGGCTGATGCACGGTCGACAGTGGAGGCTGATGGTGGGCCGCCATCGGGATGTCGTCGAAGCCGACCACCGCGACGTCCTCCGGCACCCGCCGGCCGGCGTCCTGGATGGCCTGCACGGCGCCGAAGGCGGACAGGTCGTTGTGGCAGAAGACGGCGTCGAAGTCGAGTCCGGCGTCGAACGCCCGCTTGACCGCGTCGGCGCCGCAGGCCACCGTGAAGTCGCCGGTGACCACGCAGTGTTCCGGAATCGGGTGGCCGGCCTCGGCGTAGACCGTGGCGAAGCCGTCGGTGCGCTGCACGGTGCACCCGAACCGGGACGGGCCGGTGATCAGCAGCGGCTTGTGGCGCCCGATCTCCAGCAGGTGCCGGGCCGCGTCGGCCGCCCCGCTGTGGTTGGTGGTGCCGACGGTCGGGATCTGGCCGCCGGAGATCTGGTCACGGTCGTCGATCAGCACCATCGGCAGGCCGCGGCTGTGCAGGGTGGCGAGATAGCTCAGGGTGCCCTCCGGCTCGATCGCCAGCAGGCCGTCGAACGACTTGGCGGCGACCTGGGCGGCGAACTGCCGCATCGACTCGTCGCCGCGGTTGAAGGTGAACAGCAGCAGGCCGTACTCCTCGGACTCCAGCACGTCGACCGCGCCCTGCAGCACCTCACCCATCCAGGGCCAGGTCAGCGAGGGCACCAGCATGCCGATCACCCGGGTGCGTCCGCGAGCCAGGTTGACCGCGCGGGCGCTGGGGACGTAGCCGAGCTCCTCGATCACCGCACGGACCCGCGCGGCGGTCGACTCGTCCAGCTCACCCTTGCCGTTGAGAACCCGGGACACGGTCGTCTTGCTGACCTTCGCCCGGGCCGCCACGTCGGCGATGGTGATCGGCACAAGTTCCTCCGAGGTTGGTAACCAGCGTGTTGCACCGGGGTTCGGAACCGGTTTCGGTACCGGTTTCGGAGTCAACCGCAGTGAGGGCTGTCACGTCAATGTGCCGGGGGATCAAATTAGGTTTCGTTCCGGTAACCAGGGCGCTTCGGGTTCGTTCAGCGAGGCAACAATCGGTACGTTTCGGTCTCCGCGGCCAGGTTCGGCAGCACCACGCCGAGCGGCGCGTCGATCACCAGATCCGCGTACGGCTCGCCGCGGGTCACCCCCCGGTTCACGATCGCCACCCGCACCCCCTGCTTCACCGCGCGCAGCACGAACCGGCGCCCCGACATCACGGTCAGCGAAGAACCCAGCACCAGCAGCGTGCGGGCGCCGGCGACCAGCTCGAACGCCCGGGACACCCGTTCCGGCGGCACCGTCTCGCCGAAATAGACCACGTCCGGCTTCAGCAGGCCACCACACGCCAGGCAGTCGACCGGGGTGAACCCGTCCAGCGCGGCGTCGTCCAGCTCGGCGTCGCCGTCCGCGTTCACCGCCGAGGCGACCACGGCGAAATTCGGGTTCGCCGCCGACAACCGGGCCGCCAGCTCGGTCCGCGGGGTCAGCGCGCCGCAGGCCAGGCAGGTGATCCGGGCCAGATTGCCGTGCAACTCCACCACGTCCCGGGCGCCGGCCGCCTGATGCAGGCCGTCCACGTTCTGCGTGATCACCCCGTGCAGCAGGCCGCGCTCCTGCCAGCGGGCCACCGCCCGATGACCGTCGTTCGGCCGAGCCAGACCGATCGTGTGCCAGCCCAGATGACTGCGCGCCCAGTACCGCCGGCGGGCCAGCGGATCGCCGGTGAACGTCTGATAGGTCATCGGGGTGTTGCGCCGGGCCGAGCCGGACGGGCCCCGGTAATCCGGGATGCCGGAGTCGGTGGACAGGCCCGCCCCGCTCAGCACCACCACGCCACCGTCGCCGAGCCAGCCGTCGAGCCGGGCCACCTGCTCCACCAAACCGAGGTCCATGACACCCATCGTCCCTCGTCGGGATGACCGGATGTGACCTCCATCCGGTGGCCGTGACCGAAACGACCGGTGCGCGTTGCCGGTCACCCCGGTAGGTTGATCAGTGTGACCGCTGTGGCGCGTGGGGCCGACCGTTCGTGGGACGGTCGCCGCCTGCTGCGGTTCCTCACCAGCCTGGCGGTTCTCGCCCTGGCGGTGACGCTGCGCCTGCCGTTCGGCGGCCCGGTCGCCGGGCCTGTCGGCGGGTTTTCGGCCGCGCCTTCCGTCGGGTCTTCCGTCGGGTCTTCGGCCGCGCCTACCGCGGGGTCCTCCGCCGCACCGGCGGCGTCAGCCGCCACCTCGGACGCGGCTCCGGCGGCGGTGCCGCCGGCGGCACCGGTTGCCGCCGCGGGGGCGGCCCCGGCCGTCGTCCCGCCCACCGGCACCCTCCCGGCCGGGGTCGTCCCGGCCACCGGCGACTCCCGGGCACCCCCGACCCGCTGACCGATTCTCATCGTTCGGCCCGTCGATCCCTTTTGCCCGTGGGGGTGTTCCGTGGATTCCGCCTTCCTGAATTCCGTCCCGCAAGCCGTCGCGATCTGGCTGATCATCGTGTTGCTGCTCGCCGTCGCCGCGGCCACCGTCTCGGTGCCCCGCGTGCTCACCGAGCCCGCTCCGGACGTCACCGACCGCGAGCGGTACGCCGGCGAGGTGGCCATCGCGGCCGGCCGCGCCCGGGCGACCGCCGACCGGCGCCGTGCCGACTGGCAGGCCGCCCAGCAGGCCGTCGACGACGCCTGGGCGGCGTACGAGAAAGCCGACCGGGTCGCCCGGCGGATCGCCGCGGCCGGGGTGTACCCGCTGCTCGACCGCCGCCGCAAACCCGGCGAGAACGTCGACCGGGAACGCTTCCTGCACCGCGCGGCCAGCGAGCTCTGCCGCAGCCAGGACCTCTCCATCGACCAGCTCAACGACGTCTTCGCGCACCGCGGCTGGAACCCGCGGCTGCATCCGGTCCAGCAGGAATGGGTGCTGGCCCAGGCGGTCCGGGCCAACCGGCTGACCGGCTACCGGGAGGCGGTCGAGCGGGAACGCGCCGCCTGGCGGTCCGCCGACGCCGCCGCCGAGGCGCTGCGCGGGCTGCGCGCCGAGGCGATGGCCGCTCCGCTGCTGGTCGACGTGCCGGAACCGGCCGACCAGCAGTGGTGGACCGAGCAGTGGACGACCGCCGATCTGCCGGCGAGCGCCGCACCGGCCTAACTGGACCGGGCCGCAGCCGCCCGGCCCGGCCCGGGTCCGGCCGACCCCGGCCGGACCCGGCTCACATTGGCGAGCGGCTTGTCGTACCCGCCCGGTAACGTTTGGCGCGGCGGGTGGCAGGCGGGACGGCGAGGAGGAGATGGTGGCGGCGACACCGGCGGAGACGTCCGCGGCCGTGGCGCGGATGCACCGGGCGGCCCTGGTCGAGGACGCCGTGCACGAGATCATCGAGCGCGGCCTGCGCAACCGTGGGTGGAAGCCGTACATCACGGCCTACACCGGTTACGGCGCGCCCGGCTGGGCCCGGGTGATGGCCCGGGTGCTGCTCTCCCGGCCCCGCCTGGTCCGGCGGAAACGGGAGAAGGTGCGCGGCTGGCGCAGCTTCACCACCACCCCGGTCAGCGGCGCCACGGTGCGCATCGAGGTGGGCGGCAGCGTCACCGAGACCCGCACCGACCGCAGCGGCTACATCGACTGCCGGGTCAAGGGCGACCTCGCGCCCGGCTGGGCCAGCGTCCGCATCCACTGCGAGGGCGGGGCCCCGGTCGACGCGCCGATCCGGGTGATCGACCCGGCCGTGAAGTTCGGCCTGGTCTCCGACATCGACGACACGGTGATGGTCACCGCCCTGCCCCGGCCGCTGCTCGCCGCATGGAACACGTTCGTCCTCGACGAGCACGCGCGGATGGCGGTGCCCGGCATGGCGGTGCTCTACGAGCGGCTGATCAACGCCAACCCGGGCGCCCCGGTGATCTACCTCTCCACCGGGGCGTGGAACGTCGCGCCCACGCTGACCCGGTTCCTGAGCCGGCACCTCTACCCCGCGGGTCCGATTCTGCTCACCGACTGGGGGCCCACGGCCGACCGCTGGTTCCGCAGCGGTCAGGAGCACAAGCGCACCACGCTGCGCCGCCTCGCCGACGAGTTCCCCGGCGTCAGATGGCTGCTGGTCGGCGACGACGGTCAGCACGACCAGGAGATCTACTCCGAGTTCGCCCGCGAGCACCCGGACAACGTGGCGGCCGTCGCCATCCGGCGGCTGTCACCGACCCAGGCGGTGCTGGCCGGCGCGGTGCCCGGGCCGACCGAGACCCCGGAGGCGGTGCCGTCCGGGGGCAAGACGTGGTTCGCCGCCCCGGACGGCGCCGGCCTCTGGTCCCTGCTCCGCGACACGGACCTGACCAAGTGACCGGCGCCGCGCCGTCCGCGCCCCGCCGGACCCCGTCGTCCCGGCCGCTGGGTGGCTATTCCGCCTCGGCGGGCGGGGTGGACACCTCGGCCACCCGGCTGTGCAGCCGGCTCCGAATCTCGTCCGGGGTGTACGCGCGTCGTTGGCGCTCCGCCCGGGCGATCACCACCCCGGTCGCCGCGACTCCCGCCAGCCCCGCCAGTCCCGCTACCTTCCACCAACGCATCTGCTGAGAATAGACACGTGGTTGCCGACATCAGCCTCGACGAGGCCATTGAACTGACCCGCACGGGCGACATCTGGATCTTCCGGGGCCGGTCCGGGCCCGACCGTGCCATTCAGACCCTCACCAACAGCCCGGTGAACCATGTCGGGATGTCCCTGGTGATCGAGGACATGCCGCCACTGATGTGGCACGCCGAGCTCGGCAGGAGCCTGCCCGACATGTGGTCCGGCACCTTCCAACGCGGCGTCCAGCTGCACGACCTGCGCGACGCGGTCACCGTCTGGGCCCGCCGCTACGGCCAGCGGGGCTGGCTGCGCCAGCTGGAGCCGGGCGTCACCCGCGCCATGGAGGACAAAGCCCTCAAAACGGTCGCGCGCCTGGACGGCACCCCGTTTCCGTCCACCTCCCAGCTCGCCTGGCGCTGGGTCCGCGGCCGGGTCCCGCAGATCCAGCCGCCGTGGAAACCGGCGAAGACCGACGCCACCCTGGAGCGCGCCTACTGCGCCGAGGTGGTCGCGGTCACCTACGAGGACATGGGTCTGCTGCCCCGCAACCACAAGGCCAACTGGTACGACCCGGGCCGCTTCTGGTCCGGGGACGAGCTCGAACTCACCGCGGGCTACCTGCTGGGCGACGAGATCTCCGTTCGGGTCCCCGACGCCTGACCGCCTCGCGCCGTTCGGCTCGCGCTGGCCGCCTCGCACCCTTCGGCTCCGCGCTGACCGCCTCATGCGGCCAGGCTCCGCGCTGACCCGGCTCCGCGCCGACCTGCCCCGCGCCGCACGACTCTGCGCCGCCCGGCCTTGCGCCGTACGCCGCACCGCGCCGTTCGGCCTCACGCCGTGCGGCGCGGGCGACGACGACGCTCGGCCTGGCGGGTTCTGCCTGCGCCGCGCGGCCCGGTGTCGTCGTGCATGCTGTCGGGCCGCGCGGGGCCGGGTGGCGGCTCGCCGGTTTCGCGTCGGCGACGGCAGCGTGCGGATTTCGCTGTTCCGTCGGGGCCTGCCGCGGTAGGCCGGCGGAGCGCTCCATCCACACGCTTCGGTGTGCTTCGATCCGTCAACTGTGCTGGTGAAATGGCCGGTCACTATTTTTTCGTGTGATTCGCGCCACGTATTTGAGATGATCTCATGCAATTGCCGGTCGGCTCCGGAGTGGCCCGAATGGCGCGACGAACTGGCGCGGTTGCGGCCGGAGCTGTGGCCGTTCGACTCATCCATGGCGGTTCCGGAACGGTTCCGGAACGCTGTCGAAGCATTGACTCGACGTTTACGGGTCTGAAAGACTCGGAGTGCAACGGGGTCAGGGCGGCCTATCGTGTTCCGCCGGTGACGATCGCGCCGATGGTGATCCGCTTATCGCGAAAACGAATTCCTGGACATTGTCTGTGTGGACCGAGTCCTCGATCGGGCTGTCCGCAATCTATCGTCGCCGACTTGGCAGCAAATGCAATACCGTTGCCTCGCGGGCGGCGGGCGTGCGGTCATTTCAGGCAAGCCCATGAGGCGCGTATTGCCCGTTGTTCCTGGTAGGCGGGTTATTCCTAACGCAGGGCGCTAGACGAGTTCCGGAACCACATTGATGTTGAACCATGGGATTTGTGGCTGAAATGCTCGGTCCGGGCCGCAGTCAAAGGCTCATGGCAAGGAATGGTCGATCGCTTGACGCGGTCCAACCGGAAGGGTTCAGGAAAATGATGAAGACCGTACGGGGACGGGCGACCCGCGTGGCCGCTGCCGCTGTTGTGGCTACCGCGGCGCTGGCCGCGCCGCAGCTCAGCAGCCCGGCATCGGCGGCGGGTTGCAGCGGCACCTTCATTCTCTACACGGGGTTCAACTACACGGGCAATTCGCAGTACTACAGCACTCCGGTCAACAACCTGACGCTGAACCGGAATGTCGCGTCGATCCGCAACTACTCGCCGTGCACCCTCACGCTGAAGACGGACAACGGCACCTACCGGGTCGTCGGCAACGGCGGAATCTCGGCCCTCGGCCGCTACGTTTACACCATCACCAACTGACCGATTAAGGAAATGTGGCCCACCGAACGAGATGGGCCACATTCCTGTGCGCCGTGGCTTGTCGGCGTGGCCGGGGTCCGACGCCGGTCGCTGCCGCCCGGCGTTTCGCCGGGCCGCGGCTCGGCCGCATGGTGAGTCACCGAGAGCCGCGGCGTCCCGCTGCACCCGGTGAGCTGGGTGCGCCGCGCTACCAATGCACACCGCCCGCCGGGAAGCCCGGCGGGCGGTCAGGTGGGCGCGGGCGGGGTGGTCGGCGGCCGTCGATGGGGCGGCCGGCCGGCGGAGATTCGGTGGGCGCGGGCGGGGTGGTCGGCGGCCGTCGATGGGGCGGCCGGCCGGCGCAGACTCGGTGAGCGCCGGTGGGGTGGTCAGCGCCCGCCGGGAAATATCCGGCGGGCGCTCGATGAGCCCCTTGTTGCGTGCTCAGCGGCCGCCGCGGCGGCCTGTGCTGCGGGCCGAGAAGGCCGCGGCGCCGCCGCCCGAGGCGGGGCGGGGCTGCGGCGTACCGGCGCGGTTGGTCCTGGACTGGCTGGACCGCGGTGTGCCGGAGGTGGAGGCGTTGCGGGGGGCCGGCGAAGCCGCCCGCGCGGTCCCTGATGCGGAGCGCTGCGCGCCACCGGCCGCGTCCGCGCCGCCGCGCCGGCGCCGGCCGCCCGTGTCACCGGATGCCTGACCGCTTCCGGCCGCACGTCCGGACGCCGGAGCAGCGGTGCGGTCGGCACCGGAACCCGCGGCGGTGTTCGCGCGGCCACGTCCGTTGGCAGCCCCGCGGGCCGAACCGGCGGATTCGCCGCGGCCCGCGCCGGCCGTGCCGGACCGGGCGGCGGATGCGGTGCCCGACCCGGCGGCGGAAGCGTTACCGGTGGCGGCGGGTCGGCGACCCCCGCGGCGGCGGCCGGAACGGCCGGTGCCGGCCGGTGCCGCACCGTCGAGATCCACGTCCGGGACGGCGGCGCCGGGCTGGTGCTGGCCCGGGGTGACGAAGGTGCGTTCTCCCGGGGCCAGCTCGGACAGCAGTGCGTCGCCGGGGCGGGCACGGCGGGTCAGCGGACGGATGCCGGCCTTGCGGGTCAGGTCGCGGACGTCGGCCTGCTGGTCGTCGGTCATCAGGGTGATGACCGTGCCGCGGGCGCCGGCCCGGGCGGTGCGGCCGGACCGGTGCAGGTACGCCTTGTGCTCGACCGGCGGGTCGGCGTGGATGACCAGGGCGACGTCGTCGACGTGGATGCCACGGGCGGCGATGTCGGTGGCGACCAGGGTGGGCGCGGAGCCCTCGGAGAACGCCGACAGGTTGCGGTTGCGGGCGTTCTGCGCCAGGTTGCCGTGCAGCTCGACGGCCGGGACGCCGGCCGAGATCAGCTGGCGGGTGAGCACCTTGGCCCGGCGCTTCGTCCGGGTGAAGACGACCGAGCGGCCGGGCGCGGCCAGCAGGTCGACCAGCACGCCGAACCGGTCGTCGGGCTGGACGTGCAGGACGTGGTGGTCCATCTCGACCGGGGCCTGCGCGGCCGCGTCGACGTGGTGCGTGACCGGTTTTCGCATGAACTGCTTGACCAGCACGTCGATGCCGTTGTCCAGGGTCGCCGAGAACAGCAGCCGCTGGCCGCCGGCCGGGGTCTGGCCGAGCAGCCGCCGAACGACCGGCAGGAAGCCCAGGTCGGCCATGTGGTCGGCCTCGTCCAGCACGGTGATCTCGACGGCGTCGAGCGAGGCGTGCCCGTTACGGATGTGGTCGTCGAGGCGGCCCGGGCAGGCGACCAGCACGTCGACACCCTTGCGCAGGGCGGCGATCTGCGGGTTCGCCCCGACCCCGCCGAAGACGGTCAGGGTGCGCAGACCCATCGCGTCGGCCAGCGGGCGCAGGGTGGCCTCGATCTGGGTGGCCAGCTCCCGGGTGGGCGCCAGGATCAGCGCGCGGGGGCGGCCCGGCCTCGGGCGTGTCGGGGCGGCCGCCAGGCGGGCGACGACCGGCAGCACGAAGGCATACGTCTTGCCCGATCCGGTGCGGCCGCGGCCGAGCAGGTCGCGCCCGGCGAGTGAGTCGGGCAGCGTGGCCGCCTGGATCGGGAACGGTGTGGTGATGCCGAGCTCGGCGAGGGCGCCGGTCAGAACGGCGGGGACGCCTAGCTCGATGAACGATGTCATTAAGTGGGTAACTCTCCGTAGGTCAGCTGGAGATCAATCCTACTGGTCACCGACGGCAACCTTCCTGCACCCGGTATCGAACCAGGCCGCACTCAGCCTCGCAGATCTTTTTCCTCAGCGCCGGACGCCCCCACTCCGGCCGGTACTGAGGAGACCCCTGATGAACGGTGAGGCACCTGCCGTCGATCGGCGTCGCGAGGACATCGTGCGGGCGAACATGCCCCTCGTCGGCCACCTGGTCCGCGAGATGCTGGCCCGGGTCCCCGCCCACGTCAACCGTGATGACCTGCTGTCCGCGGGCTACGCCGCCCTGGTCGCCGCCGCCCGCGGGTTCGACCCGGAGCGGGGTGTGCCGTTCCCGCGGTTCGCCGCGGCCCGGGTGCGCGGCGCCCTGCTGGACGAGTTGCGCGGGCTGGACTGGGCGAGCCGTTCGGTGCGCCAGCGGGCCCGGCGGGCCGATGCGGCCCGGGAGGAGCTGACCGCCGAACTCGGCCGCATCCCCACCCCGCAGGAGCTGGCCGAACGGCTGGGCTGCACGGTCGAGGACATCGAGCACGGCAACGACGACGTGCACCGGGCGACGGTGTTCAGCCTGCAGGGCTTCGCCACCGCGACCGCCGACGACCTGGTGACCGAACGCACTCCCGGGCCGGAGGAGATGCTGATCCTGCGCGAGCGGCTCGGCTACCTGCGGCACGCGGTGGACGCCCTGCCGGACCGCCTGCGGGTGGTGGTCCAGGGCTACTTCTTCGACGAGCGGCCGATGTCCGACATCGCCGCCGATCTGGGAGTCAGCGAGTCCCGGGTGTCGCAGTTGCGGGCCGAGGCCCTGGTGCTGCTCCGGGACGGGCTGAACACCCACCTCGATCCGGCGATCGCCGCGCAGACCCCGCCGAAGGAGGGCTGTGTGGCCCGGCGGCGGGCGGCGTACTACGACCGGATCGCCAGCCGCGGCACGCTGCGCAGCCGCCTCGCGATGACCGGCCCGGACGGCCTGCCGGTCCCGGCAGCCGCCTGACAGACCCGAACGGTGGGATGGGCCCGTCGCGGTTCGCGGCGGGCCCAAAAACCTTACTGGTTGTTGGCGCAGGTGCCGGCCTTCTTCTGGGCGGCGATCGCCTTGGCCGCGCCCATCTTGTACAGCGCCAGCCCCTCCGCGGCCGGCTCCAGCCGCCACCCGTTGCCCTCGTAGACCATGGTGTACGACTGCGCCGCCACCAGCTGCTTCGCGATCACGATCGCCTTGTCCACGCCCTCCATCCGCGCGCTGGTCAGGGTGATCGCCAGCCCCTTGCGGGAACAGGCCTGGTTGAGCTTGACGTAGTCGTCCTTGCTGATCGCCTGCTTGCCGGCGCTGGTGTACATCTCCCAGGCGCCGGCGAAGTCGCCACCGCTGAACCGGTCGAACACGGTCTGCGCGGCGGCCTTCGCCCCGTCGAGGGTTTTCGGCTCGGGGCCACCGGCGGCGGCCGCGGCGGCGTTGCCGGCCGGGGCGTCATCGCCGCCGGAGCAGGCGGAGGTGACGCCGAGGGTGGCGACGGCGGCCAGGGCGAGGACAGTGATGCGACGGTACGGGGTGTTGAAGTCCATGCCCCGGTTAAAGGCGCCACGCGGTCCCGCGTAACGGCTCCCGGCGTGTCCTGACACCTTCCGGACACTTGCCGCCCGGACCGTAACCTCAGCCCGCTCGGCTATTCTGGTCGTTTGCCGTAAACAGAAAAGGCAACCACGAAAATGGTTGCCAGCGGCCGGAATGATAGCACGAAAAGGGGCGATTTTGTCAAGCTCTAGCGCCGATTTCGATGCTGAGCAGGCTTACCTGACCGAGCTGTACCAGCGCCTCGATCAGCTGCGTGAGCAGGCCGACAGCCGGCTCAAGGGCATTCTGCTGGAGGCCGGTGGCACCCCGCAGGGGCGGACCCAGCGCGAGGCCACCCGGGCCCACTACACGGAGCAGCTCGCCCAGATGAATTCCGTCGAGAACGGTCTCTGTTTCGGCCGACTCGACTTCGCCGCCGGCGACCCCCGGTACATCGGCCGGATCGGGCTGTTCGCCGAGGACCGCGACCAGGATCCGCTGCTGGTCGACTGGCGCGCCGCGGCCGCCCGCCCGTTCTACCTGGCCACCGCGGTCCAGCCGGACGGGGTCACCCGGCGCCGGCATCTGCGCACCCGCGGCCGCACCCTGACCGGCGTCGACGACGAGGTGCTCGATCTCGCGGCCGGTGACGGGACCGGCCGGGAGGACGTCACCGGTGAGGCCGCGCTGCTCTCCGCGCTGACCGCGAACCGCACCGGCCGGATGCGCGACATCGTCGAGACCATCCAGGCCGAGCAGGACGAGGTGATCCGCTCCGGGCTGCCCGGCGTGCTGGTGGTCCAGGGCGGCCCCGGCACCGGCAAGACCGCGGTGGCGCTGCACCGCGCGGCGTACCTGCTGTACACGTACCGCCAGCAATTGACTCGCAGCGGCGTGCTGATCCTCGGACCGAACACCACCTTCCTGCGCTACATCTCCCAGGTGCTGCCCTCGCTGGCCGAGACCGGGGTGCTGCTGGCCACACTCGGCGACATGTTCCCCGGGGTGCGGGCCCGGGCCACCGAACCGGACGAGGTGGCCGCACTCAAGGGCGACCTCGGCCTGATGCTGCCCGCCCTGGAGAACGCGGTCGCCGACCGGCAGACGGTGCCGGACGACTTCGTCGAGGTCGACCACGACGGGTATCCGCTGCGGATCGAGCGCGCGGTGCTGGAGGACGCGCGCTCGGCGGCCCGCCGGTCGGGACGCCCGCACAACGTGGCCCGGGCGGTCTTCGTGACCGAGGCGATCCACCAGCTGTCCCTGCAGATCGCCGAGCGGATCGGCGCCGACCCGCTGGGCGGCGACAATCTGCTCTCCGAGGCCGACCTGGCGGAGACCCGACGGGAGCTGCGCGAGGACATCGACGTGCAGCAGCTGCTGTTCGACTTCTGGCCGGTGCTGACCCCGCGGCAGGTGCTGCGCGACCTGCTGACCGATGCTGATCGGCTGGAGTCGGCCGGGCTGCCGACCGTGCTGCTGCGCGACCCCTCGGCCGGGTGGACGCCGGCCGACGTGCCGCTGCTCGATGAGCTGGCCGAGCTGCTCGGGGTCGACGACACGCTGAAGAAGCGGGAGCAGGAGCGACAGCGCGAGGCGGCGATCGAGTACGCCGAGGGCGTGCTGGAGATCGTCGAGGGCTCCCGGTCGCTGGACTTCGAGGACGTCGAGGAGGAGATCCTCTCCGCGGTCGACGTGGTGGACGCCAGCGCGTTCGTCGAACGGCACGAGGTGATCGACACCCGGACCGCGGCCGAGCGGGCCGCCGCCGACCGCACCTGGGTGTTCGGGCACGTCATCGTCGACGAGGCGCAGGAGCTGTCGCCGATGGCCTGGCGGCTGCTGATGCGCCGCTGCCCGAGCCGGTCGATGACCGTGGTCGGCGACGTGGCACAGACCTCCGAGCCGGCCGGCAGCACCTCCTGGGAGCAGGTCTTGGAGCCCTACGTCGGCCAGCGCTGGCGCCTGGTCGAGCTGAGCGTCAACTACCGCACCCCGGCCGAGGTGATGGCGGTGGCCGCGGACGTGCTGGCCGCGGTCGGCGCCGGGGTGCGCCCGCCACGCTCGGTCCGCTCGTCCGGGGTGACCCCGTGGGCCCGCCGGGTGCCGGTCGGCGGCCTGGTGGAGGAACTGCTGGCGGACGTCCGCAAGGAGGCCGCCGCGGTCGACTCCGGCCGGGTCGGCGTGCTCGTCCCGGCCCGGCTGACCGGCCCGCTGGGCACCGCGCTGGTGGAGGCGATCCCGGGCGCGGCTGTGGGGGAGCAGCCGGATCTGCTCAACCACGTGGTGCTGATGACCGTACGGCAAGCCAAGGGTCTGGAATTCGACTCGGTCCTCGTGGTCTGTCCGGACGAGATCGTCACCGAGAGCCCGCGCGGACTCTCCGACCTCTACGTGGCGGTGACCAGGGCGACGCAGCGCCTGGGGGTGCTGCACACCGAACCGCTGCCCGAGGTGCTCTCCGCGCTCGCCTGAGCGGTGCGCGGGCGGGCCGGGATCACGCTGTCCCGGCCCGCCGGCAGAGGAAGACGTTCTCCCTACCGGGACGGTCCGGCGCCGCACGGACCTCCAGGACCTCGAAACCGGTCGCCCGCAACGACTCCTCGATCTCGGACCGGTCGCGGAAGCACAGCGTCGAAGTCGAGGTCAGCACCGTCTCATCGGACAGGAAACGATATTCATACCGGAAGGAGACAAGGGGCAGTCGTACGTCGGTGAGCATGAACCGTCGCTCCACCCCGCCCGCGGTGGCGGGCGGATGATCCCACTGCTCCCAGGCGCGGAACTCCGGACGCCGCGCCTCGAAAACCAGATGACCGCCGGGCCGCAGGACGGCGTGGATGCCGCGCAGCGCGGCCGTCCAGTCATCGTCGGTCACGAAGACCTGGGCGACGTTGCCGGTCATCAGCGCCAGATCGGCGGGCTCCGGTAGCGGCCAGGCCTGCGGCAGCCCGGCCGCACCGGTGTGCAGCCAGGTGACCCGGTCGGCGGCCGGCTTGGTGCGGGCGACGTCCAGCGAGGCCGCGGCGGGATCCGCGCCGATCACCGTGTGCCCGGTGCCGGCGAGCAGGGTGGCCAGGGCGCCGGTACCGCAACCGACGTCGAGGATCCGGGCGGGCCGCAGGGACTCGATGATCGTCAGGTAGGCGGGGAGGTCGTCCCGGTCGCCGTCGAACAGGTCGTAGAGCGGGGCGAGCCGGGGATCGGTGAACAGGGCGTCAGGGACGGAGCCGGGTCCGTCGAGGGAGGCCTTGTCCGACGGGGGATTGTTGGTCACTGCCGGACCGTAGAGCGGCGGTTCGTGTCGGCGCGACCGGTTTGTTCACGGTACGGGACTGTTCGGGCTGCGGGATTGTTCGCGCTGCGGGACTGTTCACGCCGCGGCTTTGTTCGCTGCGGGTTTGTTAGTGCTGCGGGTTTGTTCGCGACCCTCGCCGGATCCGTCACGGGATCCTGCGGGTTTGTTCGCGCTGCGGGGTTGTCCGGACTTCGGGTTGTCCACACTGCGGGTTCGTCCACAGGGCGCGGGCATGATCTTGGGTTTTCCGGCCATGCTGTCGTGGGATGGTCCCCCTGGGTGGGCGGGATTTCGTCGGGTGCCGGGCGGCGGCCGGGTCCGGGACCACGCACACCCGGCCCGGCGTCCGTCGGACGCCGGGCCGGGTTCGATACCTCAGGCGGCGGTCGGGCGCAGCCCGCGGCCGTGCGCCGTGTGACCGTGCGCGTTGGTCATCGCGAGACGGCTGCGCAGGTCGGTGTTGCTGGCGATGGTGGCGTAGTACGACGCACGGCGGCGGGCGGTGATGCTCTCCGGGTTGTCCGGGGTCGGCGCCAGCTCCGGGTCGAGGTGCGTGTTGAGGCCGTCGCGCAGCAGCGACAGGGCTTCGGCGCGCAGCTGCGAGACGCGGGACTCGGTGACGCCCAGGTCCTTGGCGATGTCCGCCATCGGGCGCTCCTGCAGGAAGTACTCGGTGACCACGGTCTGCAGGCGGTCCGGCAGCGAGCCGATCGCGTGGTGCAGGTAGCCGATCTGCTCGCGGCGCAGCAGCATCTCCTCCGGGCCCGGCGTGCGCTCGGTGACCAGGTCGTCGGCGGAGCTGGTGGTGAAGCCCTGCAGCGACAGGACGGTGGCGCGCTGCACGTCGGTGTCGGTCTGGTGCAGCTCGGAGGTGGTGGTGCCGAGCGCCTGCGCCAGCTCCTCCGGCGTGGGGGTGCGGCCCAGGCTGGTGGTCAGGTTCTGCCGGGTGCTGTCGGTGTTGCGGGCCTTCGACCGCACCGAACGGGTCGCCCAGTCCAGCGAGCGCAGCTCGTCGAGCAGGGCGCCGCGGATCCGGGTGCCGGCGAAGCGGTGGAACGGCACGCCGCGCTCCGGGTCCCAGCCGCGGGCCGCGGTGACCAGGGCGTGCAGGCCGGCGCTGGTCAGGTCGTCGCGGTGGATGTGGTTGGGGATCCGGCTCAGCATGTCCCGCACCAGGTGGCCGACCAGCGGCATGTGCGTGCGGATCAGCTCCTCCTGCTGGGCGGCGGAGAGCACCGGCGTGGCGGGAGCGGTGTCGGCGGCGAAGTCGGCAGCGGTCGTCACGGTGCTGGTCATGTGATATCCCCCGGTTGTTGTCGGCGCCCCTTGGCTGGGTGGGCACCGGCTGACAGGGAGAAACTTTGAAGCCGGGAGGGTGCGGGACAAGGTCACGCACAGGTGCGTGCCGGTTGCGGGTGAACCGCCCTGCCGCGTTGCCGGTGTCGATCGGCGGGGACCGCGGCCGGTTGAGAATTTTTGCGACGGTAGGGCACTGTGCTGCGCATGGACCTGAGTGACAGCGCCGCGGGCATCAACCTGATCACCGGCCTGCTGGTCGCCGGCGGGGTGCTCGGCGTGTTCCTGCCGGTCATCCCCGGGCTGCTGCTGAGCTGGGCGGGCGTGCTGCTGTGGGTGCTGCTGACCCCCACCGACTCCGACCTGAAGTGGGCGATGCTGGCGATCGCCACCGGGATCACGGCGCTCGCCATGGTGATCAAGTTTCTGTGGCCAGCCCGGAAACTTCGCGATTCGGGCGTACGGTCGTCGAGCCTGCTGGCCGGCGGTGTGCTCGGTGTCGTCGGGTTCTTCGTGGTGCCGGTGGTCGGGCTGGTGCTCGGCTTCCTGCTCGGCGTCTACCTGGTGGAGGCGAGCCGGCTGGGCGGTACGGCGGCGTGGCGCACCACCCGACGGGCGCTGGCCGCGGTCGGGCTCTCCCTGCTGGTCGAACTGGCCGCGGCGCTGTGCCTCGCGGTGATCTGGTTCGTCGGGGTGGTCGCGACCGCTTCCTGAGTGGTCTCCCGGGCCCCCGTCACGGCTTCCGGAAGCGTCTGCGCCGGCCTCGATGGATCGCCAGCAGGGTCAGCGGCAGGGCGGCCAGCACCACGGCGCCGGTGCCGGCCACGATCAGCGACCGGCTGTGCGACTTCACCACCGGTTTCGCCGCCGTGCCGGAGACGCCGGCGCTCGCCTTCTCCGGCGTGGCGGTCAGCGCCGCCGCCTCCGCCGGTGTGACCAGGTGGCCCACCGAGGCGCCGGCCGGCTGGGCGAAACCCCAGTCGAGCAGCGCCGCGCCCTGCTGCCAGCCGCGCAGCGGATGCGCCTCGGCGCCCAGCAGGGTGACCACCAGGCGGCGCCCGTTGCGCTGGGCGGCGCCCACGTAGCTGTGCCGGGCCACCGTGGTGAAACCGGTCTTGCCGCCCATCGCACCCGGGTAGTTGTAGATCAGCTTGTTCTCGTTCTGAAACTGGAAGCCGCCGACCCTGGGGCTGCGCTGGGCCGGCATCTGCGCGCTTCTGGTCAGCACATACTTACGGAAGTCGGCCTTCGCGAAGTCGGAGCGGGCGATCAGGGCCAGGTCGTACGCGCTGGTGAACTGGCCCTTGCCGTCCAGACCGGACGGTGTCACCGCGTGCGTCTGGAAGGCGCCCAGCTCGCGCGCTTTCGCATTCATCGCCGCCACCGTGGTGGCCACCCCGTCGGCGCCGCCGCCCCCGGCCATCCGGGCCAGCGCGTTCGCCGCGTCGTTGCCGGAATTGAGCAGCAGGCCCAGCCAGAGGGTGGCGACCGGGTAGGTGCCGCCGACCACGATCCCGACCGCCGAGCTGTTCGCCTCGATGTCCAGGTCGCTCTGCACGATCTTGACGTTCTGCTTCGGGTCGAGCCGATCCATCGCGGTGGCCGCCAGCAGCGTCTTCTGCACGCTGGCCGGGGTCTGGTAGACGTGCGGGCCGCAGGCGCCGAGCACCTCGCCGGTGTCCAGGTCGGCGACGATCCAGGTGGTGGCGGTGACCGCCGGGGGAGTCGTGGCGCCGGGCGGCACGACCAGGCCGTGAGTGGCCAGGTCGGGGCCGCCGACCGCCATGTCCCGGGGGTTGTCCGCCGGCGGAACCGGGCGCGGGGGAGCGCTCGGCTTGGCGATCCTCGGGTGCGGGCAGGGCACCTCCGCCCCCGTTTTCGCCTGCTGTGCCGGTTTCGGTGCGGCGGCCGCGGGGACGGCCGGGATCGCGAGCAGGGCGGTCAGGGGGATGGTCAGCAGGGGGCGGATCACGGCCAGCGGGCTCCGGCTTCCAGACGATGCTCCAGCAGATGCTCCAGCGGCACGGTCTCGCCGTCACCGCCGCCGGCCCCGACGATCAGCCGCGGCATGCTCGGCGACAGGTCGGCGCCGACGAACCGGGCGCGCAGCGAGGCCGGGACGGTGAGCACGAGATACTCCCCGTCCTCGCCGACGGCGACCGAGCGGTTGCGCTTCAGATACCAGCCGCGGGCCCGGGTCCGATACGACCAGCGGCCGTCGTAGGTGGTGGCGACCAGCGGATGCGGGGCCAGCCCACGCTCGGCGGCCCGGCGGACGAAATCCTCGAGCAGTGCGGCGGCCTGCTGCGCCTCGGCGGTGCGCCCGGCCTCCAGCGCGGCGGCCCGGCCGGCCACGGCCCGCCGGTGATGCGCCAGCCAGTCGGCCTGCTCGTCGTGCATGGCGCCGACCCTAACGTGAGACCCCGGCCGGGGCCAACCGGGGTTTTCTTGAGGATTCGGCGCGATTGTTCGGCACGCATTCTGATAAGAGAGCTGCCCAACGGCCGAAAGAATTGCCGGATCGTGCCGGGGAGTTGCGCGACTACCCGTTCGGGGGCCAGACTGTGCGCGGGCGATTTATTCTTCTCGGGAGTCGTTATGGCGCGGCAGGTAATCACCACCCTGATCGACGATCTGGACGGCAAGAAGGCGGATCGCACCGTCGAGTTCAGTCTCGACGGGGTCAGCTACACGATCGACCTTTCCGAAGCCAATGCCGGAAAGCTGCGCAAGGCTCTGGATCCGTACATCAACGCGGGAACGCGGCTCGGCCGGACAGCCGGTCGGGTGGCGGCGCGCGGGGCGGCTCCGGCCCGCACCGCCGGCTCCCGCGACGAGAACCGGTTGATCCGTGAGTGGGCGATCAGCAACGGGCACAAAATCTCCGAGCGGGGGCGCATTCCGCAGGAGGTCAGCAACGCGTATCGGGCGGCGCACGGCCGCTGACCGCGGCGGGGCCCCATTCCACCGGCTCCGGCCGCGGGCCGGGCCGAGCCGCATTCCACCGGCTCCGGCCGCGGGCCGGGCCGAGCCGCATTCCACCGGCTCCGGCCGGCTCACCGGCCGCGGCCGGTGAGCCGCATTTCCCCGGGCGCGGACCCGCATTCCGCGGGACCCGCGCCTCGGGGTGCCGTCCGCATTCCGCGGGAGGCCGCCGCCGCCGTCGATTGGCATCGCCGATGATGATCGGGCGGAAATGGGCGTCTGTCCGACTTGGATGGTTTCAAATAGTCGCGCGCAGCCGCGGCAGCCCGGCGGCCACCGCTTCCAGGGTCTTCTCCTCGCCCGCATACCAACTGGACTGCCTGGGCCAATGCGTGATCACATCGGTGAATCCCAGCGCCGCCGCCCGCCCGGCCGCGTCCTGGAACGCGTCCACACTGCTCATCGAGAACACCGGTGACGAGTCGAGATTGAGGTAACGGTCGACCGATTCCGGGCGTCGCCCGGAGCCGGCCAGGGTGTCCTCGAAACGGTTCTTGATCTCGGTCACCGCACGCCACCAATCCGCCGCCGTCTCCGCCTGCGGACCGGTGGTGACCCACCCGTCGCCGTACCGGGCGGCGAGCCGCAGCGCTCGCGGCCCGTTCGCGGCCACCACGAACGGCGGGCGCGGCTGCTGCACCGGGCCGGGCGTGCTGCGCGCGTCGACCGCCGCGAAGTACTCCCCGCGCCAGGTGGTGCTCGGCGAGCGCAGGATCGTGTCGAACAGCTCCAGGAATTCAGCGAACCGGTCCACCCGGGCCCGCGGGCTCAGCTCCGCGCCGCCGAGTACGGCGGAGTCGAAACCGATCCCGCCGGCGCCGAGACCGAGCAGCAGCCGGCCGCCGGAGATGTCGTCCAGCGCGGTCGCCTCCCGGGCGAAGTGCACCGGATGCCGGAAGTTCGGCGACGCGACGTAGGTGCCGAGCCGGATCCGCTCGGTCACCGTGGCAGCCGCGGTCAGCGTGGGTACCGCGTCGAACCACGGGCCGTCGACGAGGTCGCGCCAGCCGAGATGGTCGTACGTCCACGCGTGGTCGAAGCCGAACTCCTCGGCGAGTCGCCAGCGGCGGCTCGATTCGGACCAGCGCTGGTCGGGGAGGATGACGATGCCGAAACGCATCGGCTCAGCCTAAGGGGCCGCTCGGTCAGGCGGAGCGCAGGTCGTCGCCGGCGGTGCGGGAGTCGTCGGTGGCGGCCGCCTCGAAGGCGCGCAGTGCCCGCACCAGGTCCTGCCGGGCCGCGACCGGCATCCTCTCCAGCACCTCGGCGAGCACCGCCCGCCGGCGCTCCCGCAAATCGGCCAGCAGCCGTCGGGCGGCCGGGGTGAGCAGCAACCGAACCTCTCGCCGGTCCCGCGGGTCGACGACCCGGCGCAGCAGCCCGGTCGCCTCCAGGCGGTCGCAGAGGCGGCTGGCCGAGGACGGCACCACGTCGAGGGCCTCGGCGAGGCGGCTCATGTTGGTGTGCCGGTTCTCCGCGACGATGGTGAGCACGCGCAGCTGGGCGGGCGGGACCGCCGGGGTCCGGGCGACCCGGGCGCGTTCGAGCACGGCCGCCAACGACTCCACCGACGACTCGATCGCGGCGGCGACATCGTTGGCGTGCTCCATGGAGTTCCCCGTCGCGAAGCCCAACAAAGACTCAGGTGGATACCCGCCGGTGGCGGCCTGAAACCGGTCAGCGGCGCCAATCCAGGCACACGGTCACCGCGTCGTCCTCCGGCTCGGCGCCGGCGTGAAACTCACGCAAGCCCCGCATCACCGTACCGACCGCCTCGGCCGGAGGCTGCAGCCTAGTCCCCCGCAACGCGCTGAGCAGGGCGGATTCGCCGAAAGTCGGTCCACCGCCGGGTGCGGCGGCGTGCACTCCGTCGCTGATCACGAGGAGCCGGTCGCCGGGTTCGATGCGGAAGCGTTCGATCTCGTAGTGCGCCTCCCCGAACATGCCGAGCGGCAGCTGCTGTTCCAGGCGGACCTGGCTGATGTCGTTGCCCCGACCGATCATGCAGTGCGGCGAGCCGGCGTCGACCGCTTCCACCCAGCCGCTGACCAGGTCGACCTCCAGCAGCACGGTGGCGGCGTGCAGGCCGCCACCGTACCGGGCGTGCAGCGCGTCAGAGGCCAGCTCGGCCTGTTCGATCAGGTCGGCCCCGCAGCGGCGGGCGTTGCGCATCGCGTTCACCGCGGTGGCCGTGAGGATCGCCGCCTCCAGGCCCTGGCCGGCGCCGTTGAGCACGGTGAGGGCGAGCCGGTCGCCGGAGAGCGCCCAGTCGAAGTGGTCGCCGCACACGTCGTAGGCCGGTTCGAGCTGCCCGGCGAGCCGGAACCGCTCGTCGTCCAGGGAGCGGCCGGGCAGCAGGTCCCACTGCAGTTCGGCGGCCATGGTGAGCCGTTCCAGGCACTGCGCCCGGCGGTAGCGGTCGGTGGCCCGGTCGGCGGCGCGGATCGTCACGGCGAGTTCGTCGGCGACCGCCTGCAGCTGGTCGGTCTGGTCCGGGGTGGGCCGGTCGGGCAGCACGACGCGCAGCACGCCGAGCCGCTCGCCCCAGCAGGAGATCGGCAGGTGTACCCGGGCCCGGCCACCGGGGCCGGTGTCCGTGTTCACCCGCTGGCTGGCCAGGGTGCGCAGGGCGGACGGGTCGTTGTCGGGCGCGGCCGGGCTCAGCAGCGGGGCGAGGCGACGCTGGGGCAGGTCGGTGACCATCACCTCGACCTGCTCGGCGGCGAAGTGCCGGCGCAGGTGCTCGGCGGCCACCTCGGGCAGGCGGTCGGGGGCGGTGGAACGCAGCAGGGAACCGATGGGTACCGGTTGGTCGGACACACGAACTCCTCTCCTGGGCTCACCGGACCGATATTTGTTATACGACAAATATCGCCGGGCGGGGAGTACGCCGCGACGTGGCGCGGGTCAGGCGAAGGATTTCTCGAAGTGGATCAGGGAGCCGGTGCGCGGGCTCGACTGCATCCGCACGTTCTCGGCGAGCGCGCGGATCAGGAACAGGCCACGTCCGCTCTCCCCGGCCGTGGTCGGCTCGGGCCGGTCGTCCGGGTCGAACCCGGCGCCGTTGTCGACGACGTCGATCGAACAGTGCTGCTCGCCGACGTCCAGGCGGACCTCGAAGTCCTCGGCCCCGGTCGCGTGCTTCACCACGTTGGCGCAAGCCTCGGTCAGCGCGATCTCCAGATCCGCGCCCGCCTGACGGTCGATCTGCAGCGTGGTCAGTGAACAACGCAGCAACCGGCGCACGGCGGGCACACTGTCCACCTCACGGGGAAGGCTGAGCCGAACCGACATGCGCATGCCGTTTCTGTGCCCGATCGGTCATCCGGTTAACCGTGTGCTGGGACACCGGGTCGCTGATTCGTGTTATCCATACTGCCCGCGCCCGTCTCCCTGGCAGCACGGAAGGAAGGGCAGGAACATGGCGAACCAACCCGACACCGCCACGGTGGTGGCCGCGCGGGCCGGCGACCCGGCCGCGATCGACCGGCTCGTCGCCGGATACCTCCCACTGGTCTACACGATCGTGGGCCGGGCGCTGGAGGGGCACGCGGACGTCGACGACGTGGTGCAGGAGACCATGATCCGGGTCTTGCGCAGCCTCGGTGAGCTGCGCGAGCCGGAGGCTTTCCGGTCCTGGCTGGTGGCGATCACGGTGCGCCAGGTGCGGGACCGGTTCCGCAACCGGCAGAGTGCCCCGGACGCGCTGCTCGACCCGGACCTGCGCGACCCCGGCGCCGACTTCACCGACCTGGCGATCACCCGGCTGGAGCTCTCCGGCCAGCGCCGGGAGACCGCCGAGGCGACCCGGTGGATGGACGAGGACAACCGGGAGCTGCTCTCGCTGTGGTGGCTGGAGGCCTCCGGCGAGCTGACCCGCGACGAGATCGTCGACGGCACCGGGCTGGGCCGGCAGCACGCCGCGGTCCGGATCCAGCGGATGAAGGGCCAGCTGGAGACGGCGCGGGCGGTGGTCCGGGCACTGCACCGGCAGCCCATCTGCCCGGAGCTGGCGGTGGTGATCGAGCCGTGGGACGGCCGGCCGAACGCGCTGTGGCGCAAGCGGATCGCCCGGCACACCCGGGAGTGCCGGATGTGCGCCGGCGCCTGGCAGGACCTGGTCGCGGCCGAGCGGCTGCTGGCCGGCATGGCCCTGATCGCGCCGGCGCCGCACTTCGCGAAGCCGTTGATCGCCACCAAGCTCGCCGCCAAGGTGGGTCTGGGCGCCGCGCAGAAGGCGCTGGTCACCGCCCTCGCGGTCAGCGTGATCGGCGGGGGTGGAGCGGCGGTCTACGCGTTGAGCTCGCAGAAGGACCCGGCGGCACCCCCGGTCGCGGCCGTCGTGCCGGCACCGGTGGTCCCGGCCGCGGCGGCGCCGCGGGTCAGCCCGTCGGCCACGCCGCGGCGTACCGCCGCTTCCCCCTCGGCGAAGGCCGCCGTGCCGGCCGCCGCGATCTCGGCGAAGAAGGGCGTCGGCGTCTGGAAGTTCACCGGCTCGGCGGCGGCCCTCAAGGACGTCCGGGCCGGCTGGTACTACGACTGGGCCGCGCAGAACGACGACGTCCCCGGCCCCACCGGTGTCGAGTTCGTGCCGATGATCTGGGGCCGGCAGAACGTCACCGGTGCCACGCTGCGGCAGGCGAAGTCCGAGGGCCGGGTGCTGCTCGGCTTCAACGAGCCGGACATGGGCGGGCAGGCCAACATGAGCGTCGAGGACGCCCTGGCCGCCTGGCCGCAGCTCCAGGCGACCGGGATGCGCCTGGTCAGCCCGGCGGTGGCGTACGGCGGGGACACCGCCGGCGGCTGGCTCGACCGGTTCATGGCCGGCGCCGAGGCGAAGAAGCTGCGGGTCGACGCGATCGCCCTGCACTGGTACGGCTCGGACTTCAGCGCCGCGGCGGTCAGCCAGTTCCTCGGTTACGTCGACGCGGTGCACCAGCGGTACGGCAAGCCGATCTGGATCACCGAGTTCGGCCTGATGAACTTCTCCGGATCGCCGAAATACCCCAGCGACGCCCAGAAGGTGGCCTTCATCGAGGGCGCCACGGCGGGGTTGCAGAAACGGTCGTACGTCGAGCGTTACGCCTGGTTCGGGCTGCCGGCCGTCGGTGACAGCGTCGACTTCGGCCTCTACCGGGACGGGCACAGCCCCACCGAGGCGGGCAAGGCCTACCGCGCCGCGGGATAGTGTGAGTTTCATGATTCGGTTCGGGTACAAGGCGTCGGCGGAGCAGTTCGCTCCGGCTGACCTGCTCCGGTACGGCATTCTCGCCGAGGAGCTCGGTTTCGACTCGGTCTTCGTCAGCGATCACCTGCAACCGTGGCGGCACGACGGCGGGCACGCTCCGGCCGCGCTGCCGTGGCTCGGGGCACTCGCCGCGCGCACCGAAAGGGTCCTGGTCGGCACCAGCGTGCTGACCCCGACCTTCCGCTACCACCCGGCCGTCGTCGCGCAGGCCTTCGCCACCCTGGGCTGCCTCGCGCCCGGCCGCGCCATCCTCGGCGTCGGCTCCGGCGAGTCGCTCAACGAGGTGGCGCTCGGCACGCAGTGGCCGGACGGCAAGGAGCGGTTCGCCCGGCTCAAGGAAGCGGTCCTGCTGATCCAGAAGCTCTGGGCCGAGGACCGGGTGACGTACGAGGGGCAGTTCTACAAGACCGAGAACGTCACCATCTACGACAAGCCGTCGACGCCGGTCCCGATCTACATCGGCGCGTCCGGCCCGGCCGCGACCCGGCTGGCCGGCCGGATCGGGGACGGGTTCATCACGACCAGCGGCAAGGGGCACGCGCTCTACACCGACACGCTGCTGCCGGCCGTAACGGAGGGCGCGGAGAAGGGCGGCAAGAAGATCGACGACCTGGATCTGATGATCGAGGTCAAGGTGTCCTTCGACGACGACATCGACCGCGCCCGCAACGACACCCACTACTGGGGTGCGCTGGCGCTCTCCCCGGAGGAGAAGACCGGCGTCGAGGACCCGGTCGAGATGCAGCGGCTCGCCGACGCACTGCCGGTCGAGCGGACCGCCACCCGGTGGATCGTCTCCTCCGACCCGGCCGAGCACGCCGCCAAGGTGACCGAATACCTGGACATGGGCTTCAAGCACCTGGTGTTCCACGCGCCCGGGCCGGACCAGGAGCGCTTCCTGCGCCTCTACGCGGCCGAGATCCTGCCGCGGCTGCGCGACCGCTCCTGAGGCTCAGATCGCCGGTGGTACCGACCGCAAGGTGCCGGTACGCGGTCCGGTGCCGCCGCCCTCGCCGTTGATCACGCGCAGGCGGGGGCGGGTGGCCTGCTCCTTCTCCAGGGCCCGGAGCCGGCGTGGGCCCTGACGGCGGTCCACCCCGGCGTACGCGGCCGGACGCGAGGTCCGCGGCAGCACCGCGTCGGTCCCGATGCGGGGGAGCACCCGGGTCTGCTCCGGGTCCGCCTTCCCGGTCAGCACCACGATGCTCTCCGCCGGTGCGGGTGGGGCCACCCGGCGCCGGGTGTGCCATTCGCCGAGCAGCGCGCCGACGGCCTCGACGAGCGGCACCGGCCGGGCGGCGGCCGCGGACGGCACCTCGGTCACCGAGAGTCCGTTCAGCCCGGCCCGCACGGTGAGCAGCGCGTCGATCTCCGCCCCGTCGCCGCGGACCGCGTCAACCCCGCTCACTCTGGGTAGTTCGAGCATCCCGGCCGCGTCTCGCCAGAACGCACGGTAACCGAATCCGGGATCGGTGCGCCGGGCCCCGAAGAGCGCCGCCATCATCCACAACACGATCCGCGCCCCGAGCGTCGGACGCTGCCGGGCGCCCTGGGCCACGTCCGATCCGTCGCACAGCGCCTGCACGTAGCGGGGCAGTTCGGCCGGGTCGCAGGAGCCGTCGGCGGCGAGGGTGACCACGATGTCCCCGGTGGCCGCGGCGACCCCGCAGGCCAGCGCGTTGCCGGCGCCGGCGCGGGTCTGCCGGACCACCCGGGCGCCCGGCGGCACCACGGTGCCGGTGCCGTCCCGGCGTCCGACCACCACGACGATCTCGTCGACCGGGGGCATCCCGGCCAGCAGGACGGGCAGGGCGACCGTGCCGGCCCGGATGACGACGCTCACGGTGGGTGATGACGGTCGGTGTGACGCAAGGGGCATGGGTGGCAAGCTACCGGCTCGCAACCCGCCGGCAACTCGGCGAAACGGGGGATGACGACCGGCCGTGCGGCTCGGACGGTCCGGTCACCGTGCGTACGAAAGCGGTAGGGTTTGTCCCGTGATGAGACTCGGGCTCCATATCTCGAACTTCACCTGGCCGGAGGGCCCGTCGCGGCTCGCCCCGACCCTCGCCGAGATCGCCTCGGCCGCCGACGAGGCCGGTTTCGAGCGGATCAGCGTGATGGACCACGTCTGGCAGATCGGCGTCAACGGGCCGCCCGAGATGGACATGCTCGAGGCGTACACGACGCTCGGCTTCCTGGCCGCGCACACCCGCCGGGCCAAGCTGCTCACCCTGGTCACCGGCGTGGTCTACCGCGAGCCGGGCCTGCTCGCCAAGGCGGTCACCACGCTCGACGTGCTCTCCGGCGGCCGGGCCATGCTCGGCATCGGCGCCGCGTGGAACGAGGAGGAGTCGCTCGGCCTGGGCCTGTCGTTCCCGCCGACGCGGGAGCGGTTCGAGCGGCTGGAGGAGGCGCTGCAGATCTGCCGGCAGATGTTCGCCGGCGACGAGGCCGCCTACGAGGGCACGCACTACCGGCTGGCCCGGCTGCTCAACCACCCGCTGCCGCTGGCCCGGCGGGTGCCGATCCTGATCGGCGGCGCCGG
The DNA here is from genome assembly GCF_900119315.1 of Actinoplanes sp. SE50/110. Taxonomy (NCBI): domain Bacteria; kingdom Bacillati; phylum Actinomycetota; class Actinomycetes; order Micromonosporales; family Micromonosporaceae; genus Actinoplanes; species Actinoplanes sp. SE50/110. Next base: position 7,299,580 of record NZ_LT827010.1, on the reverse strand, counting down.
GGAGAAGAAGACGCTGCTGCTGGTCGCGAAGTACGCCGACGCCTGCAACCTGTTCCCCGGCCCGGAGCTGCAGCACAAGCTGGACGTGCTGAAACGGCACTGTGACACGGTCGGCCGGGACTACGACGAGATCGAGAAGACGGTGGTCTTCCGCTTCGACCCGGGCGAGCGCGGGGAGAAGGTCGGCGAGATCATCGACGCGATGCGGCACTTCGCGGCGATGGGCATCACGGTGACCCACGGCGGGCTGCGCGACGCCTGGGACACCAAGCGCTTCGAGCTGTTCCGGGACGAGATCGTGCCCGCGGCGGAGGCGCTGTGATCGAGGCGGTCGTCTTCGACCTGGACGGCGTGATCATCGACACCGAGGAGGTCTGGGAGGAGGTCCGCCGGGGCTACGTGGCCGAGCACGGCCGCGCGTTCCTGCCGGACAGCCAGGACCGGATGATGGGGATGAGCACCGCCGAGTGGTCGGCGCACCTGGCCGACGAGGTCGGGGTGCCGCTGCCGGCGTCGCGGGTGGCCGACGACGTGCTGGGCCGGATGGCCGAGCGCTACCGCGCCGAGCTGCCGCTGATTCCCGGCGCGGTGGAGACGGTCCGCGCGCTGGGCGCCCGGTTCCGGCTGGCGCTGGCCAGCTCGTCGGCCCGGATCCTGATCGACCAGGTGCTGGCGACGGCCGGGTTGACCGGCGAGTTCGAGGTCACCCTGTCGACCGAGGAGGTGCCGCGCGGCAAACCGGCGCCGGACGTCTACCTGGCCGCGGTCGCCCGGCTGGGGCTGACCCCCGAGGTGTGCGCGGCGGTCGAGGACTCCAGCAACGGGCTGCGGGCGGCCGGCGCCGCAGGCCTCGCGGTGGTCGCGGTCCCGCACGGCGTCTATCCGGCCGCTCCCGACGCGCTCGCCCAGGCCGCCCTGGTGGTGACCAAGGTGACCGAGGTGACGCCGGAGGCGGTCGCGGCGTTGCGCTGAGGGCGACGAGCCCCGCCCCCGGCGTCGCTCAGATCGGGTATTCCGGTAGCTGGAGGTCGGTGCTGCGGCCGGCCGCGACCTTGAACGTGGCGTCCAGGAACCACTGCCGGTTGTTCAGGTAGTTGCGCAGGCGGATGCCCCGTGCGGTGCGCGGGGCCAGAAAGCGGCCGGTGGTGTCGCCGCCCTTCTGGGTGCCCCGGGCGAACTTCGCGAGGCGCTGCCGGTAGCGGGGGAAGGCGACCCGGTGGTCACCGCCGGCCGCGGCCAGCTCGCCGGCCAGGACGTGGGCGGCGACGATCGCGGTGCCGGTGCCCTGCCCGCCGATGGTGGCACCGCACGCCGCGTCGCCGAGCAGGGCGATCCGCCCGCGGGTCCACTCCGGCGCGTCGACCCGGCAGATCTGGTCGAAGTAGACGTCGTCGGCCGCGTCCAGCGCGTCCAGCAGCCGCGGGGTCAGCCAGCCCAGGCCGGCGAAGGTGGCGCGCAGGATCGCCTTCTGCTCGCCCGCGTCGTGCCGGTCGTAACGCAGCACCGGCGCGGCGAACGCGGCGAACACCCCGGCCCGGCTCGGATCCCGGTGGTCCTGACCGATGCTGATCATCCGGCCGGGGGAGTTGTGCAACAGCGCGGTGCGGCCCAGATCGCCCCACTCGTTGGCGACCGGCCAGGTGGCGACGTAGTAGCCGAGATGCTTGACGAAACGCTCCTCCGGGCCGAAGGCCAGCCGGCGCACTCCGGAGTGCACCCCGTCGGCGCCGATCACCAGGTCGAAGGTGCGCTGAGTGCCGGAGGCGAAGGTGACGTCCACCCCGGCCGGGTGCTCGACGAGCGCGGTGATCCGGTCGCCGAACAGGTATGCGGTCGCCTTGCTCGCCGCGCACAGGACCCGGGACAGATCGCCGCGGCGCACCTCCAGGTCGCCGCCGGCCAGGTGGGCCGGCCACTCCATCAGCCGATCACCGTGCTCGTCGACGAAGCGGAACGCGGTGCCGTGCGTCTCGACCGCGCGCAGCGCCTCGACCACCCCCATCCGCTCCAGCAGGCCCATGTGCAGCGGGCCGCGGAAGTCGACCGCCTGCCCGCCGGTGCGCGGCCGCGGCGCCACCTCGACGATCGTCGGCCGATGGCCGGCCCGGGCCAGCCAGTGCGCCACCGCGGGACCGGCGATGCCCGCACCCGAGATCAGGACGTCCATCTCATGCCTCCAGAAACTGTTTCCGTTGGACACCATTATTTCTGTGTACGGTAGACGCAGTTCCGTGGGAGGGCAACATGGATTTCCTGTGGCAGGAGCGGACCGGCGGCCGCCGTGGGCCGAAACCGGCGCTGACCCTGTCGTCGATCGCCGACGCCGCGATCGCGATCGCCGACGCCGAGGGCCTGGCCGCGGTCACCATGCAGCGGGTGGCCACCGACGTCGGCTACACCAAGATGGCGCTGTATCGGTACCTGCCGGGAAAGTCCGAGCTGGTCGCGCTGATGCTGGAGCGTGCCATGGGTGAGCCGCCCGAGCTGCCGGCCGGTGACTGGCGCGCCGCCCTCAGCCGGTGGTGTGAGTCGCTCATGGCGGTGTTCGTCGGTCACGCCTGGGCTCTGCAGGCGCTGACCGGCAACCGGCCGGTGGGGCCGAACGAGATCGGCTGGATGGAGGCCGCCCTGGCCTGTCTCCCCACCGGGCTGACCGGCGCCGAGCGGATGGACACCGTCGCCGTCCTGGCCGGACACGCCCGCGCCCTGGCCCTACAGCCGGCCGAGTCCGGGCTGGTCACCGCCCTGACCCGGCACGCCGCCCGGTTCCCCGCGGTCGGCGCCGCACTCGCCGACATGGCCGTGCACGGTGGCGCCGACCAGGCATTCCGATTTGGACTGGAGCGCATCCTGGACGGGCTGGAGACCTTGATCACGAAACGCGTGTGAAACATCGTCGATCCGGGTAGGCAGCGGCCAACCTGGGAGGTGGCCGTGAGCGGACTCCGGCTCGACGTGGGCTTCGTCGACTATCTGATCCTTGCGATCTACTTCATCACCGTTCTCGGAGTGGGCTTCATGGCCCGGCGGGCGATCCGCGACAGCTCCGATTTCTTCCTCTCCGGCCGGTCCATGCCGGCGTGGGTGACCGGTCTGGCCTTCGTCTCGGCCAACCTGGGCGCCCTGGAGATCATCGGGATGGCCGCCAACGGCGCCCAGTACGGCATGATGACCCTGCACTACTACTGGGTCGGCGCGGTCCCGGCGATGGTCTTCCTCGGCATCGTGATGATGCCCTTCTACTACGGCTCGAAGGTGCGCAGCGTCCCGGAGTTCCTGCGGCGGCGCTTCAACCAGCCGACCCACCTGTTCAACGCGATCAGCTTCGCGGTGGCGCAGGTGCTGATCGCCGGCGTCAACCTGTACGCGCTGGCCCTGATCCTGCAGGCGTTGCTGGGCTGGCCGCTCTGGCTGTCGATCGTGATCGGCGCGGCGATCGTGCTCTCCTACATCACCCTGGGCGGGCTCTCCTCGGCGATCTACAACGAGGTGCTGCAATTCTTCGTGATCCTGGCCGGCCTCATCCCGATCACCGTCATCGGCCTGGTCAAGGTCGGCGGCTGGCACGGCCTGGTGGAGAAGGTGCAGGCCAGCAAGATCGGCGACGCGGCGCTGCACACGTTCGCGAACACCGCCGACTCCGACAACCCGCTCGGTGCGAACTGGATCGGGATCATCTTCGGTCTCGGATTCGTCCTCTCCTTCGGCTACTGGACCACCAACTTCGCCGAGGTGCAGCGGGCGCTGAGCGCCAAGGACATGAGCGCGGCCCGGCGGACCCCGATCATCGGCGCCTTCCCGAAGCTGCTGATCCCCGCGGTCACCGTGATTCCCGGGCTGATCGCCCTGGTCACCGTCCAGGGGCTGGGCGCCAAGGAGGGTGACCTCACCTACAACAACGCGATCCCGCTGCTGATGCGCGACCTGCTGCCCAACGGTGTGCTGGGCGTCGCGGTGACCGGCCTGGTGGCGTCGTTCATGGCCGGCATGGCGGCCAACGTGAGCGGATTCAACACCGTCTTCACCTACGACATCTGGCAGTCGTACGTCCGTAAGGACCGGCCCGACGGCTACTACCTGCGGGTCGGCCGGATCGCCACGGTGATCGGCGTGCTGATCGGGATCGGCACCGCGTTCATCGCGGCCGGCTTCGACAACATCATGAACTACATCCAGGCGCTGTTCTCGCTGTTCAACGCGCCGCTGTTCGCGACCTTCATCGTCGGCATGTTCTGGAAGCGGATGTCGGCCTGGGCCGGTTTCTGGTCCCTGCTGCTGGGCTTCCTCGCCTCGCTCACCCTCTACCTGGGGTACCTGGGTGACGTCTTCAGTTTCAACTCCGACCTGGAGGAGAGCTTCTGGGGAGCCGGCGCGGCGTTCGTCACCGCGGTGGTGGTGGCCGTGCTGGTCACCTTCTTCACCCCGAGCAAGCCGGAGGACGAGCTGCGCGGCCTGGTCTACGGCCTGGCCGGGTCGAGCACGTCCGGCGAGACGATCGTGGCCGGCGACCGAGTCTGGTGGCGCAACCCGGTGGTGCTCGGCGCCGTCGCCGTGGCGCTGGCCATCGTTCTCTACATCCCGTTCTGGTGAGGTGAGGTCATGAATCGGCTCTTCGATCTGCGCGCGGTCATCGGCGGCATGTTCACCCTGTACGGCGTGATCGTCACCCTGATCGGCATCTTCGACAGCCCCGCCGACATCGCCAAGGCGCAGGGCGTCCGGATCAACCTGTGGATGGGCCTGGCCATGCTGGCGCTCGGCCTGCTGATGCTGCTCTGGCTGCGGCTCAATCCGCCCAAGCCGGTCGAGGCCGGCGATGACCGGGACACCCCTGAGGTCTGAGGTGCGAGGGGGTGTGCCCGAGTTGCCTTCTCGTTGCACAGCCCCCGGATATCTTCAAGACCGGTGGCGGTGCGTCCGATAACGGTGGCATGGATCCCCTCGCCTCAATCAGCAGCCTCGCCTCCGGCGGCCAGCGCTCCGCTGGCTGGCAGGCGCAGCTTCGGGTCGACTACGTCGTGAACAAGGTGACTCAGACCCATCGTGGTCAGTCCGAGGATCAGGTCAAACAGGCTCTGTCTGACCAGCTCCGAGTCTTCGGCGTGGTGCCCAACGCCAAGCAGATGGCCATCTACGCGCGGGCCATCGCCGCCCTGCCCGAATTACCGCCCAACAACAAGTGAATCCAGCGGCCAGGACCGTCCGGCGAAGGAGCCGGGCGGTCCTGGGTGTTGCGTCGTTGAAGTAGGTGGCCGCGCCGGCCAATGCCCCAAACGATGCAAAATCGGGCATTCTCCGGAATCGTTGCACACCCGCGGCCCACGATGGTGCGGCGCGGCCGAGTCCCGCCGCGCAGGGCGGAGATACGGGTTTGCGTGCGTTGCGACGGCCGGTCACGGCCGCGATCCTCACCCTGGCCACCCTGCTCGGGTTCGGCCGTCCGGCGCTCGCCGCACCGGCGGTCACCTGGTCGGTCTGCCCCGAGGACGCGCATGTCGAATGCGGCACCATGCGGGTGCCGGCGGACTGGTCGAACGCGTACGGACCGACGATCGAGCTGCAGATGGCGCGGCGGAAGGCGACCGACCCGGCACACCGGATCGGGGTGCTGATCGTGAACCCGGGCGGCCCCGGCGGCTCGGCGGTCAACATGGCCCTCGACACCGACTTCTTCAGCCCCGAGCTGCGCAAACGGTTCGACATCATCGGCCTCGACCCGCGCGGGGTGGGCCGCAGCTCCCCGGTGCTCTGCTCCCAGGCGCTGGTCGACGCGAAACCGTCCCCGCTGATCACCGATCCGGCCGGGTTCGCCGCGCTGGCCGGCTACAACCGGCGGCTGGCCGCCGACTGCACGTCCCGCAGCGGCCCGGTGGTCGAGCACGCCGACACCGGCAGCGTGGTCCGCGACGTCGAAGCGCTGCGGGTGGCTCTCGGCGAGCCGCGGATCAGCATCTTCGGGGCGTCCTACGGATCGCTGATCGGTGAGCTCTACAGCGACCGGTACCCGGCCACGCTGCGGGCAGCGGTGCTGGACAGCGTGATGGACCACAGCGTCGACGTGGACACCTTCCTCGCCCAGGAGACCGCCGCGGTGCAGGACTCGTTCAACGAGTTCGTCAAGTGGTGCGCCCGGGACACCCGGTGCGTGCTGCGCGGCCAGGACATCCCAAAACTCTGGGCCGCCCTCATGCAGCGCGCCGCGGCCGGCACGCTGAAGGACCCGTACGACCCGCCGGCCAAGCTCGGGGTCTGGGAGCTGATCTCGGCGGCGTTCGCCGCGTTCTACGACCCCCAGTGGTTCTCGTTCGCGCACTACCTGCAGGACGCGGCGGTGCCGGCCCGGGCGGTCGCGCGGCGGGCCCGCACCGTGGCCCCGCCGGCCGACCTCACGCCGGACAGCTTCCCGGCGGTGTTCTGCGGCGACTGGGCGCTGCCGGTCGGCGACTTCCCCGCGTACCGCCGCCGCCTGGACAACCTCGCGAAGATCGCGCCGCAGGTGCGGGCGTCGCCGCTGGCGCTCTCCGCGGCCGCCGGCTGCGTCGGCTGGCCGGTCGCCCCGGCCGCCCCGCAGCACCGGTTGAACCCGGCCAGGATCCCGATGCTGCTCGTCAACGCGCTGCACGACCCGGCCACCGGGCACGCCTGGGCGCAGCAGGCCGCGGTCCAGCTCGGCCCGTCCGCCCGGCTGCTCACCTATCAGGGCTGGGGGCACGTCGCGTATTCGCACAGCCCCTGCGTCCAGGCGGCGGCCGAGAAATACCTGCTCACGCTGGCATTGCCGGCGGTCGGGGCGACGTGTCCCGCGGTCGAGCCCGAGCCGTTCGGCATCGGGTAACCGGTGCAGCGGTTGTGCGCCGTCGGCGGGCACGGTAGGCAGATATCGACAAGCGACACTGTCCTGTCTGGAGGGCCGATGCGGTTCCTTTCCGCGCTAGCAGCGCTTTCACTCACCAGCCTGTCGTTGACCGCGGTATCGGCGCCCGCCCTGGCCGCCACCGGGTCGACGGCGCAGGGCTACGGCGGCGCGATCGCCACCGTCGACGCCACCGCCACCGCCGCCGGGCTGGAGGTGCTGCGCCGCGGCGGCAACGCGGTCGACGCCGCGGTCGCCGCGGCCGCCACCCTCGGCGTGACCGAGCCGTTCGCCTCCGGGATCGGCGGCGGCGGCTTCTTCGTCTACTACGACGCCCACCGGCACCGGGTCTTCACCATCGACGGGCGGGAGAAGGGCCCCGCGTCGATGACCCCCACCTACTTCGTGAACCCGGTGACCGGGCAGCCGTACGCCTTCGACGAGGCCCGGGTCAGCGGCCTCTCGGTCGGCGTGCCCGGCACCCTGGCCACCTGGGAGGCGGCCGCCCGCCAGTGGGGGACCCGGCCGCTGTCCCGGGCGCTCGACGACGCCGCCGAGGTGGCCGACCGCGGCTACACCGTCGACGGCGAGTTCCGCCGCCAGGTGACCGAGAACGCCGCCGCGTTCGGACAGTTCGACGCGACCAGGGCGCTCTACCTGCCGGGTGGCGCGCCGCCCGCGATCGGGACGGTGATCCGCAACCCGGATCTGGCCGACACGTACCGGCTGATCGCCCGTAAGGGCACCGCAGTCTTCTACCGCGGACCGGTCGGCGCCGACATCCTGCAGACCGTCACCCGGCCCCCGGTGTCGTCCAGCCCCTCCTCGCCCTGGGCCTACCCGATCCGCCCCGGCGTGCTGACCGCCGAGGACCTCGCTTCGTACCAGGTCCGCCGTCCGGCGCCGACAAGATCCGACTACCAGGGCTTGTCGGTGTACGGCATGTCCACCCCGTCGAGCGGCGGTACCGCCGTGGGCGAGGCGCTCAACATCCTGGACGCGTCCCCGCTCGACTCCGCGTCGACCGTCGAGAAGCTGCACTACTACCTGGAGGCCTCGGCGCTCGCGTTCGCCGACCGGGGCCGCTACGTCGGCGCGGACACCCCGCGCCCGGTCCTGGACACCCTGCTCTCCGACCGGTGGGCGCGGCAGCGGGCCTGTCAGATCGACCCTCACCACGCACTGGTCAAGCCGGTCGCGGCCGGGCCGTCCGGGTGCACCGCGGCGGCCGGCGCGGACACCCCGGACACCGGGATGAGCACCACCAACCTGACCGTGGCCGACCGGTGGGGCAACGTCGTCGAATACACGCTCACCCTGGAACAGTTCGGCGGCAACGGCATGGTCGTGCCCGGCCGCGGCTTCATGCTCAACAACGAACTGACCGACTTCAACTTCACCGGCACCCAGGGCGACAATCCGGACCCGAACCTGCCCGGCCCCGGCAAGCGCCCGCGCAGCTCGATGTCGCCGACCATCGTGCTCAAGGACGGCCGGCCGTACCTCGCGGCCGGGGCGCCGGGTGGGTCGACGATCATCACGACCGTGCTGCAGATCCTGTACGGGCGGCTCGAACTCGGGCTGACCCTGCCGCAGGCGGTCGCCGCGCCGCGGGCCGCGCAGCGCAACACCGCGGGTATCCAGGCCGAGCCCGCGTTCCACACCACGTACGGGCCGGAGCTGACCGCGCTCGGCCATGTCTTCGGGCCGGACGCGGCGGAGATCGGCGCCGCCACTGCGATCGAATTCGGTCCGTGCGGGTCGCAGCTCGCGGTCGCCGAGCCGGTCCGCCGGGGCGGTGGGTCGGCCGGGGTCGTGCATCCGCGTTAGCCCGCGCCGCAGTGGAACGTGCCGGCCCCCGCCCCGGAGGTCCGTCAGCCGTGTTCCCTCATCCGCGTGCCCTCAGCCGCGATTCGTCATCCGCGATTCGTCATCCGCGTTAAGGAGTAGGCCGGTTGCGACGATGGTGCAGGGGCGTGGAGACGTCCGGGGGAAGGAAGAAGCCATGATCAATGTGGTGGCGGTCGCGATGCTGGCCGGAATCGTTCCGGTTCCGGCACTTCCCACCCCGATGGCCTACGTCCGCGGCGGGGACGTCTACGTCAGCGCCGGACCGGCCGAGAAGCGGATCACCACCGGGGCCGGGTACGCCCGACCCCGGTGGTCACCGGACGGCAGGCAGCTGGCCGTGCTCAGGGACGGCCGGCTGTGGACCATGAAGCCGGACGGGACCGGGCAGCGGCGGGTCAGCGACCGGCCGGCCGGCGGGGCGTCCTGGTCACCGGACGGGAAGTGGCTGGCGTTCGCGTCCACCTCCTGCACCGGGGGGCCGGGCGTCTACCGGATCGCGGCCGCCGGGTCGGGCAACCCGGAAGTCCTTTTCCCCGCCGGGTGCCGCGGTGAGGACCTGCCCGAGGTCGAAGCGCCGCAGAAGGTGACCGGGTCGCTGGCCGACCGGCTGCGGGTGGACGACGCGGTGGCCTGGTCGCCGGACGGCAAACAGATCGCCTTCCGGGGCGGGGAGTGTGACGCGGTCTACGACGCCTGCCTGAGCATCGGGACGGTCAGCTCGGGGGAGGAGCGGACGGTGGCCGCGTACGGCGGCGGCAGCCTGCAGAACAAGGGGTTCGCGGCGGTGCCGGCCTGGAGCCCGGACGGGAAACGGCTCGCGTTCACCGCCTACCAGGAGGGGGAGACGGCGGCTGAGAACGAGCCGGTGCACGTCGTCGAATGGGATCCGGGAACCGGCGCCAAGAGGACGGTCGGGGTGCCCCAGGACCGGGAGGCGGCGTATCTCGACGCCGGGCACGCACTGGTCACCTCACAGACCCGGGGCCACTCCTGGGTGACGCTGGTCGACCTGAAGACCGGCGCCCGCACCCTGCTCCACCAGGGCTCCCAGCCGTCGGCCCGGCCTCGCTGACCGCGGGCCCGGCGGTATCGTGGGGCCCGCCATGACTGAGACCCCCCGCGACACGCCCGGCCCCGGAATCGACGAACCTCGGCCGATCCGGACTTTTCACCCGAGGCGGGGGCGGATGAGCAGCCGGCACGCGGACGCCCACGCCGCGCTCTGGCCGCTGTTCGGCCTGACCGTCCTGGACGGCGACCGCACCCCGCTCGACCTGCCGCGGCTCTTCGGCCGTGCGGCGCCCGTCGTCCTCGAGATCGGATTCGGCATGGGCGACGCCACCGCCGCGATGGCCGCCGCCGACCCGGCCCGCGACTACCTGGCCGTCGAGGTGCACACCCCGGGCATCGGCAACCTGCTGGCCCTGGTCGGCGACCTCGGGCTGACCAACGTCCGGGTCGCCCTCGGCGACGCCATGCAGCTGGTCCACCGGATCGCCCCGGAGGCGCTCGACGCCGTCCACGTCTTCTTCCCGGACCCGTGGCCCAAGGCCCGTCACCACAAGCGGCGGCTGATCCAACCGGCGAACGTGGCCCTGCTCCGCGACCGCCTGCACCCCGGCGGTGTCCTGCACTGCGCCACCGACTGGCCGCACTACGCCGAAGCCATGGCCGAAACCCTCGACGCCGACCCCGGCCTGCGCCGCCTCCCCGCCGGCTCGCCGCACACCCGCCCGCGCACCAAATTCGAAAGACGCGGCACCGAGGCCGGCCGGCCCATCACCGACCTGCGCTACACCAGAATCTGAACCCCGCTCAGCCGGTACGGGGTGCCCCACCCGTCCGCGCCCTGCCTCGTCCGGCCCTGCCCATCCGCGCTCTGCCTCGTCCGGCCCTGCCCATCCGCGCCCTGCCTCGTCCGGCCCTGCCCGTCCACGCCTGCCTCATCCGGGCCGAATCGGGCCGCCGCACCCTGGCGATGCGGCGGCCTGCTCCGTCACTTCTTCTTCTTGCCCTTCTTGCCCTTCTTGGGCGCCTCCGCGGCCTCGTCCTCGACCGCGGCCTCTGCAGCCGGAGCCTCTTCCGCGGCGGCTTCCTCGACCGGAGCCGTTTCGTCGGCGGCCTCGGTCTCCTCGGTGGTCTCCTCCGCGGGGCCTACCTCGGTCGCGGCTTCCTCGCCGGGAGCTTCCTCGCCCGGAGCTTCCTCGGCAGCCGTCTCCGCCACGGCGACTTCCTCGTCGGCCGGCGCCTCGACCTCGTCGGCCGGCGCCGCGTCGACGGTGGCCTCCGCAGTCTTCTTGGCCTTCTTGCCCTTCTTCTTGCCCTTCTTGGGCTTCTCCTCGGCGGTGGCCTCGACGGCGGTCTCTTCCGCGGTGGCCTCTTCCGCGGCCGGTGCTTCCGAGGCGGGCTCCTCGGCTGCCGCTTCCTCGGTGGCGTCGTCGGCCGGAGCGTCCGCGGTGTCCTCGGCCTCGGTGGCGTCCGCGGTGTCGGCGGCGGCCTCGGCTGGCGCTTCCTCGGTGGCGGGCTCGTCGGCGCCGTCGGCTTCGTCGGCCACGCTGTCCTCAGCGGCGGCCTCGTCGGTGATGGGCTCGGCCGACTTCTTGGCCTTCTTGCCCTTCTTCTTCTTGTCCTTCTTGGGCTCGGCCTCGGTCGGAGCGTCTTCGGCCTGAGCGGTCTCGGTCGAAGCGGTGTCGGTCGGAGCGTCTTCGGCCTGAGCGGTCTCGGTCGAAGCGGCGTCGGTCGGAGCGTCTTCGGCCTCAGCGGTCGCGGCCGGAGCGGCCTCGACCGAAGTGGATTCGGTGGTCTCCTCGGCCGCGACGGTCTCCTCGACCGGCGCAAGGTCCTCGAGCAGAGCAGCAGCCTTCTTCTTGCCCACGGGAATTCCCTTTCCCTTCCTCGCGCACGACCCGGCGGCGCGCGTGCCGGAACTGTAGAGACGTCGAACCGATAGACGGAATTCACGTTATCGAAACGATACGTTCATCGTTTCCTATTCGGGTGGCGGTGACGGCGCGCAACAGTCGTCATGAATTCGACATCCGGGCATTCCGGTGACGTTGAGCTCATTTGAGCAGGACGAGGCGGCCCCGTCCTGTTGTTACGCCACCCGATCGGCTGGCCAGCGATGACTCTGTTCCGTTCGGTGTCGATCGCGTGGTGTCACGGATTGCCGGCGCTCAACGATCAAGACACTGGTGCGTGGAGAGCCCAGGAGGGCAGCCAGTCCTCGATCCGGTCCTTTACGTCGAATTTCCGAGAATGACGGCGATTCTCGGTCGGAGACCGATGAAAGGCACAAAAGTCGGCTGAGAAAATGCTGTGAACGGACGTTGGGGGCCTGGCCCCGCACGGGCCAGGCGGCGGTACTGAGGCGCCACTCCGGGGCGCGAGCGCGCAGGGCGGGGTGCTCACGACGTACCGGCAAATCGGCGGTGAAGACCACCGCCTGCCCGGCGCCGAGGCCGCGGTCCCGGGGCGGCGACCATCGAGAGGCTTCGTCTTGCGGGCGGTGCCTTGTGGTGCTGGAGCGCGGATCCGGCGGCGGGGTCGGGCCGGGAAGCGGCTCGCCTGGCCGCGCGATTTGACGGTTTTAGGGTTTTCGTGCATCTAGGCTGGGTTGTGGAGGTCGGCCATGCGGCGAGAAGACCCCGGCAGTGGCGCCGGGCTGCCCGGAAGGGCGTCGGCGGCGGAAGCCGCGGCACTCGCGCGTGCGGCCGAGCTTCACGGGGGGACGGCCGTCGACGAGCATCCCGGCTTGCCGGCGGCCGCCAGCAAAGCTTTCGGCAACCGTGAGGCGCGCGTGGGCGGTGACTTCCGGCGGATGGCCGGCACCGGCCCGGTCGCGGGCAGTGAGCAGACCGACGGCGGGTTCGGACCGGCGGACGGGTCGGTGCGGCGGCGGGTCGGCGGTGAGGTGGCCGGCGGGGCGCACCTGCTGCGCGATGTGCTCGGCGGGGCCATGCTGCCGGTGCTCCACCGCGGTGTGCTGACCAGCGGCACCGCCGATCAGCTGGCCGCGCTGACCGCCCGCGGGGCGCAGACGCCGAGCGCGTGCATCCAGTTCGTCGAGGGGGAGAAGCTCCGACTGTACGGCAGCTGGGGTGTCGCCGAGGACTGGGCGGCGATCGCCGACACCCCGCTGCACGGCTCGCTCGGCGGGCTCGTCGTGCACGGGGGCGGCGCGGTGATCGTCGACGACGCGACCGTCGACGACCGGGTGCCGGACGGGGTGGTGCGCCGGCACGGCGGCGCGTACCTGGGACATCCGGTGCACGATCGGGACGGACAGGTACTCGGCGTGTGCTGTGCCTACGACCTGCGGCCGCGCGAGTGGTCGCCGGAGCAGATCACCGCGGTGGCCGAGGCGGCCGAGGTCGCCACCCTGCTGATCGGCGAGCAGCTGGCGCGGTACGAGCTGGAGCAGCAGCACCGGTTCCTGGACGCGGTGCTGGAGAGCCTGCACGACGGCGTGATCGCCTGCGACGCCGACGGACATGTCGTGTTCGCGAACGAGCGGATGCGCCGCACCTGGGCCGACGACCCGCGGGACACCGACGAGCTCGGCCTGTTCCGGGCACTCGCCGGGGAACCGGTGCGCGACGAGCCGCTGGCCCGGCCCAGCCGGACCAAACGGACCCGGCACTTTCTGATCGACGCCCAGCCGATCCTCGGACCGGACGGTCGGGTGGTCGGCGCGGTCCAGGCGATGCAGGATGTGACCCGGCAGCGCCGGGCGGAACGCTTCCGCTCCTGCGAGCTCGCGGTGACCACGGCGCTGGCCGAGGCGGCGAGCATCGAGGCGGCCGGGCCGCGGGTGCTGGAGGCGGTGGTCGCCACCCTCGACTGGGTGCACGCCGAGCTGTGGATGGCCGACGCGGGTGCGGCGGTGATCCGGGCGGCGGCCCGGTTCAGCACGCCGGGCTGGGCGACCGGGATCGCCGTGCCGGACGAGCTGACCTACGGTCAGGGGCTGGCCGGACAGGCCTGGCAGGTCGACAAACCGCTGTGGATCCGCGACGTGGGCCACTCGGACAGCGTGATCTCCCCGGACAGCGCCCAACGGCTGCACGCCGCGCTGGCCATTCCGGTGCACGACGGGACCGGGACGATCGGGGTGCTGACCGTCTTCACCGACGCGGTCGAGGACCCGGAGGACGAGCTGGTCGCGCTGATGTCCGGGATCGCCGCGCACCTCGGGCAGTTCGTCGAACGCCGCCGGGTCGAGGACCTGCAACGGCAACTGGTGCGCAGCAAGAACGAATACCTGGCGCTGATCGGGCACGAGCTGCGCACCCCGCTCACCTCGATCAGCGCGTACACCGAGCTGCTGCGCGAGGCGGACGAGGCCACCCTGGTCCGCGACGGGCCGCGCCTGATCGCCGTGGTGGAACGCAACGCGCTGCAACTCCGGGAGATCATCAACGAGTTGCTCGAACTGTCCGCCCTGGACGCCGGGCACGCCGACGTCCGGCGCACCCCGATGGACCTGGCCGAGGTGGTCCGTGACGTGGTGGACCGCACCCGGGTGGCGATCGGCGCCGCCCCCGTGGCGATCGACACCGACCTGCCGGCCGAGCTGATCGTGCCCGGCGACCGGGACCGGCTGCGGCACATCGTGGAGAACCTGATCGGCAGCGCGATCCGGTACAGCCCGGACGGCGGGCACGTCGAGGTCCGCCTGCGCCGGGCCGGGCGGGCCGCCGAACTGGCCGTCTCGGACGCGGCGGTGGACGTGCCGCAGGACGAGCGGGAAAAGCTGTTCACTGGTCGCTATCGGACCAGCCGCGGACATGAGCGGACGCTGCCGGGCAGCGGGCTGGGACTCACGCTGAGCCGGGCGGTGGTGGAACGCCACCACGGCAGCATCGAGCTGACCGGCGACGGGGACGGCACGACCGTTCTGGTGCGGCTGCCGCTGGACGCCCGGTGATCCCGCTGCCGTTGACAAGTCATTGACACATGTAACCCTGGCCCGCGGACCAGGGCGGGGCGAGGATGAGCGGCATGACGCGATGGACTCCGGATCCGACGTTCTACCCCTCACCCGGCGACGCGGCCGGCGCCCCCGCGGAGAAGCTGGCGTACATCGCCGCCTTCGACCGTTCCGCCACCCGCCCGGACGCGCTCGCGGTGGTCGACACCGACCCCGGCTCCGGCAGCTACGGCAGGGTGGTCGGCTGGACCGACCTGCCGCACACCGGTGACGAGCTGCACCACTTCGGCTGGAACGCCTGCTCCAGCGCGCTCTGCCCGACCGCCCCGCACCCGCACGTCGAGCGCCGCTACCTGATCGTCCCCGGTCTGCGGTCGTCGCGGATCTACGTCTACGACACCCAGCCCGACCCGCAGAACCCGCGGCTGGTCAAGGAGATCAGCGCCGCGGAGCTGGCGGCCAAGGCGGACTACTCGCGGCCGCACACGATCCACTGCGGGCCGGACGGCATCTACGTCTCCGCGCTCGGCGCCGGCCAGGGCGGCGGGCCGGGCGGCATCGCGGTCCTCGACCACCAGAGCTTCGACGTTCGCGGGCAGTGGGAGGCCGACCGCGGCGATCAGAAACTGGCGTACGACTTCTGGTGGCACCTCACCCAGGACGTGCTGGTCACCTCCGAGTGGGGCACCCCCGACATGATCGAGGACGGGCTGGTGCCGGAGTTGCTGCTCGGCCGGCAGTACGGGCACCGGATCCACTTCTGGGACCTGGCCAAGCGCACCCTGGTGCAGACCGTCGACCTCGGCGACCAGTACCAGATGACGCTGGAGCTGCGCCCGGCACATGACCCGGCCGCGACGTACGGCTTCGTCGGGGTGGTCGTCTCGGTCGAGGACCTTTCCGCGTCGATCTGGCTGTGGCACCGCTCCGGCGGGCAGTTCGAGGTCCGCAAGGTGATCGACATCCCGGCCGAGCCGGCCGACCCGGCCGACCTGCCGCCCGCCCTGCAACCGTTCTCGGCGGTGCCTCCGCTGGTCACCGACATCGACCTGTCGGTCGACGACAAGTTTTTGTACGTGTCCTGCTGGGGCACCGGTGAGCTGCGGCGCTACGACGTCAGCGACCCGTTCCACCCCGTCTTCGTCGACTCGGTGCACCTCGGCGGGATCGTGCGGCGCACCCCGCACCCGGCGTTCCCGGACGAGCCGCTGGCCGGCGGGCCGCAGATGGTCGAGGTGTCCCGGGACGGCAAGCGCGTCTACGTCACCAATTCGCTGTACGGCTCGTGGGACGACCAGTTCTACCCGGACGGGGTCGGTGCCTGGCTGGCCAAACTGGACGTGACCGACACGTCGTTCACGCTGGACGACCGGTTCTTCCCGCACGGCGACGAATTCCGCGGCCTGCGGGTGCACCAGACCCGGTTGCAGGGCGGCGACGCGTCCTCCGACTCGTACTGCTTCCCGTCCGCACCGTGACCTGGGAAACCTATGCCGCGCTGATCGCGCTCGGGGCCTTCCATGGGCTGAACCCGGCGATGGGCTGGCTGTTCGCGGTGGCCCGGGGCATGCAGGAACGCAGCCGCCGGGTGATGCTGCTGTCCCTGCCCCCGATCGCGGCCGGGCACCTCGCCTCGGTCGCGATCGTCGCGGCGATCATCTCGGCCACCCGGTCGGTGGTCGCCGCGAACGTGGTCGGCATCGCCGGCGGCGCGCTGCTGGTCGGCTTCGGCCTGTGGCGGCTGCTGTCCGAACGCCACTTCCGCTGGGCCGGGATGCGGCTGTCCTCGGCCCAGCTGGCCGGCTGGTCCTTCCTGATGTCGTCGGCGCACGGGGCCGGCCTGATGCTGCTCCCGGTCCTCACCACCACCCCGGTGCCGGGCGCGTCCCACGCCGGCCACGCGATGCCGGGCGCCGGCGCCGGCGGCTCCCCGCTGGCCGCCCTGACCGGCCTGGCGGCGGCCGGGGTGCACACCGTCGCGATGTTCACCGTGATGGCCGGCTGCGCCCTGCTCGTCTACGAATTCCTGGGCGTGAACATCCTGCGCCGGGCCTGGTTCAACGTGGACCGGTTGTGGGCGGGGGTGCTGGTCGCGGCCGGCGCGCTGACCATCGCCATCACCGCCTGATGCCGCCGCCCGGCGATCACCATGACTGGCGGAAGCCGCCGCCCGGCGATCGCCATGACCACCTGACGGCGCTGCCCGAAGATCGCCATGACGGCCTGACGCCGCCGCCCGAAGATTGCCATGACCGCCTGACGCCGCCGCCCGGCGATCGCCACCACCGCCCCGCCGTGACCGTGCCGATCCCGGCGCCGGCCTCTGTCTGAAGCCGGCGCCGGGCATGTTGCCGTCTCAGTCCGTGACGGGGACCGGCCGGCGCGATGCCGCGGGTGTGGTGCGGCGGCCGGCGCCCAGGTACAGGCCGGTCACCGCGCCGAGCATGAGCAGGCCGCCGACGATGGTGGGCAGCGCCAGCGGCTCACCGATCAGGACGACCGCCAGCCCGGCGGCGGTCAACGGTTCGAGCAGGGTGACGACCACGGCGACACTGCCGGTGGTGTGCCGCAACCCGGTGTAGAAGCACGCGTACGCCAGAGCCGTGGTGATCGCCCCCAGGTAGGCGAGCAGCACGATCGGCGTGACACCCGGCGTGAACGTCAGCCCCTGCACGATCGCGACCGGCGCTAGGGCGACCGCCCCGATCGCGCACGACAGCGTGGTCAGCACCAGTGGTGGAACCCCCTGCGTGGTGTGCCGGCTGAGTGCCGTCGACGCGGCGTACACCGTGCCGGACGCGATCGCCGCGAGCAGGCCCAGCCCGGTGCTCGACCCGGTCGATCCGGTCGTGCCCGAAATCAGCAGCAACCCGATGACCGCCGCCACCGAAGCGCCGGCCTGCGCGTTTTCGGGCCGCCGCCGGGTGCGGATCGTCTCCCACACGCTGAGCAGCACCGGAGCGAGCCCGAGGCTGACCACGGTCGCGATGCTCACCCCGCTGAGGCGCACCGCGAGAAAATAGAGCGCCTGGTACGCGGCGAGCCCCACCCCGGCCAGCACGACCGTCCCCGGCGCGGACCGGAGAGCCACCCCGATCTGCCGCCGCGCCCGCCCCCCGACCAGGAGCATGGTGGCGGCCGCGAACAGCAGCCGATAGAACCCGATGGCCACCGCGCCGAGTCCGGTCCGCCCGGCCACGACTTGAACGACGACGCCGGCGGTGCCCCAGAGGAGGCCGCCGATGGACAGTTGCAGAAGGCTGAGCCGAGGGTTCACCGCGGCCTCAGACGACGAGAAGAACGAAGACATGCGCGCACTCCGCAGAGGTGAGTCGGTTCCGGGACCGGCAGCGGAACGCAGCGCTACAACGCCGCCGAGCCGAGCTCAGGCAGCGACGACACCGGCTCCGCTCAGGAGCGCGGCGGCGAGAGACGCCCGGAGAACCCGTTCACACCCCCACGGTAACCCACCCGGGCCGCCTGCCCCGCGTGCACCGCAGCCCGTCCCGCCGGCCTGCCCGGCACGGGGCGTCGCCGGGCCTGAGCCGTTGCCCGGGCCTGAAGCGGCGCCAGGCCTGAGCCGTCGTCCGGGCCCGAAGCGTCGGCGACGCTTGAAGCGTCGCCCACGCCTGAAGCGGCCGTTCCCCGGCGCGGGCAGCGCGCCGGGGAACGGGCTCGGGGGAGGGCCGGCCGGTGACTGGCCGACCGAGCCACCACGGCGGGTCCGCCGTCGGTGGCGTTCCGCCCGGTGGCCTTGCGCCGGCGGGGAAGCGTCGGTGCTGGGCGAGGCCGGGCTGGCGGGGAAGCGTCGGTGCCGGCTCGGCTTCCGGTGGTCGGTACCGGGGCCGGGCCGGCGGCGGTGGTGGTGGCTGTCAGGCGGCGGGGGTGGACCAGATGGCGGTGAAGGCGGCGGCCTCGCCGGCCAGCCAGCTTTCGACGTCGGCGTGGCGGGTGGCGGGGTTGAGGCGGTGGGTGACGCCGCGGCGGAGGTCGACCAGGACCGGGTCGGCGTCCGGGAGGATCTGGTCCATGTGCCGGGCCATCAGGTGGAGCATGGCGGTGACCAGTTCCGGGGTGGGCGGCTCCTCGTCGAAGTGGATGCGGACCGCCTCGCGGTGGCCGTCGTCGAAGCGCAGGCCGAAGTGCGGGTTGATCTTCACAGCGAGGGGGCCGACGCTGGCCAGGGCATCGCGGGTCTGGATCAGCGTGACCGCCTCGGGGTCGCCGAGCGAGGCCAGGTAGGTGCGGGCGCCCGAGCGCAGCGACTCGTAGAGCGGCTTCCACCGGTCTTTCACCAGGTCGACGACGCCGGCGAGATAGCTGCCGCCGGTGCGGAAGGCGATGTCCGTCTTCAGCGCTTTGATCAGCTGGCTGTGCGGGTTGAAACCGCGGCGCCGCTCCCGCTGCTTGCGCAGCCCGCCGACGAACGTGGCCTTGGCGGGACCGGTGCGCGAGACATACCGCGTGAAGCCCAGCATCGTTGCGTACGGCGGGATGACGGGCACGGGGTTGGTCGAGATCGTGGACAGGGTGGACGTGGTCACGTCGGTCTCCTCACTCGCGCTGCAAGCCATCGAACAGGCGTTCGAAACCGTCCGAAGATCAGCAGCTCAGGGCCCCTCTTTCGTACACACATTCTAATCGACGGGTACGACATTCCCAACCGCACGGGCGGCCCGCCGGGCGTCGAGGAGGATCGATCTCGGACAGGCCGGGCCGTGCCGTGCCGCGGCCGCGGGGCCGCGGCGGAAAGGGGCGGCCGCGGCGGAAAAAGGCGGCCGCGGCGGAAGGGGCGGCCGCGGGTTCCACGAAGCGGGACGAGTGCCGCGCCCGTGCCGGTGCGATGGCCGAGAATGGGACGTGTGGCCCTGATCCGCTGTGACTTCGACTCCGAGGCGCTGGAACTGCGTACCTCGATGACGGTGATCCTGCCCGACGAAGACGCCGGCACCCCGCCGCCGGTGCTCTATCTGCTGCACGGGTTGACCGACGACAGCACCGCGTGGAGCCGGTTCACCTCGGTCGAGCGGTATGCGGCCGAGTACGGGCTCGCCGTGATCATGCCCGAGGTGCACCGGAGCTTCTACGCCAACGAGGCGTACGGGATGCGGTTCTGGGACTTCCTGTCGGCCGAGCTGCCGGAGACGGTGCGCAAGTTCTTCCGGGTGTCGGGGCGGCGCGAGGACACGTTCGTCGCCGGGCTGTCGATGGGCGGGTACGGCGCGATGAAGTGGGCGCTGCGCGAGCCGGAGCGGTTCGCGGCGGCGGCCACGCTCTCCGGGGCTCTGGACCTGGCGTACATCCAAGAACATGATCTTCGACCGCACATGCGCGCCCTGGTCGCACGGGTGTTCGCGGACCGGGTGGTGGCCGGCGGTGACGAGGATCTGCTGCATCTGCTGCGCACCGGGGATCCGGGCCGGCTGCCCCGGCTGATGCTGCGCTGCGGCACCGAGGATCATCTGCTCGCGCAGAACCGCCGCTTCGTCGCCGCGTGCAAGGCGCACGGGGTGGAGCTCGATGTGACCTTCAGCCCGGGCGGGCACGCCTGGGACTACTGGGACGCCCAGCTCCCGGCCGTGCTCAGGTGGATGCTGGACCACAAGTAGGCGACGGGCCGCCGGTAACCGCGGGCGGCCCGTCGAAGCGGGAGGTCAGTTCTCGTCCCGGGCCTGCTCGGCGAGGAAGCGTTCCAACTCCGCCCCGAGCTCCTCCGCGGTCGGCAGCGGCGTGTCCGAGTCGACCAGCAGGTTGTTGGCCCGCCCGCGCAAAAAGGCGTCGTACTGCGCCTCCAGGGAGGCGACCAGCCGGGCGGCCTGCTCGTCGTCGGCGATCTGCTTGTCGACCTCTTCGCGGACGAGTTTCGCCGATTCGCGCAGGCCGCCGGTGGGCAGCGCCAGCCCGGTGTTCTGCGAGACCGAGTCGAGCAGCAGTTCGGCGGCGGCCGGGTAGGCGGTCTGGGCCAGGTAGTGCGGGACGTGCGCGGCGTAGCCCAGCGCGGCATGCCCGTTCTGCCCGAGCCGGAATTCGAGCAGGTTGCCGACGCTGGCCGGCACCTGGACCCGCTGCAGCCACGACTCGTGTTCGCCGAGCAGACTCTTGTCGGTGGCGTGCGCGGTCATGCTGACCGGGCGGGTGTGGGGGACGGCCATCGGGATCGCGTTCAGCCCGATGGTGGCCTTGACCCCGAGGCGGTCGATCAGGCCGGTGAGGGCGGCGATGAAGCGCTCCCACTGCAGGTCCGGCTCGGGGCCGGTGAGCAGCAGGAACGGGATGCCGAGCTGGTCGCGGACGAGGTGCAGGGCGAGCACCGGGTCGTCGTAGCTCTCGAAGTGGTCGGCCACGAAGATCATCGGGGGCCGGCGGGACCGGTAGTCGAGCAGCTGGTCCAGGTCGAAGGTGGCGACGACCTCGCTCTCCAAATTTTCCAGAAGGCTTTCCCGGGCGAGCTGGATCGCGCTGCCCGCGTCGACGAACCCGGTCAGCGCCTGGATGAGCACCGGGCCGTCCAGGGCCGGCAACTCCCCGGCCACCTCGTAGAGCCCGTGTGGGTCGAGCACGCTGCGGACCTCCTCGAAGACGTCGCCCGCTCTCGCGGGCTTTCCGCTGCCAACAGCCGGGCCGCAGAGTTCATTCCGGCCTCTTCGCATCATTACGTACGACGGGGCCCGCCGGATGGGTGGGCGGCGCCCTGCCGGGTATCCGACCGTGCCGACGCTGTGACGATGGCCACCAAACGTCTCGCGACCGGCCTGCCATCGCGATCGGCGGCTAAGCCCCCGGCGGATCCGCCCGAACCTGAAGGCGTGCCGAGGATCCGGAAAGCCGTCGCCGTCGCCCTGCCCCTGCTCGCCGGCTCGCTGCTGCTGGCCGCCTGCGCCTCCGCCACGACCCCGCAGGCCGCCCCGTCGCCCACCGGGACGCCGTGGCTGCTGATGGCCACCGGCAGTGTCGCCCCGTCGCCGACCCGCAGCGTCTCGCCCGGCACCACCCCGGGCCTCGCCAGCCTGCCGCCGCTGCCCTCCGGGTCGGCGACCCCGCGGCCCAGCGGCAGCCCCGGCTGTGACCCGGCGGTCTTCAAGGGCGGCCAGATCAACGGCCTCGACGTCACCGCGGGCAGCACCACCGCCACCGTGAAATGGTTCAACCCGGGCGGAGACCAGCTGGTCGACTACCACATTCTGGCGGTCAGCCAGAAGCTGGTGGTCGGTGCGCAGCCGGAGACGCCGGGCTGGCTCACCGTGACGCCGACCGCCTGTGGCTGGATGACCGCCACGGTCACCGGGCTGATCCCGAAGACGCCGTACGTCTTCTCGGTGGACGGCATGTGGCTGCGGGCGGGCACGGACGGCACCTACACCCGCACGGTGGCGCGCTCGGGTGTGATCACCACGGCCTGACATAAGCTTTCCGGCCATGGAGAGCATCGTCGACACGGTCGTGCTCGTGGCGATCTCGGTGGTCGGCGCGGCGCTCGCCCGGCGACTCGGTTTCGTGGCGCCGCTGGTCCTGCTGGTGGCGGGTCTGGCGCTGTCGTACGTGCCGGGTTTCCCGCAGGCGCACCTGGAGCCGGAGTTCGTCCTGATCGGCATCCTGCCGCCGCTGTTGTACGTGGCGGCCCTGCAGACCTCGGTGCCCGCCTTCCGCAGCGCGTTACGCCCGATCCTGCTGCTCGCGGTCGGGTTGGTGCTGCTCAGCGCCTTCGTGATCGGTTTCGCGGTGCACTGGCTGCTGCCCGGCGCGCCGCTGGCCGCCTGTGTCGCGCTGGGCGCGATCGTCGCCCCGCCGGACGCGGTGTCGGCGACCGCGATCGCCCGCCGGGTCGGCCTGCCCCGGCACGTGGTCACCATCCTCGAGGGCGAGAGCCTGCTCAACGACGCGACCGCGCTGGTGATGGTGCGCATCTCGGTGAGCGCGCTGTCCGGGACCGCGGTCGGTTTCGGGGAGATCGGCCGGCAGGTCGCGCAGAAGGCCGGCGGCGGCATCGTGATCGGCATCGTCGCCGCGGTGGCCGCCGCGAAGCTGCACCGCTGGATCGAGGATCCGCTGCTCGACGACGCCGTGTCGTTGCTCACCCCGTTCGTCGTGGTGATCGTCGCCGAGGAGTTGGGCACCTCCAGCGTGGTGGCCGTGGTGATCACCGGCCTGTATCTGGGGCACCGGATCCCGTACCTGTTGTCGGCCACCTCCCGGCTGCAGACGGACGCGGTCTGGCGGCTCGTCACCTTCCTCCTCGAAGGCGTCGTCTTCCTGCTGGTGGGGTTGCAACTGCGGATGGTGGTGGACGGGATCGAGACCGGCGTGGCCACCACGGTCAGCGTCACGGCGCTGGTCTTCGGGCTGCTGGTGGCGGTCCGCTTCGTGTGGATGTATCCGGCGACGTATCTGGGGCGGCTCTTCCCCCGGGTGCGGGCGCGCGGCCCCCGGGTGCCGGTCAGCGTGCCGACCGTGGTGGCCTGGGCCGGCATGCGCGGCGTGGTGACGCTGGCCGCCGCGCAGACGCTGCCCCTGCCGGGGCTCAGGGACGTCCCGATGTATCCCCGGGACCTGTTCATCTTCGTGGCTTTCGCGACGATCGTGCTGACCCTGCTGCTGCAGGGGACCACGCTGCCGGGACTGGCGATCCGGCTGGGCGTGCGCGAGGACAACAGCGCCCAGGACGCGCTGGCCGAGGCCGGCATCCAGCACGCGGCGAGCCGGGCCGCCCTGGCCGCGCTGGAGGAGAACGCGGACGGCGCGCCCGCCTCGGTCGTCGACCGGCTGCGCGGGCTGGTCGAGAGCCGCTCCAACAACGCCTGGGAGCGGCTCGGCAGCCAGCAGCAGGAAACCCCCTCGGCCGCGTACGGGCGGCTGCGACGCGAGATGATCAGAGCCGAACGGCACGTCTTCAAGATCGCCCGGAACGAGGGCAGGATCCCCGAGGAGGTGCTGGTCCGCGCCCAGCGCGAGCTCGACCTGGAAGAGTCCCAGCTGCGACGGAGTGAAGAGTGATCTGCCAGCATCTCAAGGAGTCCGGCGAGCCGGCCCCGCTCAGCGCGTACGAGGACGGCTGCCCGCAGTGCGTCGCCGGTGGGTTCGACGACTGGGTGCACCTGCGTCTGTGCCTGTCGTGCGGCCTGGTCGCCTGCTGCGACTCGTCCCCGCGCCGCCACATGTCGGCCCACCACGCCGAGACCGGCCACCCGGTGATGCGCTCGTTCGAGCCGGGGGAGACCTGGCGCTGGTGTTTCGACGACGAGCAGCTCGGATGAGGATCCTCGTCGCCGGGGCCGGGGCCACCGGCGGCTTCTTCGGCGGCCGGCTGGCCGAGGCCGGACGGGATGTCACCTTCCTGGTCCGGGAGGGCCGGGCGACGGTGCTCGCCGAGCGCGGGCTGCGGATCAGGAGCCCGGGCGGTGAGACGCGGCTGACGCCCCGGGTGATCACCCGCGTCGACCGGCACTACGACCTGGTCGTCGTGGCGGTGAAGAGCTATGCCCTGGACGCGGTGGTGGCCGGCCTGGGCGCCGCGATCGGCCCGCGCACGGTGGTGGTGCCGCTGCTCAACGGGATGCGCCACGTCCCGACGCTGATCACGGCGTTCGGCGTGGAGCACGTCTGGGGCGGGCTCTGCATGATCCACGCGACGACCGACGAGCACGGCGACGTGGTGCAGATGACCGGGCTGGCCCGGTTGGTGTGCGGCCCGCTCGACGGCGGCCCGGACGACCGGATGGACGCGGTGGCCGCGGCGATCGGCGAGGCCGGTTTCGACGCGCGGACCTCCCGGCACATCCGCGCCGAGATGTGGGAGAAGTGGGTCCTGCTGGCCACGTTGGGTGCGGCGACCACGCTGATGCGGGGCTCGATCGGCGCGATCAACGCGGCGCCGGGCGGCCCGGAGGTCAACCGGGCGATCGCGGACGAGGCGATCGCGGTGGCCACCGCGGCCGGTTTCCCGCCCCGCCCGCAGGCCCGGGAGATCGTCCACACCACGATCGGCAGCAGCGAGCCGACCACCTCGTCGCTGTATCGCGATCTGGTCGCCGGCCGGCCGGTGGAGGGCGACGCGATCGTCGGTGACCTGGTCGCCGAGGGCCGCCGGCACGGCGTCCGGACGCCGCTGCTGGCCGCCGCCCACACCGGCCTCGCCGTCCATTCCGCCTCCGTAAGCTGACCTCACACCCTCATGGCGGAGTGGATCTCGCCGGACATCGCCCGCGCCGCCAGGATCTTCGAGGAGATCCGCGGCGCGGCGGCCACCGGATAGACCTGCGCGGTGCGCGCCGCGATGGACGGCCAGTTGAAGTCCTCGACCACCCGCGCCCGGGCCCGCGACGCCAGCCCCCGCGCGTACTCCTGGTCGCTGAGCACCCCGCTCACCGCCGCCGCCAGGCCGCCCGGGTCACCCGCCGGGAAGTGCACCCCGGTCACCCCGTGCTCGACGATCTCGGACAGTCCGCCGGTCGCCGCCACCGCCACCGGTGTCCCGGCCGCCGCCGCCTCCACCGCCACCATCCCGAACGGCTCATAGATGCTGGGCACGACGTAGCAGTCCGACGCCGCCATCAGCGCGGTCAGATCATGGCCGGTCAGGAATCCGGCGAAACTCACGGTCTCCCCCAGCTCGCGGCCGGCGAGTTCCAGTTCCCGCCGGTACGGGCCGTCGCCCGCGATGACCACCCGCAGTCCCGGAAAGCGTTCCCGCAGTTCCGGTACCGCCGCGAGCAGGTGCTGGACGCCCTTCTCGTAGACCAGCCGCCCGGCGAAGCTGATCAGCGGCCCGCCCGTCCCGGCATATTCGTCCCGGGCCGCCGCGACCGCCCGCGGCCGCGCCCGCCAGCGCAGCGCGTCCACCCCGTTGGGCACCACGTCGACCCGGCCGGCCGGCACTTCGAAGTGCCGGGTCACCTCGGCCCGCATGTACTCCGAGCAGACGATCACCCGGTTGGCCTCGTGGCACAGCCAGCGTTCGATGTCGTCGATGCTCCGGTTGTGCGCGGCCGGCAGCCATCCCTGGTGCCGGCCGGACTCGGTGGCGTGCACGGTCGCCACCAGCGGCACGTCCAGGTGGTCGCGCAGGGTGACGGCGGCGTGGGCGACCAGCCAGTCGTGGGCGTGCACCACGTCGAAGCGGCGGCCGCGCGCGGCACGCAGCGCGGCCCGGGTGAGCGTGTGGTTGAAGGCGAGCGCCCAGGCCAGCAGGTCACCGCCGGCCACCTCGAAGGCGGGCGGGTCCTCCGGGGCGCGGATCACGCGTACCCCGTCGCCGTGCTCCTCGACGAGGGCCCCGGGCGCGTGCCGGGTCACGACGGTGACCTCGTGGCCGGCCGCGGCGAGTGCCCCGGCCAGCGCGTGCACGTGCCGCCCGAGGCCGCCCACCAGCAGCGGTGGATACTCCCAGGAGAGCATCAGGATCCGCCTCATGGGGCGTACCTCGTCTCCACTCGTAGCATCTCGGCGACGGCCAGCGCGTCGAACGGCCGCCCGACCGCCGGGTGCGGCGCGTCCCCGTGCGCGGCCTCGCCGACCGACCCGAGGCCGGCTTCGGCGAGCTGCGCGGCCAGGCCGTCGAGCAACCCGTCGACCGGCCGGCCGGTGGCCGCGCAGGCGTCGGCGTACGGCCCGATCAGCCACGGCCGCACCCGGCCCTGGTCCGGTTGCGAGCCGTCGTAGCCGTATTCGTCCGGGGCGAGCGTGCGCAGCCCGGACGGGGTGAGCAGGGCCCGTCCCACGGCCCGGACCGGCCCGTCGCCACCGCCGCGCATCGGCCCGTGCGGCAGCGACCAGGCGAGCAGCTGGTACGGCCGCAGCGTCGGATCGTCATGCTGCGTCCCGGCGCCCAGCGGGTACGGCGCGGCCGGGCCTTCCACGATGTCGTGGAGCCAGCCCTCGGGGGCCGGGAAGCGTCGCAGGAACGAGGCGCGGGCGACCGCGTGCCGGCCGCGCGGCTCGGCGTCGTCGCGCCCGCCCTCGGCGAGCAGGTCGGCCAGGCCGGCCAGGGCGTTCACCCAGAGCGCGTTGAGCTCCACGAGTTTGCCGGCCCGGCCGCCGTCGGCGGGCAGGGTGAGCAGGCCGTCGTGCGGATCCAGCCGCATGCCGGGCGAGGCGGCCAGCGACTGGCGCAGCAGCCGGCCGAGCGGGACGGCCGACGCGCGGGCCAGGTCGCTGTCCCCGGTGCGGGTCACGTGCCGGTCGATCGCGTGCACCAGCCAGAGCGGGAAGTCGACCTCGCCGGACGGCTGCTCGACCAGGGCGGTGAGCAGCTCGCGGCCCTCGTCGGCGCGGCCGGTGTCGAGGAACAGGCCCTCGTAGGCGGCGAGCGGGGCCGGCCGGCCCGACCACGGGTAGCCGTCGGCCACCTGCGGGCCGTCGAGGATGAAGGTGTCGGCCGCCAGGGCCAGGGTTCCCGCGTACCCCTCCGCCTTGGCCGCGGTGACCAGCCGATGGGCCCGTTCCCGCGCCGCGGCCAGGACCACCGGCGGCGCCGGCGGGCGTACCGCCGGATCGCCGGCCCAGGCCGAGATCTCCAGGCTCTCGCCCGGTCCGACCTGCTTGCCGAAGGTCCCGGCCAGCCACAGGTCCTCGATCTGCTCGCCGGTGCGGGCGCCCAGATGCCACTGCCCGGCAGCCTGCCAACCGGTTCCGGCCAGCCGGTACGCGTCCTCGATGACCACCCCGTCGGCGGCCGGCTCGATCCGCAGCCCGGGTCCGTCGGCCCGCCGGCTGGTGGCCGCGGCGCGCCAGGTGCACATCGCGGCGACGGTCAGGGTGACCGGGCCGGGCGCGCTGAGCACGCGATGGATCACGGCGAGGCCGGGCCGCATCGCGAGTTCGCGCTCGATCACCACGTCGCCGATCCGCCAGCGCCAGCGGGGCAGTCCGCCGGCGAGGGTGAACGTCTCCAGGAGGCGGTAGCCGGCCGGATCGAGGCGCCCGGATTCCCACGCATGGGTGTAAAGCGGGACTTTGGTGCCCGTGGCGAGCGTCACGGTCAGATCGAGTGAGGCCAACGCCACGTGTGGCGTGCGTCCCGGTCCGCCGACGCACAGCAGGGCGTGTTCGGGTCGGGTGCGCAGGCCGCTCACGGTGCCCGAGGCCCACCCGCCGAGACCGTCGCTGACCAGCCATTCCCGTCCCGTTCCGGCGTCCGGTGCGGGGACGCCGCACACCTGCGGACCGAAGGTCAGGAGATCCATGCGCGGCACGTCGTCTCTATGCTCGTTTTCGAACACGCTAAACCCCCGTAAGGGGATAAATTAGCGCCTAATCGGACAGTCGGGCCGACCGTATCAGCCCGCTCCGGAAGAATTGCCGAAGACGCGGCCGGGCAGGATTAACCGACCCCGCGGATGGGCATGAACCGCGGGCCGGTCGCGACCGACGCAAGGCCGAGGGGGGTTCGACACATGCAGGTCTGGCCTGGTCACCGGTATCCACTGGGGGCGACCTACGACGGGACCGGTACCAACTTCGCGATCTTCTCCGAGGTGGCCGAGGCGGTCGAGCTCTGTCTCTTCGACGCCTCCGGGAACGAGCGCAAGGTGCTGCTGCACGAGCAGGACGCCTTCGTCTGGCACGCGTATCTGCCCGGTGTCGAGCCCGGCCAGCGGTACGGATACCGGGTCTACGGGCCCTACGAGCCGCACCGCGGGCTGCGCTGCAACCCGCACAAGCTGCTGCTCGACCCGTACGCGCGGGCGGTCGACTCGGACATCGACTGGCATCCCTCGCTGTACGCGTACGAGATGGGCAACCCCGACCAGATGTCGGACCTCGACTCGGCGCCGTACATGCCCAAGGGCGTGGTGGTGAACCCGTACTTCGACTGGGGCAACGACCGCCGGCCGGACATCCCCTACCACCACTCGGTGATCTACGAGACCCACGTGAAGGGGCTCACCCAGCGGCACCCGGAGATTCCCCGGGAGATGCGCGGGACGTACGCGGCGATCGGCCATCCGGCGATCATCGAGCACCTCAAGAGCCTCGGCGTGACCGCGGTCGAGTTGATGCCGGTGCACCAGTTCGTGCACGACAACCGGCTGCACGACCTGGGCCTGCGCAACTACTGGGGTTACAACACGCTGGGCTTCTTCGCGCCGTACCACGGTTATTCCGGGACCGGCACGCTCGGCCAGCAGACCCAGGAGTTCCGCGGCATGGTCAAGGCCCTGCACGCGGCCGGGATGGAGGTCATCCTGGACGTGGTCTACAACCACACCGCGGAGGGCAACCACCTCGGGCCCACCCTCTCGCTGAAGGGCATCGACAACCGCACCTATTACCGGCTGGTCGACGACCAGCCGCAGTTCTACATGGACTACACCGGCACCGGGAACAGCCTGAACGTGCGCAGCCCGCAGAGCCTGCAGCTGATCATGGACTCGCTGCGCTACTGGGTTACCGAGATGCACGTCGACGGCTTCCGCTTCGATCTCGCGTCGACGCTGGCCCGCGAGTTCTACGACGTGGACCGGCTCTCCACCTTCTTCGAGGTGGTCCAGCAGGACCCGATCGTCGGGCAGGTCAAGCTGATCGCCGAGCCGTGGGACGTCGGCCCGGGCGGCTACCAGGTCGGCAACTTCCCGCCGAACTGGACCGAGTGGAACGGCAAGTACCGGGACACGGTCCGCGACTTCTGGCGCGGCGAGCCGGCCACCCTGGCCGAGTTCGCCAGCCGGATCACCGGCTCGGCCGACCTCTACCAGGACGACGGGCGCAAGCCGTTCCACTCGATCAACTTCGTCACCGCGCACGACGGGTTCACCCTCAACGACCTGGTCGCGTACAACGACAAGCACAACGAGGCCAACGGCGAGGAGAACCGGGACGGCGAGAGCCACAACCGGTCCTGGAACTGCGGCATCGAGGGCCCCACCCAGGACGAGAAGGTGCTGGAGCTGCGCGCCAAGCAGCGCCGCAACTTCCTGGCGACGCTGATGCTCAGCCAGGGCGTGCCGATGATCTCGCACGGCGACGAGCTCGGCCGCACCCAGCAGGGCAACAACAACGCGTACTGCCAGGACGACGAGATCAGCTGGATCGACTGGGAGAACGCGGACGAGCAGCTGCTCGAGTTCGCCCGCAAGCTGACCGCGTTCCGGCACCGGCACCAGGTGTTCCAGCGTCGCCGCTTCTTCACCGGTCTGCCGGTGACCGCGCGCGGCGGCGGCGACCCGCTGCCCGACCTGGAGTGGTTCACCCCGGACGGGCGGCCGATGGCCGGCGACGACTGGGGCAACGACTTCGGCCGGGCGGTCGCGCTGTTCGTCAACGGCGAGGGCATCCGCGAGCGCGGCCAGTACGGCCAGCGGCACGTGGACAGCTCGTTCCTGCTGTTCTTCAACGCGCACGACGCCCCCATCGAGTTCGCCACGCCTCCCGCGGAGTACGGGGAGAAGTGGGAGAAGGTCATCGAAACCGCCGAACCGTCCCCGGATCGCCCCTCGGTCGTCGAGGCCGGCCACAAGATCCTGGTGCCGGACCGGTCCCTCATCGTGCTCGACAGGACGGTGTGATGCGCCCCAGCAGTACGTACCGAGTCCAAGTCCGTCCCGACTTCCCGCTGAAGGCCACCGCCGAGATCGCCGACTATCTGGCCGATCTGGGCGTGAGCCACCTCTACTCGGCCCCGTTGCTGACCGCCTCGCCCGGCTCCGAGCACGGGTACGACGTGGTCGACCACACCCAGGTCAGCCCGGAGCTGGGCGGCGCGGACGGCCTGCGGGCGCTGTCCGCGGCGCTGAAGAACGCCGGGCTCGGCCTGGTCGTCGACATCGTGCCGAACCACGCCGGGGTGGCCGTCGCCAAGGCCAACCCGACCTGGTGGGACGTGCTCAAGCGCGGTCGGGAATCGGCCTACGCCAAGTTCTACGACATCGACTGGGAGCGGGGGAAGATCCTGCTCCCGGTGCTGGCCGCCGACCCGGGCGCGCTCGACGAGCTCAAGGTCGAGGGCGACGAGCTGGTCTACTACGACAAGCGCTACCCGATCGCGGACGGGACCGGTGGCGGCACCCCGCGCGAGGTGCACGACCGGCAGCACTACGAGCTGGCCGACTGGACCCGTGGCGACTCCGAGATCAACTACCGCCGGTTCTTCGCGATCACCGAGCTGGCCGGGCTGCGGGTCGAGGACCCGGAGGTCTTCGAGGCCACCCACGCCGAGATCCTGCGCTGGGTCCGCGAGGGCCTGGTCGACGGCATCCGGGTCGACCACCCGGACGGCCTGCGCGACCCGGCGGGATACCTGCAGCGGCTGCACGACGCCGCTCCGGAGGCCTGGCTGGTGATCGAGAAGATCCTGGAGCCGGGCGAGCCGCTGCCCCGCTGGCCGGTCGCCGGCACCACCGGGTACGACGCGATGGCCGAGGTCAACGGCGTGTTCGTGGACACCGGCACGGAGGCCTTCTTCGATACGCTGGACCACCACCTGACCGGCGCCACCGTCACCTTCCAGAACCTGACGCACGACACCAAGCACCACGTCGCCACCCGGCTGCTCGCCGCCGAGCTCGCCCGGCTCGCCCGGCTGGTCCCCGAGGTCGAGGCGGCGCCGCGGGGCCTCGCGGAGCTGGCCGCCTGCTTCCCGGTCTACCGCTCCTACCTGCCGGGCGGTGCCCGGCATCTGGCGCAGGCGCGCGCCGAGGCCGGCCGTCGGCGTCCGCAGATGATCAGCACGCTGGACCGGCTCACCGGCCGGCTGCGCAACCCCGCCGACGAGCTCGCCATCCGCTTCCAGCAGTTCACCGGCGCGGTGATGGCCAAGGGCGTCGAGGACACCGGGTTCTACCGCTGGACCCGGTTCGTGGCCCGCAACGAGGTGGGCAACGACCCGACCCGGTTCGGCGTCTCGACCGACGAGTTCCACGAGTGCTCCGGCGCCCGCCAGCAGGACTGGCCGGACACGATGACCTCGCTGAGCACCCACGACACCAAGCGCGGCGAGGACGTCCGGGCCCGGCTGGCGGTCCTGTCCGAACTGCCCGGCGACTGGACCGAGGTGGTGCGCCGCTGGGTCCGGCTCGCTCCGCTCCCGGACCCCGCGCTGGCCCATCTGATCTGGCAGGTCACGGTCGGCGCGTGGCCGCTGTCCAAAGACCGATTACTGGCGTACGCCGTGAAGGCCGCCCGGGAGGCCGCGACCTCCACCACGTGGCAGCAGCCGGACGAACCGTTCGAGACCGCGCTGCGGGAGATGGTCGACCGGATCTACGACGACCCCGACCTGCACCGCGAGGTGACCGATTTCGCCGCCTCGATCACCCCGCCCGGCTGGTCCAACTCACTGGGCCAGAAACTCGTCCAGTTGACCATGCCCGGCGTCCCGGACGTCTACCAGGGCACCGAGCTCTGGGACTACTCGCTGGTCGACCCGGACAACCGGCGGCCGGTCGACTTCGCCGCCCGCCGCGAGTTGCTCGGCCGTCTCGACGACGGGTGGCAGCCGCCGGTCGACGAGACCGGCGCCGCCAAGCTGCTGGTGGTCAGCCGCACGCTGCGGCTGCTGCGCCGGCGGCCCGAGCTGTTCCGCTCCTACCGGCCGGTGTTCGCCGAGGGGCGCCTCGGTGAGCACGTGCTCGCCTTCGACCGCGGCGGCGTGGTGGCGGTCGCCACCCGCCTCCCGGTCGGATTGTCACGCCACGGCGGGTGGCACGACACCACCCTGTCACTCGACGGCCACAGTTGGACGGAAGTGTTCACGAATACCAGCTACGGTGGAAACCGCCTGGCCGTCGCCGATCTGCTGCAGACCTATCCCGTCGCTCTCCTGGTGAAAGAATGACAACCTTCGAGGTATGGGCGCCGGAGAAGTCGCCCAAGCTGCGCCTGGACGACCAGGAGCACGAGATGGAGCCGGGCGACGGCGGCTGGTGGCGCCTGGACGTGCCCACCGCCGGTCCCGGCACCGACTACGCGTACGTGTTGGAGGACGTCGCCGCCCCGGTCCCCGACCCGCGGTCGGCCTGGCAGCCGCAGGGTGTGCACGGGCCCAGCCGGGTCTACGACCACGCCGCCTTCACCTGGACCGACCAGCGCTGGCCCGGCCGGCAGCTGCCCGGCGCGGTGCTCTACGAGCTGCACATCGGCACGTTCACCCCGGCCGGCACGTTCGACGCCGCGATCGAGCGTCTCGACCACCTCGTCGACCTCGGTGTCGACCTGGTCGAACTGCTGCCGGTCAACGCGTTCAACGGCGAGCACAACTGG
Organism: Actinoplanes sp. SE50/110; assembly: GCF_900119315.1. Taxonomy (NCBI): domain Bacteria; kingdom Bacillati; phylum Actinomycetota; class Actinomycetes; order Micromonosporales; family Micromonosporaceae; genus Actinoplanes; species Actinoplanes sp. SE50/110. The sequence continues at coordinate 7,266,752 of NZ_LT827010.1, read as the reverse complement.
GGGTACGACGGCGTCTGCTGGTACGCCCCGCACGAGGCGTACGGCGGGCCGGACGGGCTGAAACGGTTCGTCGACGCGGCCCACGCCAAGGGCCTGGGCGTGGTGCTCGACGTCGTCTACAACCACTTCGGCCCCTCCGGGGCGTACGCGCCGATGTTCGCGCCCTACCTGAGCGCCGGGCAGAACACCTGGGGCAGCTCGCTCAACCTGGACGGCCCCGACTCCGGCGAGGTCCGGCGGTACATCGCCGACAGCGTGCTGATGTGGCTGCGTGACTACCACATCGACGGGCTGCGGCTCGACGCCGTGCACGCGCTGCACGACGAGGGCGCGGTGCACCTGCTGGAACAACTCGCGGTCGAGGTGGAGTCGCTGTCCACGGCGCTGCGCCGACCACTGACGCTGATCGCCGAGTCCGACCTCAACGATCCGAAACTGATCACCCCGCGCGAGGCCGGCGGGTACGGCCTGCACGCCCAGTGGGACGACGACGTGCACCACGCGCTGCACAGCCTGCTGACCGGGGAACGCCAGGGCTACTACGGCGACTTCGGCTCGCTGGACTGCCTGCGTACCGTGCTGGAGGGCGCGTTCTACCACGCCGGCACCTGGTCGTCGTTCCGCAACCGGCGGCACGGCCGACCGGTCGACCGGCAGCGCACCGCGGGCCACCGGTTCGTCGCCTTCCTGCAGAACCACGACCAGATCGGCAACCGGGCGATCGGCGACCGGCTCACCGCCACGCTGTCCCCGGGACTGCTCAAGGTCGGCGCGACGCTGCTGCTGACCTCGCCGTTCACGCCGATGCTCTTCATGGGCGAGGAGTGGGCGGCGAGCAGCCCGTGGCAGTTCTTCACCAGCCACCCCGAGCCGGAGCTGGCGGCCGCGGTGCAGACCGGACGCCGCCGCGAGTTCGCCCGGCACGGGTGGGCCGAGGCGGACGTGCCCGACCCGCAGGACCCGGCCACCTTCCAACGATCCAAGCTGGACTGGTCGGAGCTCGGCAAACCGGAGCACGCCGAGATGCTGGCCCTGTACAAGAAGCTGATCCGGCTGCGCCGTGAGGTGCCCGACCTGACCGATCCCTGGCTGTCCGAGGTCGAGGTGTGGCACGGCGACCAGTTCGTGGTGATCCGTCGCGGCCGGCACGCGGTCGCGGCGAACCTCGCCGAGACGCCGCAGACGGTGAGTCTGCGCGCCGTTCCCTCGGCGGTGCTGCTGGCCACCGCCGACGGCGTCATCCTGGAACGCGACCGGGTCGTGCTGCCCCCGGAAAGCGCCGTGGTCGTCCGCACCTCGCGCTGACGCCACCCGGCCACCCCCGTCGCCGATCGGCGCGGCGGGGGTGCTCACGGCGTACCGCTCAATGGTGTTTTGATCTTGGATCTTCTGGCGGTTCCGGGGATCGTGACCGGTGGAGCGGGTCCGGCACGATGTGGCCGTGACGAATGTGCCCGACGACCTTGTCGCCGCCGAGCCGGACGAGCCGGGGAAGCGGAACCGGTGGTATGACAACTGCGACTGCGGTCCCGGGTGCGATCTGCCGGATTGCGACGTTCCCGGCTGTGACTGCGATGGTCCCGGCTGCGATCTCTTCCGATTGAGCAGTCTGCTGACCGTTGTCGCGCTGCTCGGGCATCGATCGACCGAACGGCCCGCGGAACGCCTGGTGGTGGCCGCCATCCGGGGTTACCGGAAAGTGTCGCCCCGGCTGCCCACCCGGTGCCGATTCACGCCGACGTGCAGCGCCTATGCGTTGGCGGCGATACAAAAGTACGGTCTGGGCAGAGGGCTGCGGCTGGCCGCCGATCGACTGCGGCGGTGCGGGCCGCGGGTGCCGCTCGGGACCGGCGATCCGGTGCCGTGAGCCGATCGCGGCCGTCCGTTCGGCATGGTGCACGATGGCTCGATCGGGGTGTGGGGGGAGGGTCGATGGGGTCTGTGGGACAACCGCCGGAATCGGCGTCGGACAGCGGGGCTTCTCCGGGCACTACGCGGATTCCGGCTGCTCCGGGTGTTTCCGGGCCGCCGGGCGTCTCGGCTCCCGCTTCTTCGCCGGGCGGGTCGGGTGCTTCCTCGGCGGGCAGGGTGGGTGCTTCTTCCGCGGGCGGGTCGGGTGCTTCTTCCGCCGGCGGGTCGGGGGTGCGGGACTCCTTCCGCGGTGGGGCGCTGCTCGGTGACCTGGCCGGCGGGATTCCACCGCAGCTGCGCCGGGTGTGGAAGCTGCGGCGGCGGACCGTGGAGGACATCGCCGCGCGCGACATCGCGGTGCAGGAGGCGGTCGACGAGGGGCGGCTGCCACTGCCGGTGGAGCCCGGGACGCTGCCCGAGCCGGAGCCGCTGCCGGAGCGGGCCGACCGGTTCAACATGGCGGCGCTGCGACTGGCCGGGCTGGGGCTGGCGCTGGCGCTGGCGGTCGGGATGACCATGGTGCGGCTGCTGGTGGGCGGGCCGCCGTCGGTCGCCGATCTGCGGGCCCAGTCCGGCGTGGACGGCTGGCCGGTGCTGACCGTCGGCGTCAAGGACGATCAGTACGGGACGGCGTACTACAACGAGAAAACGAAGATCTGGTCGGGATTCGACATCGACATCGCGTACATGATCGCCGAAGATCTCGGTTTCCGTCGCAGCCAGGTGCACTTCTACGGCATGGAGTCCGAGGACCGGGCGCGGATGCAGGCGAACGACGAGAAAGGCAATCGCGTCCCGGTCAAGATGGTGATCGCGAGTTACAGCATCACACCGGACCGGATCGCCGCCGGAGTGACCTTCTCGCAGCCGTACCTTTACACCGAACAGTCGGTGATCACGCTGACCGGACACAGTCCGGTCGCCGCCCTGGAGGATCTGCGCGGGCAGAACGTCTGCACGCTGTCCACCTCGACCAGTGAGGCCGCGCCGTCGCGCGTCGGGGCCAACGTGGTCCGCAAGAACCGCGTCCGGGAATGCTTCGCCATGCTCGACAAGCACGAAGTGGACGCGGTCACCACGGACGCCGCCATCCTCGCCGGATGGAAAGCGGAATTCCCCGCGAAATACGCCCACTGGGACCTCGGACTGGACGCCACCGAGGCGTGGGGCGTGAACGTCGGCGACAACCCCGCCTTGAAGAAGCTGGTCGATCTGACGCTGTACCGCTCCTACGCCGATCCGCACGACGACCGGTGGGAGAATGCGTTCCGGAACAATCTGCAGGTCGAGGTGGCGGAGAACGGCAAGACGCCGATCGCGGTCGCCGAGCAGCCCCGGGTCACCCGGCCCGACGTCCGGCAGCTCCCGTGGGAGGACCCGCTGGGATGACCGACTACTACGCCAAAGGCCCGGTGATCGCGCCCCGCCGGCGGCGCGCCCAGCTCAACTGGCTGCTCACCGTCCTGCCGGCCTTCCCGCTGATGCTGCTCGTCCTGCGGGTCTGGTACCTGAGCCGCCAGGACCTGCCGACCATGCTGCTGATGGTCCAGTACATCAACCCGCTCGGCATGATCAGCGCCCTGTTCATCACGCTGAGCTGGGCGATCCCCGCGGTGATCCTGATCCTGCGGGTGCTCGGCGGAATCCTGCTGGTGAGCAACCCGGGCGACGCCGGACGGTCGCCGATCGCGGTCGCCGCGCTGCGGATGCCCGACTGGGTGGTGCTGATCGCCGTACTGATCGCCGGCTTCACCTGGCAGCTGCGCCTGCTGCCGGCGCTGGAGATGCTGGTGGTCGCGGTGCTCGGGCTGACCGCGGTGCAACGCCTGCGCGTCGGACGCCCGGTGATGGCCTGGAACACCCTGGTCGTGCCGATCCTGGTCGGCGTGCTCACCTGGATCTTCGTCTGGCCCGGGGTGGTCAGTGCGATCCGCGGTGGCGAACAGGGCACCGCGCTGATGCTCGCGGTGCCGCCGCTGCTCGGTCCGCTGCTCACCGGGCCGGTCCCGGCCCGCTGGGCGCGGCTGGTCACCCACTGGCCGGCCGTGGCCGCCGCCACCGCGCTGCCGATCGTCGTCGGCGTGGTCTTCCTCCGCGCGCCGGTGCTGCCGCGCAGCGCCATCGAGGTCGGGCCGCCGGACGGCCCGGTGCGCGAGGTGATCGTCGGGCAGCTGATCGCGGTCGACGACACCTCCACCACCATGCTGCTGTCGACGGGTGAGGTTACCTTCATTCCGAACGGGCAGATGCGATCCAAGATTCTCTGTCCGGAGCCGGTGCGGCCGCCGGAGAGCGCGGTGGCGGTCCGCGGCTGGCCGGTCGAGGAGACCGTACTGGAATGGATCGCGCCGACACGGAAGGTGACCGAAATCGATCCTCGATGCCTAGGACGGCCCCATGACCCGGCCTGAGTGTATTTTCGACTACGACATGTGCGACATGCCGCCCACCACGTGCAGACAGCCAGCCATCGACCTGGCAGGCTGCACGCCATGACCTTGCACCTGCGGTGGGCAGCCGTCACCGATCAAGGACACGTCCGGAGCAACAACGAGGACTGTCATTACGCCGGTGACCGGCTCCTCGTCGTCGCGGACGGCATGGGCGGCATGGCCGCCGGCGATCTGGCCAGCCGGATCACCGTGGAGTCCATGGTCTCGCTCGACGCCCCGATCGACACCGACAACCAGATGGACGCGCTGCATCGCGGGCTGGAACTGGCCAATCGGCGGATCGCCGAGACGGTCGTCGCCGACCCCTCACTCCAGGGCATGGGCACCACGCTGACCGCGGTGCTCTTCAACGGCGAGCGGGCGGCCATGGCGCACGTCGGCGACTCGCGGGCCTACCTGCTCCGCGACGGGCGGCTCAACCAGTTGACCAAGGACGACACGTACGTCCAGATGCTGGTCGATCAGGGCCTGATCAAGCCGGAGGAGGCGGCCGGGCATCCCCGCCGGGCGGTCGTCACCCGGGTGCTGCAGGGCGAGCCGGTCAGCCCCGCCTACGTGATCGTCGAGCCGCAGGCCGGCGACCGGTGGCTGCTCTGCAGTGACGGACTGACCGTCGTGGTGAACGATGTGACCATCGAAGAAGAGATGCGAACCGTTCCCGACCCCAAGGCGTGCGCGGAGAGGCTCATCGATCTGGCGTTGCGCGGCGGGGGACCGGACAACGTCACGGTGATCATCGCCGACGTGACCGACGGGGACTGAGCAGGTATTTTCATCCAGCCGTGGATCATGGCCGGTATCCCGCCGGTCGTGGCTCACAGCCGGGGCATCCCCTCCGGCCGTGGATCATGGCCGGGGCGTTCCTCCGGCCGTGACTCAGGGCCGGGCATGCCTCCGGCCGTGGATCATGCTCGCGGCCCGGACACTGGTGGTGATCACGACGGCGCGCTTGATCGGGACTGTGGCGCTCGCCCTCGCCGTGGTGGCGGTCGGCGAGTTCGTGGGCGCGCCCCGGCTCTACACCGACACCGCGCAGCTCGCCGCGGGCGCCATCGCGGCGTGGGCCTGCCTGGTCGTGGCGCGCCACCGGCTCGGCATCCCGCGCAGTTGGCGGCGGCTCGCGGCCGGCGGCCTGGCCGCCTGGACGGCGGTCCGCGTCTGGTGGGTGGTGCAGGACGCCGCCGGGCACGACCGGCTCGCCCACCCGACCCTCTTCGACGCCGGCTTCGTGGTGCTGCCCGCCTGCATGCTGATCGGTCTGCTCACGGCCACCCGCACCCGGCCCCGCCCGATACCCACCTCGCCGCGGCGCGACCAGGTGGCGCTGCTCATCGACAGCGTGCTGATCACCGGATCGGTGCTGGCCCTGGGCTGGTCGCTGATCCCGGCCCGGACACTGGACGTCATCGCCAGCTGGCAGACCCTCGGCTGGTGGGTGGCCGCCTACCCGATCGCCGACCTGGTGCTGGTCACCATGGTGGTGCTGCTGCTGACCACCCGGCCCGACTCGCCGGCCGGCCGGCGGCCGCTGATGCTGATCGGGGCCGGGCTGGTCGCGTTCGGGGTGGCCGACAGCGTACGCCTCCTCGGCCTCTGCCCCGCCTGGCTGGAAACCGCCGGCCACCTGCTCGGCCCGGGGTGCATCGCGCTGGCCGCGCTCAGCCCGGCCGCCCCGGCCCCGACCCCGGCCGACCGGACGACGACGCAACGGGACTGGTTCCACCTGCTGCTGCCCTACGTGCCGGTCCTGGTCACCGGCGTGGTGCTGCTGGCCCGCACGGCCACCGGGCATCCGCTGACATCGTTCCAGGCCTACCTCGGGTGGCTCGGCCTCGGCCTGGTCGTGACCCGGCAGATGATCACCATCCTGGACAACACGGTGCTGCTGCACCGGGTCGCGGAAACCCAACGGCGGCTGCACCACCAGGCGTACCACGATCCGCTGACCGGCCTGGCGAACCGTGCCCTGTTCCGCGAACGGCTGGTCCTGGCCCTCGACGCCAACCAGCACCTGGGTACTCCGGTGGCGGTCCTCTTCGCCGACCTGGACGACTTCAAACTGATCAACGACACCTACGGCCACGCGATGGGCGACCGGGTGCTGCACGCCATCGGTGAGCGGCTGCGCGCCTCGGTCCGTCCGCAAGATCTGGTGGCCCGTCTCGGCGGCGACGAATTCGCGGTGGTGTTGGACCAGAGCGACACGGTGCCGCCGACCGTACCGCGACCCCGCGGGGCGGTGTCGGCGCTGCGGCGGGCCATGGGACGGCGGCGGGGGTATGTGCTCTCGGCCGCCGGCATCCGCGTCTCCGCGGCGTCACGCGCGGCGTCCCGCCCGGACGGTGGCCGGCGGTCCGGCGACACCCGTCCCGCGCGCCGCCGCACCGACTTCCCGCCGGCGGCGTCCGGTTCGGAGTGGGCCGCTTTTCCCCTCGCTCCCGCAGGGTCTCCGAACCACGCCGATGATTCCGCCGGCTCCGCCCCCGCTGCTGCGGGTTCCGGGTCGGGGGCCGCTTCGCCTAACACCGGTGCGTCCTCAGGTTCGGTCGCCGTTCCCTCTGCTGCGGCCTCGGCTTCTGCTGTGCCCTCTGCTGCGGCCTCGGCTTCTGCTGTGCCCTCTGCTGCGGCCTCGGCTTCCGCTGCACCTTCCGCTGCGGCCTCGGCTTCCGCCGTGCCCTCCGCTGCCACTTCTGCTTCCGCTGCCGCCGGGCCGCGGGCGGCGGTGTCGTCGAACGGTGCGGCTTTCCCCGGTGCGGGGGCGTCGGTGAACGGCGCGGGTTCCGGCGGGGAGGGGTGGCCGTGGGTGGTGGAGGCGGAAGGGGTCGGCGAGCGGGTGCTGGCCGCCCTCCGCGAGCCGTACGTGATCGACGGCCGCTCCGTCACCGTCGGCGCCAGCATCGGTCTGGTCGCTGCCGAACCCGGCGACCGTCTCTCCGCCGACCTGCTGCTACGTCGCGCGGACGCCGCCATGTACGCGGTCAAACGCCGCGGCAAGGGCGCCATGATCCGCTACACCGGCCCGGTCCACGGCCCGAGCGCCGACCTGCCGCAACTGCTGGCCGGCGCACTCAGCGGCGGCAGCCCGGCCGCGGCCGGTTTCGAGGTCCACTACCAGCCGATCGTCCGGCTCAGCGACCGCGCCACCGTGGCCGTGGAGGCGCTGGCCCGCTGGACCGACCCGGTCGCCGGCCCGGTCCACCCCGACGTCTTCGTCACCATGGCCGAACGCACCGGCCTGGTCTCCGCCATCGACGACTTCGTGCTGGACCAGGCCTGCACCGACGCGCACGCCCTCGCCGAACGGTACGGCCGTCCGATCGCCGTCCACGTCAACGTCTCCGCCGGCCGCCTCGGCCAGCAAGGCCTGGAAGACGCCGTCGACGCCGCCCTGACCCGGCACGCGCTGCCGCCCGACCGCCTGGTCGTCGAGATCACCGAGACCCTGCGCATCCCCGACCTGCCGCGCGCCGCCGCGGTGGTCGAACGCCTGCGCGCCCGCGGCGTCCGGGTCGCCCTGGACGACTTCGGCAGCGGCTACAACGCCCTCGCCCAGCTGCACGGCCTGGCGGTCGACACGGTGAAGCTCGACTCGACGCTGACCGACGTCGACACCGCCCCGGAACGAGCCGGAACCCTCTGCCGCTCCGTCCTGGCCATCTGCGCGGACCTCGGCATCACCGTCGTCGGCGAAGGCATCGAGACCAACGAGCGCGCCGAGGCCCTGGCAGCGCTCGGCTGCCCGCTGGGCCAGGGATACCTCTTCGGCCCACCCCGACGTCTGTCCGAACTCGATCACCCCAACCGCTGACCTCCCGCCCCTCCATCGACCGTCCGGCTGATCTCCCTCACGGATGTACGTCCCGCGCCGACCGCGCCCGCCTCACCGCGCCCGCCTCACCGCGCCTGCCTCACCGCGCCGCCTGCCTCACCGCGCCTGCCTCACCGCGCCGCCTGCCTCACCGCGCCGCCTGCCTCACCGCGCCGCCTGCCTCACCGCGCCCGCCTCACCGCGCTGGCTCCCTCACCGCGCCGATCGCCTTACCGCGCTGGCCGCCTTACCGCGCTGGCCGCCCTCACCGCGCCGGCTGCCTTCATCGCGCCGGCCTTTTCAGCGATGAGGCCTGATCTCCCTCACCAACCTGCCTCACTTCCCGCTGCGCACCGTGATGTGTCGATGGGTGGCGGCCGGTCTGGTCAGCCGCTGACCGGCCGCCACCGCTGTCAGGGACGGCGGGCGAAGATGTGGGTCAAGGCCGCGACCCCGCGATAGGGATCCGTGGCACCGGCCCGGGTCTCGCAGTCGAGGATCCGCGCGAGTTCGTTGTCCGCCGGCAGCGGAGCGTCATCAGCGGCCGTGTCGGTGAAGACCCGGACGCCGTGCCAGGCGAAAACCTCAAGCCCCCGCCCGGCCAGCGCGGCGGTCAGATCGGACAGCCGATCGGCCCGGGCGCGGATGCCGAGACGATTGCCGTACGTCGTCGTGCCGAACGCCTCGCCTGCCATCGCCCAGTCGCCCAGCAGCGCCGGCCGCATCGCGAGCGCGTCGGCGTTACGGACCAGCAGGGACAGTGTGCCCCCGGGCGCCAGCATCCGGGCGAGGTCGGTCAGCAACGGGCCGGGATCCGCGAAGTACATCAACACGCCGTGGCAGAGCACCACGTCGAAGCAGCCCGGCGAGAAGGTTCCGGCGAGCCGGCTCGCATCGGCCCGGACCGCATGAACCCGGGAGCGCACCGCCGTGGACTCCTCGCTCAGCGCGCGACCCAGTGCCGCCGACATCTGCTCGGACGAGTCCAGGGCGGTGACGTCGTAGCCCTGCCGGGCCAGCCGGATCGCCTGCGTGCCCTGCCCACAGCCGACGTCGAGCACCCTGGGCGCGTCAGGTCTCAGGCGCTGCGCCAGTTGCCGTGCCACCACCTCCTGCCGCACCACTTGGCGCAGTGAGCCGAGCCGGGACAGCCAGGTCTTCTCCGCGGGGGTGAACGTGTTCGTCATCGTTACCTCTCCTCTCGAATCACTTGCGGTCAGCACGAGCGCCAATCGGTGACGCCCGCTCAGCGGGAACGCACTTCCACCGGCACCGCTTCAGGTCGCGGCCGAGACGGTGGCGCGGTCGGTAGGTGGATCGGGCGTGGAGCGCCGCCACCGGGTGGCGGCGATGGGGTCCGTTGAAGGCGGGCGAGTAGCCGGCGGGCAGAGGTGGCGATCGTGAACGGTGGAGCTGGTGGCATCGGTCGTGGGCGGTGCGGTCGTCGGCTTCGGTTGGTCAACGGCGTGGGTGGTGGGCGGTGCGGTCGCCGGCTTCGGTTGGTCAACGACGTGGGTGGTGGGCGGTGCGGTCGCCGGCTTCGGGTGATCGACGGCGTGGGTCGTCGGCGGGGCCGGTGGTGCGCGGGGTGGGAAGGACCGGCCGCCGTCGGTCAGCGTGGTTGCCGGTGTCATCGGGATCTCGGGTTGGCCCGGCGGGTGGGTGCCGCGGTCATCGGGTCCTCCGGCCAGGGATGGCGCGGATATCGGCCCCGCATCTCCGCGCGGACCTGCGGATAGCCCTGCACCCAGAAGGACGCGAGATCACGGGTCACCGCCACCGGCCGCCCGGCCGGGGAGAGCAGATGCAACAGCACCGGCACCCGCCCGTCGGCCAGCCGTGGGGCGTCCCGCCAGCCGAACGCCTCCTGCACCTTCACCGCGAGCACCGGCGCGCCCGGGTCGGAGTAGTCCAGCCGGATCTGCGAGCCGCTCGGCACCGGCAGCCGCTCGGGCGCGACCTCGTCCAGCCGGCCGGCGACCGACCACGGCATCAGCCGCCGCAGCGCCGCGGTGACGTCGATTTTGGCCAGGTCGGACCGGCGCCTGGCGGAGCCCGGATCGATCCAGTCGGCGGCGTGTTCGAGCAGCGCGGTGTCGGAAACGTCGGGCCACGGGTCGCCGAGCGCGGCGTGGGCGAAGGCCAGCCGGGCGCGGAGTTCGTCGGCGGAGCGGTTCCAGGTGAGCAGCCCGAGGCCCGTCTCGCGGAGGCCGGTCAGCAGGGCGGCCCGCACCGCGGCGGGATCGGGATCGGTCAGTCGTCTGCTGCTGAGGGTGATGGCGCCGAGCCGCCGCACCCGGCGGGCCACGACGTCGCCGTCGATCCAGCCGATCTCGTCATCCTCGGCGAACAGCGCCTCGGCGACCTCGCGCGCGGTCGTCTCGTCGAGCGGCGCGGCGCTGCGGATCCGCGCGGTGCGCGCCCCGGCGGCCCGGTCGGCGGCGGCGACCGCGAGCCACGGCGTGCCGGCGAGCGAGCTGTCGGGCGGCAGGTCCGCGGCGGTCCCGCCAGCCATCAGATAGGACGGGCCACCCGGCTCACGCGCCAGCGCCACCCGCTCGGGATAGGCCAAGCCGACCACCAAGCCCGTAGCCAGATCATCCGGAATCCGAGCCCCAGGCCCAGCTGCAGCCCCAGCGCCAGCCCCAGCCCCGGCCGCACCCGCACCGGCACTCGCTCCCGAGCCCGAACCGGCGGCCGCGGCCGCCGCTGCCGGCTCGGCGGCGGGGGCTGGCAGGTCGGTGGCCGCGGCGGAGGTCAATCGGCGTACCTCCGATCGCCAACCGGCATCACCCGCGGCCCGGGCCCGCCGCACCGCCGCCACCAGATCGTCTGTCGCGGATCGCGGATCGTCGAGCACCGCGATGATCTCCGCGGCCCGCCGCGCCCCGACCAGCGCCGCCCCGTCGAGCAACGCCCGGGCCAGCCGTGGGTGGAGCCCGGCCCCGGCCAGCGCCCGTCCCCGTGCGGTCACCCGTCCGTCGGTGTCCACCGCACCCAGGTCGCGCAGCGTGGCGACGGCCGCCCGCAGCGCCCCGGCCGGCGGCTGGTCGGGCAGCGCCAGACCGCTGCCGGACGGGTCGCCCCAGAGGGCCAGGTCGAGCGCGAAGCCGGTCAGGTCGGCGGCCGCGATCTCCGGCTCGGACTGCGCCGGGAGCCGCTCATGCTGCGCCTCGGCCCAGCACCGATAGGCCCGGCCCGGCGCCTCGCGCCCGGCCCGCCCGGCCCGCTGCACCGCCGATGACCGGGACACCGGGACGGTGACCAGTGCTCCCAGGCCGCGCGAGTGGTCCATTCTCGGCACCCGGCTGAGCCCGCAGTCGACCACCGCCCGCACCCCGGGCACGGTCAGGCTGCTCTCGGCGAGCGCTGTGGCCAGCACCACCCGGCGGCGCGGGCCCGCGCGCAGCGCGGCGTCCTGTGTCTCGCCGGACTGACGGCCGTGCAGTGGCAGCACGTCGGCGCCGACGCCGCGCAGCCGGGTGGCCACCAGCTCGATCTCCCGGGCGCCGGGCAGGAAGACCAGTACGTCGCCGTCGCCCTCGGCGAGTGCCCGCCGGGTGGTCGCCGCGACGTGGTCGAGGAGTTTGGGGTCGACGCGCAGCCCGTGCGGTGGTGCGACCGGGCCGGGTGGCGGGGACCAGATCACCTCGACCGGGTGGGTGCGCGCGTGCGCGGTGAGCACCGGCGCCGGGCTGCCGGGCTGGCCGAGCACCTCGGCCAGCCGGTCGGCGTCGGCGGTGGCCGAGGTCGCCAGCAGCCGCAGGCCGGGGCGGAGCACCGCGCGTGCCTCGACGAGGAACGCCAGGGCCAGGTCGGAGTCGAGGTGCCGCTCGTGGCACTCGTCGAGGACCACCGTCGAGGCACCGGACAGCTCGGGATCTTTTTGCAGCCGGCGGACCAGGAGGCCGGTGGTGACCACCTCGATCAGCGTGCGCCGGGAGACGCGCCGGTCGCCGCGCACCGCATAACCGACGCGCTCGCCGACCGGCTCGCCGAGCAGCGTGGCCATCCGGCGGGCGGCGGCGCGGGCGGCGACCCGGCGCGGCTCGGCGACGATGACCCGGCCGGCGTCGGCCAGGGCGAGCGGGACGAGCGTGGTCTTGCCGGTGCCGGGCGGGGCGACCAGCACCGCCGCCCCGGCTCCGGACAGCGTGGCGGTCACCTCCGGCAGCAGGTCGCGAACCGGTAGGTCGGGGAGGGCGTCGGCGCGAATCAGCACGCGGACAGTCTGGCCGATTCCACCGACAAGTTTTCGCGGCCTGTGGACAGCCGCCGGTTATCCACAGGCCCGGTTCCGGCGTGGCGAAAGGTGGCAGGGTGGCCGTGTTGCCTTTTCGGTCCGCCGGCGCACGCCGCGGGCCCGGCATGTTCGAGTGATCAATGGAGGGGTGCGGTGGGGATCTTCAGGCTTCGCGGGATCACCGGGTCGCGGCGGAGGCGAGTGCCCGGTGCCTGCTGACGACGGCACGGCCGCCGAGGCGCACGCCCGGATCTCGACGCACATCCTCGACACCGGCACCGGTGATCCGGCCGGAGACGTCTACGTGCGGCTGGAACGCCACGACGCGGACGGCTGGTCGACGGTCGCCGAGGGCCGCAGCGACGGCGACGGCCGGTTGCGCTTCCGGGTGCCGATGCGCGACTGGCAGGCCGGTGGCTATCGGCTGCTGTTCTACGTGGAGCCCTATCTCGGGCAGGACTGCTTCTTCCCGGAGATCATGGTGGCCTTCCACGTCCGTGACCCGGACCGGCAGTATCACGTGCCGCTGCTGCTCAACCGGTACGGCTACACCACCTATCGGGGAAGCTGAGTGCCGGATCGCGTGGAAACGGTCATTGCGGATGAAGTGGCCCGACCTGGGAGGCGTGGCGAGCGCACCGTCGCGTGCCGGATGCGGAACGTTAGGGATAGATGACGGTCATGTGCCAAGTGTGATCTTCTTGGCTCTCACGGCCGCTGACGTGAGGCGGCGTCACCACTACGCTACGCGGGAGTAACCACACCGAGAGGAGCCGTCAACGATGACCGAGATCCTGTCTGACGCGGCCGTGGCGTTCGTCGCCGATCTGAACCGGCGGTTCCGGCCGCGCCGCAACGAGCTCCTCCAGGCGCGTGCCGCCCGGCGGGCCGAGATCGCCGCGGGAGCCAGCCTGGGCTTCCTGGCGGAGACCGCGGACATCCGCGCCGCCGAGTGGTCCGCCCCGCCGGCCCCGGCCGACCTGCAGGACCGCCGCGTCGAGATCACCGGGCCGACCGAGCGCAAGATGACCATCAACGCCCTCAACTCGGGCGCCAAGGTGTGGCTGGCCGACCTGGAGGACGCCAACACCCCGCACTGGTCCAACGTGGTCGACGGTCAGCAGAACCTGTACGACGCGATCCGGCGCACGATCACGCTGGAGACCGACAAGAAGACGTACGAGCTGAACGGCGGTCCGTACCCGACCATCGTAATGCGCCCCCGCGGCTGGCACCTCGACGAGCGCCACCTGCCGGTGGACGGCGAGCCGGCCGTCGGCGCCCTGGTCGACTTCGGGCTCTACTTCTTCCACAACGCGAAGGAGCTGCTGGAGCGCGGCAGCGGACCCTACTTCTACCTGCCGAAGATGGAGTCGCACCGGGAAGCCGCGCTCTGGAACGACGTCTTCACCTATGCCCAGGAGCAGCTCGGCATCCCGGTCGGCACGATCCGCGCCACCGTGCTGATCGAGACCATCCCGGCCGCGTTCGAGATGGAGGAGATCCTCTACGCGCTGCGCCCGCACATCTCCGGACTCAACGCCGGCCGGTGGGACTACCTGTTCAGCATCATCAAGTACTTCCGGGACAACCCGCGGATGATCCTGCCGGACCGGGCCGCGGTGACGATGACCGCGCCGTTCATGCGGGCCTACTCGGAGCTGCTGGTCTCCACCTGTCACCGGCGGGGTGCGTTCGCGATGGGCGGGATGGCGGCGTTCATCCCGAGCCGGCGCGACCCGAAGGTCAACGAGATCGCGCTGGCCAAGGTCAACGAGGACAAGGAGCGCGAGGCCGGCGACGGTTTCGACGGTTCCTGGGTGGCCCACCCCGACCTGGTCCCGGTCTGCCAGGCGATCTTCGACCGGGTGCTCGGCGACAAGCCGAACCAGCTGTCGAAGCTGCGCCCCGACGTCGCCGTCGACGCCCGGGACCTGCTCGACGTCGCGGCGCTGGACGCCCAGGTCACCGAGGCCGGCCTGCGCAACAACGTCAACGTCGCGCTGCAATACCTGGAGGCGTGGCTGCGCGGGAACGGGGCGGTGGCGATCCACAACCTGATGGAGGACGCGGCCACCGCGGAGATCTCCCGCTCGCAGATCTGGCAGTGGATCCACAACGGGGTCAAGCTGCCCGACGGCACCCCGATCACCGCGGAACTGGTCACCCGGATCGAGGACGAGGAGCTCGCCAAGATCAAGGAGACGGCGGGGGAGGGCGGCCGGTTCGACGACGCCCGCAAGCTGTTCGAGCGGGTCGCTCTCGCCGACGACTTCGCCGACTTCCTGACCAGCGCGGCCTACGACTCGATCGACTGAGCCGACGAGCGCCGGGAGCGCCGCGTTCCTCCGGATTGGCTCCGGGGGAACGCGGCGTCTCGTCGAGGGACTGTTCATAACGTGATAGATCGGCGTTCGTCGAATCGGTGCGGACCTCGAACTCCGGCGGGCCGGATACGTATCACCGGATATGAGCCGGCGCGGGAAGCGCCGGTGGCGCCGGGAGGCGATCAAGGTGCGACACGAACCCGTACGAGTCTGGTATCGGCCCTGGAAGATCCGCTGTCGCTGCGGCTGCGAGTGGTATCCCTGCCCCGACGCGGCGACCGCCCCACCGCCCGCGGTGGCGCACAGCCTGCATCTGGACGAATCTAGAGCTGAACTTTCTCCCGGACCCACTGCGGATCCGGATTGACGAAACCCTCACCATTGATGACCACGGTCGGGACCGTCTCGTTGCCGTCGGCGAAACCGCGCACGATCGCCGCGGCCGCCGGGTCCGCCCAGATGTCGACCCAGGCGAAGCGGGCCGCGTCCGGACCCAGTCGGGCCCGCAGCCGCAGGCAGAACGGGCAGCCGGGCCGCCAGTAGATCACCGGGCGGCCGTTGGCGACGCCGGCCGGGCGCGGGAAGACCAGCGGTGACGTCACCACCGCCAGCACCAGGAAGACCGCCAGTAGAACCGCGGCACCGCCGGGTGAGGCACCCTGCGCGATCTTGACCGCGGCGATGATCACGCCGCAGACCGCGCTGAGCGCGGCGAGCCGCCACCTTCGCGTCATGCGCGGAAGGGTACGCCACAGGGTCGCCACCTTCCGCCCGGAGGGGTGCAGCACGTGGCAAGAGACCGCGGCGCCGATCCGCAACTCCGCGAAGCGCGGCGAGTCGATCCGGAACCCCGCGAAGCACGGCGAGTCGATCCGGAACTCCGCGAAGCACGGCGAGTCGATCCGGAACTCCGCGAAGCACGGCGAGTCGATCCGGAACTCCGCGAAGCGCGGCGCGTGGATCCGGAACCGCGGCGCGTGGATCGGAACCCAGCCAACCGCAGCGCGCCGATCCGGAACGTTCATGGGACAGAATGGGGCGGTGCCCCGAACCGTGACCCTGGTGCTGGTCGACCCGGCCGGTGACCTGCTCGGTGCGATGCCGCCGTTCTCCGTCGCCAGCCCCTGGTGGCAGGAGGTGGCCGAGGTGGTGGCGGCGGCCGGCGCCGAGGTCACCGTCCTGCGCCTGCTGCACGCCGACCGGCCGGCGCCGCCCGGCGGGCACGTCACCTACCTCGCCGAGACCCGGGCTCGGCCTGCCGGGCTGACCCCGCTCGGCGCCGACCTGGTGCCGCACGCCCTGCGCGCCCCGTGGGCCGAGCCGGGCGGCCCCGCCGTGACGCTGGCCTGGGCGGCCGGCGTCCTGGACCGGCTCGGGTTTCCCGGCCTGACCGCCGTCCAGCAGCGCACCTGGAACCTGTCGGCGATCTGGCGGATGGACGGCCCGGACGGCCCGGTCGCCTGGCTCAAGCAGGTGCCGCCGTTCCTCGCGCACGAGCCGGCCGTGCTCGGCCTGGTCGTCGAGGTCGCGCCGAGCCTGGTGCCCTACGTGCTGGCCGCCGGCAGTGCGGGGCGGATGCTGCTGGCACACGTGCCGGGGGAGGACCGGTACGGCGCCGGCGCCGACCTGTGCGCCCGGATCGCCGAGGCTTTCCACCCGGTGCAGGAGCACTACGCCGGCCGTGTCGGCGAACTGGCCGGTGTCCCCGACCGTCGGCTGGACGCCGCGCGGTTCGCCGCCGTCGCCGCGCCCTACCTGTCCGGCATCCCGGGCCTGACCGGCCTGATCGACGACCTGCCGCGCCGGCTGGCCGCCGTGGCCGCCTGCGGCCTGCCCGACACCCTCCTGCACGGGGACCTGCATCCCGGCAACGTCCGCACCGGGTCCGGCCCGGACAGCCTCGTGATCGTCGACTGGGGAGACGCGGCGATCGGCAACCCCGCGTTCGATCTGCTGCGTCTCGTCGACGGGCTGGCCGATCCGGAGCCGATCGTCGCGGCGTGGGCACGGCGATGGCGGGTGACGGTGCCGGGCAGCGATCCGGAGCGTGCTGTCGAGCTGTTGCGGCCGGTCGCCGGGTTGTGGAATGCCGCCACCTACGCCGGTTTCCTCGCCAACATCGAGCAGTCGGAATGGCCCTATCACGCCGGCGACGTGCCGGACTGCCTCGCCGCGGCGGTCGCCGCAGCCGGAGCGTGACGCCGGCATCGATGAGTACGGTGTGCTGCATGACGGATCTGCGGCGGCGCTATATCGATCTGATCCGGCAGGACGGCGTGTCCCTGTCGCCGGAGTTGGCCACGGCCTTCGGGTCGGTGCCCCGGGAGTTGTTCGTGACCGGTGGTTTCCACCGGCGTGACGGCAGCTGGATGGAGCCGGTCGACCCGGATTTCCTGCCCACTGTCTACAGCAACGACGTCCTGGTCACCAAGGTGGACGGCGACCGGCCGATCAGCTCGTCCAGCCAGCCCTCCCTGATGGCGATCATGTTGGCGGCCCTCGACGTCCGGCCGGGGATGCGGATCCTCGAGATCGGCGCCGGCACCGGTTACAACGCGGCGCTGCTGGCGACGCTCGGGGCGGAGGTGACCAGTGTGGAGGTGCAGGAGGACGTCGCCGCCCACGCGCGTGCCGCGCTGGCCCGGGCGGGGATCTCCCGGGCGCGGGTCGTCACCGGTGACGGTTATCCGGGATCTCCCGATGCCCGGTACGACCGGGTCATCGTCACGGTGGGTGTCGCCGGCCTCTCACCCCACTGGTTCGCCCAGCTGGACCCGGCTGGCTTCGTCGTCGCGCCGGTCGAGCACGCCGGCCACCATCCGGTGCTGACGGTAACCGGATCGGGCACCGGCCGGGTGGTCTGCTCGGCCGGTTTCATGGGCGCCGCCGGCCCGCTCGGCGCCCGCCACCCGGGCAGCCACCCGCCCCCGGCCGGCGTACTGCACGGCCTGACCGAAACCGCCCCGCCCCGCTGGGATCCGCCGTTGGACAGCACGGCCTATCGGGATCTCTGGTACGCGGCCGGCGCCTGGGACCGCCGGGTCACCCGCGCCACCCTTCCCGCGGGGGAGGTCGTCCGCCGGGATGCCCGGCATGCCTTCCGCAGCGGTGAGGACATCTACCTGACCCTGCTCGACGAGACCGGAACCGGTGGCGCGGTGCTCCTCCCGGACGGCTCGGTGCTGGCCGGTGGCGGTGACGCGGACCGGCGTACCGCCGACGCCGCCGCCCTGATCGACCGCTGGCATCGCCGGGGTCGTCCGCCGATGCGCGCCTGGCAGGTCGGCCTGACCCGGGCCGGCGACCCGGATGCCCCGATCCTGGTCCCCACGACGTGGCAGCCTGCCGACGACTAAGAGCGACGTGGCAGCCTGCCGACGACTAGGAGCGACGTGGCAGCCTGCCGGCGATCAAGAGCGACGTGGCAGCCGGCCGACGATCAGGAGCGACGTGGCAGCCGGCCGACGATCAAGAACGACGTGGCAGCCGGCCGACGATCAAGAAGGACATGGCGGCCGGTCAGGAGCGGGCGCCCAGGTAGGTCAGCACCGCCATGACCCGCCGGTTGGTGTCGTCCGTCGGGGGCAGACCGAGCTTGCCCAGGATGTTGCCGATGTGCTTGCCGACCGCGGTCTCGCTGACGAACAGCGCCGCCGCGATCGACGAGTTCGACCGCCCCTCGGCGATCAGCCCCAGCACTTCCCGTTCCCGCGGGGACAGCCCGGCCAGCGGATCCCGTGGCCGGTGCAGCAGGCGCCGCACCACCTCCGGGTCGACCACGGTCCCGCCGGCCAGGACGGTACGCAGCGCCGCCACGAAGTCCTCGATGTCGGCGACCCGGTCCTTCAGCAGATAGCCGACGCCGTCGCCGGTGCCGATCAGATCCGACGCGTACTCCTCCTGCACGTACTGACTCAGCACCACCACCGGCAGGCCGGGGCGGTTCCGCCGCAGCTCGACCGCCGCCCGCAGGCCCTCGTCGTGGAAGCCGGGCGGCATCTTGATGTCGGTGACCACCAGATCGGGCTGGTGCACGCCGACCGAGGCGATCAGGTGCTCGGCGTCGCCCACCGCGTCCACCACGGTGAAGCCGAACCGCCCGAGCACCCCGATCAGCCCCTCCCGCAGCAGCACCCCGTCCTCGGCCAGCACGACCCGGGCGGCGGCGCTTGCGTTCACCGCGGGCACGGCAGCTCCACCCGCAGCAGCGTGGGCCCGCCGGCCGGGCTGGCCAGCAGCAGCCGGCCCCCGGCGGCGGCCACCCGGTCCGCGAGTCCGGTCAGCCCGGTGCCGGCCGCCGGGTCGGCCCCGCCCCGCCCGTTGTCCTGGATCTCCAGATCGACGCGGGTGCCGTCGCCGGTCACCCGGACCCGGGCGGCGGTGGCCCGGGCATGTTTGGCGATGTTGGTGAGCGCCTCGGCGGCCACGAAGTACGCCGTGGTCTCGATCCCCTCGGGCGGCCGCGCCACGATGTCGGTCTCGACGGTGACCGGCACCGGCGAGGTGGCGGCCAGCTCGCGCAGCGCCGCCGGCAGCCCGAGATCGGTCAGCACCTGCGGCCGGATGCCGTGCACCAGGTCGCGCAGCACCACCATCAACTCCTTCGCCTGGGTGTGCGCCTGCCCGAGCGGGCCCGCGGCGGGCGAGTCCTCCGGCAGGTCGAGCCGGGCCATGCCGAGGTGCAGGGTGAGGCTGGTCAGCCGGTGCTGGGCGCCGTCGTGCAGGTCACGTTCGATCCGGCGGCGTTCGGCGTCGAACGCGTCGGCCAGCCGGGCCCGCGACTGGGCCACGTCGCTGAGCTGGTCGCGCAGCGGGTCACCGGCGCCGAGCAGCCGCCGGGCCAGCATCGCGTGCCCGGCCGCCAGGATCCCGGCCAGGTAGAGCGTGACCGGGGCCAGCAAGACGCCGAGCACGCTGAGCGGGATGCTGTGCGCTCCGCCGTGCACCTGCCAGTTGCCGAACTCCCAGGTGCCGATGCCGAACGGGCTGGCCACCATCAGCGCCTCGACGGACACCCAGAGGGAGGCGGCGAGGAAGACCGGCGGGGCGAGCAGGGCCAGCAGCACGGTGTAGAGCACCGCGCGCCAGGTCGCCTCGTCCCGGAGCGCGGCGGCCGGTCCGGCCGGCCGGGTGCCGCGCAGCGGGCGCGGGTCGACCAGGCGCAGCCGGCGGCGTTCCAGCGCGGCGACCGGCAGCGCGATCAGCGGGGCGGCGACGGCGAGCATCCCGGCGGCGATCACGACCAGGAAGACGACGGCCGGCCGGGGCGGGTGACCGTGCAGGATCTCGCGGCCGGCGACCAGCAGCGGGAGCAGCAGCACGGTCAGGCCGCAACTGAGCGGCGCGGCGACGACGGCGGTCACGGCCAGGTGGGTGACCGAGCGCCAGGGCCAGAGGGTGAGCAGATAGCGGCGGTCCCGGAGGGCCTCGCTCAGGGTGGTGGCGGACACGGTTTCACCGTAGGCAGCCAGCCGGTCGCGGCCCATCCCGCTGGCCCGAGTCCTGGGGTGTGGCTGGATATACCTTTCACCACCGGCCGGCCCGGCGATCGCGCCAGGGACGGCCGTCCGGGTCGTAGATCAGGCGGTACGCGGGGGTCGCCCAGGCGCGCTGGTACCACGGGAGGCGTTCGGTCTGGTGCGGGATCAGGTGCCCCGGCGGGCGCGGCCCGTGCCGGCCGTTGTCGCGCCAGTCGCGCAGCGCCGCGGCGGCCGCGTCCATCCTTCGTACGACCGCGATCGGATCGATGAGCTCGGCGGACCCGGCGCCGGCGGGGAGGCCCAGATGCTCGCGCGTCAGCGCGAGTCGCAGATCGCGGGGGAAACGCCGGGCGCCGTCACCCAGCCCGGCCGGGTCGGCCGGCTCGCGCTCGTCGGGCGTGTCGTCGAGGATCGCGCAGGACAGCTCGCTGTCGTGGGTCCATGACCGACGGTTGAAGTTGTCGCTGCCCACGCTGCACCAGATGTCGTCGATCACGCACACCTTGGCGTGCACGTAGATCGGCGTGCCCTCGGTGTTCTCCAGGTCGAACACGTGCACGCGATCGGGCGCGGCGTGCTTGCACAGTTCGATGGCCTGCTCCCGGCCGACCAGGTTGGGCGGCAGCGCGAAGCGGCCGTCCACGTCCGGGTGCCGTGGCACAACCGCGACCAGGTGCAGCTCGGGGTTGGTCTGCAGCGCCTCGGCGAACAGCTTGGCGACCTCGGCCGACCACAGATACTGATCCTCCAGGTAGATCAGTTTCCGGGCGCGGCGGATCGCCTTGGTGTAGCCGCGGGCGATGCTCTGCTCGCCGAGCGGCGCGAAGGAGTATTTCGGGCGCATCGCCGGGTACGTCCGCAGCACCTGCACGGTCAGCGGGCCACACTCCGGCGGGTCCGGCGGTTGCGGCGGCAGATGATCGGCGTCCAGATCGGCGTGATTCAGCAGGTCGATGGCGGTGGAGATCGGCCCGTGCTGATCGAGCGGGGCCGGGTCACGCCAGCGTTCCCGGAAAGTGAGATCGAGCGCGCCGACCACCGGACCGTGCAGCTCCAGCTGGATGTCGTGCCAGGGCGGGGTCGGCCCGTACGCCTTTGCCATCCGCACCGCCTGCGGATCCCCGTGATGATCGTCGTCGTCGCGACGGCTGTGGCACAGGTCGATGCCGCCGACGAACGCGACGTCGAGCGCCGGCTGCCCGGGATGCCGCAGGATCACGAGTTTCTGGTGGTGTGAGCCGCCGCGCCGGACCCGCTGGTCGAGCAGCACCTCGCCGCCGGCCTCCCGGATCTGGTCACCGAGGTTCCGGTTCTCCTCCTCCGAATACGCCAGCTTGTCGAGGTGGGAGCGCCACAGCAGGCCCTTGACGATCACCCCGCGGCGGGCGGCCGCGGCGAACAACTCGGCGATCGTCGGGCCGCCGTCGACCGCCAACTCGTCCGGGTCGCCGCGCCAGTCGGTGAAGAACAGGTGGTCACCCGCCTGGAGCTTCTCCACCCGCTCGGTCAGCCGGGCGAAGTACCTTTTTCCGTGAATCAGGGGTTCGGCGGTGTTTCCAGCGGACCACGTGGGTATGCCGGTGTGCGGGTTGCCGCGTTCGGCGGCGGTCAGAAGCCAGTCCTCCAATGGCACGGGCAACCCCTCTGAGGTCGATGATGCCCTCACCGTAAGCCCCCTGTCCGCCGCGCGCATGTCGCGATCACCCCCCGATCGTCGCGTTCCATCTGCGGAGGAAAACCCGTCATGAGCAGTGAGCCGCTGACCACCGACGTCGTACCCGAAGTCGCCGAATCCGCCGAGACCGGACTGCTCGTCACGATGCTGCTGCTGGTGCTTTTCGGCACCGCAGCGATGCTTTACCTCTTCTGAGAGCTCGTCAAACAAGGACCCACTCGTCGTCCCGGATGATCTCTACCGTCCCTCGCGGGCCGGTGCCGGTCACCGTGATGCCGGCGCCGCCCACCACCACGTCGGTGTGCACCCCGGAGGAGTTCAGCCCCAGCTCGGCACGCTGCTCCGGGGTCATCGCCACCCCGCCCGGCACGGCGAACGGGAAACTCTGCCCCCACGCCACGTGGCAAGCGGCGTTCTCGTCGAAGAGCATGTTGTGGAACAGCGTGCCGGTCCGCGCGATCCGGCTCTCCTTGTCGACCAGCGACACCTCGCCCAGATGACGCGCACCCGGGTCGGTCTCCAGCTGGGCCCGCACCACGTCGGCGCCCTCGTCCGCGGTGACCGCGGTGATCCGCCCGCCCGCGAAGGTCAGCCGCAGCCCGGTGACCACCCGCCCGCCGATCGCCACCGGCTTGGTGACCCGCAGCGTGCCGTCGGCGCGCCGCCGGTCGGGGCTGGTGAACACCTCTTCGGTGGGAATGTTCGCCAGGTAGGGGATGCCGGCGTCGTCGATCATGCCGCCCCCGGTCCAGTGGCAGCCGGGGATCAGGCCGACCGTGAGATCGGTGCCCTCCCCGACATAGCGCACCTCGGTCAGACCCAGCGCGTCCAGCGCCGTCCCGCGCTCGGCCAGCGTCGCCGAGCGCTGCCGCCACGCCTGCACCGGATCGTCCTCGTCGAGGCGCATCGCGATGCCGACGGCCTGCCACAGCCGCTCCAGGTCGGGCTCGCCGTAGACCTGGGTGGCCCAGCCGGGATTCGGCGCGCCGACCGCCGTCCAGCGCAGCTTGCCGATCATCGCGTCGCGCCGGGCGACCATCTCCCCGGTGCGGATCGCGGCGGCTTTCGCCGGATCGGCGCCGTCGAGCAGGTGCGGGTCGGCGTCGCCGATCAGGGTGATCCAGGCGGCGCCCTGGTCGGCCCACTCGCGGATGCGCTGCAGCGCCCACGGCCGGGAGGAGGTGAGGTCGGCCAGATCGGAGTGGTCGACCGCGGACCGGCGCATCGGCCCGTCACTCCACACCGGCTCGACCCAGGCCGCGCCGGCCGCGTAGGCCGCCTCGACCACCGCCCGGGCGACCTCCAGATGGGCGGTGTCGGTGTTGAGCACGACACCCTGTCCGGGTTGGATGTTGACCCCTGCCCGGACCACGACCTCGGCGAAACGCGGAATCCAGTCCATGGCCGAGAGCCTATGCCTGTGGAGCCGTCAACCGCGGTTGACATGTGGATGGCGTCAACGTAAGTTGACAGCATGACCGAGGCAACCGACCTCGCCGCCGCCGCGAGCAGCGCCGACCCCCGGGTCGGGCTGCGCGCCGTGGTGGCACTGCGCCGCCTGCTGGAGGGCCTGGAGCACCTGCAGGTGGCCAATGCGCGCAAAAGAGGCTGGTCCTGGCAGGAGATCGCCGACGTGCTCGAGGTGACCCGCCAGGGCGTACACAAGAAACATGCGCACCTGATGCCGATGACCGATCCACGGGAGGGCTGAGATGTTCGAGCGATTCACCAAGGAGGCCCGCACCGTCGTGGTCCGCGCCCAGATGGAGGCCCGCGAACTGGGCCACACGGTGATCGGCACCGAGCATGTGCTGCTCGGCCTGCTGGCTCAGGACAGCCGGGCCGCCGCGGTGCTGCACCGGGCCGGCATCGAGCGCGCCCGGGTCCGGGACGCCGTGGTGCGCGCCGTCGGCGACCGCACCGACGAGGCCGCCGTCACCGCCGACCAGGATGCCGAGGACGCGGCCGCGCTCAAGGCGATCGGCATCGACCTGGACGCCGTCCGGGCCGCCATCGAGGAGAATTTCGGGGCCGGCTCGCTGCGCCTGCCCCGCCCGGCGCCGAAGAAGAGGGGGATCTTCGGCAAATTCTCCGCCCCCACCACCGGCGGCCACATCCCGTTCTCCAAACGGAACAAGAAGGTGCTGGAGCTTGCCCTGCGCGAGGCGTTACGCCTCAAGCACAAGTTCATCGCACCCGAACACATCATGCTCGGCGTCATCCGCGAGGGTCAGGGCCTGGCCATGCGGATCCTCGCCGACCAGGGCACCGACTTCGACCGGCTCCGCGCCGACCTCGACCGCTCCCTCGAAGCCGGCGCCGCCAACCGTTCCTGAGCCGCATTCCGGGGACGGGGAACGATCAGCGGCATGCGCCGCCACCCCCTCACCCACTGACCGCGGCCGGTCCAGGCCGTCGATTGCGGCGGTACGTCGTGAGCACCACGCCGGTGCCCACGACGTACCGCCGGATCGATCAATCGGTGTGCGGCAGCCGGCTCGCCGGAATGACGCCCAGCCGACCCTTCTGAAAGTCCTCGAAGGCCTGCTGCAGCTCGGCTTTCGTGTTCATCACGAACGGGCCGTAGTGGACCACCGGCTCGCGGATCGGCCGGCCACCCATGATGAACAGGTCGAGCTCGCTCTTCGCCTCCACCCGGATCGCGTCGCCCGCCCCGAACGTGGCCAGCTGACCGAGTCTGATCGGCCGCATGTCGGTGCCCGCCCAGCCCTCGCCGGAGAGGGTGTAGACCAGCGCGTTGTAATCCGGCTGCCACGGCAGGTCCAGTCGCGCCCCGGGCTGCAGCGTCACATGCGTCAGGTTGATCGGCGTGAACGTCGACCCCGGCCCGGCGTGCCCGGCGACCTCACCCGCGATGATCCTGATCAGCCCCCCACCATCCGGCGTGGTGACCAGGGCCGACTCCCTACCGCGGATGTCCTGGTACTTCGGGTCGATCATCTTGGCCGCGGCCGGCAGGTTCACCCACAGCTGCAGACCGTGGAACAGCCCGCCGCTGGTGACCAGGTGCTCGGGCGGCGCCTCGATGTGCAGAATGCCGCTCGCCGCGGTCATCCACTGAGTGTCGCCGTTGGTGATCGAGCCGCCGCCGCCCAGCGAATCCTGGTGGTCCATGATCCCGTCGATCATGTACGTGACCGTTTCGAATCCCCGGTGCGGATGCCACGGGGTCCCCTTGGGTTCACCCGGCGCGTAGTCGATCTCACCCATCTGGTCCAGGTGGATGAACGGGTCGAGCTCGCTCAGCGGCACCCCGGCGAAGGCCCGGCGCACCGGGAAACCCTCACCCTCGTACCCCTGCGGCGCGGTCGTCAGGCGGCGAACCGGCCGAAACTCCGTCGCGACCGGGTCCAGCTTCGGCAGGCGCGGCAGAACGAGAACGTCATCGACGGTGATTGCAGGCATTTCGAGCCCTCCTGACTTCGAGGTCTCCAGCGTAGCTCCTTCAAATCTGAAATACCAGAGTTTCGCTTCAAATCTGAAGAACCCATGATGCGCGTCCGGGGTCGGGTCTACCTGTGGTCGCCGCCCGCAAGATCGAGGATGCCGCTGAGCAGCCCAGGGTTGGCGGCGATCGTCGCGGACGACGCGAAGCTGTGGGGCGAGCCGTCGCGGTCGGCGATCAGTGCGCCGGCCTCGCGCGCGATGACCACGCCGGCCGCGGTGTCCCACGGCTTGTTGGCCAGCATGACGACGGCGTCGACCCGACCGATGGCCAGCCACGCCAAATCGATGGCAGCTGATCCGTGCATCCGGACACGCTGCACGCTCGCGGCGAGCCGTTGCGTGACTGCGAACCTCGCCCGGTT
The DNA here is from genome assembly GCF_900119315.1 of Actinoplanes sp. SE50/110. Lineage (NCBI taxonomy): Bacteria > Bacillati > Actinomycetota > Actinomycetes > Micromonosporales > Micromonosporaceae > Actinoplanes > Actinoplanes sp. SE50/110. The sequence goes on along the minus strand of NZ_LT827010.1, from coordinate 7,241,025 downwards.
CTTCTCGGCGGCGTCCTGCCCAACCGCGTAGTCGCCCAGCGCCACCACCGCATCGCTGATTCGCTGCGTCGTGCTGACCAGGATGGGCTGGCCGTCGGCATGGGCGCCGTTGCCCTCGGCCGCGGAGTAGCGGCTACCGAGAAAGGGCAAGTCGATGACGCCGAGAACGGAGCGGTTCTCGGTGATCAAGCCGAGCGAGACAGCGCACAGCGGGGAACCGTGAACGAAGTTGACGGTGCCGTCTACCGGGTCGAGCGCCCACACCAGCCTCTCCGTTGTCCCGCTGAGGCCGTTCTCCTCACCGAGAAAGCCGATCTCTGGAATGCGCTTGGCGAGGAAGGTCCGGACCTGGTCCTCGATCGCGTAGTCCACCTCACTCGCCATGTCGCGGTCGCCCTTGGCGGTCAGTGCACCCGGTTGCATCGTGCGCATGATCTTCCGTGCCAGGTCAACCGCCTGATGGGCGACGGGAAGGAGGTCTGTGTAGTCCGTCATCATCACCCCGACTTCGGCCGGCTGCTGCCCGACGGCCGGTCGTTCCGCGTCGTCCCGACCGAGCCGGTCGACATCGCCTGACACGTGTCGCTGCAACACGCCGAGCCGTATCTCGCCGCGGGCAAGCAGATCGCGGGAGGCTTCGTGCACCACGTACCGATCATCACCGAGGGCATGGCCGACGGCTCGGCCATGGGATACATGCTCCCGGCGTTGCAGGCCACCGGCTACTTCGTCGACCCCGAGTGCCGGGTCGGCGAGGCGAAGTCCTGTTGCCCGCCCCACCCGGGAATCTGAAAGGCCAACTGATCGATGCGCATTGACTGGACTGCACTGCCCGAGGCGGTCACGACGAAGGTAGCCGCCCGAATCGGCGGAACGCACGCCGTCCCCGCCGAGGCCGGCGACCACGCGGAGATAGCCGCAACCGTCAGCGGGACTGCCGGGAAGGTTTTCGTCAAGGCGGCCTGCACCGAGTTCGGCGTCCGGTCACTGCGCTACGAGCTGCGGGTGAGTGAGGCCGTGAAGGGGCCTCACTCGCCCGCGGTCGAATGGCACTTCGAGGCGGCCGGCTGGCTGGTCGTGGGCTTCGAGCACTGCGACGGCCCGCACGCCGACCTGTCACCGGGGAGCCCACACCTTGATCTTCTGGCTGAGGCGCTGACAGGGCTCGGCAAGACACTGGCGCCCGAGGTGCCGCTGTTCACGCCGACGGGCCGGCTCGGGTTCCCACATCCGGCGATGGACGGTGACGTTCTCGTCCACAGCGACCTCGCCCCGACCAACTTGATGGTGAGCTCCCGCGGCCTGTTCATCGTCGATTGGGCATTCGCCACCAGAGCGGCGCCCTGGGTGGAGCTGGCAATGCTGACACAGTGGTTGATCGGTAGCGGCCACACGCCCGAGCAGGCGGAACACTGGCTGGCGCGGTTTCCCGCATGGGCTGAGGTCAGCCCGGACGTCCTTGACGACTTCGCCTCGAAGAACGCAACGAAGTGGGCATCGAGAGCCAAGCCCGGCTCGCCGGCCTGGATGCACGACCTCGCGGACTGGACCGGGCAGTGGGCAAGTCACCGGCGTGCGGCGGAGGAGACCCGGATCGTGACGATCCCGCCCGGCCCGCGGCGGGCGGTCAAGGCGGATCCCGGTGCCGGTCTGGGGACCACGCCGCCGAGGTGATGCCGCTGCTCAAGTCGGTGAGCGTGCACGCCAGCCAGACGCAGCAGGCTTGTGGACTGCCGACGACCGGGCTGCCGCTGAACCCGGACGGGGAGCCCGGCGCGGCCGCCGACGACGCGGCACCGGCGGGGGCGGATCAGCAGGCCGAGGCCGAGCGGCAGGCGCAACAATGCCAGGAGTCGATGGACCCAGCTCAGTCAGACCCTGATCGCGACCCGTCAGGAGCGGGACTCCAGGATGACCGACCTCCTCGACCCGGAGAGCGACCTGTCCGGCACGCAGGCGGCCGTCGATGCGGCCAACGGGCAGCTGCACGAGATCATGGACCGGCAGACGGATCTGCAGCAGTCCGCCGAGTGCTCCGGCACCCACCTCGACCGTTGGTACTACTGATCCCGCACCGGGATGCCGGTGCGGGATCGGGAACCGCGCGGACCGGTGTCAGCTGGGCAGGGTGACCTGGCCCGGGGTGGTGCGCTGAGTGGTGGTGCCGTCGCCGAGCTGGCTGTTGGCGTTGTTGCCCCAGCACCACAGGCTCTGGTCGGCGCGGAATCCGCACGTCTGGTAGCCGGTGGCGTAGTCGCCGGTCCAGGTGGTGGTGGCGCCGACCTGGACCGGGGTGCCGCGGTTGACCGTGCTGCCGTCGCCGACCTGGCCGGTGGCGTTGTTGCCCCAGCAGGACAGGGTGCCGTCGGTCCGGGCGCCGCATGCGGTGTTGAAGCCGGCGTCCGCCCTGGTCCAGGTGGTGCCGCTGCCGACCTGGGCGGGCGCGGTCTGGTACGTGCCGCCCGCGCCGAGCTGACCGTAGCCGTTGTCGCCCCAGCACCACAGGGTGCCGTCGGTGCGGGTGGCGCAGTTGAAGGCGTAGCCGGCGGTCACCGTCGCCCAGTTGGTGGCGGTGCCGACCTGCGCCGGGGTGACCGACGGGGTCAGCACGCCGAGGCCGAGCTGGCCGTCGCCGTTGTCGCCCCAGCACCACAGGGTGCCGTCGGTGCGGGTGGCACAGGTGTGTGCGAAACCGGCCGAGACGGTCGACCAGGTGGTGGCGGTGCCGACCTGCAGCGGCGTGGTCGCGGTGTACACCGACATGCCGGTGCCGAGCTGGCCGAGCCGGTTGAAGCCCCAGCACCACAGGGTGCCGCCGGTGCGGACGCCGCAGGTGTGGCTGTCGCCGGTGGTGACGACCGCCCAGTCGCTGTCGGTGCCGACCCGGGTCGGCGTGTTCCGGCTGGTCGTGCTGCCGTCGCCGAGCTGGCCGCGGGTGTTGGCGCCCCAGCACCACAGGCTGTGGTCGGTGCGGACGCCGCAGGTGTAGCTGGTGCCGGCGTCGATGGCGGCCCAGTCGCCGGCGGTGCCGACCCGGGTCGGGCTGCCGTGGCTGACGGTACTGCCGTCGCCGAGCTGACCCTTGCTGTTGCCGCCCCAGCACCACAGGCTGTGGTCGGTGCGGATGGCGCAACTGTGCGCATATCCGGCGGCAATCCGGGAAAGGGCGGCCGTGGGGGCGGCGCCGGCTGGTCCGGCGGGCATGCCGAACAGGAAGGCGGCGGCCGTCGCCAGGGCGAAGGCTGCCCGTCGCCAGCGGGCCGGGGGCGGGGCGGCCTGCGTTTCGCTCATCTGCCGATCACTCCAAACGTTGTCGACGGTGGCAGTGGGAGCGCTCCCACACGTGTAACAAAGTTCATACCATCGACGATCGATATTGACTAGGAGCGATGCGCGTCGCTGATCTTGGCGAACGCCCGGCCGATCACCGCCAGCTCGTCGGGCTCCAGCCGGTCGATGAATCGCCGTCGAACCGTTTCGAGGTGCGCCGGGGCGGCCTCGCGCAGCGCGGTCAGCCCGGCATCGGTCAGGACCGCCTCGTAGCCGCGCTTGTCGTCCGGGCAGCTCTGCTTCTCGACGAGTCCGCGTTTGACCATCGAACTGATCTGGTAGGTGATCCGGCTCGGCGACAGCACCAGCCGGTTCGCCAGCTCGCCCATCCGAATCCGGCGGTCCGGAGCCTCGGCGAGCGCGACGAGCACGTGGTAGTCGTTCATGCTCAGGCCGGTCGCGGCGCGCAGCTCGTCCTCCAGTGCGGTGTGCAGCGCCCACGAGCTCTCGATGAACGCGCGCCAGTGCTGCATCTGGGTCTCGCTGAGCGGTTCGGCCATGGCGGGAACGATACTCCTTCAAATCTTAACTTAATAGTCAACATCATGGTGTACGTCGATGGCTGACGACCTCTCGTCCCCCGCCGGCGCCGCACGCTGCGCCGGCCGGCGGGCACGATCCGTCCGCGAGCCCCGCCGCACGCCGCGCCGGAAGCTGGCCGGAGGCGATGTCGCCGAATGGTCATCAATGATCGTGACTGTTCACGACTCTGCGCCGGCGAGCCGCGTATCCGGTAGTGGGCGCTGAAATCGGCGATTCGGGAAGTGGCGCGGTAAATCCGCGTAACCGGAGATTCGCTTACCGGAGAATCAGTTCTGACACCCGCGTACCGGAAAATGTGTGCCGGAAAACCGCGTACCGGGAAATCGGCGGGACCGTGAGTGGCCGCGACCGGAAGAAGCGGCAGGCGAAAGGCCGGCCCCGGAGGGCCGGCCTTTCCGCGATGATCGCCTCGGCGGGGAGCCCCGCCGTGCTGAGGAACCGGTTATGCGAAGCGCTGGAAAGCGGGCAGCGAGCCGAGCGAAACGGTCAGCTCGACCGGGTGGTGCACCAGCGCGGCGACCGTGAAACGGGCGCCGAACGGGTCGCGGAGCTCGGCGAATTCGGTCAGGCCGGCCTCGGCCGGCTCGGCGATCAGGGCCCCGCCGAGACGCTCGCAGCGTGCCGCGGCCTCCACGATGTCCTCCACCTCGAACGCCGCCCGCCACCAGGCGCCCCGGTAGCCCGGGGTGAGTCCGGCGATCGCGTCGTGCGCCTGGTTCAGCCATTCGCCGACGCCGAAGTCGTGGCGCAGCAGCCAGCCGAACGCGGACCCGTAGAACCGGGCGGCGGTGTGCGTGTCGTCAGTGATCAGTTCCGGCCAGGACATCGTGCCGGGCTCGCCGCCGGCCTGCGCCCCCGCGAAGTCGGACGGCTCCCACAGCCCGATGACCGCGCCGGCCGGGTCCGCCACGATCGCCCGGCGCCCTCCGTGCGCGTCGGCCGGGTGGCTCAGGCAGGTGCCGCCGGCCAGTGCCACCTGCTCCAGGGTCTCCTCCAGGTCGGGCGTGCTGAGATGCGTCAGCCACCCGTCCGGACGGTCGGACCCGCTGCGGGTCAGGCCGGCCACGGCCCGCCCGTTGAGCTTGAAGCGGTCACCGGCTGACTCCCAGCCGAACAACTCTCCGTAGAACTGCGCCGCTCGCGCAGGGTCCGCACTCGCCAACTCCACCCAACAGGGTGTCATCGGTGCATAGCCTCTGATCCGCATGTGCCGCTCCATGGTGGACTTCCCCAGTTGCTTGAGCACTCTACGGCACTGAATACGCATCGTCACTACCGCACGGTTCATTGTCCGGTTTAGAGCAGAAATGAACTACTGAGCGTAAGTGTGCGAGTGAATCAGGTGATCGTCGGCAAGCGAGTTAAGGCGGCGTTCATTTTCACCGTGCGTCACCTTTGCGGCGAGGGCGTGCGCTGTCACTCTCTGTTGAGCAGCATCTCGAACCAGACCGTCGAACCACGCACCGTGGGGTCGGTGCCCCACGAGTCGCTGAGATCCTCGATCAGGCCGAGCCCGCGGCCGCGGCTCGCGAGCGTGTCGGCCCGTGCCCGGATCACGCTGCCCCGGGTGCCGGTGTCGGCCACCGAGACCAGCAGACGCTCCAGATTCAGGTCGATGTGCACCTGCGCCGGGGTCCCGGCGTGCAGCAGCGCGTTGGTGGTGAGCTCGCTGGTGCACAGGATGGCCGCGCCGATCACCGGCTCCGGCACCTGCCACTCGCGCAGCCGGGCCGACATCCACTGCCGGACCCGGCTCGGCCCGGTCGGCTCGGCGGCCACATGCATCGTCGCCGACCGGCTCATGGCCAGCGCGTGCTCGACCGCGAGCACCGCCACGTCGTCGTCGGTGGTGCCCGCGACCGCGGCGGTGGCCAGCGAGCACATGTTGCGCGGATCGCCGCTGGCCGACCCGGCGGCGGCCGCGACCAGGGCGTCCAGGCCGGCGTTCAACGCGTGGCCGCGGCGCTCGACGACACCGTCGCTGTACATCAGGATGGTGTCGCCCGGCTCCAGCGTCAGCGTTCCGGTCTGCCAGCGGCCGCCCAGCCCGAGCGGGGCGCCCGGCGGCACCTTGACCAGCTCCGCGGTGGCCGGCCCGCCGCCGAGGCCGGCCCGGCGCAGCACCGGCGGCGGATGACCGGCGCTGGCCAGCGTCACCGACCCGTCCGCCGGATCGAGCACGCCGTAGACGACGGTCACGAAGATCTCCTCGTTCCGCGACTCGGCACCCAGCGAGCCGACCAGCCGGTCCAGCCCGGCCAGCACGCTCGGCGGGGCCGGATCGGTCAGCGCCAGCGCCCGCAGCGCCGCCCGGACCTGCCCCATCACCGCGGCGGCCCGCACATCGTGGCCGGCCACGTCGCCCAGCACCATCGCCAGCCGACCGTCGAGCAGGCGGAACGCGTCGTAGAAGTCGCCACCCGCGGCGTTGCCGTCGACGCCCACGTCATAGCGCGCGGCGATCCGGAACGTGTCCAGCTCGGGCAGATGCTCGGGCAGCATGCTGCGCTGCAGCAACTGGGCGGTGCCGTGCTGCGCCTCGAAGCGGCGGGCCCGCTCGGCGGCCTGCGCCACCAGCTCGGCAGCGGCGCGCAGCAGGGCACGCTCGGCCGGCAGCCAGGCATGGGCGCGGCGGAACCCCATGGTCAGCGCCCCGCGCACGGACGGGGTGCGCAACGGCAGGGCGGCCAGGGAGCGCACCCGCCGCTCGTGCCGGTCCTGCGCGACGGCCCGCAGCGGCTCGCCGTCGGCGACGAAGGTCGCCGCGCCGGTCTCCGCCGCCGCGACCAGAGGCGCGGCCTGGTCGGCGGCGATCCGGCGCCAGACCGGGGGGAGGCGCTCGTCGGCCTCGTCGAGCATCTCGCCGCGGATCCGGCGGACGAAACGGTAGGCCGTGCCGTCGTCGACGGCCAGGGCGCAATGATCAAGATCAAAGGACGCCATGGCGTACGTCAGGACGACCCGCGTGACATCGTCGATGGTGAGAGCGCCGGCCAGCCGTGCGGTCAGCTCACCCAGACTCTGCAGCCGGTGCACCACCTGGGTGGTCTCGGCGGCCACGGTCAGCACCCCGGCGATCGTCCCGTGCGAGTCGCGCACCACCGAATGCCCGCGGGTGTAGAAGGCCGGCTCCGCGCCACCCGGGCGCAGCGTGACCTGACTCTCCGGCTCCAGCACGGCGTGGCCGGTGCGGAACACCCGGCCGATCACGTCGCTCATCCCCGGCTGGTCCCAGGCCTCCCCGAACGCCTGCACGGCCGGCCGGCCCAGCGCCACCGGGTGCCGGCCGCCCAGCACCTCGGCGTAGGCGTCGTTGTAGAGCACCACGTAGTCGGCGCCGCAGACCAGCATCATCGCGACCGGTGACTCCAGCATAAGATCGACCGCCGTGCGCACCGCGTGATCCCACCGCTCGAGCGGGCCGAGCGAGGTGCGCGACCAGTCGAAGGCATGCACCAGGGCCGCGCAGCCCTTCGCACCGGCGGACTGCACGGGCAGCGTGGAGATCGCTGGCGGGCGTGCCGCTCCCGAGCCGACCATGCGGAAAGCCTATCCCGGCTAAGCCGTTTGTACGATGTCGCACCGGCCGACCGTCCGATTCTTGACGATCTGCGAGACAGTCGCCCCGCACTGCGTCACCGTGCGTGATCTGGCGTGTGACCTGCGTGTTCTCAGATCATTTATAGTCGCCGCCGTGACTGGTGACACCACGGGGGAGCCCGTCCCCGGCAGCGAGGCGCAGGCTCCCGTCGAGGGCGGGCTGGACGGGTGGTCCGCGTCGGCGGAGACGGCCGCGGTGCCGGCGCCGGCGCCGGCCGAGGAGATCCTCGGATTCGCCGCGACCTCGGAACCGTATCCGGTGGTACCGCGGCTGCGGCTCGTGGTCCCGCCGGCCTCCGCCACGCCCGGCGGTCCGCCCTCGGGCGTTGCGTCGGCCGCTGTCGCGATCGTGCGCGGCTGGCTGTCCCGGCGCCGGCCGGTGGTGGCGGCCGGCGGCGAGACGGCCGACACCGGGACGCCGGCGGTGCTGAGCGCGGTCTACCACTACGACGACGGCAGCCACCGGGGCTCGGTGCAGGTGGTCAACGCCGGTGGCGGGGAGGCGGCGGACTGGACCGTCACGCTCAGCGTGCCGGGCGGCGAGCCGGTCACGGTGACCTCCGGGGAGGTCGCGGTGGCACAGTCGGGGACGGTCGTCACGTTCCGGCCGGCCGGTGCGGCGCTGGGCGCCGGCGACACGGTCACCTTCGGCTTCGGGTTCGCGGCGGCGCCGACGAGCGCTCCCGTCGGATGTGCCGTGAACGGTTCCGCCCGCTCCTGACGTCGGCCGGCGCCGCTGAGGCCGGGGTATCGCGGAGCACGCGCAAGGCGGAAGGGCCGGCGCTGCGGAAGCCGGGGTGCCGCGGAGCGGGAGCACGCGGGAAAGGCGGAGGGGCCGGCACCGCCGGGGCGGTGCCGGCCCCGGGGCACGGCTGTTCCGATGATCAAGGCTGGCCGGGCGGCCCGGTGATCAGGCGGGCATGCCCCTGCGCGAAGGGGTCAGCGCGGGTTGGGCAGCGTGCGGGCGAGGCTGCAGACGGCGAGAAGGCGACGCAGGACCCAGTCGTTCTCGGACCAGTCGATCTCGCCCTCGGGGGCCACCCAGCCGTGCTGGAACGCGGCGTCGCGGACGCCCTCGGCGTAGGCGGCCAGCAGGATCGGGGTGAGCGGGCGGGTGTCGGCGTCGAGGCTGTCGCGGACGCCGGCCGCGTGCTGGTCGATGACGGACATCAGGCCCGGGTTGGCCTGGGCGGCGGCGAGACCGCTGACGCCGACGGCGGCGGTCAGGTCGGCGAGCGAGGCGTGCGCGGAGCGGAGGGCAGCGCGGGCGGCGGCGTTGCTGAAGAGTCCGTTCATGAGGGAAAAGTTAGAGACTGCGGGGTAGCCAACGGTTCTCCCTAACGGTGCAGGACGGTTGAACTCGTCGCGCGGTTCCCGGTGGGTCGGCGATGCGTCCGGATCGGCCGGTGGCGCGGCGTTCGCGGAGGCCCGGACCGGGGTACGACAGCCGCGTCCGGCGAGGCAGACGGCGAGGCAGGCGAGGGAGAACCCGATGACGGGTGGGAACGGGACGGCCGCGGAGGCGGCACGGGGGAACGGGACGGCCGCGGAGGCGGCCCGGGAGAGCGGACCGGATGCGGCGCATCGGCGGCCCGACGGCGTGGACGATGTGACCGTCGAAGCCCTGGGGAAGTTGAGCGAGGCGCTGGAGACCGTGGAGCGCGTCCGGGGGCACCTGTACTCGCTGCACCAGCTGATCGGGTCGGCGGACTTCAAGCTCGACGAGGCGGTGTCGCTGTTCATGCAGGGTGGGCAGACCGCGATCGCGGAGCGGATCGAGCGCGAGCTCATCGGGCGCAACGTCGTGCCGGGTCGGTGGACGTTTCAGCTCGTCGAAGAGTTCGATGACGGGTATTACAGCGAGTTCCGCCGGCTGGAGCGCGAGGCTCGGGAGGAACTCGTGGGCGGGCGGCGTCATCTCTACGAGGCGGAGCTGAAGGAACGCCGGCGAACTCACGGACGTCCCGGCCACGAGGCCCGGCCCCGCTGACGCCGATCGGCACGGCGGCCCTGCTCGCCCGGGAGCGGCCGGGCCGCGCGGTGCGGCGGCGGAGAGACTACTCCTGGTAGTTGGCCTGGCGGGGGCGGCGACGCTGCGCGTCGTCGGCGATGATGACCGTCGCGACCACCAGGGCCACCACGACGGCGAAGAACCAGGAGGCGTCAGCGATGAGCTTCGCCGCCAGGGGCGCCTGGAAGGCGGCCAGGAGGAAGCCGACCCACGCGAGGCGGCGCTGACGTTCAGACAGGAATCCGGCAGATCGCACCCGGAAATTCTGGCGCGATAAGTCCGGATCGCCGTCACCCGTTCGGCCGATTCTGCGTTGTCCGATGGTGCCCTCAGTGTTGCGTCGGAGCCGCTCAACCATTGCCGTGATCGGTGCGTCTGCCCTGGTCGGAGCGCTGTTTGCGGGATTCTTCCGGCGATCACCGCAGGTGGCGCAGCCGATACTACCAGTAACCGAGAGAGTGCAGGCGGGTCCGCTGCTGGATCGCACCGGGGCCTGGTTGACGGTGGGGGACCCGGCCAGCCGGGTCCGGGTGCAGACGGCGACCCTGCCGGGGCTGCTCTACCGGATCAGCGCGGCTTCCGACGCCGGGATCGTGCCGGTGGTGACCCGGCGCGGTGGGCGGGTGGCGGTGCGATTCCGGGCTACGCAGGGTGACGGTCTGGACGAGGTGCACATCGTGTTGAACCGGGATGTCCGGTGGGACATCCGGCTGCCGGCCGGGGGCGGCGAGCAGCAGCTGAACCTGGCGGACGGCCAGGTGAGCCGGGTGGAGCTGGGCGCGTCCGGGCTGGCCGAGGTGACGCTGCCGGACCCGGCCGGGACGGTGCCGGTGACGTTCACCGGTGGGGTGGGCACCGCGGTGCTGCGGGCCGGACCGGCGGCGGTGTTCCGGATCCGTCTGGAGGGCGGAGCCGGAGCGGTGGAGACACCCTGGGTGGTCAACAACGGGACGCCGTCCGGCGCGGTCCTGCAGGAGGCCGGGTGGCCCCGGGCCGCCGACCGGTACGCGGTCCGCGCGGTGGCCGGGATGGGCAGTGTGATCCTGCGCCGGAGCGGGCCGGACCCGCGGCCGACACCCTGACGGCACCGCCGGGGCCGGCCGGCCCCGGCGCGGACGCCGCGGTCACTGTGGTCCGGTCAGTCCCGTGGTGCTCGGCCGGGCGTCCCGGTCGTCGGGTTGCCGCCCGTACTCGTTGTCGCTCGGGTCGTCCTGCCCGTCGGTGTCCCAGGAGGCCATCGCCCGGGTCAGCTCGTCCACCGGCAGTTTCTTCTCGTCGCGCCAGGCGCCTTCGACGTGATCGGTCATGAGCTTCCACGTACCCGGTCCGGGTCCGGCGAAACGACACGACGGTGCGGAGGAACGGCCGCGAAACGACACGACGGTGCAGAGAAACGGCCGGGAAACGACACGACGGTGCGGAGAAACGGCCGCCCCCTTACCGAGGGGGCGGCCGTGCGAAGGGAGCGGATCAGATGCCGGGCCGGTCGATGTGGCCCCGCCAGCTGCCGGTGGTGATCCCGCCGCGGCTCTCGATGAACTCCTTGAACCGGTGCAGGTCGCCCTTGATCCGGCGGTCGACCAGCCCCAGCTTGTCGCCGGCGAGCTCGACCAGCCCCTGCGGGTCGAAGTCGAGCTGGACCGTCACCCGGGTGTGCGTGTCGTCCAGGCGGTGGAAGGTGACCACACCGGCCTGCTTCTCGCCGTCGGTGGCGGTCCATGCCACCCGCTCGTCGGGCAGCTGCTCGGTGATCTTCGCGTCGAACTCCCGGGTCACCCCGGCGATGGTGGTCTTCCAGTGCATGTGCGTGTCGTCCAGCTGCTGGATCTCCTCGACGCCCTCCATGAAGCGCGGGAACTCCTCGAACTGGGTCCACTGGTCGTAGCAGGTGCGGACCGGGACGTTGACGTCAACGAACTCGGTGACCGTGCTCACGCGTCTCCTCCTTCACTCGCATGCCAGGCTTCAGCGGTGTTCTGGAACGTCTGCCCCTCGGGCAGCGTTCCGATCCGGCGCAGCACGTCGTCCGGGGCGGACATGGCGCGCGCCGAGGCCTCCAGCGCGGCCCGGTCACCCGGGAAGGCGTTGCGGCCCAGGAAGCTGCCGAACCGGCTCAGGGCCTCACCCTGTGCGCTGCCGACGCCGTTCGGGACGCCGCGGCCGAAATCGCCGTTCGGGGCGATGGTGACCTCCGGCTGGTCCTCTCCGGCGGGCTCCGGTGTGTGCGACTCGTCGGCGCGTCCCCCGGCCGGACCCCGGAAGATGCCCCGGACCTCCGAGGCCATCTGGTCGTCCAGCACCGCGCCGTGCTTGCTGTTTCCCCGTTCCATGATTGCGGGGTGCCCTCGGCGAACGGGGCTAAACGTGGCTAACGTGCGGAGATGGACATGGTGGATGCGATCGTCGTCGGGGCCGGCCACAACGGATTGGTGGCCGCAAATCTGCTGGTGGACGCCGGTTGGTCGGTCCGGATGCTGGAGGCGGCCGGGGAGCCGGGCGGTGCCGTCCGCTCCGGCGAGTTGACCGCCCCCGGGTACCTTTCGGATCTGTTCAGCGCCTTCTACCCGCTGGGGTTCGCGTCGCCGGTGCTCCGGGACCTGCACCTGGAGCGGTACGGGCTCGCATGGACGCACGCCCCGAACGTTTTCAGTCACGTGCTGCCGGACGGGCGGGCCGCCACGATCAGCCGGGACCTCACCGCGACGATGGCCTCGATGGAGGCGTTCGCGCCCGGGGACGGCGAGCGGTGGAAACACGCGTACGACGACTGGGCGGACGTCTCGGACCGCATGCTCCCGGTGATCCTGCGGCCGTTCCCGCCGGTCCGGGACGGTCTGCGGCTGGCCGGCCGGCTCGGGTCGGTGGATTCCCTGCGCCTGGCCCGCCGCCTGATGCTCTCCGCCCGGGAACTGGGCTCGGAGCTGTTCAGCGGCGAGGGTGCCCAGGTGGCGCTGGCCGGTTGCGCGCTGCACACCGACCTGTCGCCGGAGGAGGCGGGTGGCGGGGTCTACGGCTGGCTGCTGTCCATGCTCGGCCAGGAGGTGGGCTGGCCGGTGCCGGTGGGCGGGGCCGGCCAGCTGACCGCCGCGCTGGTCCGGCGGCTGACCGAGCGGGGCGGCGAGATCGTCTGCGGGACCCGGGTGAGCCGGGTGCTGGTGGCGCGCGGCCGGGCGATGGGGGTGCGGACCGTGGACGGCCGGGACTGGCGGGCCGCCCGGGCCGTGGTCGCCGACGTGCCGGCGCCGGCGCTGTTCCTGGACCTGGTCGGTGAGCGGTGGCTGCCCGGTCGGATGGCCGAGGACCTGGCGCACTTCCGCTGGGACGGGGCCACGGTGAAGGTGGACTGGGCGCTGACCGGGAGGATCCCGTGGCGTACGGCCGAGGTGGCCGGCTCCGGCACGGTGCACCTGGGCGCCGACCTGAACGGGCTGACCCGGTACTCCGGCAAGATCGCCACCGGAGAGGTGCCGGAGCACCCGTTCCTGCTGCTCGGGCAGATGACCACGGCTGATCCGTCCCGGTCACCGGCGGGGACGGAGAGCGCCTGGGCGTACACTCACCTGCCGCACCGCGAGGACTGGCCGGCCGACGAGATCGCGGCGCACGTGGAGCGGATGGAGGGGGTCATCGAGGAACAGGCGCCGGGCTTCCGGAACCTGATCGCCGGGCGGCACGTCTTCGCCCCGGGCGATCTGGAGGCGGCGGATCCGTCGCTGGTCGGGGGCGCGCTGGGCGGCGGCACCTCGGCCGCGTTCCAGCAGCTGTTCCTCCGTCCGATCCCCAGCCTGGGCCGCGCCGACACGCCGGTCGACCGGCTCTATCTGAGCAGCTCGTCGGCGCATCCGGGGGGCGGCGTGCACGGCGCTCCCGGGGCGAACGCGGCCCGCGCGGCGTTGGCCCGGGACCGGGCGCTGACCGGGGGCGCCTACCGCGCCGTGATCAACGCCGGTCACCGAGCGATCTACGGGTGAGATTCGGCGATGTCGGCGAGCCGGCGCAGCGCCTCGACGTTGCGCTGGTGCAGCACCAGATCGTTGATCTTGTTGCGCATCCAGAGCAGCGGCCCGGACTGGAAGTCCTCGTGCATCACCACCCGGGTCGCGCCGTCGGACGCCGGCTCCAGCACGATGTCGACCACCGCCTCGCCCAGCGGCCACAGCCCGGCCCGGATCTTGAGCTCCCGGCCGGGCACGCACTCCAGCACGGTCGACGAGTCGTGCAGCGACAACGGCCACGGGCCGGCCTTGTGGTGCAGTTTCGAGCCGGTCGCCGGCCAGTCCTGCTCGACGTCGCGGATGTGGGAGGTGCCCACCACCCAGTCGCTGTAGGACCAGCCGTTGGCGAGCACGGCGAAGACGCGGTCGGGGGATGCCTGCACGGTACGAGTCACAGTGGCCACGATGTCGTTTTACCCTGCGTAGCTGCCGCATAACGACGTACCCGATGTTTACGCTGGAGGCAGCCGGGCAACGAAACCTGCCGTTGCCCCGGCGCACGTCGCCGCTCATGTCGCCCAGAGGAGACCCCGTGCGAATTGCGATGATCTCCGAGCACGCCAGCCCACTAGGCGTGGGCGACCAGCACGCCCACGTGGCCGAACTCTCCACCGCGCTGGCCGAGCTCGGCCACGAGGTGCGCGTCTACGTCCGTCGCACCGATCCGGCGGTGCCCGAGATCGTCCCGGTCGGGGCCGGCGTGCACGTCGTCCACATCCCGGCCGGCCCGCCCAGCCCGCTGCCGGACGAACAACTGCTGCCGCACATGGCGGAGTTCGCCGGCCGGCTCAACGAGCTGTGGCAGCGCGACGGCTGGACGCCGGACGTCGCGCACGCCCATTTCTGGACCAGCGGCCTGGCCGCGGTCACCGCCGCCCGGCAGGCCGGCATCCCGGTGGTGCAGTCGTTCCACGAGCTCGGCACGATTCAGCCGGCCGGCGCCGGCCCGTCCCGCACCGGCTACGAGCGGGCCCTCGGGCGGGCCGTCGACCGGGTGGTCGCGCAGACCCAGGACGAGGTGCAGGGCCTGGTCCGGATCGGGGTGCCACGGGCCCAGCTGACCGTCGTCCCGGCCGGCGTGGACAGCGAGCGGTTCACCCCGGACGGCCCGGTCGCCCCCCGCGACCCGGACCGCACCCGCATCCTCTCGGTCGGCAAACTCGTCGAGCACAAGGGGTTCGGCGACGTCATCCAGGCGATGCGCTACGTCCCCGGCGCCGAGGTGGTGGTGGTCGGCGGTCCGCCGGCCGACCAGCTCCCGGCCGACCCGGGCGCCAAGTCGCTGCGCGCGCTCGCCGAACGCTTCCAGGTCGCCGACCGGTTCCGGCTGATCGGCGCGGTCCCGCACCGGGACATGCCCAGCTGGTACCGCTCCGCCGACCTGCTGGTCGCGGCGCCCTGGCAGGAGCAGTTCGAACGCTCCGCGCTGGAGGCGATGGCCTGCGGCGTGCCGATCATCGGCACCGCGGTCGGGGGGTTGACCGAGACCGTCGTCGACGGGCTGACCGGCGACCTGGTCCCGGCCCGCGACCCACGGGCGCTCGGCGGGGCCCTGCGCCGGCTGGTCAACGACAAGGTGCGCCGGTTCACCTACGCGACCGCGGCCCTCGACCGGGCCCGGCAGGCGTACAGCTGGAAGCGGGTGGCCGCGCAGATCGGCTCGGTCTACTCCGCGGTCACCGGCCTGCGCCGCACCACCGCCGAGCCGGAAGTGGTGGCCTAGGCCTAATCCTCCCTCCACCGACCGGTGGATGGCGGAGATCGCTCACCGGTCGATTCGGGCACCCGGGTCGGTCCGTGACGCTGAGAGCATGACAGTCATCGAGGTCAGCAACCTCAGCAAGCGTTACGGGGACACGGTCGCGGTCCGCGACGTGTCGCTTGCCGTCGAGGACGGCGAGATCTTCGGCATCCTCGGCCCGAACGGGGCCGGCAAGACCACCACCGTCGAGTGCGTCGCCGGGCTTCGCGAGCCGGACGGCGGGACGATCACCGTGCTCGGCCGCGCACCGCGGGATCCGGCGCTGCGGCTCCAGGTCGGCGTGCAACTCCAGGAGAGCCGGCTGCAGGACAAATTGACGGTACGCGAGGCGCTGGAACTGTACAGCGCCTTCTATCCCGAGCCGGCGGACTGGCGGACGCTGGCCGGTGAACTCGGGCTCGAGGGCAAGCTGCGAACGTCGTACAGCAAACTGTCCGGAGGGTTGAAACAGCGACTCTCGATCGCGCTGGCCCTGATCGGCAACCCGCGGATCGCCATCCTCGACGAGCTGACCACCGGGCTCGACCCGGCCGCCCGCCGGGACACCTGGGACCTGATCGAGTCGGTCCGCGACCGCGGCGTCACCGTCGTGCTGGTCACCCACTTCATGGAGGAGGCCGAGCGACTCTGCGACCGGCTCGCGGTGATCGACAAGGGCGCGGTGATCGCCCTGGACACCCCGGCCGGCCTGGTGGCCCGCACCGAGACCGGGCAGACGATCCGGTTCCGCCCGTCCGCCCCGCTCGACGACGCCCTGCTCACCGCGCTGCCCGAGGTGCGCGGGGTGCGCCGGCTCGGCGACCGGGTCGAGGTGACCGGCACCGGCAACCTGCTCGGCGCGGTCAGCTCGATGCTCGCCGTCCACCAGATCGTCGCCAACGACCTGCGCCTGGAGCAGGCCAGCCTCGACGACGCCTTCGTCCGCCTGACCGGCGTCCCCACCCAGGAGTGACCATGAACGTCTTCGTCAAGCTCACCCGCACCGAACTGAAACTGCAGCTGCGCGAGCCGGTCACGGCCTTCTTCTCGCTGCTGTTCCCGACCATCCTGGTGATCATCCTGGGGAGCATCCCGGCGTTCCGGAAACCGTCGCCGGAGCTGCACGGGGGCCGGACCATCGACGTCTACGTCGGCATCGCGGTCGCGCTCAGCGTCGCCATGCTCGGCCTGCAGGTACTGCCGATGGTGCTGGCCGCCTACCGGGAGAGCGGCGTGCTGCGCCGGATCGCGACCACTCCGGTCCGGCCGATCACCCTGCTCGCCGCGCAGATGGCGGCGCTGATGGTGATGTCACTCGGCTCCGCGGCACTGACCATCGCGGTCGGATTCGTCGCCTTCGACGTGCCCCTCGCGGGCAACTTCGCCGGCTTCGTGCTCGCCTATCTGCTCTGCGCGGCCGGCGTCTTCGCGATCGGGCTGCTGATCGCCGCACTGGCGCCGACCGGCAAGGCCGGCAACGCGATCGGCACCCTGCTGTTCTTCCCGTCGATGTTCTTCGCCGGGCTGTGGACACCGCGCGAGTTCATGCCGGGCATCGTGCAGAAGATCGGCGACTACACCCCGATGGGCGCCGGCGAACGCGCCCTGCACGACGCGATGACCGGGCACTGGCCGAACGGGCTCTCGGCGGCCGTCCTGATCGGATATCTGGCCGTCTTCGGCCTCGGGGCCGCGCGGCTGTTCCGCTGGAACTGACACACTGGACACGGCTCACCGGGTAGGAGGACGTCGATGCAGGAACAGCATTCCCGCCGTCATTCGGGGGTGGCGGGCGCGTTGCTCGCCGGATCGACCGTCCTGGCGGTCATCGCGACCTGGACCGATCTACCCCAGGAGCCGCTTCCGCTGACCCTCGGCGTGGTCGGCGCCACCCTGGTCTGGATCCTGGCGTTCCGCGCTCTGCCGCCGACCCGGTATCAGCGGGCGCCGTCGATCGCCCTGTTCGTGGCTCTGATCGTGCTCAGCGCCCTGCTGGTCTGGTGCAACCCGCTGTTCGGCTTCTTCGTCTGGACCGGGTACCTGTTCACCGCGTACATGCTGCCCGGCTGGTGGGCGCTGGCCGGCGCGGCGGCGGTCGCGGTGGTCACCGCGACCGCCCAGATCGGCGGCCCCGCCCTGGTGCGCGGCGCCGGCGGGCTGCTTCTGTTCGGCACGCTGCTGGTGCTCAACGCGGGCATCTCGATGACCATGACCTGGAACGAGATCGGCAAACAGCGCACCAGCGAGCGACGGATCCGGACGATCGACGCGCTGGCCCAGGCCAACGCGAAACTGGAGGAGGCGCTCAAGGAGAACGCCGGCCTGCACGCCCAGCTCCTCGTCCAGGCGCACGAGGCGGGCGTGCTCGACGAGCGGCAGCGGATGGCCGGCGAGATCCACGACGTGCTCGCCCAGGGACTGACCGGCATCGTCACCCAGCTGGAGGCGGCCGAGGCGCAACCCGCCGACCGGGAGAGGCACCTGGCCACGGCGAAACGACTCGCCCGGGAGAGCCTCACCGAGGCCCGGCGTTCGGTGCAGGCGCTGCGGCCGCAGCGCCTCGACGGGGCGGCCCTGCCCGACGCGCTCGGTGAGGTCGTCGAGACCTGGGCCGGGATGCACGGCGTACGCGCCGATCTGATCCTGACCGGAACGGCCCGGCGGCTGCTCCCCGAGATCGAGACCACCCTGCTGCGCACCGCACAGGAGGCCCTGGCCAACGTGGCCCGGCACGCCAATGCCGGCCGGGTCGGGCTGACCCTGTCGTACATGGAGGACATGGTGACCCTGGACGTCCGCGACGACGGCGACGGCTTCGACCCGGCCCGGCCCCGGGAGGTCACCGCGGCCGGCGGCTTCGGCCTCGACGCGATGCGCGAGCGACTCGCCCGGATCGCCGGCACCCTGGAGGTCGAGTCAGAATCCGGCGGCGGTACGGCGTTGTCCGCGTGCGTCCCGGCCATCGCGATCGGGGCGGCCGCGTGATCGGGGTGCTGATCGTCGACGACCACCCGGTGGTCCGTGACGGGCTGCGCGGCATGTTCACCGCCGACGACCGGTTCACCGTGCTCGGCGAGGCCGGGGACGGCCGGGAAGCCCTCGCCGTCGCGGCGGCGGTCCAGCCCGACGTGATCCTGATGGATCTGCGGATGCCGGTGATGGACGGGGTGACCACCATCCGGTCGCTCCAGGAGAGCGGGTCGGTGGCCCGGGTGCTGGTGCTGACCACCTACGACACCGACAGCGACGTGCTGCCCGCGATCAAGGCGGGGGCGACCGGATATCTGCTCAAGGACGCGCCCCGGGAGGAGCTGTTCCGGGCGGTGGTGGCCGCCCACCGAGGGGAGTCGGTGCTGTCCCCGGCCGTGGCCGGGCGGCTGATGGGGCGCCTGCGGGCGCCGGCCGGCGAGAAGGAGCCGCTCAGCCAGCGGGAGCTCGAAGTGCTGACGCTGATCGCCCGGGGATGCAGCAACCGGGAGACCGCCGGGAGGCTGTTCATCAGTGAGGCGACGGTGAAGACCCACCTGCTGCACGCGTACGCCAAGCTGGGCGTCCGCGACCGCGCCGCGGCCGTCGCCACCGCCTTCGAGCGCGGCCTGCTCGGCCGGGATTAGACCTCCGGTGGGCGCCAGGTGAGGACCGGGTCCATCTGGCGCAGGATCAGGTCGGGGCCGAGGCGGCCGGCCAGCGTCATGCCGGTGTTGCGCAGCCAGGCGGCGACCGGGTTGGCCAGGCCGGCCATCCGGGCGATCCGGCGGGACGCGCGGGCCACCCCGGTGGTGCGGGGCAGACGCTCGGCGGTGTACCGCGCCAGGTCGCCGGGGTGGGCCGCGAGCACCGCGGCGTCCTCGATCGCCTGGCAGGCGCCCTGGCCCAGGTTCGGGACCATGGCGTGGGCGGCATCGCCGAGCAGGGCGACCCGGCCGCGGTGCAGGGCCGGCAGCGGCTGATCCAGGCAGCGGATGTCGGTGCGGGTGACGGTGTCGCCGGCGGCGGCGATCAGCGACGGGATCGGATCGTGCCAGGCGGCGAAGTGCCGGGGCAGCTCGTTGCCCCGGCCGCCGGGCGCGGCGGGGGCGGTGGCGAAGCAGTAGACCCGGCCGTCGCCGAGGACCACCGTGCCGAACACCTTGCCGGCGCCCCATGTCTCGGCCGGGATGATCGAGATGCCGGGGTGCGGGACGACGAAGCGCCAGCTGGACACGCCGGTGTAGACCGGGCCCGGGTGATCGGGGAAGAGCTGACCGCGTACGGCCGAATTGATGCCGTCGGCCGCGACCACCAGGTCGGCCGGCAGCGGCCCGCCGGCGGTGACCACCGTGCCGGTGTCCGGGTCGACCGCCGAGACGGTCTGGCCGAATCGGATCGTGCCTTCCGGGAGCGCCCCGGCGAGCAGATCGACGAGCGTCGCGCGGTGCACCGCGATCACCGGATCGCCGTATCGTTCGGTGGCCTCGTCGGCGTTGCTCCGGGCGATCCAGGTGCCGTCCGGGCGGCGGACACCGGCCGCGCCGGCGATGCCGGAGAGCCGGCGCAGCGGATCGCCGAGACCGAAAGTGTCCAGGGTCCGCAGGGCATTGGGCGCGACCGCGAGGCCGGCGCCGACCTGTTCCAGGCCGGCCGCCCGCTCCAGGACGGTGACCTTCCAGCCACGTTGCCGCAATGCCACGGCGGCGGTCAGGCCGCCGACCCCCGCCCCGATCACCGTCGCGCGTTCCATGTCCCCGATCGTGCCACGCCTCTACTGTGGTTTCTGTGATCGACGAGTATGCGCAGGCCCGGCCGGTGGCGCCGCTGCGACCGCACGTCGCCTTCTACACCGGGTACCGGCAGCGCGGCGTGCCGCCCGGCCGGCATCGGGGCCTCCCGTCGCCCTATCTGACGCTGATCCTCACCCTCGACGAGCCGCTCGTGATCACCTCGCATCCGGATCGCGGGCAGCCGCCCGGCGCCTATCCGGCGCTGCTCGGCGGGCTGCACCTGCGGCCGGCGTCGATCACCCACGACGGGCGGCAGTCCGGGGTGCAGGTGGCGCTGCACCCGCTCGGCTGCCGGGCGCTGCTCGGCCTGCCCGCCGCCGCACTCGCCCACCTCGACATCGATCCGGCGGACCTGCTCGGGGCGCGGTTCGTCGCCGAGGCCCGGGACCGTCTCGGCGCGGCGCCGGATTGGCCGGCCCGCTTCGCGGTCCTCGATCAGATGTTGATCTCTCGTCTCGCGGACCACGTTCCCGGCGATCCGTCGATGGCGTACGCGTGGAGCACCATCCGCCGCGGGCCGACCTCGATCGCCGATCTGGCCGGCCAGGTCGGGTGGAGCGGGCGGCACCTGACCAACCGGTTCCGGGCCGAGCTGGGCATCCGGCCCAAGGAAGCGGCCCGGATCGTCCGGTTCGACCGGGCCCGGCGGGCGCTGCGGCCCGGGGTGCGGCTGGCCGCGCTGGCCGCGGCGCACGGCTACGCGGACCAGTCGCACCTGGTCCGGGAATTCCAGGCGTTCGCCGGGTGCGCGCCGTCGCAATGGCTGGCCGACGAGTTCGGTTTCGTCCAAGCCGTCGCGGCCCTCGACGGCCACGATGGTGACCATGACTGATCACAGGAGTGCTCCGGCGCCGCAGGTGTGGCCGTCGCTGCGGGCCGAGGACTGTCGGGGGCTGATCCGGTTCCTGGTCACCGCGTTCGGCTTCGTCGAGAACGTGACCTACGGCGAGGGCGACCGGGTCGACCACGCCCAGCTGGACTGGCCGCCGGGCGGCGGGATCATGCTGGGTTCGGTCCGCGACGACGAGGTGTCGCTGCCGCCGGGCACCTTCGGGGCGTACGTGGTGACCGACGAGCCGGACGCGCTGTTCAAGCAGGCCCGTGCCGCCGGGGCGCAGGTGGTGCGGGAGCCGTTCGATACCGATTACGGGTCGCGGGACTTCGCCGTGCGGGACCCGGAGGGCAACATGTGGTTCTTCGGTACCTACCGCGGCGAGCCGCGGTAGGTACCGCTCACGGCGTCGTCGTTCAGGCGGCCAGCGCGCTGGCCAGGTGGTCGCGGAAGCTGCGCTCGTCCTCGGTGACCGTTTCGCCACCGATGCCGAGCAGACCACCGGTGGTGGCCGCGCCGACCACCGCGTCGGTGATCTCCAGCAGCCAGTGGCGGTACGTTTCGGCGTCGGCCACCGAGGCCTTCGCCGCGAGCAGGCTGGCCGCCTCGGACGCCCGGTCCAGCACGTCCTCGGCATAGCCGGCCGGGTCGGCCGGCTCGATCACCGGCGGCTCCTCGCCCAGCTCCGGGTCGCCGGCCTCGGCGACCGCGGCGCTGGCCACCGCGGTGACCAGGGTGCTGGCCGAGGCCCGGGCATCCGAGATCCGGCCCAGACCGGCCGCGCTCTCGGCCCGGGTCTTGCGGGCACTGTCAGGGGTGGCGGCGCTCGCCGCGGTGAGCACCGCATGCGGGAGGCCGACCAGCAGCCCCCACTCGGCGTCGGTGAAGCCCAGCTTGGCGTAGAGCGGTTCGTCCGTCACTCAGGAATCCTTTCGCGTTCGTCGGCGGCTCGCGTGTCGTCGGCGCTGACAGGGGCATTCTTGCGCACCGCCGGTCCGCCGTCGCTCCACACACCCTCTACCCGATCATGACCTTCTTCACCCCGTCCACCGGGTGCTGCGACAATCCCTGGGTGCGGGAAGTGGTCGACGGAATCTTCGAGATCCGATACGCGGGCGTCAACGTCCATCTGGTGGTCACCGACGACGGCGTGATCCTGGTCGACACCGGCTGGGCCGGGCAGACCGCGGTGATCGAGCGGGCGCTGCGCAAGCTCGGCCGTCCGCTCACCGAGGTTCGGGCGATCCTGCTCACCCACCACCACGCCGACCACGCCGGCGGCGCCGCCGACCTGCGTCAGCGCACCGGTGCCCGGCTGGTCGCGCACGCCGGCGAGGCCCCGCTGATCAACGGCGCGCTCCGCCCCGAGCTGCCGGCCCGCCGCCTGGCCCGGCTGCTGGCCCGCCCGCTCGCCCCGGTCCCCAGCACCAAGGTCGACCAGCTGGCCGGCGACGGTGCCGAGCCGGTCCCCGGTTTCACCGTCCTGCACACCCCGGGGCACGCCCGTGGTCACCTGTCGTTCCTGCTCGACCGGGCCGGCGGCGTGCTGTTCGCCGGCGACGCCGCGGCCAGCCGCCGCGGCCGGGTCACCGGCCCGAACGTGATGTTCACCGCCGAGCCGCCGCGGGCCGGCGAGAGCCTGGCCCGCCTCGCCGAACGCGACTTCGAGCACGCCGTCTTCGGCCACGGCCGCCCGATCGTCGGCGGCGCCGCCGCCCGCTTCCGCGAAGCGGTCGCCTGACCTACCCTCATGCGTCATGATCGATGGGCGCATCCTGCGGCGCTCCGCCGCCCGGCTGGTGCGCACCCTGGCCACCATCCTGTTCGCGGTCGGCGTGGCCGGCTCGGTGGTGTCCGCCGTGGTCCTGCTGATCGCCCTGACGGCGGCGGACCGGTTCACCCGCCCGGCAGCCGACGCCTTCATCACCTTCGGCCGGCTGCTCGCCGTCGCCGCGGTCCTCTACCTGGTCGGCCGCCTCCTGCGCCGGCGGGACCGGAGCTGACGGATCATGCGGCTGAGGCCGGCAACGACCACCGCGGGGAATCCCGTCCGGCTGAACGAGCCGCCGATGACCTGCCCCGGACGTGACATCGGGCAAGGCGCGTACGGCAAAGGGGTCTTCCGGAACCGGTGCTCCCGGGATCTCACTTCATCCGTTTCTCCGCGGCCGACGCCTCGCCGGTCAGCAGCTGTTGCTGGACGACGACGGGGACGGAGAGAGTCTTGTAACCGACGGTGTCGAACAGGACGGTCATCTTCTCCTCCTCGTAGCCCATCACCATGCCGGTGCCCCATTCGCCGTGGCGGACCTGGCTGTGGATCGGGAACGGGCCCTCCTCCTCGGCGGCGTTGACCGCCTCGGCGCTGCCGTCGGCGCAGTTGTCGCAGTGGTTGCAGGTGCGCCGGATCTCCTCGCCGAAGTAGGCGAGCAGGGTCTCGGTGCGGCACTGCCGGCTCTCGGCGAAGGCGCGCATCATGTCGGTCCGCGACTTGATCACCGCCTGCTGCCGCTCGAACTCGGCGACGGCGGCCTCGGCCGCCTTCGCCGGGAGCGGGGCGCCGGCCGGCACCCGCAGCTTGCTGTTCTTACCGGTGCGGACGGCGCCGGCCTGTTCCAGCAGGGCGAGGTACTGCCCGAGGCGGCGCGGGCCGAGCCCGGTCTCCTTCTGCAGCGCGGTCTTGGTGATCGGTCCCTTGTGCAGCACGCCGGCCAGCTCGCGGAGCTCGTCGGGGTCGGGGCCGCCGCCGTTGAAGAACCGCTGGATGGCCTCGTCCTCGGCGCGCCAGAGGAGCAGGACGCGGCCGGGTTCGCCGTCGCGGCCGGCGCGGCCGATCTCCTGGAAGTAGCTGTCCGGTGAATCGGGCAGGGCGGTGTGCGCCACCCAGCGGATGTTCGGCTTGTCGATGCCCATGCCGAACGCCGAGGTGGCCACCATGATGTCGACCTTGTCGTCGATGAAGTCCTCGTGGCGCTGCTGGCGCAGGCCGGCGGCCATCCCGCCGTGGTAGAACTCGGCGGGGTAGCCGGCGCCGGTGAGTTTCTCGGCGAGTTCCTCGGCGGCGCGCCGGGTGGGGACGTAGATGATGCCCGGCCGCTGCCCCTCGTCGAGCAGCGCGGTCAGCCGCCGCCACCGGTACGCCTCGTCGGGGCAGTGGGTGACCTCGAGGAACAGGTTGGGCCGGTCCAGCCCGGAGACGTGGATCTCCGGGTCGCGCAGTCGCAGCCGGGCGATGATGTCCTCGCGGACCGGCGGGGAGGCGGTGGCGGTCAGCGCCAGCACCGGCGGCCGGCCGAGCTGCTCGATCATGTCGCCGAGGGCCAGGAAGTCGGGCCGGAAGTCCGGGCCCCAGGCCGAGATGCAGTGCGCCTCGTCGATCGCGACCAGGCCCGGTTTCAGCGATTTCACCTCGGCCAGGCGTTCCGGGTTGGCCAGTTGCTCGGGGGTGATGAAGAGGAACTCGGCGCGGCCGGCGCGGAGCTCCTCGATCGCCTCCTGCTGCTCGCGCGGTGTCTCGGCGGAACTGACCCGCACGGCGCGGACCTTCGCGTCGGCGCGCTCGTTGAGCGCCGCGATCTGGTCCTGTTGCAGGGCGAGCAGCGGGGAGATCACCACGGTCGGCCCGGGCAGCAGCACGGCCGGGATCTGGTAGATCGCCGACTTGCCGGCGCCGGTGGGCAGCACCACCAGGGCGTCGCGGCGGCGCAGCACGGCGCGCATCGGCTTGAACTGTCCGGGGCGCAGCGACGGCCACCCGAAGTGGGTGCGAGCCACCTTCCGCAGGCGGGGGCCGTAAATGGGGAGTTTCATCGGGCGCCCTGTGTACCCCTACTTGCCGCCGAACATGCGCCGGATCGCCCACAGCAGGAACAGCAGGGCGAGCGCGACGCCGAGCAGCCGGACGGCGTGCACCTGGGACCAATCGACGGTGGCTTCCGCGAGGGGGGTGAGCGGCACGACCGTCACTCTACCGAGGATCCGGCGACAGTAATAGAAAGGTTTGTTGACTAAACGCCGCGCGTGGTGTGACCATTGGTCCCCGAACGGGCGCGAGAACGTTCACATACACGTTGATGCATGTAAACGGAGGTACGGGGGCTCATGTCGAAGCACGGCGATCTGCCCGAACTTGCCGCTGCGGTCCTTCAGCCGGGATTCGTCGGCACCTCCGCCCCGGACTGGGTCCGCCGATGGCTCGCCGGCGGCCTCGGCGGCGTCGCCCTCTTCGCCCGCAACGTCGAGTCACCGGCCCAGATCGCCGCGCTCACCGCGCAACTGCGCGCCGAGAACCCCGACGTGATCGTGGCCATCGACGAGGAGGCCGGCGACGTCACCCGCTTCGAGTCCCGGCTCGGCAGCTCCCGGCCCGGCAACCTGGCGCTCGGCGCGATCGACGACCCGCGGCTCACCGAGGCGGTCGCCCGCGATCTCAGCTGCCACCTGGCCGCCGCCGGGATCACCCTCGACTACGCCCCGGACGCCGACGTCAACAGCAACCCCGGCAACCCGGTCATCGGCGTCCGCGCGTTCGGCGCCGAACCACTGCTGGTGGCGCGGCACACGGCCGCTTTCGTCCGGGGACTGCAGACGTACGGCGTCGCCGCCTGCGCCAAGCACTTCCCCGGCCACGGTGACACCAGCGTCGACTCGCACCACGACGTGCCGCTCATCGAGCGGACCGCCGAGCAGCTCGAAGCCTGCGAGCTCGTCCCGTTCCGCGCGGCGATCGCGGCCGGCGCCCGGGTCGTGATGACCGGGCACCTGCTCGTCCCGGCCTACGACACCGACCTGCCGGCCACCCTGAGCCCGCGGATCCTGACCGGTCTGCTGCGCGAGGAGCTCGGCTTCGACGGGCTGATCGTGACCGACGGCATCGAGATGCAGGGTGTGCGCCGGCGCTTCGGGCTGGCGGGTGCCACGGTCCGCGCCCTGGCCGCCGGCGTCGACGCGATCTGCGTGGGCGGCGACCACGCCGACGAGCAGACCGCGATCCTGCTGCGGGACGCGATCGTCGCCGCGGTGCGCTCGGGTGAGCTGCCCGAGGAGCGCCTGCGGGACGCGGTGGCCCGGGTCCGGGCGCTCGGCGCGTGGACGACGCGTACGCAGCAGGAAGCCGGCGTGGTCCGCGGACCCCAACCGGAGTCGGAGATCGGCTACACCGCCGCCCGGCGGGCGGTCCGGGTCACCCGCACCGCGCACGCGCCGGAGCTCCCGGTGATCGGCGTGCCGCACGTGGTCGAGTTCGCGCCGCCGCGCAACATCGCCATCGGCGAGGAGACGCCGTGGGGGATCGGGGCGCCGCTGACCGACCTGCTGCCCGGCACCACCTCGATCCGGCTCGGCGCCGAGGACCTGAACGGCCTCTGCGATCCGGCGAGCCGGGTGCTGGACGGCGCGGCCGGCCGGCCGCTGGTGCTGGTCGTCCGGGACGTGCACCGGCACCGGTGGATCGAGGACACGCTGGCCGGGGTGCTGGCCGTGCGGCCGGACGCGATCGTGGTGGAGATGGGCATCCCGGTGACCGTGGTCGGCGGGGTGCACGTCGCGACCTTCGGGGCGACCCGGGCCTGTGGGCTGGCCGCGGCCGAGCTGATCGCCGGCGCGGTGGTGCCGGAGCCGATCGCGGCCTGACCGTGCGGGTCAGTGGGCGACCAGCTCCGCGTCCTCCGGGTGCCCACTGAGGTAGTGGGCGAAGAACGGGCAGGCCGGCACGATCCGCCAGCCCCGCTCGCGGATCTCGGCGAGCGTCCGGCGGGCCAGCTCGCCCGCCAGCCCGCGCCCCCGCATGTCCGGATGCGTCTCGGTGTGCAGCACCACCACCACGTCCTCGCCGCGCATCCGGTAGCTCGCCAGCGCGCCCACCGCGCCGTCGACCGCCAGCTCGAACCGGTGCGCCACGGTGTTGTCCCGGAACGGGTGGTCGCTCATGGAGGGCCTCCTCAGGAGATCGGGGTGGGCAGGATAGCGCGTGGAGTTTGACGGGGAGCGCGTTCGGTCACATTGAGGGACATGTCCTCCGCCACCTCGAACGTCAAATACCACGCGTCCCGCGCGGCGAACAGCAAGCCTCTGGAGTATCTGGCCCGGGGCGGCTTCGTCGGTTACGGCATCATCCACCTGCTCTTCGCCTGGATCGCGCTGCAGGTCGCGTTCGACGGTTCGGGCAAGGAGAGCGACCAGTCCGGCGCGCTGTCCGAGCTCGCCGCCAAGCCGTTCGGCAAGGCCCTGCTGGTGATCATCGCGATCGGGTTGTTCGCGATGGCGCTCTGGCAGCTGTTCGCCGCGATCGACGGGCAGAGCGGCGAGCAGAACCGGAGTGCGGTCGCCGAACGGGTGACGTCCGGCATCCGGGCGGTCCTCTACGTCTACCTCGGCTGGGTGGCGATCAAGGTGGTCCGGGGCGCGAACGCCTCGATGGGCGACAATTCGGAGAGCCGGTCGGCCGGGCTGATGCAGCACTCCGGCGGCCGCTGGCTGGTCGGGCTGGCCGGTCTGGTGGTGCTCGGCGTCGGGATCGGGATCTTCGTGTACGGCCTGCGGAAGAAGTTCACCAAGCGGCTCGACACGGCGAAGATGCCAGCTTCGGCCCGGCAGACCGTCAT
This sequence comes from Actinoplanes sp. SE50/110, assembly GCF_900119315.1. Lineage (NCBI taxonomy): Bacteria > Bacillati > Actinomycetota > Actinomycetes > Micromonosporales > Micromonosporaceae > Actinoplanes > Actinoplanes sp. SE50/110. Next base: position 7,213,611 of record NZ_LT827010.1, on the reverse strand, counting down.
CCGGCTCGGGATGGCCGGTTACAGCGCCAAGGGGCTGGCGTACGCGATCGCCGGCGTCCTGTTCCTCACCGCCGCCGTCACCTACGACCCGGACAAGGCCCGTGGCCTGGACGCCGCGCTCAAGACGCTGGCCGGGCACCCGTGGGGGGTCTGGCTGCTGGCACTGATCGCGCTCGGCATCGCGGCCTTCGGGGTGTTCTGCTTCGCTCAGGCCAAATACCGCAAAATCTGACTGTGAGCTGGATCCGACATCCGTCATAGCGGGTGTCCGGCCGCCCGGGACCGGGCAAGTTGGGGCGCTGGCACAGCACTCGACCATGGAGAGGACTGTTCGTGTCCAGCGTTCTGACTGCCGTGCTCGGCATCACCGGGGCCGCCGTCGCGGCCATCGTGATCGTCGAAGCGTCCCACCGGGTGATGCTGCGCATCGGTCGCCGTTCGCCCCTGGCCGCCGACCTGGCCCGCACCATGCACCGGCCGTTCCTGGCCACGCTGACCCTGATCGCGGTGCAACAGGCGGTCCGGGTGTTCGGCGGCGACTTCCCGGGCCGGGCCGCCGTGGTGCACGCGCTCGTCATCGTCTGTATCGCCGCGTTCGCCTGGCTGGTGGCCGCGCTGCTGCTGGTGCTGGAGGACATGACGCTGGCCCGGTGGCGCACCGACGTCCCGGACAACCTGCGCCGACGCCGGATCAAGACCCAGGTGGTGATGCTGCGCCGGGTGACCGTCGCCTCGATCGTGGTGCTCACCGCCGGCGTGATGCTGATGACCTTCCCCGGGATCCGGGCGCTGGGCGCCAGCGTGCTCGCCTCGGCCGGGCTGGTCAGCGTGATCGCGGCGCTGGCCGCGCAGAGCACGCTCGGCAACGTGTTCGCCGGCATCCAGCTCGCCTTCAGCGACGCGATCCGGGTCGACGACGTGGTCGTCGTCGAGTCGGAGTGGGGCCGGATCGAGGAGATCACCCTGACCTACATCGCGGTGCAGATCTGGGACGACCGGCGGCTGATCCTGCCCACCTCGTACTTCACCACCAAGCCGTTCCAGAACTGGACCCGCAGCAGTTCCGCGGTGCTCGGCACCGCGGAGATCGACGTGGACTGGTCGACGCCGGTCGAGCCGCTGCGGGCCGAGTTGCGCCGGGTCTGCGAGGGCACCGAACTGTGGGACCGGCGGGTCTGCGTGTTGCAGGTGACCGAGGCGACCGGCGGTACGATCCGGCTGCGCGCGCTCGTCAGCGCGGCCGACGCGGGCGCTCTGTGGGATCTGCGCTGCCTGGTGCGGGAGCGCCTGGTCGGCTGGATGTGGGAGCACCAGCGCGGCGCGCTGCCGCGGACGCGCACCCAGCTCGACGAGGTGGACGACGGGGCGGCACCGATACGGCAGTCTCGGAGGGCGGCGGAGGCCTCGCCGGACGCCCGGGTGTTCAGTGGTGGCAACGACGGCGAGGCGCGGGGTGTGGCGTTCGGAGCGGCGGAAAACGACCCGGCGCCGGCCGCGCGGTGAAGGATTGAGTAACGAGTGATCAGGGCATACACCGGACACAGCGAAAAGGGGGGGACACGATGGCCGATGTGCTCAACGGCAGAGCCCGACCGTTGTCCGAACAGTCCACCGCGGAGTTGGTGCAACGGGCCAGCGAGCAGCTCAGCCGGCTGGTCAAGGATGAGCTGACGCTGGCCAAGGCCGAGCTCGCCGAGAAGGGCAGACACGCCGGGATCGGCGTCGGTCTCTTCAGTGGCGCCGGTGTCTTCGCGATGTACGGTGTCGGTGCCCTGATCGCGACCGCGATCATCGCGCTGGACCTGGTCTGGCCGCTCTGGCTGGCGAGCCTGGTGGTCACCGTGGCGATCTTCCTGGTCGCCGGTGTGCTGGCGCTGATCGGCCGGTCGCAGTTCCGTCGCGTGGCGCCGGCCGAGCCGGTGGCCGCGATCGAGGGTCTGAAGGCTGATGTCGACGAGGTCAGGCACGCGGTCAAGGAGCGAGGCCGGGGATGAGCGAGAGCAGCAACGGTACGACAGGCAAGCCCGACCTGGTGGCGCTGCGGGCCGAGATCAAGCAGACCCGGGCCGAGCTGGGCGAGACGGTGCAGGCGCTGGCCGCCCGGGCGGATGTCAAGGCGCGGGCCCGGGAGCAGGTGGCGCAGACCCGGCAGCGGCTGCTCGGCCAGGCCGCGGCGGCCGGTGATCGGCTGCAGGCGGTCTCGGCCGGGACGGTGCGCGCCAACCAGTTGCCGGTGGTGCTGATCGCGGCCGGGCTGGCCGCGGTCGTCGGAGTGATCCTGATCGTGCGGGGGAGGCGCTGATGGCGGGGAAACTGGGCAAGATCGCCCTCAAGCCGGTGAACGTGGTGGCGGGGATCGCCGCCGGCGCGGTCGCCGGGCTGCTTTTCAAGCAGGTGTGGAAGCTCGCCTCGGGCGACGACGACGCCCCGGACGCCGGCGACGAGGATCGTGGCTGGGGTGAGGTGCTGGCCGCCGCCGCGCTGCAGGGTGCGATCTTCGCGGTGGTGAAGGCGGCCGTCCATCGTGGTGGCGCGGTCGGCGCGAAGCGTCTGACCGGGCAGTGGCCGGACTAGACCGGTGCCCGTTGTCTAGATCAACACCGGTATAGACAGGGGTCTTGACGGCTCCCCACTTCGTAACCGCGAAGTGGGGAGCCTTTTCCATATCTGCCACGCTTTATTGGATTCCTTCGAGGGGCAGCTTTGCGGCCTGTTTTTCGGGTACAGTGTGGCCAGTTTTTGCGTACGTGGTTCGCTGCTTCCGCCAAGCGGAGCGACACCGGCCCCGTCCCGGCGGGTCACCAGGTGCCGCAAAGCTGAACGGAGGGGACGTCCTCTGAAAGGGCCGCCTCGCGGCGCCGCTGCTCGAAAACGGTCATCGGCCCCGCGCTCCGCTGCCGCGTAGGGCGGGCCGGCATTTTCAGAAGGAGAGTTCAGCATGGCGCAAGGAACCGTGAAGTGGTTCAACGCAGACAAGGGCTTCGGCTTCATCACCGTCGACGGCGGGGGTGCTGACGTGTTCGTCCACTTCTCGGCCATCCAGACGAGCGGTTACCGCACTCTGGAGGAGAACCAGCGGGTGGAGTTCGAGATCGCCCAGGGCCAGAAGGGCCCGCAGGCGGAGCAGGTTCGCCCGCTCTGAGACCAATCCGCCGGCCGCGAGGCCGGCATGCCGGCCGCCTGGCGGAGGCCGGCCTGACCGGTGGCCCCGCATCCTCATCGAGGTTGCGGGGCCTCTTTTGTACGCCCTATTGTTCCGCCATTTGTCGGACGGTTCAGGAAAGCGATCCGCCGGTCCGTCGGCGCATGCCGATTACCACGAGAGCCAGGCCGAGCACGATCACCACACCACCGGCCGCGGCCCACGCCGGCTGGTCGCTCATCAGTTCGTTCTCGAAGACGTCGAGACCCTGCAGGGTCCACACGGTGCCGAGCACGATGCCGAGCAGGCCCAGGGACATGCTCAGCCAGCCGCGCAACCGGGTGGGGTCGCCGGCGGTGGACTCGGTTTCATTGTTCACCATTTGTCGTGCACCTGGGGGCGAATCAACTCATCGTAGACCGCGTTGATCATTTCCCGGGTTTCCGGCGAAAGCGACGGGAGGTCCCCGGCGTGCGCGTTGGCGCGCGCCTGCTCGGGATTACGCGCACCCGGGATCACCACGGTGACGGCCGGCTGATCGATGATCCAGCGCAGCGCGAATTGCGCCATCGTGACGCCCTCCGGAACGAGCGGGCGGAGTCGGCGGACCGCCTCCAGGCCGGTCGCATAGTCCACTCCGGAGAACGTCTCGCCGACGTCGAAGGACTCGCCGTGCCGGTTGTAGTTGCGGTGGTCGTCCGCGGCGAACGTGGTGTGCTCGTCGTAGCGCCCGGAGAGCAGACCGCTGGCCAGCGGCACCCGGGCGATGATGCCGACACCGGCCTCGGCGGCGGCCGGCAGCACCCGCTCGAGCGGCTTGAGCCGGAACGCGTTGAGGATGATCTGGACGCTGGCGGTGCCCGGCCGGGCGATCGCGGCGAGCGCCTCCTCGACCTTCTCGACGCTCACCCCGTACGCCGCGATCCGCTTCTCCTGCACCAGCGTGTCGAGTGCGTCGAAGACCTCGTCGCTGTTGAACACCGGGGTCGGCGGGCAGTGCAGCTGGACCAGGTCGAGCGTGTCGACGCCGAGGTTGGCGCGGGAACGGTCGGTCCAGGCCCGGAAGTTGTCGATCGAGTAGTTCGCCGGGACCTGGGGGAGCCGGCGGCCCATCTTGGTGGCGACGGTGAGACCGGGTCGGTCCTTCACGAACGAGCCGACGATCTGCTCGCTGCGACCGTCGCCGTAGACGTCGGCGGTGTCGATGAAGGTGACCCCGGCGTCGACCGCGGCCTGCAGGGTCGCGTGCGCGTCGGCCTCACTGACGTCGCCCCAGTCGGCGCCGAGCTGCCAGGCGCCCAGGCCGATCACCGAGGCGTCGCGGCCCATTCGGCGAAAGCTTCGTTTTTCCACGGGAAGACCCTACCGCCAAGCTGCTATCTTCAAACAAGACGTACGTACGGTTTTGATCAGGAGGCGTCATGTGGGATCCGGCCGTGTACCAGCGCTACGGCACCGAACGGTCCCGGCCGTTCTTCGACCTGACCACCCGGATCGGGGCGCGGCGACCGCGCGAGGTCGTCGACCTCGGCTGCGGCTTCGGCGACCTCACCCGCACCCTGGCCGAGCGCTGGCCGGCCGCCCGGATCACCGGGATCGACTCGTCCCCCGAGATGATCGCCGCGGCGACCGGCGGCGACTTCCGGGTCGGCGACATCGCGGACTGGACGCCCGGGCCGGACACCGACGTCGTGGTCACCAACGCGGCGCTCCAGTGGGTCCCCGGCCACCAGCGGATGCTCACCCGCTGGGTGCGCGAACTGCCCGCCGGCGCCTGGCTGGCGATGCAGGTGCCGGGCAACTTCGGCGCGCCGTCGCACCGGCTGCTGCGCGAGGTCGCCGCCGGGCACGGCGTCGAGCGCGGCATCCGGGAGTCGCCGGTCGACGAGCCGACCGTGTACGCCGAGAGCCTGACCGCCGCGGGCGCCGCGGTGGACGCCTGGGAGACCACGTACGTGCACCTGCTGCCGGTCGACGGCCCCGACCACCCGGTGCTGCGCTGGATGGAGGGCACCGCCCTGCGCCCGGTGCGGGCCGCGCTGACCGCCGACGCGTGGACGTCGTTCCGGGCCGAGCTGGGCGCCCGCCTCGCCGAGGCCTATCCGACCGGACACGCGCACGTGGCGTTCCCCTTCCGCCGTATCTTCGTGGTGGCGTCAATCTAGGGAGATACCGTGTCCGACCTGACCGAGTTCATCACCGGCCTGCCCAAGGCCGAACTGCACGTGCACCACGTGGGTTCGGCCAGCCCGCGGATCGTCGCCGAGCTCGCCGCCCGCCACGAGGGCAGTTCGCCGGTGCCGGCCGACCCGGCCGCGCTCGCCGACTACTTCGAGTTCCGCGACTTCGCGCACTTCATCGAGATCTACCTGAGCGTGGTCGACCTGATCCGGGACGCCGCCGACGTGCGGCTGCTCACCTACGAGATCGGCCGGGAGCTGAGCCGCCAGCGGGTGCGGTACGCGGAGCTCACCGTGACGCCGTACTCCAGCGTGCGCCGCGGCATCCCGGCGCCGGCCTTCTGCGAGGCGATCGAGGACGCCCGGGCCGGCGCCCGCCGCGACTTCGGGGTCGAGCTGGCCTGGTGCTTCGACATCCCGGGCGAGGCCGGGCTGCCGGCGGCCGAGGAGACGCTGCGGATCGCGCTGGAGGAGAGGCCGGACGGTCTGATCAGTTTCGGTCTGGGTGGCCCGGAGATCGGGGTGCCGCGGCCGCAGTTCAAGCCGTACTTCGACAAGGCGCGGGCCGCCGGGCTGCACAGCGTGCCGCACGCCGGCGAGACCACCGGGCCGGAGACGATCTGGGACGCGATCCGCGACCTGGGTGCCGAACGCATCGGCCACGGCATCGCCGCCGCTCAGGACGAGCGGCTGATGGCCCACCTCGCCGAGCACGGGATCCCCCTGGAGGTGTGCCCCACCTCCAACCTGCGCACCCGCGCGGTCGCCGACCTGGCCCGGCACCCGATCACCACACTGGCCGCGGCCGGCGTCCCGTTCAGCGTCAACTCCGACGACCCGCCGATGTTCGGCACCTCCCTGGAGCGGGAGTACGCGGTCGCCGCCGAGCTGCTCGCCCTCGACCACGCCGGGGTGGCCGACCTGGCCCGCGCCGCCGTCCGCCACAGCTTCCTGTCCCCGCAGGGCAGGGCCACCCTGCTGGCCGAGATCGACGGCTACGCCGCGGGCTTCCCGGAGTAACGGCCACGCACGGCCCACGGGCCTCCCCCCGGTGGGTTTCGCGTTCCGGTCGCGCCAGCGGCCTGCGAAGCCCGCCGGGGTCTCGTCGGCGGCAGCGATCAGTTGCCGGCCGCAGCGCACGACCTCCGCCGGAATGACCGTGATCCCGGCTCGCCGGAGGGCGGGTCAGGGATAGAGCGGATCCTGCCAGAGGGCGAGCATCACCACCGTGCCGATGGTGAGGATGGTGAGCCAGCGGATCAGGCGCCGGCGGTTGAAGCGCGGCTCCTCCTCCTCGGTGTCCGGGTGGTTCAGCACGTCACGCATCGTCGTCTCCTTCGAAAAGTCAGCTCGGCACCGCGGTCCAGCTCTGGTGGCGCTGCCCGGTGTCCGGCTCCAGGGCCAGCACCCGGTGCCAGCCGAAGCGCTGGCCGCCGACGCCGACGGCCAGGTCGCCGGTTTCGCTGCGCAGCGTGAAGCCGAAGTCGGAGGCCTGCAGACGCCAGCGGGCGCCGGCGTTGGCGCAGTCGCCCTGGACCAGCGGGGCGCCGGCGACCGGGGTGCCGCCGAGCGGCATCAGGCATTTGCCGCTGGCCCGGGAGATCAGCGTGTAGCTGCCGCTGTCCGCGGCCGGGCTGAGCTGCCACTGCTGCTGGTTGCCGCCGTCGGCCGGGCCGAGAGTGGCCGGCGTGCCGTCGGCGGCGCGGGCCGCGTAGAGGTCGGCGGCGCCGCCGGTCAGCGAGTTGGTCAGGACGAACCAGGAATTCTGCACCGGGCGGGCGGCGGGGGCGGTGTGCGCACTGCCGGTCGCGTGGTACCTGTTCGTCCGGCTGCGGACCTCGACCTTGTACGCCGAGTCCGGCTTGAGGCCGATCAGCAGCGCCCGGGTCGCCTTGGTGGTGGCCACCGGCTTGCCACCGACCGACACCTCGTAGGTCGCGGTGTCCGACGCGGCGCTCCAGGTCAGCCGCACCGACATGCTGGTCGCGTCGCGGATCTCCAGGGCCGCCTGGACGTCGCCGGAACCGGCCGGGGTCCCGTCGGGCGCGCCCGCGTCCTGGTCGCCGGAGGAGTTCCCGGCGTGGTAGGCGGCCGGTTCGGCGTCGATGCCGTCCGGGCCGGCGCTGGCCCGGGGCAGCGGGGCGGCCGACGCGCTCGGGGAGCTGCCCGGCGTGGCCGGGACGGCGCTGCCACTCGGCTCGGGGAGTGCCGCGCTCGGCGACGGGCCGGGCGGGGCCGAGGCGGTGGCGGCCGGCGGCGCGGCGGCCTGGCCCGGGTCGGGGGTGACCGCGCCGGGTACGTCCGGGATGTCGTTGCCGCCGTCGCTGCGCAGCAGGAAGTCGCTGAGCGCGACGTTCCAGTGGGTGTCCAGGTAGCTGCCCGGCTTCGGGTTGGTGTTGAAGTAGTCGTCGTGGCCGCAGTCCAGGCGCACCTCGTGCGCCTTCGGGCAGGACGACCGCACCGCCCGGCCGGACCGGTCGGGGCCGCACAGCAGGTCGTAGTCGTCCAGGCAGCCGCCCGCGCCGGTGCCGTTCGGCGCGCCGTTGAGCACCGCGCCGAACGCGTGGGTCAGCTCGTGCGCGGCCATCACCGAACTCCAACAGCCGGAGTCGACCCGGGCGTAGGACGGGCCGGCGTTGTTGTTGTTGGTCCGGCCCGGCCGGTTGTCGTCGACGTAGGTGCCGATCCCGCAGTAGACGTTCGCGTCGGAGAACATCAGGTACTTGCGGTCGGTCCGGTTGTAGCCGAGGTTGCCGAGCGCCTTGACGGTCGCGGTGAACGAGTCCAGCGACCCGGCCGGCAGCTCCACCTCGGAGACCGCGACCGTGCACTCCGGCGTGGTCACATACCGCACGTGCCGGGAGCCGCCGGTCTCGCCGGCGCTCGCGTCGAAGATCGCGTCGACGCCGGCCGCCCAGGTGCGGAACGAGTTGACGTACCGGTTGTACCGGGTGGCGGTGCCCGCGGCGTACACGTAGAGCAGCTGCACCCGCTTGCCGTCCTGGCCGTCGCCGTCGCAGGCCACGCCGGCCGGGCCGAGCACGAAGTCGGCGTTGCCCGGGGCCGGGTCCGGGATCAGCGCCGGCGCGTCCGGGGTGAGCGCGCTGCCGCCCAGGTCGCGGGCGATCTCGGCGTCGGTCGGGACGACCACCGGGTGCATGGTGCGCACCGTGCCGGGCAGCCTGGTCGCGGCGGTGACCGGGGCGACGTCCTCGCGCACCGACAGGCCGGTGGGCGCCCGGTCCGGGCCGTGCGTGCAGGTGTCGTCGGCCAGCAGGTACGACCCGGCGCACAGCGCGCCGGCCGCGACCGGCTTCAGACCCTCGTAGACCAGGCCCTGGTCGGGGGCGTCCTTGGGGAGCGCGGTCAGCTGGAAGCGGCCCGGGTCCTTACGCGACGAGGCGCCGATCACGCTGGGACCGACGACGCCGCCGACCCCGAGCAGGGTCAGCCCGAGCGCCACCGGGAGGAGTCGAGAGGTTGCGGAGCGTGACGGCCGGCGGCGGCTGCCGGGTGAGCCAGGGAAGGCTGACCGGCGGTGCGCGGGCAAGGCATCTCCTCGACGTGCGGGTGGGCGGTGGGAGGGGACCATGGGGTGTCCGCCCCCCACCGCTCCGGGGCTCCGCCGGCCGCGGCGATGGGGATGTGCTGCGGTGAGCGAACCGGGGAGCCGGATGGGATCGGAGGGAACACTGCCAGCCCGGGCGAGCCAGGGGAACACTCTTAAAACAGATCTAAGCAACTTCTGGTCCGTCTGGGGGAATCAGGTGGCCCGCTGGCCGCGGCGGCCGCGACCACCGCGGCCGACCAGGCCGAAACGGCTGGGGGTTTTCGGGGTGGCGTCGGCGTCGGCGATCAGCATCACCACGCTGGCGCCGCCCAGCGTGGCCCGGTCCAGGCTGACCGAGCCGCCGGTCGACTGGGTCATCCGGCGGGCGATGTCCAGGCCGAGGCCGGTGGAGCCCTGCTGGCTCTGCCCGCGACGCAGTGCCTTCTCCGGGTCGGGGATGCCCGGGCCGGCGTCGTCGACGCGCAGCGCCACCCAGCCGTCCCGGCGGGAGAGCGCCACCTCGAAGGCGGTGCCCTGCGGGGTGTAGCGGAACACGTTGCCGAGCACCGCGTCCAGGGCGGCGGCCAGGTCGGCGCGGGGGACCGGCACCGGGATCCGCACGTGTGCGCCGGTCACCCGGTACTGCCGCTCCTGGTCGCCGGCGAGCGCCGACCAGAACGACATCCGTTCCCGGACCACCTCGCTGGCGTCACACAGGCCCTCCTCGGGGTTGGCCGCCACCTGTGCGGCGACCGTCTGGCGGGTAGTGTTGATCAGGGAGTTGACCTCGTCCTCCAGGGTGGCGATGGCCTGCCGGATGCGCCGGATGCCGCGCCGCCGGTCGACCTCGTCGGCGGTCAGGTCGATGATCTGCGTGTCGTCCGGGTCGAGTGCCTCGGCGTCCAGCCGCAGCGCGGTCAGCGGGGTGCGCAACCGGTGCGACAGGTCGGCGACCAGCTCCCGCTCGTCGGTGCGGGAGGTGACCAGGCGGTCGGCCATCCGGTTGAACGCGTAGCCGGCCTCGGCCAGCTCGCGCGGCCCGGACGGGTGGATCCGCACGCCGAGGTCGCCGTCGCCGACCGCGAGGGCCGCCTCGACCAGGTTGTTGGCCGAGTTGACCGCGCCCCGGGCGAGCCGGTCGACCACGATCACCGAGCCGCCGACCAGCACCACCGCCAGGCCGAGCAGGAGCCACCAGTCCCGCGCGGTGTTCTCGGTCAGCTCGGAGGCCGGCACGAACCCCTCGACCACCCAGGCCTTGCCGCCGGCGGTCACCGGCTGCAGCCGGATCACCCCGCCCGGCACCTCGATCACGCTGGCGTCCGGCCGGCTGGCGGCCTCGTCGATCTGCTTGCCGGTGGCCCGGCCGCCCGGGGTGGGCGCCAGGCCGGGCACGTGCACGACCGGATCGCCGGCCGTCGCCGCGGCGGCGGCCACGCCCTTGTCGCCCGCGCCGGCCAGCAGCGCGCCGGCCACCGTGGAGGTGGCCCGGGCGGCGCCGGCGAGTGCCTCCTCGCGGTGGTCGGAGCGCAGGCCCCAGCCCAGCGGGACGAGGAAGACCAGGGCGGCGACGGCGGTGGTGGCGGCGGTCGTGTACGCCAGCCGCAGCCTCAGTCCGGCGCCACCAACCGGAATCCGACCCCCCGCACGGTGCGCAGGTAACGGGGCTTCGCCGCGGACTCGCCCAGTTTCCGGCGTAGCCAGTACAAATGCACGTCGATGGTCTGGTCCTCGCCGACCGAGGGCTGCCGCCATACCTCCTCCAACAGCTCACGACGCGAGACCACTCGGCCCGGGCGGGCGGCGAGATAGGCCAGCAGGTCGAACTCCTTGCGGGTCAACGCCAGCGGCTGGTCGCCGAGGGTGGCGCTGCGCTCGCCCACGTCGACCCGTAATTCTCCCACCTCGTGGACGGCGGGCTGGGCGGCCCGGCTGGCCCGGCCGACCCGGCGCAGCACCGTGCCGATCCGCGCGTCCAGGTGGGCGCCGGTGAACGGTTTCACCATGTAGTCGTCGGCGCCGGCGCGCAGCAGCCGCACCACGGTCTGCTCGTCGTCGCGCGCGGTGGCGATGATGATCGGCACGTCGGTGATCCCGCGCAGCATCCGCAGCGCGTCCGACCCGTCCAGGTCGGGCAGCCCGAGGTCGAGCACCACCAGGTCGGGGGTCTCCGCGGCGACCCGCCGGAGGGCCTCCAGCGCGGTGCCGACGGCGTGCACGGCGTGCCCACGGTCGGCGAGCGAACGGAGCATGGCACCACGCACGACATGATCGTCTTCGACGAGCAACACCGTGGCCATGCGAAGACCGTACTGTCTCCGGCGGGGGAAACCTAAAGGCTCATGGAACGAGATGCTTTGATGACCCTCAGTGATGGAATACGATCCGAACCACCGATGACGTTCACCCTCTTCCCCGATACGCGCCGCGCGCTGGCCCTGGACAGCCTGGCCGGCCTGAGCGTCGGCGACGCCCTCGGCGCGCAGTATTTCGTGCCCGGCAACCGGCCCGCCGACCTGCTCGACGCCCGGGTGCCCGCGGGCGTCTGGGCCTGGACCGACGACACCGAGCAGGCCTGCTGCCTGGTGGCCGTCCTCGAGGAGGGCGACTTCGACCGGGACGCCTTCGCCCTCCTGCTCGGCGAGCACTGCGAACCCTATCGGGGGTACGGCCCGGGAGCCGTGGTGATGCTCCGGCAGATCCGCGAAGGGCTGCCCTGGCCGATCGCCGCCGCGGCCGCCTTCCACGGGCAGGGGTCGTGCGGCAACGGCGCGGCGATGCGGGCCGCCCCGCTCGGCGCCTGGCACGCCGACTCCCTCGCGCACGCCGCCGCGCAGGGCGCCCGGGCCGCCGAGGTGACCCACGCCCACCCGGAGGGCATCGCCGGCGGGGTGGCGGTCGCGGTGGCCGCCGCGTTCGCCGCCGCCGCCCGGCTCGACGGCTACCGGCCCGACCCGGGCCGGCTGCTGCGGGCCACCGCCGCGCACACCGCGCCGAGCGTGGTCCGCGACGGGTTGCTGCTGGCGCCCACCGGCGGCGTCGCCGAGGCGGCCGAGCGGCTGGGCAGCGGCGCCCAGGCGACCGCGCAGGACACCGTGCCGTTCGCGCTCTGGGTGGCGGACCGCTACCTGGACGACTATCCGGCCGCGGTGGCGGCGTGCGTGGTGGCCGGGGGCGACGTGGACACGACCGCGGCGATCGCCGGCGGGGTGGTCGCGGCTTACACCGGGGCCGGCGGGATACCCGGGGACTGGCTGGCGCGGCGGGAGCCGCTGCCGGGCTGGCTGGCCGCCGCGGACGGACGCTGATCCGCAGGCCGATAGCATCAGGGCGACGTTCTCTCCCTGCTGACTAGGAGCTCACCGTGTCCGACCCACTAGTCGTCCCGGCCGGCACCTCGGCGGCCGACGCGGTGTCCGCGGCCGGCCTGCCGAGCAGCGGCCCGAAAGCGATCGTGGTGGTCCGCGAGGCTGACGGCCGGTTGCGGGACCTCGCCTGGATTCCGGAGGCCGACGCCGAGGTGACGCCGGTGGCGATGGATGAGCCGGACGGGTTGAACGTGTTGCGGCATTCGGCGGCGCATGTGCTGGCGCAGGCGGTGCAGGAGGTGTTCCCGGAGGCGAAGCTGGGGATCGGGCCGCCGATCCGGGACGGTTTCTACTACGACTTCGATGTCGAGAAGCCGTTCCAGCCCGATGATCTGGCGAAGCTCGAGAAGCGGATGCAGGAGATCGTCAAGGCCGGTCAGACGTTCCACCGGCGGGAGTACGCGTCGCTGGACGAGGCGAAGGCGGAGCTGGCCGCGGAGCCGTTCAAGCTGGAGCTGGTCGACATCAAGGGTGAGGTGGACCCGGAGGCCGCGGCGGTCGGGGCGGGTGAGTTGACCCATTACGACAACCTCGACCGGGACGGCAAGCGGGTGTGGGGTGACCTGTGCCGGGGGCCGCACCTGCCGTCGACCCGGTTGATCCCGGCGTTCAAGCTGATGCGCTCGGCCGCCGCCTACTGGCGCGGCTCGGAGAAGAACCCGCAGCTGCAGCGCATCTACGGTACGGCGTGGCCGTCCCGCGATGAGCTGAAGGCGTACCTCCACCGTCTTGCCGAAGCCGAGCGCCGGGATCACCGCAAGCTCGGCACGGAGCTGGACCTGTTCTCCTTCCCGGATGAGATCGGGTCGGGTCTGGTGGTCTTCCACCCGAAGGGTGGGGTGATCAAGCGGGAGATGGAGGACTACGTCCGGGCCCGGCACATCGAGGAGGGCTTCCAGTATGTGGGGACCCCGCACATCACCAAGGAGAACGTCTTCGTGACCTCGGGGCATCTGCCCTACTACAAGGACACGATGTTCCCCCCGATGCAGTTGGAGGGGGCGGACTACTACCTCAAGGCGATGAACTGCCCGATGCACAACCTGATCTTCAGGTCGCGCGGGCGGTCGTATCGTGAGCTGCCGATGCGGCTGTTCGAGTTCGGCACCGTGTATCGCTACGAGAAGTCCGGCGTGGTGCACGGCCTGACCCGGGTGCGTGGCCTGACCCAGGACGACTCGCACTCCTACGTGACCGCCGAGCAGGCGCCCGGCGAGATCAAGCACCTGCTGAACTTCGTCCGCTCGCTGCTCGACGACTTCGGCCTGGACGACTACTACCTGGAGCTGTCCACCCGGGACCCGGGCAGCGACAAGTTCATCGGCACCGACGAGCAGTGGGAGAACGCCACCGGCGTCCTGGAGCAGGTGGCCAGGGAGTCCGGGCTGGACCTGGTGCTCGACCCGGGTGGGGCGGCCTTCTACGGTCCGAAGATCAGCGTGCAGGCCAAGGACGCGATCGGGCGGACCTGGCAGATGTCGACCATTCAGTACGACTTCAACATGCCGGCCCGGTTCGGCCTGGAGTACCAGGCGGCGGACGGCTCGCGTCAGGAGCCGGTGATGATCCACTCGGCGAAGTTCGGCTCGATCGAGCGGTTCTTCGGCGTGCTCACCGAGCACTACGCGGGTGCGTTCCCGGCCTGGCTGGCGCCGGTGCAGGTGGTCGGCATCCCGATCCGCGACGACCACGCCGACTACCTGTCGTCGTTCGTGGAGCGCCTGCGCCGGGAGGGCATCCGGGCCGAGGTCGACTACTCGTCGGACCGGATGCAGAAGAAGATCCGCACCGCCCAGCAGCAGAAGATCCCGTTCATGGCGATCGCCGGCGACGACGATGTGAACGGCGGCACCGTGTCGTTCCGCTACCGGGACGGCTCGCAGCGCAACGGCGTGACGCTCGACGAGGCCGTGGCGCACGTGGTGGAGATCGTTCGCTCCCGGATCAATACCGGGCCCTCGGCCGCCTGATCTCCGGCCGGGCCGGCACCGGACGACGGGGAGGGTCACGTCGCCGCGCCGCGCCGCGCCGCCCGGGCGGCGCGGCGGCGACCGGTTCCACCGGCACGAGGAGCTCGCACCGGCCGCGGCATAGGATGCGGTGGTGGTGATGGATGTGACCGGCGAGCCGGACGGCCTGGAGCGACTCTGGACGCCACACCGGATGGCCTACATCACCGGGGAGAACGCGCCCGCGGGCTGCCCGTTCTGCGTCGCACCCGGCCTGCCGGAGGGGGACAGCCTGGTGGTCGCGCGCGGCGAGCTGGTCTTCGCGGTGCTCAACCTGTATCCGTACAATCCGGGCCACCTGATGATCTGCCCCTATCGGCACGTCGCCGACTACACCGACCTGACCGAGGAGGAGACGGCCGAGGTCGCGGCGTACACCCGGACGGCGATGCGGGTGATCCGCGCGGTGAGCCGGCCGCACGGCTTCAACCTGGGGATGAACCAGGGCGCGGTGGCCGGTGCCGGGATCGCCGCGCACCTGCACCAGCACGTGGTGCCGCGGTGGGGTGGCGACGCGAACTTCATGCCGGTGATCGGGCGGACGAAGGTGCTGCCGCAGGTGCTCACCGACACCCGGGTCATGCTGGCGCGAGCGTGGCCAGCATCCTGACGCCGGCCACCACCTCCTCGGCCGACGGAGCGCTGGCCGGGTCGGTCAGCCACTGGGTGACCACGCCGGACATCAGCGCCATCTGCACCGCGCCGAGCGAGCGCACGGTCGCCTCGTCCAGCTGATCCTCGGCGATGCCGGTGAGCATCGCCGCCATCCCGGTGCGGCCGGCCGTGAGCCCGCCCGCGAGCTGCTCCTTGAGCTGCGGGTTGTGCTCGGCCTGCAGGGCCACCTCGATGCTGGCCAGCCAGAGCGGCCGGTCGGTCTGGATCGACCCGATCACCCGGCGCCAGAAGTCGAGCAGCGGGTCGGCGGTCGGGTCGGGGGCGGCCAGCGCCCGGCCGAGCGCGTTGCCCCAGTCCTCCATGGCGCTGAGCATCGCCGCGGTCATCAGCGCCTCGGTCGAGCCGTAGTGATAGCCGATCGAGGCCAGGTTGGTGCGCGACAACGCCACGATGTCCCGGGCCGTGGTGCGGGCATAGCCCTTCTCCAGCAGCGCCTTCTTGGCGCCCTTCAGCAGCTCTTCACGATGGCCCATGTTTTCAGATCCTAACCTCTATACATTCGTATAAGACACTTGTATGGTAAGTGGCATGACGAACTCACGGGTACTGATCTCCGGCGCCGGCATCGGTGGTCCGGCTCTGGCCTTCTGGCTGTTCCAGCGGGGCTTCGAGGTCACTGTCGTCGAGCGCGCGTCCACCGTCCGCGAGGGCGGCTACAAGGTCGACGTGCGGGGCTCGGCCACCGCCGTGCTGCGCAAGATGGGCCTGCTCGACGCGGCCAAGGCGGCCGACACCGGCATGCAGCAGATCACCTACGTCAAGCCGGACGGCAGCCCGATCGCCAAGCTCCCGGCCGACCTGCTGATGGGCCGCCGCGGCGACGACCTGGAGATCATGCGGTGGGACCTCAGCAAGATCCTCTACGAGGCCACCGAGGATCGGGTGGAGTACGTGTTCGGTGATGCGATCGCCTCCCTCGCCGACGGGCCGGACGGGGTCGACGTCACCTTCGAGCACGGCGCGCCCCGCCGGTTCGACTACGTGGTGGGCGCCGACGGGCTGCACTCGGCCACCCGCCGGCTGGTGCTGGGCGAGACCCCGCTGACCTTCCTGGGCGCCTACATCTCGATCTTCTCGGTCCCCAACGACCTGGGCGTCACCCGCGAGGAGGTGTTCTACTCGCGACCTGGTCGGCTGATCTTCGCCTACGCGATGGAGCCCGGCCAGCCGGCCCGCGTCGGTATGGTCTTCGCCTCCCCCGAGCGGCGCTACGACCACCGTGACCCGGCCGCGCAGAAGGCGATGGTCCGCGAGGCGTTCGCCGGGCAGGGTTGGCGCTCCGACGAGTTCCTGGCCGCCATGGAGACCGCGCCCGACTTCTACTTCGACTCGATGAGTCAGGTCGAGCTCCCGTCCTGGTCGTCCGGCCGGGTGGTGCTGCTCGGTGACGCCGCGCACTGCCCGTCCCCGGCCTCCGGCCAGGGCACCTCGCTCGCCCTGGTCGGGGCGTACGTGCTGGGCCGGCACCTGGGCGAGCCGGAGGGCCTCGCGGCGTACGAGCGGGAGATGCGCACCTACGTGGAGAAGAATCTGGCCTTCGGCCGCAAGATGGTCAAGGACATGGTCCCCGGTGGCCGCCTCACCATCGCCTTCCGGCACTACGGGATGCGCACCCTGAAATACCACCCGCAGAAGGAGAAGGTGATCAACAAGGTGCTGGCCCCGATGCACGAGGCGGCCAACGCGATCACTATCTGACGGCGTGCTCCTTCTTCACCGCCTCGACGAGGTGGGCCGGCATCGGCTCGTGCCGGACGTACGACCGGGAGAACGTGCCGGCTCCCGAGGAGAGGGCACGCAACTCCACCGCGTACCGGACCAGCTCCAGTGCCGGCACCTCGGCCCGGACCAGGCTGTGCCCGCCGTCCTCGGCGGTGTCGGTGCCCAGCGGGCGGCCGCGTCGGCCGGACAGGTCACTCATCACCGCGCCGACGTAGGTGTCCGGCACCCGGACCACCACCTCGTCCACCGGCTCCAGCAGGGTCACCTGCCCGGCCGCGGCCGCCTCGCGCAGGGCCAGCGCCCCGGCGGTCTGGAAGGCGGCGTCCGAGGAGTCCACGCTGTGCGCCTTGCCGTCGACCAGGGTCACCTTCAGGTCGACGACCGGGTAACCGGCGATGATGCCCTTCTCCAGCTGGGCGCGGACGCCCTTCTCCACCGACGGGATGTAGTTGTGCGGCACCGCGCCGCCGACCACCCGGTCGACGAACTGGAAACCGGAGCCGCGCGGCAGCGGTTCGATCTCGATGTCGCAGATCGCGTACTGCCCGTGGCCGCCGGACTGCTTGACGTGCCGCCCGTGTCCCTTGGACGCGGCGCCGAAGGTCTCCCGCAGCGACACCTTCACCGGCTCGGTGTCCAGCTCGACGCCGCCCGCCCGGAGCCGATCGAGCACCACGTCGGCGTGCGACTCGCCCATCGTCCAGAGCACCAGCTGGTGGGTGTCCGGATTGCGCTCCAGGCGCAGCGTCGGGTCGCCGGCGACCAGGCGGGCGAGGTTCTTGGCGAGGGCGTCCTCGTCCGAGCGGGTCTTGGCGACGACCGCGATCGGCAGCAGCGGCTCCGGCATCGACCAGGGCGACATCAGGATCGGGTCGTCCCTACCGGAGAGCGTGTCCCCGGTCTCCGCCGACCCGGACTTGGTGATCGCGCAGATGTCCCCGGCCACGCACCGACCCACCTCGCGCAGCGTGGCGCCGAGCGGGGTGTAGACGTGCGCCACCCGTTCGTCGGCGTCGTGGTCGGGGTGGCCGCGCTCGGCCATGCCGTGCCCGGACACGTGCAGCGTCTGGTCCGGTCGCAGGGTGCCGGAGAAGACCCGGACCAGGGACACCCGGCCGACGTGCCGGTCGATCGTGGTGCGCACCACCTCGGCCACCAGCGGGCCGTCCGGGTCGCAGACCAGCGGCGGGCGGGGCGCGCCGTCCACCCCGGTGACCACCGGCAGGTCGTGCTCCAGCGGTGACGGGGCGGCGCTGACCAGGCCGTCGAGCAGCGCGTCCAGGCCCACCCCGGTGGCCGCGCAGACCGGCACGACCGGATAGAAGTTGCCCCGGGCGACCGCCTTCTCCAGGTCCGGGATCAGCGCGTCGGTGGAGATCAGCTCACCGGCGATGTACCGGTCCATCAGGGTCTCGTCCTCGCTCTCCGCGATGATCCCCTCGATGAGCTGGTTGCGGTCGTCGGCGATCGGGTTGAGGTGGGCCTGCTCGGCCTCGCCGACCCGCGGCGGGTAACCGGCCGAGTAGTCCAGCACCCGCAGCGACACCAGGCCGATCAGGCCGGCCACCGACCGGCCGTCGTCGCCCAGCATCGGCTGGTAGATCGGCATCACGTTCTCGCCGAACGCCTCCTGGCAGTCCTGCAGCGCCTGCTCGTAGTCGGCGCGCGGATGGTCCAGGCGGGTGATCGCGACGGCCCGCGGCATGCCGACCGCGGCGCACTCCTCCCAGAGCGCGACCGTCGACTCGTCCACCCCGTCGACCGCGGAGACCACGAACAGTGCCGCGTCCGCCGCGCGCAGGCCGGCGCGCAACTCGCCGACGAAATCCGCGTACCCCGGGGTGTCCAGGAGGTTGACCTTGACGTCCTGATGGACGAGTGGCGCGCAGGACAGCGCCACCGAGCGTTGCTGCCGGACCGCCGCCGGATCGTGATCGGTGACCGTGGTGCCGTCCGCGACGGTCCCCGCGCGCGGGATCGTGCCGGTGGCCGCCAGCAGCGCCTCCACCAGCGTCGTCTTCCCGGCGCCGGAGTGACCCACCAGCACCACGTTACGAACTCTGCCGGGCTCGGTCACCACCGGCGCGGCGGCGCCGGCGAGCCCCTTCTCCGATGTCTTCTGCGCCATGCCGAGCGCTCCCTGTCGTTTCCGCGTCGTTTCGCCGCTGTTCTACAAATCCCACACCCGGGCAGGTCCCGGTCGCAAGGACCGGAAGCCACCAGAGGATGCCGGATGGTGACGATCCGGCCAACCGGGGGGGGCGAGCCGTACCGCGACCGGGCCCACGCCGATATGGTGGGACGGCCATGGCAAAGATCGTCCAAGTAACGGCCCGTGCCGTCGTCTCGTACGGCGTCAACCCGGTCGCACGTTCCCTGCTCAAGATCGGCGTCTCACCCGACGCCGTCACCGTCGCGGGCACTGTCGGGGTGCTGATCGGTTCGTACTTCGGTGCGCGCGGTCACCTCTTCTGGGGCACCTGGATCGTAACCGCCTGCGCCCTCACCGATGTGCTCGACGGCACAATGGCCCGGCTTCGGGGCAGTTCCGGCAGATTCGGCGCGCTTCTCGACTCGTCGATGGACCGGATCGCCGACGGCGCCGTGTTCGGCGCCGTCGTCTACTACCTGGCCACCCAGGGCAATCCGTACGGCGGTGTCCCCGCCGCGCTGATCTGCCTGGCCGCCGGTCAGGTGGTGTCGTACGTGAAGGCCCGCGCCCAGTCGCTGGGCCTGGACGCCGACGTCGGCGTCGCCGAGCGCCTCGAGCGTCTGATCATCGTCGGCATCGGCGGCCTGCTGGGCAGCGCCGGGCTGGCCTGGGGCCTGCCCGCCGCGCTCTGGGTGCTGGCCGCGCTCTCGCTGTTCACCGTCTTCCAGCGGCTGCTGCACGCCCGGCGCACCGAGCCCAAGGTCGCGGCCGAGTGAAGGACCGGCTGACCACGCTCGGCTACCTGGCCGGCTGGCGGCTGGTGCGGGCGCTGCCGCTCCCGGTCGCCCGGGCGCTGTTCACCACGGTCGCCGACCGCGCCTGGAAAGCCAACGGCAAGGGCACCCAGCGGCTGCGCCGCAACTACCGGCAGGTGGCCGGCCCGGACATGCCGGAGACCCTGGTCCGGGACGGGCTGCGGTCCTATGCCCGGTACTGGATGGAGGCGTTCCGGCTGCCGTCACAGACCCGGGAGCAGCACGTGGCCGGCTTCCACATGGAGGCCGCCAGCTATGACGAGATGAAGAGCGTCATCGCCGAGGGCAACGGCATCGTGCTGGCCCTGCCGCACATCGCCAACTGGGACGCGGCCGCGGCCTGGGTGGTGTCGCACGGCTGGCAGATGATCACCGTGCAGGAGCGGCTCAAGCCGGAGGCGCTGTTCCAGGCGTTCATGGACTACCGGGAGAGCCTCGGCATGCGGGTGCTGGCGCTGACCGGCGGTGAGCGGGCGCCGCTCGACGTGCTCGCCGAGCACCTGCGGCAGGGCTGGGTGGTCCCGCTGCTGGCCGACCGGGACATGTCCCGCAACGGCGTCGAGGTGGAGTTCTTCGGCGGGCGGACCCGGATGCCGGCCGGCCCGGCGATCCTCGCGGTGCGGTCCGGCGCCCCGATGTATGCCGTCGACATGTGGTACTCCGAGCATCGCGTCGAGGCCCGGCTGCGCAAGATCACCCCGCCGGTGGACGGGCCACTCGACGAGCGGGTGAAACGCACCACCCAGCTGATGGCCGACGCCTTCGCGGCCGGCATCGCCGAACACCCGCAGGACTGGCACATGCTCCAGAAACTCTGGCTCTAGGAGGTCGGGGTTGCGGATCGGGATCGTCTCGCCCTACTCGTTCGACGTGCCCGGCGGCGTGCAGAACCACATCATGGACCTCGCCGAGGCACTGATCGGTCTCGGACACCACGTGAGCGTGCTGGCCCCGGCCGACGAGGACGCCGAGCTGCCGCACTACCTGGTACCGGCCGGGCGGGCGCTGCCGCTGCCGTACAACGGGTCGGTGGCCCGGATCGCCTTCGGCCCGGTCTCCACCGCCCGGGTGCGCCGCTGGCTGGCCCGTGGCGAGTTCGACGTGCTGCACGTGCACGAGCCGCTGACCCCCAGCCTGTCGCTGCTCGCGGTGCTCTCCGCGCGCGGCCCGGTGGTGGCCACCTTCCACACCGCGATGACCCGCTCCCGGGCGCTCGCCGTCGCGCAGAACTTCCTGCAGCCGGTGCTGGAGAAGATCACCGCACGGATCGCGGTCAGCGAACTCGCCCGCAAGGTGCAGGTCGAACACCTCGGCGGCGGCGCGGTCGAGATCCCCAACGGCGTCGCGGTGGCGAAATTCGCCACCGCCGCCGCCCTGCCCGGATGGCCCGGCGAGGGCGGGACCCTCGGTTTCCTCGGCCGTTTCACCGAGCCTCGCAAGGGCTTCCCCCTGCTGCGTACGGCGTTTGTCACGCTCGCCCGGGAGCGTCCCGGCCTGCGCCTGCTGGTGGCCGGCCCGGGCGACCGCGACGAGCTGTTCGACCGGATCCCGGCCGAGCTGCACCCCCGGGTCGAGTTCCTCGGCCTGGTCAGCGAGGCGGACAAGGCCCGGATGCTGCGCAGCGTCGACATCTACGTGGCGCCGAACACCGGCGGCGAGAGCTTCGGCATGATCCTCACCGAGGCGATGGCGGCCGGCGCCACGATCGCCGCCAGCGACCTCGACGCGTTTCGTCGGGTATTGGACGGTGGCCGGGCCGGCGCGCTGTTCCCCAACGGTGACGCCGCCGCGCTCACCGCGCTGCTCAGCGCGCTGCTCGATGATCCGGTGCGGCGCGCTGACCTGGCAAGCTGCGCCCGCCAGGTGGTCGGTACGTTCGACTGGCCGAGTGTGGCCGCCCGGGTGCTGGAGGTCTACACCACGGCGATCGAGGCGACCGACGGTCGGGTCTTCGACGCCGACGAGGCCTGATCCCGTCGGGGCAGGTGACGGCCGGACACATTCCGGCACTACGATCCCACGTCATGTGGTGGGTGCTGGGTGCCGTCGTGCTGGGTGCGATCCTCTCGGCGTACCTCGGCTGGATCGCCCAGCGGGTCGAACGGGTGCACGCCCGCGCCCAGTCCGCCGAGCGGGCCCTCGACGCCCACCTGCTGCGCCGGGCCGCGGCGGCGGCCGTGGTCGCCGAGCGCACCGATGCGGTGGAGCTCTACGCGGCCGCCCGGCTGGCCCTCGACGCGGGCCCTGAGGAACGTGAGTCGGCGGAGAACGACCTGACCCGCCAGCTGCAGGGGATCGAGCTGGACCCGGCGGACACCGCGGCGCGCACGCTGATCGCCTCCAGCCGCCGGGTGGTGCTGGCCCGGCAGGTGCACACCGATCTGGTGCGCGACGCGCTGACCGCGCGGCGGCGCAAGGTGGTCCGGGTGCTGCGGCTGCCCGGGCGCTATCCGCGCCCCCGCTACTTCGACATCGTCGAGCCGGTCATGCCGCCGCTGCCGGTGTCCGCCGCCACGCACGAGGCGCCGCTGCCGGTCCAGGCGGTCTGAACCCCGGCGCGGCGCCCCGTGGCACGGTCACCAGCCGCGCTCGGCCAGGCGGTGCGGCTGCGGGATCTCGTCGACGTTGATGCCGACCATGGCCTCGCCCAGGCCGCGGGAGACCTTGGCGATCACGTCCGGGTCGTCGTGGAACGTGGTGGCCTTGACGATCGCGGCGGCACGCTGCGCGGGGTTGCCGGACTTGAAGATGCCCGAGCCGACGAACACGCCCTCGGCGCCCAGCTGCATCATCATGGCGGCGTCCGCCGGGGTGGCGATCCCGCCCGCGGTGAACAGCACCACCGGCAGCTTGCCCGCCTCGGCGACCTCCTTGACCAGCTCGTACGGCGCCTGCAACTCCTTGGCCGCGACGTACAGCTCGTCCTCCGGCAGGGTCTGCAGGCGGCGGATCTCGGCCCGGATCCGGCGCATGTGGGTGGTCGCGTTCGAGACGTCGCCGGTGCCGGCCTCGCCCTTGGAGCGGATCATCGCCGCGCCCTCGGTGATCCGGCGCAGCGCCTCGCCCAGGTTGGTGGCGCCACACACGAACGGGGCGGTGAACTGCCACTTGTCGATGTGGTTGGCGAAGTCGGCCGGGGTCAGCACCTCGGACTCGTCGATGTAGTCCACGCCCAGCGCCTGCAGCACCTGGGCCTCGACGAAGTGGCCGATCCGGGCCTTGGCCATCACCGGGATGGAGACGGCGTTGATGATGCCGTCGATCATGTCGGGGTCGGACATCCGGGACACGCCGCCCTGGGCGCGGATGTCGGCCGGGACCCGCTCCAGCGCCATCACCGCGACGGCGCCGGCGTCTTCGGCGATCTTCGCCTGGTCGGGGGTGACGACGTCCATGATCACGCCGCCCTTGAGCATCTCGGCCATGCCGCGCTTGACGCGGGCGGTTCCGACGGCCGGCTGGTTCTCAGACATACGACTCCTCGTGCGGGTTGACGCTGGCGATCGTGCGACGCTGCGGGCTTTGGTCTCGGCGATCGTACGAAGCGGGGGCGGGACGCCTCGATAGCCAATCGACCCCCCGGTGGCCTGCTTTAGCTCCTGGCCCGCGGCGGTCCTAGAGTTGACCGGGTGAACATCGGAGTGCTGGCCCTGCAGGGCGACGTGCGCGAACACCTGTCCGCTCTGGCCGAGTCGGACGTGCTGGCCCGACCGATCCGGCGGCCCGAGGAACTGGCCGACGTCGACGCGCTGGTGATCCCCGGTGGCGAGTCCACGACGATGAGCAACCTGGCGATCACTTTCGGACTGCTCGACCCGATCCGGAAACGGATCGCGGACGGCATGCCGGTGTACGGTTCCTGCGCCGGCATGATCATGCTGGCCACCACGGTCCTGGACGGGCGGCCCGACCAGGAGTCCTTCCAGGGCATCGAGATGACCGTCCGGCGCAACGCGTTCGGCCGGCAGATCGACTCGTTCGAGGGCGCCGTGGAGATCGAGGGCATCGAGGGCGGCGAGTTCCACGCCGTTTTCATCCGCGCGCCCTGGGTCGAGCAGGTCGGCCCCGACGTGCGGGTGCTGGGTCGCGTGGCCTCCGGGGACGCCGCCGGTAGGATTGTGGCCGTTCGGCAGGGGAACCTGCTCGCCACGGCTTTCCACCCGGAGCTGACCGGCGACCTTCGCGTCCACCGGTACTTCGTCGAGATGGTCCGCCAGGCCGCACCCGCACGGTAGACACGGAGGTTACGCATGTCCGGCCACTCCAAGTGGGCGACGACCAAGCACAAGAAGGCGGTCGTCGACGCCAAACGCGGCAAGATGTTCGCCAAGCTGATCAAGAACATCGAGGTCGCGGCGCGTACCGGGGGCGGCGACCCGTCCGGTAATCCCACCCTCTACGACGCCATCCAGAAGGCGAAGAAGTCCTCGGTCCCGAACGACAACATCGACCGGGCCGTCAAGCGCGGCTCCGGGCTCGAGGCCGGCGGCGCCGACTGGCAGACGATCATGTACGAGGGTTACGGGCCGAACGGCGTCGCCATCCTGATCGAGTGCCTCACCGACAACCGGAACCGCGCCGCCACCGAGGTGCGCACCCGGCTGACCCGCAACCACGGCACGTTCGCCGACGCGGGCAGCGTGTCGTACCTGTTCAACCGCAAGGGCGTGGTGATCGTCCCCAAGGGTGAGCTGACCGAGGACGACCTGATGCTGGCCGTCCTCGAGGCCGGCGCCGAGGAGATCAACGACCTGGGCGACTCGTTCGAGGTGGTCAGCGAGCCGACCGACCTGGTCGCGGTCCGCACCGCCCTGCAGAGCGCCGGCATCGACTACGACTCGGCCGAGTCGTCGCTGGTGCCGACCATGACGGTCGAGGTCGACGAGGACGCCGCGCGCAAGGTGTTCAAGCTGATCGACGCGCTCGAGGACTGCGACGACGTGCAGAACATCTACGGCAACTTCGATGTCTCGGATGAGACGCTAGCTCAAATCGAGGGCTAGTCTCGTGAGGTGCGCGTCCTTGGGGTGATCCGGCTCAGCCGGGTGACAGAAGACTCCCCCCTCGCCGCAGCGACAGCGGCAAGGGCTTGAGGCTTGGGCGACAGACCATGATCACGTGATCGTGGGATGGGCTGAGGACTTGGACGTCTCGGGTGACACGGCGCCTTGGGAACGACCGGACTTGGGTCGGTGGCTTGGAGACACGCCGCCGGCCCAGTTCGACATCATCGCCGGAATGAAGATCGACCGCCTGTCGCGGAACCTTCTTCACCTCGTCCGGCTGATCGATTGGGCGGCTGAGCGCGGCAAGTACGTTGCCGCGTACATGGACAGCGTCGACACGTCCGACAAGACCGGCGAACTGATCGCCAAGGTACTCGCACTCTTCGCTGAGTTCGAAGGTACGACGATCGCAGAGCGGTCAGCACAGTCCCGGGAACACCTTCGCCGGATAGGCCGCTGGCATGGCGGCACGGCGCCCTACGGTTACCGGCCCGTCCGGAACTCCAACCGTGCAGGTGGGGTGTTCGAGCATGACCCTGATACCTTGATCGTTTTCCGCGAGATCGTCGAACGGGTCAAGGATGGCAAGAGCATCCGTAGCGTTGCTCAGGATTTGAACGCTCGCGGTGTTCTATCCCCGCGGGACCATGCCGCGGACTCTCTTAGGTCTAGTCGGCGACCTGGAGGTCATGGAGAAGCGATTCATTCCCGGCGCGGACCATACGGAAGAACTCCGGAAAGTCGATAAGGCACTGGAGGCGTTGGAGAACGACCGCATGGCCGGCCTCTACTCCAGCGACCGCGGCGAGCAGTCCTACCGTCGCATGCATGGCAGTCTTTCCGCTGAATATGACCGCTTAGCGGCTCTACCTCAGGTCCCGGATCGCTGGGAAGAGATTCCTACCGGCAGGACGCTCCGGCAGTATTGGGACCGGGCCGAAGATGTTGGCGACCGCCGTGCCTTCCTCAAGAAGATGGGGATAGCGGTCAGGGTGCATGCCGAACCTCCGACCAGGATGCCGCTTCGGGTGGCATTTGGGCTACCTGTCCCGCCGGTAGATATGCCGCCCGTGGTATCTGACTCCAGATTTGAGCTCCTGCTTCCCCTCGATCTTGAGCCGCGTATCAAGGCGCACGCTGGATCACTGGCTAGGAAGCCGGAAGCCACTCCACCTATCGGCTAGTACTGCGTCTTCTGTCGTCAGCGGTTTGATGCCGGAGTCGGTGGCAATGGGTCAGGCGGCTTTCAGTGGACGCTCTGTCGCGGCCATCTTTCAGCTTGGCACCGCTGAGTCTGTCACACTTCCGACGGTTCAAGATCTAGAGAGCTTCGCCTGAACCATACGGGATCGCTAGGCGTTGATATGGTTGCGAGCCCATGCGAGGAGGTTGGTGTGTCAGTGCCGCGGGCCGTTGAGGCGCGAAGACTGGTTGGCAAATTCGTGTTGCTGGTGGCCGGCGTGTGGGCCATGGGTGCCGTGGCGTTCATCGCTACCGGGCTCCAAGGGTCTTGGCCGCCGTTGCTGAACCTGCTGGTGTACGTCGCTGCCGGTGTCGGCTTGGTTCTAGGGGCGTACTACTCCATCAAGCTGCACCTGACTGCCGACCGAAGCGAGGTAGATCGCCTTCTGTCGAAGGCTGTCGGATACGGACTTGCGGGTATTGCCGTCTTCGCGGTTGGCTTCTTTCTGATCTTTCATTTCGGAGGTTCGTCGTGACGTTCAGCGTTGAACCATCTGATGTGCGAGCGTACGCCGCAAAGCTCTCTGACTACTCAGATGATGCGGTCGAAGCTAAAGCTTATGCTCATCGGTATGGGGATCTGAGCGCAACAGAGGGCGGCATCCTCGGAGCCATCCTGACGAAGCATGCTCAATTCATGGGACGATTAGATCAAATGCTCGGCACACTTCAAACCCTCACGCAAGGCAACCATGAGGCCCTCAACCGGATTGCCAAGAAATATGAGTCGACAGATTTGAAGTCTGCCACTGAAATCGATCAGGCGTATCCGGCGACTCAGCGACCCATTGTGCACAGGGACTGAAGTCACAGGAGGACGCATGAGTACCGCAGTAAACCTTCTGGTTATCCCGGGGGAACCAGACGACAGCATGACAGAGGGCTTTCCCGACCCAGGAGACCTATTTAACTTTTTGTCACCATCAGCCTATATTTCTGCGGCAATCGAAAGTGTTACCGGATACGATGTTTTTGGGTCGGTGACGGATGCAATAGCCGGGGATTGGGCCTCGCTCTATCGCTTCGGCGATGCCCTGAAGAGCATGGCGGGCTTTCTGCAAGAGGTTGGTATCCAGATCCAGTCCGGATTTCTGGATCTCGATCGAACATGGTCAGGAAACGCCGACGATGCAGCTTTCGTCTACTTCAGCAATCTTGCCTCAGCGGTAAGTCGCCAACAGGATGCGTTGGCTCAAGCATCCAATGCTTACCATGAATCAGCCAAAGGTGCATACCAATTCTCTAAACAGCTCGGAAACATCCTCCAGGCTTTAGTTGATGCCGCGCTTCTCATGGCTGCTTCGGCGGCAATCGGCACCGCAACGGCTGAAACCGGATTCGGCGCTCTTGCCGGTTATGGGCTGGCGGCATATCAGGTTACGCGGGTGCTGGAGTTGGCCAATAAGGCGGCAATCGTCGTCTCAACGGCATGGACGGCCATCTTCGGTACCTTCGGGCTGATTGATGACCTTTCCAACCAGGGCGGGAATATTTCGGCTATTCCTCTCCCGGGGAACGTCTTCGCGCTTCCGGAGGCTAAGCGTGGCTGACCGTGTTAGTGAGCAACTCGAAGAAATGACGGATAATCCTCGAATTGTCCGAGCAATGCGGGACAGTCTTCAGCAGCTCAGCAAGGGTGCCGGTGGCCCCGAGCTAGCCGAGATGGCGGACGGTGTCCTGAAGGGAAACGTCAGGATCCGCGACATCGCACGTAGCTCAGCTTATGGTGGTGCGCTCACCACGGCCTTCCAGCGGTTCCGTGAGTGGGAGGCGAACCTTGATCCACCGGAGCGTCAACGTCTCGCAGAGCAGGCGCGCTCCATGCTCGAGGACGACCCCGAAGAACTTGAGCGGAAGAAGACTCGAAGGTCTTGAGAGATTGGTTGCCGCGGTGCCGGTTTGATCGCTGGTGGTCTTCTCTCCAAACGGCCGAGGGGCCGAAGGGCTGACACGGCCGCGGACACGGCGGCATTACTGTTGTGCATGGCGGAGACCTCTACCGTCCACGCTCGGGGGTGTTCCAGCGCCCGCCGGGGCATCCTCATATAGGAGAAGCCATGAGGACGGTTGTGATTCCGTCTCGTCTGAGGTGCCCGACGAGGTAATGGCGCTCATTGACGCGTGACGGGTAGTCGCGGGGCAAGTAGGCTGAAGGGGTGCTCCTGTTGAATGACCCGGTGCTGCACCTGTCAGCCCTCGAGGATCTGGACGTCGAGGACCTTGCCCACCTGCCCCGCGGCTATCGCTACGAACTG
The DNA here is from genome assembly GCF_900119315.1 of Actinoplanes sp. SE50/110. Lineage (NCBI taxonomy): Bacteria > Bacillati > Actinomycetota > Actinomycetes > Micromonosporales > Micromonosporaceae > Actinoplanes > Actinoplanes sp. SE50/110. The sequence goes on along the minus strand of NZ_LT827010.1, from coordinate 7,185,495 downwards.
CACGACGGAAACCTCGTCATCATGACGCCCGCCTCCTACCGGCATCAGGACATGGCTGGGCGCATCTATGTCATGCTTCTCGCGGTCGGTGCCCGAGCATTTCTCGATCCTGGAGTGCGCGGGACTCGGGAGCGGGACTGTCGTCTGCCCGATGTCGGTGTCGTCGCCGCTCTGCCGCCGAACACCGCCGACTACGCGAACTTGCCAGGTTCGGCCATGAGCCTCGTGGTCGAGGTGATCTCGGAGAAGTCGCCGAACGGCGAATTCACCCACAAGGCCGACTGGTATGCCGAGCAGGGCATCGCGGAGTACTGGATCGTCGAGCGGGACGCCGAGAAGTCCCACGACGACGCCACGGTGCATATTCACCGGCTGGTGACCCATGGCGACAAGCCGGACTATTTCCGCGAGCGGACTCTGCCGCTCTCCCAGCTGGAGCGGGAGTATGCCGCGAAGCGGGCGGCAGGCTAGGAACCGGGGCCGGCGAGCCAGGACATGGTCTGGATCATGGTGGCGATCAGGAGCAGGCCGCCGATGATCAGCCGGAGGATCCGGCGGTGCTCGGAGCGGCGCCATGCGTGACACCAGGCCACGGCGGCGTCGGCGAGGGTCAGCAGCCCCGCTCGTGACGTACCGTCAATCAGCGAAGCCTTGCGGAGAGCGAGACTCGGCGCCGGACCGCCCACCGGGACCGGAAACGGCGCCGGGGTGCGCAGCACCCGGACCTCCACCTCGTAGACCTGATCCTCCCGCCATGCCCGGGTCCGCTTCAGGATGCGCTGGCGCAGGTAGTCACCGGGCACGTCGGTGCCGGTCACCCGGCTCCAGAACCGCAACCGACGCCAGTGGCCGGCCAGGTCGGTCAGCGCCTCCTCGTAGATCGCGTAACCCACCGGATCGCCGCCGGTCAGGCGCAGTGCCTCGCGCCGCAGCACCGGCTCGTGCGCCGCGATCACCTGGACGAACTCCGGTGGCGGATCGTCCTGCATCGGCGGGATGACGTTCATCGGGACCTCCCGTACCCATGGTCGAGGCGTGTCGGCGGCGGGCGCAAGAGAACCGCGTACTAGGGTGTCGAACACACGTACGTGAGGGGAGGCCGTGATGCGCGTGCTCGGCATCGATCCGGGTCTCACCCGGTGCGGCGTCGGCGTGGTCGAGGGGGTCCCCGGCCGCCCCGGCACGCTGATCGCGTACCACGTGGTCCGCAGCGAGCCGGACGAGGACATCGCGATGCGCCTGCTGCACCTCGACCGCAGCCTCGCCGAGCTGGTCGCCCTGCACCAGCCGGAGAGCGTCGCCGTCGAACGCGTGTTCTCCCAGCACAACGCGCGGACCGTGATGGGCACCGCGCAGGCCAGCGCGGTCGCGATCCTGGCCGGGTCGCGGGCCGGGCTGCCGGTGCAGACCTACACTCCCAGCGAGGTGAAGGCGGCGGTCACCGGCTCCGGCACCGCCGACAAGAAGCAGGTCACCGCGATGGTCACCCGGCTGCTGAGGCTCGACGCCCCGCCCCGACCGGCCGACGCGGCGGACGCCATCGCCATCGCCATCTGTCACATCTGGCGCGGGGGCACCCGCGCCCGGATCCAGGCCGCGGCCGTGGCCGCCGCCCGCAGGAGCGCCCGATGATCGCCAGTGTGCGCGGCCGAGTCGCCGCGATCCTCCATGACAGCACCGTGGTCGAGGTGGGCGGTGTCGGCATGCGGGTCTTCTGCACGCCGAACACGCTGGCCGCGCTGCGCACCGGCGCGGAGGCCCGGCTGGCCACCACGCTGATCGTCCGGGAGGACTCGCTCACCCTGTACGGCTTCGCCGACGACGACGAGCGGCAGCTGTTCGAGCTGCTGCTGACCGCGAACGGGGTGGGTCCGCGGATCGCCCAGGCGGTACTCGCGGTGCATCAGCCGGACGCGGTGCGCCGGGCCATCGGCGGCGGCGACATCGCGGCGCTCACCCAGGTGCCGGGGATCGGCAAGCGCGGCGCCGAGAAGATGATCGTCGAGCTGAAGGACAAGATCGGCCCGGTCGGCTTCGGCGATGCCGGCGGCACCGGCGTGCTGGCCGGTGCCTGGCAGGAGCAGGTCCGGCAGGGTGTGCTCGCACTCGGCTGGAGCGCCACCCAGGCCGATCAGGCGGTCGCCGCGATCGGCGAGACGATCGACGGTGAGGTCCCGCCGGTGCCGATTCTGCTGCGCCAGGCGATCCGGCTGCTGGGTAGGACCCGATGACCGACGACTTCCTGTCCCCGGAGGCGGGCGACGAGGAACTGGACGCGGAGGCCAGCGTCCGGCCTCGCCGGCTGGCCGACTTCATCGCCCAGCACCGCGTCCGCGACCAGCTGGAGCTGCTGCTGAAAGCGTCGATGGGCCGCGGCACCCCGCCCGATCACATCCTGCTGTCCGGGCCGCCCGGCCTCGGCAAGACCACCCTGGCGAACATCGTGGCGGCCGAGCTCGGGACCGGGATCCGGACCACCAGCGGTCCGGTGATCGAGCGTTCCGGCGACCTGGCCGCGATCCTGACCGGGCTGGGCCCCGGCGACGTGCTGTTCATCGACGAGATCCACCGCATCGCCAAGCCGGCCGAGGAGCTGCTGTACAGCGCGATGGAGGACTTCCGGGTCGACGTGGTGGTGGGCAAGGGGCCGGGCGCCACCGCGATCCCGCTGGACGTGGAGCCGTTCACGCTGGTCGGGGCGACCACCCGGGCCGGGCTGCTGAGCGGGCCGATGCGCGACCGGTTCGGGTTCGTCGCGCACCTCGATTTCTATTCCCCGGCCGACCTGGACGCGCTGCTGCACCGGTCGGCGCGGATCCTCGGGGTGCCGATCACCGCGGCGGGCGCCGCCGAGATCGCCGGCCGGTCCCGGGGCACGCCGCGGATCGCCAACCGGCTGCTGCGCCGGGTCCGTGACTACGCCGAGGTGCGCGGCGACGGGGTGGTCACCGAGGAGATCGCCCGGGCCGCGCTGCAGGTGTACGACGTCGACGCGCTCGGCCTGGACCGGCTGGACCGGGCGGTGCTGCGGGCGCTGATCGAGTCGTTCAAGGGGGGCCCGGTCGGCCTGTCCACCCTCGCCGTCGCGGTGGGGGAGCAGTCCGACACGGTGGAGGAGGTGTGCGAGCCGTTCCTGGTGCGGGCCGGGCTGCTGGCCCGCACGCCGCGCGGCCGGGTGGCCACCGAGGCCGGTTGGGCCCATCTGGGGAAGACTCCGCCCACCGACGGCAGGTCCGGGGTGTTTCAGGGTGACCTGTTCGCGCGAGATGCGTGAATATCCCTCGTGATGTGAACGTGACGTGTGCCGCATTCGTAGTCTCCAGGTTGACCGATTAGACTCGCCCCCGCTTCAACCCGGATGTTTTGACGCCCCGGCCCCGCCCCGCAGCGGTCCCGGTGGCCTACGGAAGGCTGTTTCTCGTGCACCTGGCCGCGTCCTCCAGCTCTAACCCGCTGGGGCTGTTCCTGCCGTTCGTCCTGATCCTCGGTGTGATGTATTTCCTGATGATCCGGCCCCAGCAGAAGCGGCGCCGTGAGGCGATGGAGATGCAGAACAAGCTCGGGGCGGGCGACGCGATCGTCACCATCGGCGGCCTGCACGGCACCGTGGTGACCGCCGAGGACGACGTGGTCCTGCTGGAGATCGCCGAGGGTGTACAGGTCACGTTCGCGCGCCCGGCGATCGCCCGGGTGGTCACCCGCGCCGGCGAGCCGGCCGAGGCCGCCGCGGAGCCGGTCGTCGCGGAGCCGATCGTCGCCGAGCCGGAGAGCCCCGTCGTCGACGTCCGCAAGCAGGACTGACAACCGCATCACCCCCGGACCGGCTCCCGGCGTCCCTGCCGGCGGGCCCGGTCCGCCCCGGCCGCCGTCCCTCCGTCGACGGCCGGCCACCGATCGAGAGCGCTGCGCGCGTCGCGCGGCCGGAACACAGGGAGACCTAACGCCGTGGCACGACCACCACAGGGACAGATGCATCCTGGACGCCAACTCGGCGTGCTCGGCCTGATCTTCGTCGTCCTGTATCTGTTCGTCTTCTTCGGCGGGCACGCCAAGGGCACCTTCACCGATCGCCTGAAGCCGAAGATGGGCCTCGATCTGGTCGGCGGCACGCAGGCCACGTACATCGCGACGCAGGCCGGTGGCGCACCGACCCCGGAGGCGATGGCGCAGGCCCGGGACATCATCGACAAGCGGGTGAACGCCCTCGGTGTCGCCGAGGCCGACGTCGTCATCCAGGGCAAGAACACCATCGTGGTCTCCCTGGCCGGTGAGGCGAAGGACCAGCTCAAAGACCTGGGCAAGGCCGCGAACATGCGGTTCCGCCTGCTCACCGGCACCACCATGGACGTGTCGAAGAACGCGCTGAACCCGGCCTCGCCGGCGCCCAGCGCGGCAGCGTCCGGTGCCCCGTCGGTCGCGCCGTCCGGTGCGGCCGTGCCGAAGAGCGGCGCCAGCGCCCCGGCCGCGGTCGTCAGCCCGTCGAAGGGCACCGGCGGCCAGGGCGGTGGCGAGGCGGTGCCGAGCGCCACCCCGTCGGCGCCGTCCGCGGCCCCGAGCACCGCGGCGTCGGCCCCGGCCGCGCCCGCCGGCCCGGCGGCCACCGAGGCTCCGGTCGCGGCGGACATCACCGCGCAGCGTGCCGCGATCGCGAAGAAGGTCGGCCCGGCGATCTGGGCGCAGGCCCAGCGGCTGACCGCACCGGTCGAGCTGAGCACCGACCCGAAGGCCGGCCTGCCCTACAAGCCGTTCAGCACGCTGAGCCCGGCCGAGGTGGCCGCGCTCAGCCCGCAGATGCAGTTCAACGTGCCGACGATCAGCTGCGACCAGCTGAACCAGCGGCCGAACGGCTCGATCGACGACCCGGCGCAGCCGGTGGTGGCCTGCTACAGCAGCCAGGCCAAGGTCATGCTGGACCCGGCGAAGGTGGTCGGTAACGACATCTCCAGCGCCAGCCCGCAGCTCGACCAGCAGAACGGTCAGTGGGTCGTCTCGCTGGACTTCAAGAGCGACGGCCAGAAGAAGTGGGCCGACCTCACCCGGGTGGCGTTCAACGCGACCTCCAGCGACCCGTGCTACACCGCGATCCAGTCGCTCTACGGCACGTCGGTCCAGCACTGCGCGGTCGCCGTCGTACTGGACAAGGAGATCCTGTCGGCGCCGCAGATCACCGCGGTGCTGACCGGCTCGTCGCAGATCACCGGCAGCTTCACCGCGGCGACCGCCAAGCAGCTGGCCGACCAGCTGAAGTTCGGCGCGATCCCGGTGACCTTCACCTCGGGCCCGGCGGAGACCATCTCGGCGTCCCTGGGTCTGCAGCAGCTGCAGGCCGGTCTGCTGGCCGCCGCGATCGGCATGGGCCTGGTGGCGATCTACGCGTTCTTCTACTACCGCCTGCTCGGCTCGGTCATCTTCCTCAGTCTGCTGCTCTCCGGTCTGCTCACCTTCGGTGCGCTGGTGTTCCTCGGCCGGACCATGGGCTATACGCTGTCCCTGGCGGGTATCGCCGGCTTCATCGTGTCACTGGGTGTGGCGGCCGACTCGTTCGTGATCTACTTCGAGCGACTCAAGGACGAGATCCACGAGGGCCGTACGCCACGCAGCGCGGTGCCGCGCGCCTGGCACCGGGCCCGGCGGACGATCATCTCGGCGAACACGATCACCATCATGTGTGCCGTGGTGCTCTACATCGTGTCGATCGGCGCGGTGCAGGGTTTCGCCTTCGCGATGGGTCTCTCCACCGTGCTCGACCTGGTCGTGGTGTTCCTCTTCCGGCACCCGATCATGACCATGTTCGCCAACACCAAGGCGTTCCTGTCGCCGCGGGTCAGCGGCCTCGGCCGGGTCCTGCGCCGCAACCCGACGGAGGAGCCCGGCTCCTCGCGTGTGAAGGAGGCCTGAGATGGCCCGTGAAGGACTCGCGTCCCGCCTCTACGCGGGTGAAGCGAACATCAACATCGTGGGCCGCCGGAAGATGTGGTTCACGATCGCGGCCGCGCTGGTGCTGATCTCGATCGGCAGCTTCGTGGTCCGTGGGTTCTCGCTCGGCATCGAGTTCGCCGGTGGCACCTCGTTCAGTGTCCCGGCCGAGATCAGCGGCAAGAGCCTGACCCAGAACGAGATCTCCGACGCGGTGGCGAAGGCGGTGCGGTCGGCCAACTCGGAGGCCACCGTCGGCTCGACCCAGAAGGTCGGCAACGGCCCGGGCGCCAGCTACACCGTGCGAGCCTCGGCGCTGTCCGCGGCCGAGTCGGAGTCGGCGAAGACCACCCTGGTCAAGGACCTGGGCGTGGACCCCGCCAAGATCAGTGACAACCAGGTGTCGGCGGCCTGGGGCGGTCAGGTCACCCAGCAGGCGGTGATCGGTCTGGTCATCTTCCTGGTGCTGGTGGTCGCCTACCTGATCGTCCGCTTCGAGTGGCGGATGGCGGTGGCCGCGCTCGCCTCGCTCGTCCTCGACCTCCTGCTGACCGCGGGCGTGTACTCGCTGGTCGGCTTCGAGGTGACGCCGTCCACGGTGATCGGCTTCCTGACGATCCTCGGTTACTCGCTGTACGACGTGGTCGTCGTCTTCGACAAGGTGCAGGAGAACACCCGCGGGATCACCGCGGGCAGTGTCCGCACCTACAGCGAGGCGACCAACCTGGCGGTCAACCAGACCCTGATGCGCTCGCTGAACACCGGCCTGGTGGCGCTGCTGCCGGTCGGTGGCCTGCTCTTCATCGGTGCCGGCCTGCTCGGCGCCGGCACGCTGAAGGACCTGGGCCTGGTGCTCTTCGTCGGCATGGGCTTCGGGGTGCTCTCCTCGATCCTGTTCGCCGCGCCGGTGCTGAGCGCGTTGAAGGACCAGGACCCGAAGATCCGGGCGCACAACGCCCGGGTGCTGACCCGGCGGGCCGGCCGCTCGGAGGACGTGGCCCGGGGCGAGCGCCGCCCGGGCAACGCCACCGACTCGGACGTCCCGGCGATGGCCGGTAGCACCACCCCGCGCCCGGGTGCCCGCCCGGCGGCCCGGCGTGGCGCCAACCGCGGCGGCACGGCCGGCAACCGGCCGGACGGCAAGCGGCGCTGACAACGCGGCCGGCGGCAGCCGGCAACGGTACGGAACACGGGACGGCCCGGCACCGCGTGAGCGGTGGCGGGCCGTTTCACGTCAGGTCGATCCGGGCAGCGGGCGCCGGTGCCCCGGCGGGGGCGCGGTCGCGCCGATCCGCTGGTCTAGGCTGTCCGCCGTGACTACCGAGATCCCCGCGGCGCCCGGCGACAGCGGCCCCGAGCTGGCCGCCCTGGTCGCGGGTGCCAGCATCGACGTGCCGGACTTCCCCAAGCCGGGCGTCGTCTTCAAGGACCTGATGCCGCTGTTCGCCGACGCGGTGGTGTTCCGCCGGGTGATCGACGGGATCGCGGCCCATCACGGGGCCGGCTCGTTCGACGTGGTGGCCGGGGTGGAGGCGCGTGGGTTCGTGGTGGCGGCCGCGCTGGCCTATGCCACCGGCACCGGCGTGGTCCCGATCCGCAAGGCCGGGAAGCTGCCGCGCAAGGCCCTGTCCGCCTCGTACGCGCTGGAGTACGGCGAGGCCACCCTGGAGGTGCACGAGGACGCGTTCGTCGCCGGACAGCGCGTCCTGGTGGTCGACGACGTGCTCGCCACCGGGGGCACCGCGGCCGCCGCGATGGACCTGGTGGAGCGGGCCGGCGGCACGGTGGCCGGCTTCACCGTGCTGATGGAGCTGGGTTTCCTGGGTGGCCGGGAGAGGCTCGCCCCCCGTACAGTGCACGCGCTGTTGACCGTTTGATCCGCCTTCGATGCATTTGACCCGGCCGGTCCTGCTGATTCAGAGGTTCGGCCGGGCCATTCGCGATGGTGGTGCGGGTAGGATGGTCGTTCCAGAGGGCTACCCCTGGATCCATTCGGACCTCGACGGCGCGGCACGCCCGGCGGGGTTCTGGCGAAGGTGATGAGGAGGCCGGTGTCCAGCGACGTCGTCCCTCCGGCGGAGGGCACGGTGCAACCGACCCAGGACCCGCGGACCGGCACGGGCGATGTCGCGCCCGCCGAGGCCCGCATCGATGACAAGACCGCCGGCGATCCGGAGACCACCCAGCCATTCACGCCGACCGGGGAGACCTCCGGCTTCGGGTTCGCCAGCGCGCCCACCGGGCGCCGGGTGCGGGCCCGGCTGGCCCGGTTCAACGCGCCCTGGCAGAGCACCCAGGTCAGCGAGGTGCTCGAGCCGCTGATCGCGACGCACCGGGCGAGCCACCCCAAGGGCGACGTCCGTCAGCTGCAGAAGGCGTTCGACGTCGCGGCCCGCTGGCACTCGGGGCAGTACCGCAAGTCCGGCGACCCGTACATCACCCATCCGCTGGCCGTCGCGACCATCCTGGCCAACCTGGGCATGGACACCACCACCCTGGTGGCGGCCCTGCTGCACGACACGATCGAGGACACCGACTACGGCCTGGAGCAGATGCGCAACGACTTCGGCGCCGAGGTGGCGCTGCTGGTCGACGGCGTCACCAAGCTCGACCGGGTCAAGCTCGGCGACGCGGCCAAGGCGGAGACGATCCGCAAGATGGTCGTCGCGATGGCCAAGGACCCGCGGGTCCTGGTGATCAAGCTGGCCGACCGGCTGCACAACATGCGCACCCTGACCTTCCTGCCCCGCGCCAAGCAGGAGCAGAAGGCCAAGGAGACGCTGGAGATCCTGGCCCCGCTGGCCCACCGCCTCGGGATGAACACGATCAAGTGGGAGCTGGAGGACCTCGCCTTCGGCACCCTGTTCCCGAAACGGTTCGAGGAGATCAACCGCCTGATCGGGGAGCACCAGCCGCAGCGGGAGGCGCTGCTGCGCCAGGTCACCAACCGGGTCAGCCTCGACCTCAAGTCGGCGAAGATCAAGGCCGAGACCACCGGCCGCCCCAAGCACCTCTACTCGATCTATCAGAAGATGATCGTCCGGGGCCGGGACTTCAACGACATCTACGACCTGGTCGGCGTCCGCATCCTGGTCGACACGGTCCGCGACTGCTATGCCGCGCTGGGTGTGATCCACGCGAACTGGCAGCCGGTGCCGGGCCGGTTCAAGGACTACATCGCGATGCCGAAATTCAACATGTACCAGTCGCTGCACACGACGGTGATCGGCCCGACCGGCAAGCCGGTCGAGATGCAGATCCGCACGTTCGCGATGCACCGCACGGCCGAGTTCGGCATCGCCGCGCACTGGAAGTACAAGGAGCAGAAGGGCGCGACGATCGTCGGCCCGCCGGCGCACATCGACGAGATGACCTGGCTGCGGCAGCTGCTCGACTGGCAGCGGGAGGCGAGCGACCCGTCCGAGTTCCTGGACGCGCTCCGCTTCGACCTCTCCAGCCAGGAGGTCTACGTCTTCACCCCCAAGGGGGACGTGATCCCGCTGCCGACCGGGTCCACGCCGGTCGACTTCGCCTACGCGGTGCACACCGAGGTCGGGCACAAGTGCATCGGCGCCCGGGTGAACGGCAAGCTGGTGCCGCTGGAGTCGACGCTCTCCAACGGCGACGTGATCGAGATCTTCACGTCCAAGTCCAGCACCGCCGGCCCCACCCAGGACTGGCTCGGCTTCGTCAAGAGCCCCCGGGCCCGGACCAAGATCCGCCAGTACTTCAACAAGGAGCGCCGTGAGGAGGCGATCGAGGACGGCAAGGACGCGATCGTCAAGGCGATGCGCAAGCAGGGCCTGCCCCTGCAGCGGATGCTGACCAGCGAGAATCTCACGACGATCGCGCGTGACCTGCACCTGCCCGACGTCTCCTCGCTCTACGCCGCGGTCGGCGAGAACACCGTCTCGGCGCAGTCGGTGGTCGCCAAACTGGTCGCCGGCTTCGGCGGCGAGGAGGGCGCGGTCGAGGACATCGCCGAGACCGCCGTCGCGACCCGCCCGCCCCGCAACCGCAGCACCGCGCAGGACCCGGGCGTGGTGGTCAAGGGCGTCTCGGACGTGTGGGTGAAACTGGCGCGCTGCTGCACCCCGGTGCCCGGCGACGAGGTGTTCGGCTTCGTCACCCGCTCCGGTGGGGTGAGCGTGCACCGGGCCGACTGCGCCAACGCTCAGGACCTGCGCGAGCAGGAGGAGCGGGTGGTCGAGGTCAGCTGGAAGCCGACGTCCGCGTCGACGTTCCTGGTGGCCATCCAGGTCGAGGCGCTCGACCGGCACAAGCTGCTGGCCGACGTGACCCGGGTGCTCTCCGAGGAGCGGGTGAACATCCTGTCCGCGACGGTCACCACCACGCGGGACCGGGTGGCGGTCAGCCGGTTCACCTTCGAGATGGCCGACCCGAAACACCTGGGCCACCTGGTGGCCGCGGTGCGCAAGGTCGACGGCGTCTTCGACGCGTACCGGGTCACTTCCGGAGCCTGAAAGACGCGTACCCGCTTACTTCCGCAGCATGAAAGACGCGTACCCGGTCACTTCCGCAACATGAAAAAAGGCGGCCCCCGCGGGGGCCGCCTTTTTCCGCGAATGCCGAGGGTCAGGAGACCGTCATCGTCTTGATGTCGAGTTCCTTCTTCGGGTGACCGCCGCCGGCCGACTGCGCGAACGCCCCGTCGTCACCGGCCTTCACCACGCTCTGCACCAGGTCGAGACCCTTGGTGATCTTGCCCAGCAGCGTGTACTGCGGCGGGAGCTGGGTGTTGTCCGCGCAGATGAAGAACTGGCTGCCGGTCGTGCCGGGCTGCTGCGTCTTCGCCATCGCGATCGAGCCCGCGGGATACGGGTTGTTCGTGTCGGTCGGCAGGTTCTCCTCGGCCATCATGTAGCCGGGGCCGCCCTGACCGTCGGTCTCGCGGTATCCCTTGCCGGTGGCGAACGGGTCGCCGCACTGCAGGACCTTGAAGCCGTCCTGGTTGACCAGGCGGTGGCACTTGGTGTTGTCGAGGAAGTTCTTCGACGCGAGGAACTTGTAGCTGGCGCCGGTGCACGGGGCCTTGCTGAGGTCGATCGTGGCCTCGATCGGGCCGAGGTTGGTGTCGAGGGTCAGCGTGCTGGTGCCGGTGTTCGGCACCGCGGTCGGCGGGGTGCCGACCTCCTTGACCTTGCCGCCGGTCGCGCCGGCCGGGGTCCAGGTGCAGGCGACGGTGCCGGCCGGGAGGGCGCTGGCGCCGGCGGTGGGCTTCTTGTCGTCCTTCTTCAGGTGGTTGACGAGCAGCACGGCGACACCGGCGATCACCACCACGGCGAGGGCGGAACCGATGATCGCCTGGCGGCGGCGTCGGTTCTTGGCGGCGGTGGCCCGCTCGGCCATCTCCTTCTCGAGCCGGGCCCGCGCCGCCGCGCGCTGCCGGTCCTTGATCGACGACACGTCGTTCCTCCTGCTGGTCTCTTCCGAACTCACGACTGCACGCTCGCCGAGGGTGCTGCCGCGACAGTGTCTGCGGCGACGGTCAGGCTCTTGATGGTGATCTTCTCCTTGGGAGTGACCTTGTCACCGGCGCTGTCGGCGACCGTGGGGATCTTGGCGATTTTCGCCAGCGTGTCCAGCCCACCGGTGACCTGACCCAGGATCGAGTAGGTCGGGGCGGCGGTCGGCGCGTAGTCCTTGAAGAAGATGAGGAACTGGCTGCCGTTGCTGCCGGCCGGGTTGCCGATCGTGGCGACGGTTCCCTTGGGGTAGAGCACGGTGGGTTTGGCCACCGTGCCCGCGCCGGCGGAGGCGCTGGGCGCCGGCCGGTCCGGGATGTTCTCGTCGTAGTAGCTGTACGTCGGGCCGCCCAGGCCGGTGCCGCTCGGGTCACCGCAGTGGACCGCGCCGATGTCGAGGACCTCGTGGCAGGGCGTGCCGTCGAAGAACTGCTTGCCGGCCAGGTACGAGAAGCTGGCCGCGGCGCACGGGGCGCTCGCGACGTCGAGCGTCGCGACGAGCGGCGCACCCAGGTCGGTGGTGACCGTCATCTGCTCGGTGCCGGTCTGCGGGACGTTCTTGGTGGGCGGGGTGCCCACCTCCTTGAGATTGGCGTTCTTCGACTTGTCGAACGGCGTCCAGATGCAGTCGTCCTGCGCCTCGGTGGTGGTCGACTTGCCCTTGCCGTCGAAGACGCCGCCGATCCACAGGCCGGCGGCGACCACCAGCACGACAGCGAGCGCGGTGCCGGCGCCGGCCAGCACGCGGCGGCGCTGACGCTCCCGAACGGCCCGGCGAGCCATCTGGCGATCGTATTTCGCGCGCGCGAGCTTGCGCTGCCGGTCCTTGCTGGGAGCCACTAACGCTGTCCTTCCCTGTGCATGTCAAGGGGTGCGGCACGCCACACGCCCGCAAGAGTGTACGGGTACCTCCTGAGAAAGTGGTGTGCGGCTGCCCCGCTACTCTCGTTACGATTCGCACCCGTTTTGCTGTGAGGGGGATCGGCTCGTGCTCGTCGCCAGCTTTCCGGCGCAGGCCTTCGGCACCAACTGCTATGTGGTGGCCGCCGGCCCGGGCGAGCAGTGCCTGATCGTCGACCCCGGCATCGGTGTGCTCGACCGGTTGGACGAGGTGCTGGCCCAGCACCGGCTGTCCCCGGCCGCGGTGCTGCTCACCCACGGCCACCTGGACCACACCTTCTCGGTCGCCCCGGTCTGCGGCGCCCGCGGCATCACCGCGTACGTGCACCCGGACGACCGGGAGATGCTGGCCGACCCGTCGAAGGGGCTGAGCACCGACCTGAGCTCGCTGTTCGGCGGCCGCCTGCAGTACTCCGAGCCGGACGACGTCGCCCCGCTGACCGACGGCGCGGTCCTCAGCCTCGCCGGGCTGCAGGTCACCGTCGACCACGCACCCGGCCATACCGGCGGGTCGGTGCTGTTCCGCCTGCCGGGCGCGGGCTCCTCCTGGGACGCGGAGGAGCTCTGTCTCTCCGGGGACGTGCTCTTCGCGGGCTCGATCGGACGCACCGACCTGCCGGGTGGCAGCACCCCGACGATGATGGCGTCGCTGCGGGACAAGATCCTGCCGCTCGCCGACGACACCGTCGTGCTGCCCGGCCACGGACCGGCCACGACCATCGGCCGTGAGCGCGCGTCGAACCCGTACCTGCGGGACCTGACCGCGGCGCCCGGCCGCTTCCTCTGATCCTTTCGTCAGGAGAGACAGTGCCTATTTCCGGCTTCCCTGAGTGGCTGCCGCCCCAGCGCATGATCGAGCAGTACGCGCTGGACAAGATCCGTTCCACCTTCGAGCTGTACGGTTTCGCCCCGCTGGAGACCCGCGCCGTCGAGCCGCTGGAGACGCTGCTCTCCAAGGGTGAGACGTCCAAAGAGGTCTATCTGCTGCACCGCCTGCAGGAGGACGAGTCCGGCAAGCGGGAGGACCAGCTCGGCCTGCACTTCGACCTGACCGTGCCGTTCGCCCGGTTCGTCGTGGAGAACCACGGCAAGTTGGTCTTCCCGTTCCGCCGTTACCAGATCCAGAAGGTGTGGCGCGGCGAGCGCCCGCAGGAGGGCCGCTACCGCGAGTTCCTGCAGGCCGACATCGACGTGGTCAACCGGGACACCCTGCCGTTCCACTTCGACACCGAGATGCCGCTGGTGATCGGCGACGTCTTCCGGTCGCTGCCGATCCCGCGGGCCACCATCCTGGTCAACAACCGGAAGGTCTGCGAGGGCTTCTACCGGGGTCTGGGGCTGGCGGACACCGCGCAGGTGCTGCGGACCGTCGACAAGCTCGACAAGATCGGCCCGGACAAGGTGGCGGCCGCGCTGGTCGAGACGGCCGGGGCCACCGACGCGCAGGCCGCGGCCTGTCTGAAGCTGGCCGGCATCTCGGCGGCGGACGCCTCGTTCGTGGACGCGGTCCGCGCGCTCGGCGTCAGCGACCCGCTGCTCGACGAGGGCCTGGCTGAGCTGGAGCAGGTGGTGGTGGCGGCCAACGAGCACGCGCCGGGCCTGATCCGGGCCGAGCTCAAGATCGCGCGCGGCCTGGATTACTACACCGGCACCGTCTACGAGACCCAATTGCAGGGGTACGAACGTTTCGGCTCGATCTGCTCGGGCGGCCGGTACGAGACGCTCGCGTCGGTCGGCAACACCCGTTTCCCGGGCGTGGGCATCTCGATCGGGGTGTCCCGGATGCTCGGCCTGCTGTTCGGACAGAACGCTGTGTCGGTGTCCCGCACCGTGCCGACGTGCGTGCTGATCGCGCTGCCCAGCGAGGAGCAGCGGAGCGTCTCGGAGCGGACCGCCGCGGCGCTGCGCCGGCGGGGCATCCCCACCGAGGTGGCGCCGACGGCGGCCAAGTTCGGCAAGCAGATCCAGTTCGCCGACCGGCGCGGCATCCCGTTCGTCTGGTTCCCCGGCGAGCCGGACACGGTCAAGGACATCCGGTCGGGGGAGCAGGTCGAGGCGGACACCGCGACCTGGACCCCGCCGGCCGCCGATCTGCACCCGGTGGTCACCGGAGCCTGACGCGGGCGGCCCGGGACCTGGGCGGCTTCTCAGGCCTTGGGCAGGTCGAAGATCAGGCAGCTCGAGGTCGCGTGGGCGACCAGGCGACCTCGGGCGTCGGTCAGGCGCGCCTCGGCCAGCGCGGTGCGGCGGCCGCTCTGCAGGACCGTGCCGGTGCAGCGAACCAGACCGGTGTTGACGGTGACCGCGCGCAGGAACTTCACGTTGAGGTCCATGCTGGTGTAGCCGATGCCGGCGGGCAGTGTGGTCTGTACCGAGCAGGCGGCCGCGGTGTCCAGCAGGGTGGCGATGATCCCGCCGTGCACGGTGCCGATCGGGTTGTAGTGGAACTCCTGCGGGTCCAGCGTGATCGTGACGCTGCCCGGTTCGACCTCCAGCCGGTTGCCGCCGATCAGCTGGAAGATCGGCGGGGGTGGCACCTCGCCGGCCGCCATCGCCTGGAGCACCTCCAGCCCGCTGCGCTCCACGAACAGCCGCGCGTGCTCGGCCGGGTCGGTCCAGGAGAAGGTGCGGGTCCGGCTCGCCACGAGCGATGCCTGAGTCTGGGTCATGGACGCAGGCTGGCACCCGCTTGCTGCATCTGTCAACGAGACCTAGCCTTCACGGCATGGTCAGCCACGTCACACCGCCGGAAGCCCTCGACTGGGACGTGGACAACTGCACCATCTCGCGAGCCATGGAGATCCTCGGCGAGAAGTGGACGATGCTGGTGCTCCGCGAGATCTTCTCCGGCATCCGACGCTTCGACGACATGCGGGTGCGTACCCGGATACCCCGACAGGTGCTCGCCAACCGGCTGACCGCCCTGGTCGCGGCCGGGGTGCTGCGCCGTGAGCCGTACCAGGAGCCGGGCGCCCGGGTCCGCCACGAGTACCGGCTCACCGAGAAGGGCTTCGACCTCTACCCGGTGCTGATCGCCCTGGCCGGCTGGGGCAACCGCTACCTGGCCGACCCGGCCGGCCCGCCGATCCAGTTCGTGCACCGCGAGTGCGCGGCCGAGGTGGATGTGGCGATCCGCTGCGCCGACGGCCACGACGTCACCGACCACCGCGACGTGCTGCCCCGCCCGGGTCCGGGCGCCCGGCGCCGGGGCTAGCGGGCCGAGCAGCGGGCGATCGCGCCGGCCGAGGATCGCCCTCGGTGCGGCCTCTCCTGCCGTCAGAGCATTCGGATTAGCCGGATGTTTCGGTTTTGTTCCGATTAACCTCAACAGTGGCCCTGTCGTCACGGGGCCCTGCTGAGGAGGCACGGTGGACGCCCGGCTACTGCTGATCGGGGGCGCCGCCGGGCCGGCACTGCTCATCCGCTTCGTCGAGCTGGCCGGGTCGGCGTCCGCCCGGATCGTGGTGATCGCCACCGCCAGCGCGGAGCCGGCCGTCGCCGAGGAGTCCTCCGTCGGTGCCTTCCGGCAGCTGGGCGCCGGATCGGTGCGCGCGCTGCGGCTGGCCAGCCGGGCCGACGCCAACGCCCCCGCGGCGGCCGCCGCGCTGCGCGAGGCCACCGGAATCTTCTTCACCGGCGGCGACCAGCGGCGGATCACCACGGTGCTGGGCGGCACCGCGACCGACTCGCTGCTGCAGGAGCTGGTGGCCGGCGGTACGACGGTGCTCGGCGGGACCAGCGCGGGCGCCGCGATGATGTCGGCCACCATGATCATCGGCGGCGACGGTCCCGGAGTGACCGCGGCCAGCGTGCAGACCGGTCCCGGTCTGGAATTCCTGCCCGGCGTCCTGATCGACCAGCACTTCGCCCAGCGCGGCCGGCTGAACCGGCTGCTCAGCGCCGTCGCGCTCTACCCGCACGAGCTCGGCCTCGGCATCGACGAGGACACCGCGATCCTCACCGACGGCGACCGGTTCGAGGTGCTCGGCAGCGGCGCGGTGACGGTCGTCGACGCCGGCGCCGCCACCGACATCCGGGTCCCGCCCAGCGGGCCGATCGCCCTGGCCGGAGTGCGCGTCCACGTGCTGCCGGCCGGCCACACCTTCCACCTGACCGGCCGTCGGCCGGGGATCGGGGACACCCCTCATGAAGATCGAGAGCCTGCGCCGCCTGCGCGGCCCCAACGTGTATCTGTCCCGGCCGGCGGTGGTGGCCCGGTTGCGCCTGGAGGAGCTGACCGGCCGGGAGACCTCTGACGTCACCGGCTTCACCGAACGCCTGCTGCGGGCGCTGCCCGGGCTGGCCGAGCACCACTGCGCGGCCGGCGCGCCGGGCGGGTTCGTCAGCCGGCTGCGCGGCGGCACCTACTTCGGGCACGTCACCGAGCACGTCTGCCTGGAGCTGTCCCAGCTGATCGGCCGGGACGTCAGCTTCGGGCGCACCGTGTCGGCCGGCGAGCCGGGCCTCTACGACGTGATCCTGGAGTGCCCGGTCGACGAGTCGCCCGAGTCCCGGGTGCCCGGCGAGCTGCTGGAGGCCGCGGTGGACCTGGTGCTGGCGGTGCAGGCCGGGCAGGCGGGGCAGCCGCCGCGCCTGGCCGAGCTGGCCGCCCTCGCCGAGCGGGAGGCGACCGGGCCGAGCACCCGGGCGATCATCGCGGCCGCCCGGCGGCGCGGCATCCCGGTCGAGCGGTTCGACGACCTGAGCCTGGTCCGGCTCGGCTGGGGCACCCGGCGGCGGATGGCCTGGGCCGCGATGACCGACCGGACCAGCGGCGTCGGCATCGACATCGCCGGCGACAAGCACGTCACCCGCTGCCTGCTCGGCGAGGCCGGCATCCCGGTGGCGGCCGGCGGCGCGGCGACCACCGTGGAGGAGGCGGTGCGGCTGCTGGACGAGCTCGGCGCTCCGGTCGTGGTCAAGCCCCGGCAGGGCCGTCAGGGCCGGCACGTGGTGCTCGGGCTGGGCACCCGGGAGGCGGTCGAGCGCGCGTTCGGCGAGGCCGGCGGCGACGTGGTGGTCGAACGGCAGCTCGCCGGCCGCGACTACCGGGTGCTGATGGTGGCCGGCGAGGTGGCGGCCGCGGCCGAGCGGATCGCCGCGCACGTGGTCGGCGACGGTACGACGACCCTGGCCGGGCTGGTCGAGCGGACCAACGCCGACCCGCGCCGCGGCCCCGGCCACTCCCGGGTGCTGACCCGGATCGCGCTGGACGAGGTGGCGCTGCGGGTGGCCGGGATCGGCCCGGACGACGTGCCGGCCGAGGGGGAGACGGTCTGGTTGCGCGAGTGCGCCAACCTGTCCACCGGCGGGACCAGCCGGGACGTCACCGACCAGGTGCACCCGGACGTGACCCGGCTGTGCCAGCGGGTGGTCGCCCTGGTCGGCCTGGACATCGCCGGGATCGACCTGCGCCTGCCGGACATCGGGGCGCCGCTCCCGCCGGCCGGGGAGACCGAGCCGGCCGGCGGGGTGATCGAGGTGAACGCGGTGCCCGGGCTGCGGATGCACCTGGCCCCGGTACGCGGCCGCTCGCGGGACGTGGGCGACGCGATCGTCCGGGCGATGTTCCCGGGCGGCTCCGACGGGCGGATCCCGACCGTCGCGGTGACCGGCACGAATGGCAAGACCACCGTCACCCGGTTGACCGCGCACCTGCTCGGCGGTGGCGGGCACCGGGTCGGCGCGGCCACCACCGACGGGGTGTTCGTCGACGGCCGGGCGGTGTACCTGGCCGACGCCACCGGGCCGCGCTCGGCACAGCAGGTGCTCGGCGACCCGCAGGTGGACATCGCGGTGCTGGAGACCGCGCGGGGCGGGCTGCTGCGCCGCGGGCTGGGCTACGACTGGTCGGACGTCGGGGTGATCACCAACATCACCGCGGACCACCTGGGTCAGGACGGGCTGGACTCGATCGAGGACCTGGCGCACGTCAAGGCGGTGGTGGCCGAACGGGTCCGGGACGGCGGCACGCTGGTGCTCAACGCCGACGACCCGTGGGTGCGCAGCCTGGCGTCCCGGCCCCGGGTGCGGGCCGACCGGAAACGACTGGTCTGGTTCGGGCTCGACCCGGGGAACCCGGTGCTGACCGAGCACCTGGGCCGGGGCGGGACCGCGTACCTGCTGCAGGACGGTTGGCTCGTGCAGGCCACCGGGGCCCGGCGCACGCCGCTGCTGCGGGTGGCCGAGGTGCCCGGGGCGTACGGCGGCGCCGCCCTGCACGGCGCGGCCAACGCGCTCGCCGCGATCGCGGCGGCCCGGGCCCTGGGTGCCCGCCCGGAGACCGTGGCGGCCCGGCTCAGCGAGTTCGACCCGGGCGTCGACAACCCGGGCCGGGGCACCCTGCTGCGGCTCGGCGACGTCTCGGTCTTCCTGGACTACGGGCACAACCCGGCCGCGCTCGCCGCCACCCTGCGTACCCTGCACCGGCTCTGGGGGGCGAACCGGTGCGTGGCCGCGGTGACGCTGCCGGGCGACCGGCGCGACGACCTGCTGGCCGCGTCCGCCCAGATTCTGGCGGACGGGCTGACCCGGGCCGTGCTCTACGACGACCAGGACCGGCGGGGACGCGCGCCGGGGGAGGTGCCGGCGCTGGTCGAGCGGGAGATGCGGGCCCGCCGGCCGAACCTGCGGGCGGTCCGCGCGAACGGGTTCCGGGAGGCGGTGACCACCGCGCTGGATCTGGCCGAGACGGGCGACGTGGTGCTGGTGATCTACGAGAAGTGGGGGCCGATGCGGGCCTTCCTGACCGAGCTGGGCGCCGGCCCGGCCGGTGCCCGGCCGATGACGCCGGTCACCGCCGCGGTGCGAGCCATCCCACAACTGGTGTCAAGCAGTGTGACAGATCATGGACATTTTTGATCTCTCTGCGTAGTGATTCATTGACCGATCGTGTCTGTCTCCACGATGGAGTGACCCGGTACTTGAAACAGCAAGTTCCGACGAAGCGGGCAATCCCTAGGTCCGCTCGTGGCGCTGCGTGAAGAGGCGTTCACGGAAAGCGCATTCCTGACCATTCGGATACCTCTACACGCCGCTCGGCTGATCCCACGCACGGTAATGATTGCCTGGTAGATCGCATGGCGGAGAGCTCGAACTGACAGCCGTACAGGGGCTAACATCCTCGCCGTCGATGGGGGATGCTCGGGATCCGACAGGTGAGCCCGGCTCGCCCGGCGTCAGGCGGCATGGCGGTGCGGCCCGGCGTTCCTTCCAAGCGCGCATGTGGGGGCACATGAGCACGGCGGACCTACCCGGTTCGGGACTGCTCGCCGGGCGATACCGGCTGGTCGAGCGGCTCGGTGCCGGCGGGATGTCAGTGGTGTGGCGAGGGTTCGACGAAGTGCTGGGCCGTCAGGTGGCGGTCAAGGTCCTCCCGCCGTCCACCAGCGCGGACCCGTCGTTCCGGCGCCGACTGCGCGCCGAGGCGCAGGCCGCGGCGCGGCTGAGCCACCCGCACATCACCAACGTCTACGACTACGGCGAGGCCAGCACGGTCGACGGCGAGCCCGTGCCGTACGTCGTGATGGAGCTCGTCGACGGCGAGTCGCTGGCCGCCGTCCTGGCCCGGGTCCGCACCCTGCCGTGGAACCAGGCCGTCCGGATCAGCGCCGACGTGGCCGCCGCCCTGGCCGCCGCGCACGCGCGCGGGATCGTGCACCGCGACGTCACCCCGGCCAACGTGATGCTCACCCCGGCCGGGGCGAAAGTGGTCGACTTCGGCATCTCCGCCCTGATCGGGGAGAACGACACCGACCCGGACGGCAGCCTGCTCGGCACCCCCGCCTACCTGGCCCCCGAGCGGCTGGAAGGCGGCCAGGTCAGCCCGGCCACCGACGTCTACGCGGTCGGCCTGCTGATCTACCGGATGCTGATCGGTCAGCTCCCGTGGGACGTCGGCACCACCACCGCGCTGCTGCGCGCCCACCAGTACGTGGAGCCCGACCCGCTGCCGCCGGTCGACGGCCTGCCCCGCGAGGTGGACGCCCTGGTCGGCCGCTGTCTGGAGAAACGGCCGGCCGACCGGCCGCCGACCGCCGAGGTGGCGCACCTGCTCGCCGGCGTCGCGGCCGGCGCCCAGGCCGCCGCGGCCACCGGCTTCCGGGGCGACTGGGAGGACAGCGGCGAGGACACCACGATCCTGCCCTCCGGCTACCCGTACGCGGGGATGGGCCCGGCCGCCGCGGCCACCGCGCCCCCGGCCCTGCGTCCCGGTGGCGCCGTGTCGCCGTCCGCCCCGGCCGACGACCGGTCCCCGGCCCCCGGCAGGCGGCAGGTGCGCACCCGGCGGGCCCTGGTGGTGGCCGGCACCATCGCGGTGATGAGCGCGCTCACCTACGGCTGGAGCCTGGCCGCGCCCGGTGCCGGGGACAAGCGCGCCGACGCGGTCACGCCCGGCCCGAGCGTGGTGCCCGCGGCCGGCAACTGCATCGTCAGCTACGCCGTCTGGTCGCAGGAGAAGGGGCGCTTCAAGGCCCAGGTGACCCTGGCCAACCGGGGCGACAAGCCGGTCGACGACTGGCAGCTGTGGTTCCTGATGCCCGGCGACCAGATCCTGTCCGGCCGGTCGCTGACCCAGGACCAGCGGGCGGTCACCGTGCACTCGGCGAGCACCCTCGCTCCCCAGCAGAACACCACGGTCGAGATCGCCGGGCGGTTCGCCAAGAGCAACGCCGCCCCGATGCTGTTCCAGCTCAACGGCAAGACCTGTCAGGCGTACGTGTCGAGTTCACCCGGCCAGCCCTCCCGGCCGGTCGAGCAGCTCTCCGACGGCTCCGTGCGGCTCGGCGACCCCGCGTCGGACAGCACGCCGGCGCCCGGCATCTCGATCGACCCGGTCGGCATCGTGCACATCACGCCGAGCACCCTGCCGGCGCGTCCGTCGACCATCCCGCTGCCCGGCAGCAGCTCCACCGCCACCGGGGGCGGCGGCAGCACCAAGCCGAGCGACGGGGCGTCGGACACCGTCCAGCCGGAGCCGGCCCAGTCGCCGACCAGCAAGGCGCCGGTGGAGCAGCCGTCCAACCCGCCACCGGGGCTGCCCGGCGCGTCGCTCGACGGCTGCGACAGCCAGGACTGCTGACCTTTTCCGCCCGGCCGGGATTGCCCGGCCGGGACCTGGGTACCAGGGCTGACGGCGTCGTGAGGTTCGGAAAAACCAGAAGCCGAATCCGGGACGACCGAGTTACGGTGAAACCGAGAACGACAGGCGCTCTGCTTCGATCCGCTCCGGGTCTCCCGACCGTCAGTTTTGGCCCGGATCGCGGTTATTTCGCACGGCGTGGCTGCCGACCGACAGGCCCCCCGCGGGGATGATGGGCGAGGACCGTGCCGATGTCACGCACGGTCACGTCTGCGCCGGCGTGGGTGCCCGCCGGACCATCAAGCAGGTCGTCGCAACGGGGAGTTCGACAAATGATCAGCATTGTGAAGGATCTGGCCGCCGAGGCGCTTTTCGTCTCCTGTCTGCAGCCGTCCGAGTACCCGACCCGCCGCGCGCTGGAGGACGCCATCACCAGCACCTTGCTGCAGTACGGCAGCGACGGCTGCGCCGCGGGGGTGGCCGCCGAGTTCGGTGACCACCCGGATATCGCGGTCCGCCGGATGCGCTGGGTGCAGGCCGAGCTCGCCGAGGTCATCACGTTCCGCGCCCCGGCTCTCCACTGAGGCGCACCACCCCATCAGGGACGACCCGCCCGGCTGTGGCCAGCGGGTCGTCGTCTTTTCCGCGCTAAACCTCAAGCGGGCAAGATCGCCTGAGGTTTTTCATGAAAAAACTCCACAAAAGCAACCGAGTTCGGCCGTCACTGCACCCGACGGCGACCACTGTTCTTCTCGTCAGCCGGTTTCATCAGCCGGTTAGTACAAGCGAGGAGGACTACGTGACCGCCACGACCGAACTCCCCGCCACCATCGGCGTCATCCACGACGCGCCCTCCGCGCGCGACATCGAGGACCTGATCCGCGAACACATGCCGATGGTTGGCCATCTGGTCCGGGAACTGCTCAACCGGGTGCCCGGCCACGTCCACGCAGATGACCTCTCATCAGCCGGTTTCGCGGCGTTGCTCGGAGCGGCCCGCTCCTTCGACGTGACCCGCGGCATCCCGTTCCACCGCTTCGCCGCGGTCCGGATCCGCGGCGCGCTGCTGGACGAGCTTCGGGGTCAGGACTGGGCCAGCCGATCGGTGCGGGCCCGGGCCCGGCGGGCGGCCACCGCCCGCCAGGAGCTCACCGCCGCCCTCGGCCGCACCCCCAGTGACGCCGAGGTCGCCGAGATGCTCGGCGTGGGGATCTCCGAACTGGCCAGCGTCGAGGACGACGTGCAGAAGGCGTCGCTGCTGAGCCTGCAGGGCTTCCCCACCGGGGCGGCCGAGGAGATGGTGCCGGAACTGTCCGAGGGCCCCGAGGACCTGCTGCTCAAACGGGAACGCCTCGGCTACCTGCACCAGGCCATCCAGGCGCTGCCCGAACGGCTTCGCCAGGTGGTCGAGGAGTCGTTCCTGCAGGAACAGCCGCTCAGCGAGGTGGCCGCGCGGCTCGGGGTGACCGAGTCCCGCATCTCCCAGCTGCGCACCGAAGCGCTGCGCCTGCTCCGCGAGGGGCTGAACAGCTCGCTCGCGCCGGAACTGCTCACCGTCGCGGCCGGTGGCCCGCGTACCCGCAAGGGCTGCCTGCAGCGGCGGCGCAGCGAGTATTTCGCGAAGGTGCAGCAGCAGGGGAACCTGCACACCCGGCTGGCGCTCACCGACAGTCACGGCGTACCGATCGCGGTCGCCGCGTAACGGAGGTTTTCGGAGGGCGGGCCGCTCGCGGTCCGCCTTTCCTGTCTCGGTCGCCCCGTACCCGGGGGGCTTCGGAGGGCGGGCCGCTCGCGGTCCGCCCGTCCTGCTGACCGTCGAGATCCGGCTTGGGTACGACGTGAGCACCGCCCCCGATCGCCACGCGGTGGGGCACGATGTGTCGGTGCGCGCCATCGTGATCGACTCCGCCCGTGCCCGGCCCGAGGTGCGGGAGGTGCCCGAGCCCACCGCCCCGCCCGGCGGCGTGGTCGTCCGGGTGATGGCGACCGGCCTGTGCCGCAGCGACTGGCACGGCTGGGCCGGGCACGACGACGACATCACCTTCCCGCACGTGCCGGGCCACGAACTGGCCGGCGAGGTGACCGCGGTGAGCCCGGGGGTGACCCGCTGGCAGCCCGGCGACCGGGTGACCGTGCCGTTCGTCTGCGGCTGCGGGCGCTGCGACTGGTGCCGGACGGGTCAGGCCCAGGTCTGTCCCGCGCAGCAGCAGCCGGGATTCACCCACGCGGGCTCGTTCGCCGAGTCGGTCGCCCTGCACGCCGCCGACACCAACCTGGTCGCCATCCCGGCCGGCGTCTCGTTCACCACCGCGGCGAGCCTGGGCTGCCGCTTCGCCACGGCGTACCGCGGGCTGGCCGGCCGCGCCCGGGTCACCGCGGGGGAGTGGGTGACCGTGGTCGGCGCCGGTGGCGTCGGCCTGAGCGCCGTGATGATCGCGCGGGCTCTGGGCGCCCGGGTGATCGCCGTCGACCGCAACCCGCGAGCCCTGGCCGCGGCCGCCGCGATCGGCGCCGGGCACACCGTGCTGACCGGAGCCGGCGTCGACGTCCCCGGCGCGGTGGCGGAGCTGACCGACGGCGGCAGCCACGTGTCGGTCGACGCCGTCGGCAGCGAGCAGACCTGCGCCGATGCGATCCTCGCGCTGCGCCGGCAAGGGCGGCACGTGCAGATCGGGCTGCTGCCCCCGGTCGGCGGGCACCCGCGGGTGCCGATGTCCCGGGTCATCGGATGGGAACTCGACGTGCTGGGCAGCCACGGGATGGCGGCCGCCGACTACCCGGCGATGATGGCCCTCATCGAGCAGGGCCGGCTGCGGCCCGACCGGCTGATCGAACGCACCGTCGGGCTCGGCGAGGCCGCGGCCCTGCTGCCCGGTTTCGATCAGGCCACCGTCGCCGGGATGACGATGATCGACCCGGCCCGCTGAGCCGGCTGCTCAGAACAGGAAGTACCGCTGCGCCAGCGGCATCTCGGTGACCGGCTGCGGCTGCACCACCTCGCCGTCGACCCGCACCTCGCCGCTGCCCGCGTGCACCTCGATCCGGGGCATCGCGTCGTTCAGCGGCAGATCCGCCTTGCCGGCCGCCCGGGTGTCGCCGACCGGGACCAGCGCGCGTCGCACCCCGATCCGGTCGCTGAGCAGGGCGTCGATCGCGGCCGGCGCGACGAACGCCAGCGAGGTGTGGGCCGGCACCACGCCATGGGCGCCGAACATCGGGCGGGGCATCGCCGGCTGCGGCGGCAGGGTCGACGCGGCTGCGTCACCCGTCTGCGCGTACGCGATCATGCCGCCTTTGAGCACCAGCACGGGACGGACACCGAAGAACGCCGGATCCCAGAGGACCAGGTCGGCGAGCTTTCCCGGCTCCACGGAACCGACCTGGGCGGCCATCCCGTGAGCGATGGCCGGGCAGATCGTGTACTTGGCGACGTACCGCCTGATCCGGTTGTTGTCCGACGAACCGTCACCGGCGAGCGGACCGCGCCACGCCTTCATCGCATGCGCTGTCCGCCAGGTCCGCAGGATCACCTCGCCGGGGCGGCCCGTCGCCCCCGACCCGATCATCGAGACGGCGCCGAGATCGTGGAGCAGATCCGTGGCCGGCGTCGCCGACCCGGCCGGATCCGCCGACGACGGCAGCACGTTGGGTTGCGCGGCCACCGTGATCATCGCCGCCGCGGCCCCGGCGTGGACCGGCCGTCCGCCGATCGCCCGCACCGTGTCGTCGACGGAACCGGCCTCGTTGCGCGTGCCGGCGTGGATCGCCGCCTGCACCCCGGACGCGTCACACACCCGCAGGCAGGCGTCGATCGCGGCCGGCGTGCAGCCCCCATCCTCGTGGAGCGCGAAGCCGCCGGCCCCGCCGCGCAACTGTTCCCACATCGCCTCCGGCGACACCGTGTCACCGCGGCCGAGCAGCAGCACGTTGACCGGGAAGGTGTCGATCGCCGCCAGCATCCGGGCCAGATGCCAGACGTTCGGGGTGACCGTGGCTCCCCTGGCACCCTCGGCCGGCCCGGTGCCGCCGCCGACGACCGTGGTGATCCCGGCCGCGACCGCGGCGTCCAGGACGGCCGGGCGGATCAGGTGCGCCCGGCTGTCGACCGCGCCGGCCGTCAGGATCCGGCCGTTCCCGGTGATGATCTCGGTGCTCGCCCCGATCACCAGGTCCGGATGGACACCGTCCATGATGTCCGGGTTGCCGGCCTTGCCGATCGCGGTGATCCGGCCGTCCCGGATGCCGACGTCCGCCTTCACGACACCCCAGTGGTCCAGCACCACCACCCCGGTGACCACCGTGTCCGGCGTCCCGTCGGCCCGCGCCGCCCGGGACTGCCCCACCGACTCGCGGATCACGCCGAGGACCGCCTCGTCCCCCGGCCGTGGGCCGGCACTGCGGTCCTCCTCCACCTCCAGCAGCAGGTCGGTGTCGGCCAGCCGGATCCGGTCACCGGCGGTCGGGCCGTACAGCGCCGCGTAGCGGCCGCGGTCCAGAGAGGTCACCGGGGGCTCCCGTTCGGCTGGGCCTCACCGGTGTCCTCGTCCAGGGACCCGGCGGGTTCGATGTCGGCCGGGTCCGGCTCGGCGGGCGGCGGCAGCGTGTCGAGCGGCCCGCCGGCCAGCCCGCGCAACCCCGGCACCACCCGGTTGCCGGCGAGCGGAATCAGCACCACCTCCCGAGCGGCCCCCGGATCGAAACACACCGAAGTCCCGGCCGGCACCGCCAGCCGATGCCCCCAGGCGGCCGCCCGATCGAACTCCAGGGCCGTGTTCACCTCGGCGAAATGAAAGTGCGATCCGACACTGACCGGCCGGTCACCGGTGTTGCGCACGGTCAGGTCCCGCGTCACCCGACCCGGGTTGATCACGATGTCGCCGTCCCCGGCCAGAACCTCGCCGGGGATCATGCGATCGGCCCGGGCACGGCGATCAGCCTCGGACCGTCCGGGAAGGTGGCTTCCACCCGCACCTCGGCGATCATCTCGGGCACGCCCGGCAGCACGTCGTCCCGGGTCAGCACCCGACCGCCCGCGGCCACCAGCTCGTCGACGCTCCGGCCGTCCCGGGCCCCTTCCAGAAGGAAGGCGGTGATGATCGCGGTAGCCTCGGGGTGATTCAGCTTGAGCCCCCGATCCCGCCGCTTCTGGGCGACGTCGGCCGCCACGTGGATGAGCAGACGCTCCTGCTCATGTCGGCTGAGGAACAAAGCACCCCCCTGATCACGCCACGAGATGGTCACCCGCGGAGATTTCCACCAGGCGACTCCGCTTGATCAAAACACGCCCGTCCGCCTCCGCCGGGCGGAAATGGCACCGATCAGCGGGGCCGGCGGCATCAGTTCTCGGTGTCGGAGCCGCTCTTTCCGCTTCCGGAATCGTTGTTGTCCTCCCCGCCACCGGTGCCGCCGCTGTCATCCTTGGACGTCTCCGTAGGCTGCGCCGTCGTCGGATCCTCTGCCGGCGCACTGGTCTCGCCTCCCGCGGTCTCCGTCGGGGTAGGTTTCCCGGTCGCCGCCCCGGTCGGCGCGGTGGCGTTCCCGCCCGGCAGAGCGGGCGCACTCGACCGCCGCGGCTGACTCGAATGCCCACCGCCGTTCTTCACCGCCCCGGTCGACGGCCGGTGCGAGACAACCGCCGACGGCTTCACCGCCCCACCCGGAGCCCCGCCCGACGGCTCATCCCCGAACCAGCCGAACGGATCGGCCAGCGCCACGACCGCCCCGAGTCCCAGCAGAACCAGAAGGACCACGCCGGCGACGACCAGCCCGCGCCTGGCCCCGCCAGCACCTGCCCCACCATCTGCCCGGCCGACCGTTGCCCCGCTTGCAGCTGCCCGGCCGGCTGTTTCGTATGCCGGCAAGGAGGCCTCGCCCTGGCTGGTCCCTGGGGCGTTGCCACCGGTGGCGAACCTCCCACCGGGGCGGCCCGCACCGCCGTTTGCGACCGCGCTCCCCGCAGCGGCACCCGCTGCCAGCGAAGTCGCCCCGATGCCAGCCCGCCGCGGCGCCACGACCGGTGAATCCACGTCGCTCCGTGGATCCACGTCGCTCCGCGGATTCGCTCCGCTCTGTGGAGCCGCTGTCGCTCCGGGCGCCGAAGCCACATCCAGCGCGGTGAAGCCCCCGTCAGCCATCGTGTGTCCATCACGCACCGGACCGACCGGCGGACGATCCTCATACCGAGGCGCTCCCACCATGGCCCGGGCGACGATTCCCGCCCCCGCCGCTGCCGCCACCGCCTGGGTCACGTCATCCCGTCCGCCTCCACCGGCCCCGGCCTCCGTGTTCCGGGCTTGGCCGGCGACGCCGGTCCTGGCGGCTGTGTTCTGGTTCTGCTCGGCGATGTCGGTTCTGGCGGCCGTGTTCTGGCCGCCGGTCCCGATCCCGGCGCTCTCGGCAGCGCTCCCGTCGCTGATCCCGGGTGTGGCGCTTGTCGTCTGACCGGGCCGGTCCGGCATGGTCCCAGAGCCTGCCGTCGCGTCGATTGCCGTCGCCGCTGCCGGGGTGCCGGGCGTCGAGCCTGGGGTGGCTGCGGCTGTCGGGGTGCCGGGCGTCGAGCCTGGGGTGGCTGCGGCTGTCGGGGTGCCGGGCGTCGAGCCTGGGGTGGCTGCGGCTGTCGGGGTGCCGGGTATCGAGCCTGAGGTGGCCGCCGCCGCGGGGAAGCCGGGCATCGAGCCCGGGGCGGCGGACAGCGCAGCGAGCGAAGCCCCGGTCCGCGCGGCGACGCCCCCGCCGGCAATCTCCTGAGCGGCGACCTCCGCGGCTGCGGCCATGGCGGCAGCGGACGGGAACCGTTCCGCCGGATCCTTCGCGAGCGCGGTCCCGACCAGGTCCCGCACCTGCCGTGGCACGTCCCGGGACAGTGGCAGCGGCTCGTCGGTGACGTGCTGCAGCGCCACAGCCAGCGGATTGTCACCGAGGAACGGCGGCCGCCCGGCAAGACAGTGATACGCCAACGCCCCCAGCGCGTAGATGTCCGCCGCCGGCCCCGTGGCCTGCTTGGACACCTGCTCCGGAGCGATGTACAGCGCCGTGCCCACCACCTCACGCGCGCCGGTCAGCGTCATCGAGTTCGCCGATCGGGCCACCCCGAAGTCGACCAGCACCACCGTCCCGTCCGGCTCGATGATCAGGTTCCCGGGCTTGACGTCCCGGTGGACGATCCCCGCTTCGTGCGCCGCCTGCAGGGCTCGCCCCGCCTGCGCCACGATCGACATGGTCTCGGCCACCGACAGATGTCCCCGGTCCGCGATCACCCGGTTCAGCGGCTGCCCGGCCACATGCGCCATGACCAGGTAGGCGCCGTCCCCGGTGTCCCCGAAGTCGTACACCGCCACGACACCCGGATGGCGCAGCGCGGCCATCGCCCGGGCTTCGTGCCGGAACCGATTCAGGAACCCGGGATCAGTCCCATGGTCACCGAGCAGCGTCTTGACCGCGACCGGCCGGCCCAGCACGGCATCGGTCGCCGCCCAGACCTCGCCCATGCCACCGGCCGCGATCCGGTCGTCCAGCCGATACCGTCCACCGAGCAACTCTCCGGGTGTAGGCATGGCTGTTCCTCTACCCAGGAGAGTCACGCCCTATCCGCACTCCCTCCCCACCGGATGCGAACACCCCTCCCATCGCTGCTCTGACCAGCCTCGTTCCCTCCCCCCGCAGCCGCATCCACTGAACGCAGGCCCGCGGCCCCCACGCCTCCACCGCAGGCCCGCCGCCCTCATGTCTCCACCGCAGGCCACCCGCCACCGGCCACACCACGCCAGCGTCTGCCCGGGCCCGCCCGGGCTCGCCCGCACCGCCCGGGCCCGCCCGCACCGCCCGGGCCCGCCCGCACCGCCCGGGCCCGCCCGCACCGCCCGGGCCCGCCCTTACCCGCCCGGGTCCGGCCGCGCGTTCCGCGCTCGCCCGCGACCTGTCTCTGCCTGCGGCTCGCGCCTTCCGCGCCCGTTTGCCGCCCGCGGCCCGCCGCCTTGCAGCCCTGCAGGGCCGTGCCGCCTGCTGCTCGCCGGCGGGATTCGCCGTCTGCGGCTTGCGTCGCCGTGGGTCAATCGCCGACGTAGAGGATGGCGTCGATCTCGATGTCGAAGCCGACCAGCGGGACCGGGAGAGTCGTCCGGACGGGACGGTGTTCGCCCTTGATGTACTGCTGGTAGATCTCGTTCATCTCGGCGAAGTCTCCGAAATCCCGCAGGTAGACCCCGACCCGCACGGCGTCGTCGAGGCTCGCTCCGGCGGCCTCGGCGACCGCGGCCAGGTTCCGGAAGGCGGCATGTGCCTGCTCGGCGAAAGTGCCGGTCACCCGGGTCCCATCGGGCAGCGCCGGGATGGCACCGGCCAGGTAGATGGTGTCGCCGGCGACGACGGCGTGCGAGTACGGGCCGCCGACCGGCGCCGCCTTGTCGGTCATCACAGCGCGCTTGGGCATCATGAACTCCTCGGTTGATCTCTCGGAAACTGTTCGGCCAGCCCGTCCACCCCGACCAAGGGTGTGGCGAGCAGGTCACGGATGTGGCGCGCCCGCTGGTCGAGGGCGGCGCGCTGAGCTTCGGTGAGCGGGATCCACGGTGCGGGTGGGGCCGGCAGCCGCGGCGGGAGCAGGGCGCCGCCGACGTAGGTGGCTTCGTTCACCAGGCGCACCGGCGAGATGCGGACCTCCCGGTGCGCGTCGACGACCGGGAACTCCTCGTCGCGTACCCGGAAGATCGCGAGGTCGGCGGGAGCGCCGATCGCGAGGGTGCCGCCAGGGAGTCCCAGCGCCCGGGCCGGGTGGACGGTGGCCGCGGCGATCACCTCGGGCAGCGGGACACCGACCGCCAGGAGTTTGGCCATCGTGGTGGGCAGATCGAAGACCGGCCCGTACAGCGACCGGGCGTGCAGGTCGGTGGAGACGGTGTGCGGCATCAGCCCCGCGTCGAGTTGCGCCTGGAGGACGTCGAAGGCGAACCCGCCGGAGCCGTGCCCGAGATCGAGGAGCACGCCACGTCCGGCTGCCGCGTGCACCGCCGGGCCGAGTGGGGCGGCGATGCCGCTGGCGCAGTGCGTCACGATGTCGCCCGGCCGTAGCAGGTCAAGCACCTCGTCCAGCCGGGGTGGGGCGGTGCCGATGTGGACCATCACCGGCACTCCGCAGGCCTCGGCCGCGGTCAGGCCCCGGCGCAGTGGCTCGATCCCGTTGTCGCCGACGGTGTCCCGGTCGATGCGCACCTTGACGCCGCGGATGAGTTCCCGGTGGGTCTGAATGGTGTCGATCGCCAGGGGGACGTCACAGGTGGCCAGGTCGCGGCTTTCCCCGGTGCGGCCGGCCAAGCCGATTGCCGAGATGTTGAGCAGGGCGGGCACCCGGACGGTGGCCGCGGCCGCGACCCGGCGCAGTCCGTCCAACGTGTACGCCCCGGCGGAGCCGGCGTCCACCCATGTGGTCACCCCGGAGTGCCACGCCACCGGGTCGGGGTCGATTCCCCAGTAGCCCGGTCCGACATGCGTGTGCAGGTCGATCAGGCCCGGGGTGACCAGTCGTCCGGAGACGTCCACCACGCGGTGGGCGTCGCGGGGCAGGGCCGGCCCGATCGCGGCGATGCGCCCGTCCCGGATCGCGACATCGCCGATGTTGCGCCGGACCCCGGCCGGCCCGGGGCCGGCCGGCAGCAGAGTGCCGCCGGTGAGCAGGATGTCGAACGTCATCCGGCACCGCCCGCCGTCAGCGCTGCCTGGATGGTCAGCCGGTAGAGGCGGGTGGGGCGCCCCTTGTGGTGCGGCTGGGCACTGCCCTCACCGGCGACCAGACCGGCCTCGCCGAGTTTGCGGATCAGCCGGCGCCCGCTCGGGTCGGTGATGCCGAGCGCCCGGGCCAGCTCGCCCGGTGTGATCGCCCGCCCGGCCAGGGAGCGTTCCAGAGCGGCCAGCCGGGACATCGTCGCCGCGCTCAGTCCGGCGCGCACCGCGAGCTCCTCCAGACCGCCGTGCTCACGATACGAATAGGCCAGGGGTGGATCGGCCGCACCGATCGGGCCGATCATCACGCCGTCCTCGGTGATCAGGTAGCCGGACGTGGACCCGGCGCGCTCGGCGCGATCCGCCGCCTGCTCGGCCAGCGCCACGCTGCTGCGGGCGGACGCGCCGATGCCGAACCCGACCGCCGGGCCGGCCGGATCCTCGACCGTGGCGTCCGGCTCCGCCGCCGGGGGCTCGCCGGGCTGTCCGTGGTCACGGCGACCTCGGTGGAAGCCGCCCGGCAGACTGACCCAATGGCTGGTGAGGGTCTCGAACACCCCGGCCGGGGCGAAGGCGATGACTGCGCGCGGCCCGTGCTCGTCGATCCAGGCGTCGGCCAGCTCGGGAAGCGCGGACAGGGCCTGTCGCAGGGCCTCCCGGGCACCGGGCGCGGGGGCGCGGAAGACGGCGGCGGCGAACCGTTGCCCGTCGGCCTGCTGACCGCGCACCCGGGAGACCAGGTCGTGCAGATCCGCCCGGACCGTGCCGGGCGTGGCCATCGCCTGCAGGACCGCTGTCCGTCCGTCCAACGCCGCGGCCACCCCGGTGCGGACGGTGATGACGTAGGGCGCGGCCGTGCGCGCCAGGTGCTCCTGGTGGAAGGCCACCACCTCGGCGATCGGCTGCTCGGGCCGGAACGGAAGGGTGGCGATGGCGGAACGGTCGAGGGCGAGCGCGTCGGCCACCTCGGTGACCGTCTCGTCGGGGAAGGTGTCGATGCTGACCGGGGTGGCGGGCCAGCCGTTGCCGCGGGCCCGGGCCCAGGCGAGGGCGAGGTCGAGCGCGGCCGCCCGGGTGATCGCGACGGGTAGACCGGGCGGCACCAGATCGCCGGCTCGGGCGTGCGGGACCGGCCCGAGCAGCAGACCGTCGAGCGGGCCGGCGGCCAGGAGCGTGGTGACCCGGTCCCGGATCTCCTCCTCCCGCTCGTAGACGGCCCAGGCGAAGGAGACGCCGGTCAGCGTGCGGGCCGCCTCGGTGAAGCGGCCCCGCTGACCCGAGTGGACCACGATCCCGATGATCATCGCGTCTCTTCTGGTGGTTCGTATGTGGCTCGTAGTAGCGTGCTGGAAAACGCTCCGCAGGTCAAGGAGGCAGGATGAACGAGCCACTTACGAGCATCGTGCCGCGACCGGCCCGGGTCACGTCCGGCGAGGGCGCCTTCCACCTCGGCCCCGGGACCGCGCTGGACGCCGGGCCCGCCCTGACCGGGGTGGCCGCCTGGTTGCGTGGCGCGCTGGGCCGGGTGATCGGCGGCCACCTTCTGCCCGGGCCGGACGGGATCCGGCTGCGGACAGTTCCGGAGCTTGCACCGGAGGCCTATCAGCTGGAGGTGCGCGATACCGGCATCGAGATCCGGGGCGGCTCACCGGCCGGCGTCTTCTACGGCGCGCAGACTCTCCGGCAGATGCTGCCCCCGGTCACGCTACGCCGCGCGCGCCTGACCGACGGCCCGTGGACGATTCCCGCCGGCCGGGTCGACGATGCGCCCCGCTTCCCCTGGCGCGGCGTGATGCTGGACGTCGCCCGCCACTTCATGCCGGTCGCCGACGTGCTCCGCCTGATCGACCTGATCGCCTTCCACAAGCTGAACGTGCTGCACCTGCACCTGACCGATGACCAGGGCTGGCGACTCGAGGTGCCCGGCCGCCCACGGCTCACCTCGATCGGCGCCTGGCGGCCGGCCACCATGCTAGGCTCCCGCCGGCACGAGCGGTTCGACGCCCGCCCGCACGGCGGCTTCTACTCCGACGACGACCTGCGCGAGATCGTGGCCTATGCCGCCGACCGGCACATCACCGTCGTCCCCGAGGTCGACATGCCGGGGCACATGCAGGCCGCCATCGCCGCCTATCCGGAGTTGGGCAACGGCTTCTCCGGCGACGTCCGGGCCGGCTGGGGCATCTCCCCGCACGTGCTCAACCTGGGACCGGAGGCGCTCGACTTCTGTCGCACCGTCCTCGATCACCTCTGTGACCTCTTCCCGAGCGAGCTCATCGGGATCGGCGGCGACGAGTGCCCCGCCGACGAGTGGCATGACAGTCCGGTCGCCCAGGCCCGCATCCGGGCCGAGGGTCTGGGCGGGCCGGATCGGCTGCAGCCCTGGTTCACCACCCGGATGGCCGGCCACCTCGCCACCCGGGGCCGGCGCGTGTTCGGCTGGGACGAGATCCTGGCCGGTGGCGCGCCGCCCGGAGCGGTGATCGCGGCCTGGCGTGGGCCCGGTCCCGCGGCGCACGCGGCCCGGGCGGGGCATCCGGTGGTGTCGTGTCCGGACATGTCGGTCTATCTGGACTATCGCCAGTCGGACGACCCCGGAGAGCCCACGCCGGTGGGCACCCGGCTGACCATCGAGGACGTCTTCGCGTTCGATCCGGTCCCGCCCGGTCTCACTCCGGCGGAGACCGCGCTGGTCCGCGGCGGTCAGGCCAACCTCTGGACCGAGCACATGGAGTCCGCCCGCCGCGTCGACTATCAGGCCTTTCCGCGCCTGTGCGCCTTCGCCGAGGCGGTCTGGGGGCCGGCCGAGCGAGACTTCACCGAGTTCATCAGACGCCTGCCGGCACACCTGGAACGCCTGGATGCCCTCGGTGTGAACTACCGGCCGCTGAGCGGGCCGCGACCGTGGGACGCGCGACCGGACGCGCCCGGCAATCCGCGTACGCGCAATGATCGTCTCGCGGAATTGCGGGAGATGACCGCGGACCTGGAGCGGGAGCGGTCATGACCACCGCAGGCGGGGTGGGTCGGTCATGGCAGGCGGGGCAGCAGCAGACTCGCCAGGCGCAACGGCCGCCCGGTGGCGATGCCGTCGCCGGTGGCGTTCCACACTTCGGACAGCACCGCTTGTACGAAACCCCAGGCGACCACCCGCTCGATCGGGATGTCGAGCCCGTCGGCGAGCTGCTCGATCCGCCCCGGCACCAGGCGCAGCACCGTGTCGTCGTCCATCGGGTAGGGGTTGTAGAGCATGGCGCCGATCTCGTAACCGGGATCGCCGGTCAGCCCGTGAGGATCGATCACCAGCCACGGCTCGCGGCCCGCGGCCAGCACGTTGTCGTGGTGCAGGTCACCGTGCAGCACGACGCGCTCGATCGCGGTCTCGCACAGTTCGGTGAGCAGCCGCCCGGCCCGCTCGACCAGGTGTCGCGGCAGCGGGCCGTCATCCGGGAAACGCCGCAGATGCTCGTCGAAGGTGGCGCGGCGGGCGGCCAGCTCGGGCAGGGCGATGCCGGGCGGCGCGGGGCGGTGCAGTCCGCGGATCACCCCGATCAGTGCGGCTGTCGCGTCCTCGTCCCGGTCCGGCACCAGCGATCGGGCCGGCCGGCCCGGGCGGACCTCCTCCAGCAGGATCGCGCCGCGTGCGGCATCGTGGGCGAGCATCGACACCGCGCCTCGCCCGGCGAAGAACTCCAGCGCCGCCGCCTCGTCCGACAGATGATCCGCGCCGGGGATGCCCATCTTCAGCACCGCGGCGGATCCGTCCGCCCGGCGCACCCGGGTCACCCAGTTCAGGCTCAGCGGACAGGGCCGGTCCAGGTGGAGATCCCAGTCGTGCAGCACCCGGGTGGCTATCTCCGGCAGATCAGCCAGCCAGCGGGTCCCCGGAGCGCCCCAGCACTGCGCGACGCGACGCGTGAACGAGTCCGGCAGCGCGATCTCCACCATCCGTGCAGTCTCGCAACCGGCGACGACACCGCGAGCGAAGGGAGCCGGAAGTGACGATCGACTGGCGGAGCAAAGGATTCTGGCTGCCGCACGGCGGCCGGACCGCCGAGCAGATCGCGTCCGAACGGCCGAGCATCTTCGGCGGCGGTTTCACCTGGCCGCTGCTGGTGATCCGGCAGGCCGCGGTCGAGGCGAACATCGCGACGATGGCCGCCTACTGCCGGCGGCACGGATGCGACTTCGCCCCGCACGCCAAGACGACGATGGCGCCCGGGCTGCTCGAGGCCCAGTTGCGTGCCGGGGCGTGGGGCCTGACCGTGGCCACGGCGAATCAGGCTCTGGTGCTGCGGCGGCTCGGGGTGCAGCGGGTGCTGATCGCCAACCAGGTGCTCGACCCGATCGCGCTGCGCTGGCTGGCCGGCGAGAGTGACGCCGGCTGGGAGGTGTATTTCCAGGTCGACTCACTGGCCGGGGTGCGCGCGGCGGCCGCGGCCGGACGGATCCGGGTCCTCGTCGAGCTGGGGCATCCGGGCGGCCGTACCGGTGTGCGGACGCTGGACGAACTGGACCGGGTGGCCCGGGCCGTTGCCGCCGCGCCGGGGGTCGAGCTGGCCGGACTGACCGGCTACGAGGGGCAGCTTGCCGACCTGGCGGAGGTCGACACCTATCTGGATCGGCTGGCCGCGGGGTTCGAGCAGCTGTCCGCTGCCGGGCTGCTCCCGGAGGAGCCGATCGTGTCGGCCGGCGGGAGCGCCTGGTTCGACCGGGTCACCGATCGTCTCAAGGCGCTTGCCCCGCGGGCGCGGCTGATCCTGCGCAGCGGGGCGTCGGTCACCCACGACGACGGGTTCTATCGGGAGCGGACGCCGTTCGTGCGCGTGCCCGGCGAAGGACCGCTCACCGCAGCCCTGGAAGTCTGGGCCCAGGTGCTGTCGGCGCCCGAGCCCGGGCTGGCGCTCGCCGGGATGGGCAAGCGGGACGCGCCGTTCGACGAGGGGCTACCGGTGCCGGGGGAGGTGCGGCGGCCGGACGGGACGACGGCGCCGGCCGACGGGCTCCGGGTGACCCGGCTCAACGACCACCACACCTATCTCCAGGTGGCCGACGGGACCGTAGTGGAGCCCGGTGACCTGGTGCGGTTCGGGATCTCGCACCCGTGCACGGCGTTCGACAAGTGGCGCGACATCCCGGTGGTCGACGAGCAGCGGCGCGTGGTGGACGTGCTCCATACGTACTTCTGAGCCGGGTTTTTGTCATACCTCGGCGGAAGGATCAGGGTGTGACGGCGAGAGGGTCCTCATCGGTGATTCTGGTTCTTCCTCGATGTCCGATTCGACGAGCAGACGGGCGTAATTGGCCATGGAGCGCTGGTATCGAGGCAGGTGGCGAGCGAGAGCACCGACCGCGATGGCGACGGCTTCGCGCTCGCGGCCCACATCGGTCAAAGCCAGGGCGAGCACGGTCTTCACCGCGTCGTCCAGATGATCCGACCCGGCGGCAAGCTCGACGGTGAGCAGCGCGACGCTTTCCGGCGAGCGGCCCAGGTTGCGCAGGGAACTGGCCATCTGGATGACGGCGCGGCGGCGGCGTTCGCCGGTCAGACCGGCGGCGAGGGCCCGCTCGTACAGGGGTATCGCAAGGTCGGAGCTGCCGGTGGAGTCGAACGCGGCAGCACGCTCGAAGGTGCCGTCGGGGTCGCCGTCCGGCAGTTCGGCGGTGACGTCGGTGATCGCTTGACGGAAGTCGGTGGCGTCGCGTTCGTCGATCGATGCCCAGACCGCGGCCAGCCGCGCTTCCCATTCCGGTGTCGTCATCCGGGGAGAATCGCACGGTTTGATCTGTGGCGCTGCGAGCGGGGGTGATGCTTCGGTCGTCCGCAGCCTGTTCGGGTGGGGAAAGTAGTGCGGAGTGGGCCGTAAAGTCCGGTCAATGGGGTGGGAGGGGCTGTGGCAGTGGGGTGATGATGTCGCTCGTCTCGAACCGCTTGCCGAGGGAGTGGCCAACGACGTGTGGACTGTGCGGGTCGGTGGTCGTGTCGCGGTCGGTCGGCTCGGAGTCAGGAGCGACGCCGATCTCGCCTGGGAAACCGGGTTGCTCGGCCATCTCCACCGTGCGGGACTGACCGTGCCGGTGCCGATTCCCACCGTGGACGGGCGGCTGTTCGCCGCCGGCCTGGTAGTGATGACGCATGTGGAGGGCGGGCCGCCCGAGACCCGGGACGACTGGCGTCGCGTGGCCGAAACGCTCCACAAGCTGCATCGGTTGACGCGGGACTGGCCGCAGCGTCCGGGGTGGCGATCGTCCGGCGATCTCCTGCACGCTGAAACCGGGACGAGGATCGACCTGCGGGCGATGCCACCGGAAGGGGTTGCGCGGTGCCGGGCGGCTTGGGCGCGGCTCGTCGGACGTCCGACCTGTGTCGTGCACGGCGATCTCAATCCGGGCAACGTTCGCATGACCGGGGAACGCGTCGCGCTGATCGACTGGGACGAGTCACGGGTCGACGTTCCGGAGCTCGACCTGGTGCTGCCGGACAACGCTGCCGGTCTGGACGATGGCCTGTACGACGTGGCCGCACAGGCTTCGGCGGCGTGGGAGGCCGCCGTGTGCTGGGAGGACGACTATGCGGTCAGGCGGCTTGCCGAGGTGCGAGCCCGCTGAGAGCGCCCTTCAGGGAAATTCCGTCGCCGCGACCAGGTGGTCGTTTGTGGTGCGGCGGGGAGGCCACGGTCCCGGGATCGCGGTCCCGGGGTGCGAAAAGCGGGTGACGGAAGATGTTGACCTTGGAACTCTGGGCGGCGTGATGGAGACGATGACGTTGTGGCGGCCGACGGGGCCGGAGGAATGGGAGCTGGTGCGGGCGTCGGGACGGAAGCGGTGGCCGGCGCGGCTGCCGGATCAGCCGATCTTCTATCCGGTGCTGAACGAGGACTACGCGGTGAAGATCGCTCGGGACTGGAATGTGGCGGCTTCCGGGGTGGGGTTCGTGACCAGGTTCGAGATCGATGCGGCGTTCGCGGCGCGGTATCCGGTGCGGCAGGCCGGGGGGAACACGATTCTGGAGCTCTGGGTGCCGGCGGAGGAGCTTGCGGAATTCAACGACCACATTGTCGGGACGATCGAGGTCGTGCACGAGTTTCGGTGACGTGTCCGCGATTCTTGCCGGCAGGGCACGGATCAGGAGCGGGTGCCGAGTGGGGGTGGGAAGTGACGGGGCGGGTGTTCGGGCAGGGTGCCTATCGGGGGCGGTTCGAGTGGGGGCTGTCGGGGGCGGAGGCCGTGACGCCGGGGGTGGCGGTGGTGGCGGTGGTGGATGTTCTGTCGTTCACGACGGCCCTCAGTGTGGCGGTGGAGAACGGGATCGCGGTGATGCCGTATCCGTGGCGGGACGGCACGGCGGCGGCGGTGGCGAGGCGGCATCGGGCCGAGCTGGCGGTTGGGCGGTCCGTGGCCGGTCCGGACGAGGTGAGTCTGTCGCCGGCGGTGATGCGGCGGGTGGCGTCGCGGCGGCGGATCGAGCGGCTGGTGTTGCCCTCACCCAATGGGTCGGCGATCTCGGCGCGGCTCGCGCGGCTTCAAGATCCCGACCTGGCGAGCTCCGGGTTGGTGGGGGCGAATTCGCAGCCGATGCGCACAGGCTTGGAGCCGGTGGGGGCGAACTCGCAGCCGATGCGGACAGGCTTGGAGTCGGTGGGGGCGCATCCGGAGGTCGTGCGGGGCAGCGGCGGGGTGACCGTTGTGGGGGTCGGGCTGCGGAACGCGGCGGCTGCGCGGGAGTGGGTGCGGCGGCGGGCCGAAGGGCGGGCCGTTGCGGTGGTGGCGGCGGGGGAGCGGTGGGTGGACGGTTCGCTCCGGCCGGCGGTGGAGGACCTCTGGGGAGCTGGGGCGTTCCTGGACGGGATGGATGGGCTGTCGCCGGAGGCCAGCGCGGCGGTGGCGGCATATCGAGCGGTGGCGGACCGGATCGGGGAAGCGCTGCAGGCGTGCGCGTCGGGGCGGGAACTGGCGGCCGCCGGGTTTGCTGAGGACGTCGCGGTGGCTGCTGAAGTCGATCAGGCGACTGCGGTGCCCGTGCTGCAGGACGGCTGGTACCGGCCGGGGAAGTGAGGCGCGTCCGGGTGAGGTCGGGGAGGCAGGGCGCGGAGGTGAGACCGGAATGAGAGACAGGAGGGCAGCCCGCGGCGGTCAGCCGCGGGGTGGTCGCCTTGCTGGGGGATGTTGCTGGGCGATCATGAGTCTTTAGCGTTTTGGGAGGTTTTTGCCACTCCGCCGCTGGAGACCTTTATGCCTGTCTTTCGTGCAGCCAGTCATGCCGGTCATACCGGTCGTGATGATCGCGGCCGGTGGGTCGCTTCCTCTGATGGTGATGGTGAGGGGGCCGGGCGACTTCCGGGCGCCGCCGAGAGAAGGCCTGGTCCGGCTGGTTCTGAGCCGGATGGGGAAGTGGCGGGTCCGGCAAAGAGCAGGGCAGCGGCGGTGCCGGTAAGGAGCCCGGCAGCGGCGGTGCCGGTAAGGGGCCCGGCAGCGGCGGAGCCGGTAAGGGGCCGGGACGCGGCGGCTCCGGCCAGAGGCGGGGAGGCGGCGATCCGGCCAGGGGGTTGGCTTGCCGGTGACGTGCGGGTGGTTTCAGCGCGCGCCACTGTGCCCGGGGCGCCGTCCGGGTTGACGGGTGAGGTGACCCAGGTCGATGCACGTCCTGCGGGGCGCGGCGCCTCGCGGACGCCGGACAGCGGTGCGTTCGCGGGGGGAGCTCACCCCTTGGACGTAGGGGAGGCCGGGGAACGGCTTGTCCCCGAGCCGGTGGGTATCCGGCATGTACGGGTGCCGGCAGCGGGATCCGAGACCGCAGCGCGGGTCACCGATGGCGGCGAAGGGCGGATCAGGCCCGCCGCCTTGCCGGAGCGTCCTGCTCAGCCTGTACCCGGCCGGCTACCTGAGCAGCGTTCCGGCTCCGATCAGCCGGCCGCCGACGAGCCGCGGTCAAGGACCGGCGGCACCGGAAACCCGCGATCAAGAGCCGTCGGCGGTGGTCAGCCGCAGCCCGGAACCGCCGGTGGCGCGGTGCCGCAACAGGGGTCGTCCGGCGACGCGACACCGCAACCAGGAACCGTCAGCGGCAGGGAGCAGCATGCAGGACTCGTCGACCACACGAAGCCGCAACCAGGACCCGTCAGCGGCGGGGAGCAGGCCGGGACCGTCAGCGGCAGGGAACAGGAAGCAGGAACTGCCGGCGGCGGGGAATCCGGGCCGGTCGTGACCGCGGCCAGCGGCGGCGGGCAAGCGCAGCCCGGCCCGGCCCCCGCTCACCCGCGACCGGGTGGCCGGAAGGGCGGCCGCGGGATCGCCGTCGTAGCCCTGGTGGTCAGCCTGTTGGCGTTGGCCGGCACCGGCACCCTCGGCTTCCTCGCCTATCGCGGCTTCGGGGCGCCCGCGACCGGCCCCGGCGCGGCGACCGGCCCCGGCGCGGCGACCGACCCCGGCACGGCGGCCGGGTCGGGCGCGGCGGACCGGCCCGTGACGTACGCCAAAGAGGCTCTGGACGTGCGCATCGGCTGCGCCGCGGTGGTCTACCTCGACCTGGACGAACCTCGCGCCGGGGTCGGGGCGCAGATCGGGGATCTGCGGTATGACAGCAGGTGCGGAAACGGCCCGGCCCGGCTGAGTCTGGGGGCGGGCGCGACCGCCGGCAGCAGTGTCGCCCGAACGGATCTCGACGATGACGGCTGTCTGCGGGCCATCCGGAACGGGCCGCTGGAGCCGGGGGCCGCGGTGAACGTCAGGGTGGGCACGGCCCTCTGCGTGCTGACGGCGGCCCAGCCGGCGAAGCTCGTGCTGGTGGAGATCGCCGGGGTGGGGGTGACCGGGAATCTGAGCCTGCGGGCGACGTCCTGGCTGGCGCCTGCTTGAGGGGTGAGGCGGGGGGAGAGCGGGAGGACTGACAGAATGTCGGGTGCGCCCCGCGAAACTCGGTGAGGAGACATTTCCGTGATCAGGACCCATGACGCCGGCAGTCTGCGTGCCACTGACGCCGGCACGACGGTGACGCTTGCCGGTTGGGTGGCCCGCCGGCGGGACCACGGCGGTGTCATCTTCGTCGACCTGCGGGATGCCTCCGGTGTGGTGCAGGTGGTCTTCCGGGAGGAGGACGCGCACGCACTGCGCAACGAGTTCTGTGTGAAGGTCGTGGGTGAGGTCAACGCCCGCCCGGCCGGCAACGAGAACCCGGATCTGGCCACCGGCGCCATCGAGGTGGTCGCCAGCGAGCTGACCGTGCTCTCCGAGGCGGCCCCGCTGCCGCTGCCGATCGATGACGCGGTCACCGCCTCGGACGACATCCGGCTCAAGTATCGCTATCTCGACCTGCGGCGTTCCGGCCCGGCGAAGGCGCTGCGCCTGCGCAGCCGGGCGAACCAGATCGCCCGTGAGGTGCTGCACGCGCACGACTTCAACGAGATCGAGACGCCGACCCTGACCCGGTCGACGCCGGAGGGCGCCCGCGACTTCCTGGTTCCGGTCCGTCTGCAGCCCGGTGCCTGGTATGCGCTGCCGCAGTCCCCGCAGCTGTTCAAGCAGCTGCTGATG
Organism: Actinoplanes sp. SE50/110; assembly: GCF_900119315.1. Lineage (NCBI taxonomy): Bacteria > Bacillati > Actinomycetota > Actinomycetes > Micromonosporales > Micromonosporaceae > Actinoplanes > Actinoplanes sp. SE50/110. The sequence continues at coordinate 7,143,867 of NZ_LT827010.1, read as the reverse complement.
GTGGCCGGGATGGAGCGTTACTACCAGATCGCCCGCTGCTACCGGGACGAGGACTTCCGCGCCGACCGGCAGCCGGAGTTCACCCAGCTCGACATCGAGATGTCGTTCGTGACCCAGGACGACATCATCGCGCTGGGCGAGGAGATCGTCGCCAAGCTGTGGAGCGAGCTCGCCGACTACCAGGTGCAGCTGCCGATTCCGCGGATCACCTGGACCGACGCGATGAACCGCTACGGTTCCGACAAACCCGATCTGCGGTACGGCGTGGAGCTCATCGAGCTCACCGACTACCTGCGTGGCACCGAGTTCCGGGTCTTCGCCGGCGCGATCGACGCGGGCGGCTACGTCGGCGCGGTCGTGATGCCGGGCGGCGCCTCGCAGACCCGCAAGGAGCTGGACGGCTGGCAGGACTGGGCGAAGGCGCGCGGCGCCCGTGGCCTGGCCTACGTGGTGCTGGACGCGGAGACCGGCGCCCCGCGCGGCCCGGTCGCGAAGAATCTGTCCGAGGCGCACCTGGCGGGGCTGGCCGACGCGGTCGGCGCGAAGCCGGGCGACGCGGTCTTCTTCGCCGCCGCCACCGAGCGCCGCGAGGCGCAGGAGCTGCTCGGCGCGGCCCGGATCGAGATCGCCAAGCGGGCCAAGCTGATCGACGAGAGTGCCTGGGCGTTCTGCTGGGTCGTCGACGCCCCGATGTTCGAAAAGACTGACGAGGGCGGCTGGACCGCGGTCCACCACCCCTTCACCTCGCCGAACGACGAGTGGCTGGACAACTTCGAGTCCGCCCCGGACAAGGCGCTGGCGTACGCGTACGACATCGTCGTGAACGGCAACGAGATCGGCGGCGGCAGTGTCCGTATCCACCGCGGCGACGTGCAGAGCCGGGTCTTCGACCTGCTCGGCATCACCCCGGAGGAGGCGCAGGACAAGTTCGGCTTCCTGCTGGAGGCGTTCAAGTACGGCCCGCCGCCGCACGCCGGCATCGCCCTGGGCTGGGACCGCACCTGCATGCTGCTCGGCGGGTTCGACTCGATCCGCGAGGTCATCTCGTTCCCGAAGAGCCGTGGCGGCTTCGACCCGCTGACCGGCGCGCCGACCCCGATCACCGCGCAGCAGCGGCTGGAGGCGGGCGTCGACGCCAAGCCGAAGGCGGCCGCGGGCACGCCGGGCACCGACGGCCAGGCCGCCCCGGTGGAGCGCTCCAACTAGACGCGGCACGCAGGCGGCCCCGCATCCGACGAAGCTCAGAGGATGCGGGGCCGCCGCTGTTTTGTGAGACTGGTCGGCGTGGAGCCGACCATCGTCCAGTGCGCCGAGCAGCCCTATGTCGGCCGTCGTGAGTCGATCACCATGACCGAGTTCGCGCGGGTCGCCGACCATCTGCCCACCATGTTCGCCGGCCTGGGGCGGCGCGGCGTCCGGGTCAGCGGCGCCCCGTTCTTCCGTTACCGGGTGATCGACATGGCCGCCGAGATGGTGGTCGAGGCGGGCATTCCGGTCACCGGTCCGGTCACCGTGGAGCCGCCGGATTTCATCGACACGCTGCCCGCCGGGCGCTATGCGACGGTCAGCCACGTCGGCCATCCGGACCAATTGATGGCGGTCACCGCGCGGCTGCTCGACTGGGCCCAGCGCAGGGGCCTGACCTGGGACATGACCCCGACGCCGACCGGTGAGCGCTGGGCCGCGCGGCTGGAGATGCTGATGACCAACCCGGCCGAGCAGCCCGACATGCACAAGTGGGAGACCGTCCTGCTGTTCAAGCTGGCGGATTGACAGGTCACACCACGATTGACGCCGTACGGGTGATCAACGCGCCGCCGGGGCCCCCGACGAGCTGCGTGGGGTGTGCCACGGGCTGGTGACTCCCGGTCTGCTTTCCTCGACCGCTGCTGACGACGTACCCAAGCGGCTTTGCATAAGTTCGTTGCACAGATATTGTGCATGGTATGGCGGACAAGCTCATCGAAGTGCGGCTCACCGGCCCGCAGATCCGCGCGTTGGCCCAGCCGCTGCGTCTGCGACTGCTCGGACGGCTGCGCCAGGCCGGTCCGGCGACGGCCACCCGCCTCGCCGCCGACCTGGACACCAACACCGGCGCCACCAGCTACCACCTGCGGCAGCTCGCCGAGGTCGGCCTGGTGATCGAGGAGGCGCGGCCGGGCTCCGGCCGGCAACGCTGGTGGCGTGCGGCGCACGACACGTCCCACTTCCGGCGCAGCTACTACGAGGACGATCCGGAGGCCACCGCGGCCGCCGAGTGGCTCGAGACGTATCAGGTCAGCCACTTCGCCCAGGCCGCGGAGAACTGGCGGCGCGCCCTGCCCGGCGAGCCGGAGAGCTGGCAGAACGCCGCCGGGATCTCCGACTACACGGTGCACCTGGACGCCGCCCGCACCGAGGCGATGATGCGCGAGATCGAGGCGGTGATCGAGCGCTACCGGCAGGCGGGCCAGGACGATCCGCGGCCCGGCACCCGCCCGGTGATGGTCGTCGCGGCCGCGCTGCCGAGGGTCGCATCATGAGCCTTCCGGCACGCCAGGTCCGCCTGCGCTACCTGATCCTGATCACGCTCCGCTGGCTCCCCGTCGGCCTGACCATCCCGGTGCTGGTGCTGCTCCCGCTGGAACGCGGACTCACCATCGCCCAGGCCGGCGTGGTCACCGCCGTCCAGGGCGTCACCGTCATGGTGCTGGAACTGCCGACCGGCGGATTCGCCGACGCGCTCGGCCGCCGCCCGGTGCTGTTGCTGGCCGGCGCGGTCAACCTGGTCTCGCTGAGTCTGTACTGCGTCGCCCACACGGTCGGGTTCTTCGCCGTGGCCTGGATGCTGCAGGGCGTCTTCCGGGCGCTGGACAGCGGCCCGCTGGACTCCTGGTTCGTCGACGAGTCGCTGGCGGCGGACCGGAACGCCGACATCGAGACCGGGCTCAGCCACGGTGAGGTGGTGCTCAGCCTCGGCATCGCCGGCGGCGCCCTGATCAGCGGCGGCCTGGTCTGGCTCGGGCCGATCGGGCCGGTCAGCGCGCTCACCGTGCCGGTGGCGCTGTCCATCCTGCTCAGTCTGCTCAGCACGGTGGCGATCGCGGTGCTCATGCACGAGGAGCGGCCCGCTCTCGGCCTGGCCGCACTGTCCGCCTCGATCCGCGGGGTGCCGATCGCGATCGGCTCGGCGCTTCGCCTGGCCCGCCGCTCCCGGGTGGTGCTCGCGCTGATCGCGGTGGAGATCCTGTGGAGCTTCGGGATGGTCTCCTTCGAGAAGCTGATGCCGATCCGGCTCAGCGAGGTGCTGGCCGACAAGGACGCCGCCGCCTCACTGATGGGACCGGTCAGCTCGGCCGCGTGGGGCGCGTCGGCCGCCGGCGCGGCCCTGATCCCCCTGCTCGTCCGGCGGATCGGCGCACCCCGGACCGGCTTCACGCTGCGCCTGCTGCAGGGCGCCACGGTGGTGGGGATGGGCGTCCTGGCCGGCCCGGCCGGGGTGGTCACCGGCTTCCTGCTCACCTATGCGGTGCACGGCGCGGCCAATCCGGTGCACAACGCGCTGATGCACCGGCAGGCCGAGGGCGAATACCGCACCAGTCTGCTGTCGCTCAGCTCGATGGCCAGCCAGCCCGGCTTCGCGATCGGCGCGATCCTGCTCACCGCGGTCGCGCAGAGTGTCAGCACCAGCGTCGCGATCGTGGCCGGGGCGATCGTGCTCGCGGCCGCCGCACCGCTCTATCTGGTGAAACCCAAGTTTCACGAACCCATCGACGGGGGTACCAGCCTGACATCGGCTCTCACCCCCGGAGGAACCTGATGCTCGCCATCGCCGCCGCCGTCGTCTTCGGCGTCTACTTTCTTTCTGACCTGCTGAACAACAACTTCGGCGTGCCCAACCTGATCAACTTCCCGACGATGGCGTCGCTGGGCCTGCTGCTGCTGTCGCTCTACCTCGCGGGTGTCGGCCGCGGCCCGGCGACCGGCTCCGGTTCCGGCCGCCGGTTCTACGGCCGCCGCCCCGGCCGGGGCTGACGCACCGGCTCCGAACCCGGCCCGCGCGCACCCACTGAAGTAACGGTGCGTAGCGGGCCGGGAGCTTATCCACAGGCGGCGCTTTCGCATTTCGGATCGCCCCCGAGAGGCCGGTACTGTCGGTTGCGATGGAAACGGACGGGCTTTTCTCCCTCGCGCAGCCGGACCTGCCGCCGCCGGCGCACACCGCTGCCGCCGCCGGCTTCGGCGCCCCGGCGGCCGACGCGCCGCTGCCCGTCCGGATGCGCCCGGCCAGCCTCGACGAGCTGGTCGGCCAGCAGCATCTGCTCGCCCCCGGTGCCCCGCTGCGGCAGCTGGTCACCGGCGCCAGCCCGATGTCGGTGATCCTCTGGGGGCCGCCCGGCACCGGCAAGACCACCATCGCGCACCTCGTCGCGCACGCCACCGACCGCAAGTTCGTGGCCATGTCCGCGCTCACCGCCGGGGTCAAGGACGTGCGCGCGGTGATCGACACGGCCCGTCGCGAGCGCCGCGCCGGCGGCCCGCCGACCGTGCTGTTCATCGACGAGGTGCACCGCTTCAGCAAGACCCAGCAGGACTCGCTGCTCGCCGCCGTCGAGGACCGCACGGTCACCCTGCTCGCCGCGACCACGGAAAACCCGTACTTCTCGGTCATCTCGCCCCTGCTCTCCCGCTGTGTGCTGCTCACCCTGCAGGCCCTCGAGGAGTCCGACGTGCGCGCCCTGATCCGGCGCGCGGTCACCGACCAGCGCGGCCTGGGTGGCGCGGTCACGCTTTCCCCCGAGGCAGAGGACCACGTGGTACGCCTTGCCTCGGGCGACGTCCGCAAAGCACTCACCGCCCTGGAAGCGGCCGCCGGTTCCGCGGTCGCCCAGGGCTCCGCCGAGATCGACCTGGCCACCGCCGAGCGCGCAGTCGACGTGGCAGCCGTCCGCTACGACCGGGACGGCGACGCGCACTACGACGTCATCAGCGCGTTCATCAAGAGCATGCGCGGCAGCGACCCGGACGCCGCGCTGCACTGGCTCGCCCGCATGATCGTCGCCGGCGAGGACCCGCGGTTCATCGCCCGGCGCATCGTGATCTTCGCGAGCGAGGACGTCGGGATGGCCGACCCGCAAGCCCTGCTCGTGGCCACCGCGGCCGCCCAGGCCGTGCAGCTCATCGGCATGCCCGAGGCCCAGCTCAACCTCGCCCAGGCCGTCGTGCACATGGCCACCGCCCCCAAATCCAACAGCGTCACCGCGGCGATCGGCGCGGCCATGACCGATGTCCGTGCCGGGCGGGGCGCAGCGGTGCCCACCCACCTGCGCGACGCCCACTACTCCGGCGCGCGCGGCCTCGGACACGGCCGCGGATACCGCTACCCACACGACGACCCGCGTGGCGTCGTCCGCCAGCAGTACGCCCCGGACGACCTCGTCGGCACCGACTACTATCGGCCGACCGAACACGGGGCCGAACGCGCCGTCGGGGAGCGGGTGCCGCGCCTGCGCCGAATCGTGCGGGGGCTGCCCCGTGCCGCTTCGGCGGACAGTGCGGACCGCGCGGCGGGTGGTGCAACGGCTCCGGATGCGTCACAGTCGTCGGCGGCCTCCTCACCGGAGGCCGGCGGGGCGGGAGGATCTGTGGCGGTTTCCGCCTCGGTGCCTGCTTCGTTGCCCGTTGCGGCGGGCGGCCCGGCCCCGGTGGCGGACGGTGGTGCGGATTCGGGTCCGGCGGCTGTCCTGGCGGACGGTGGTGCTCCGGGTGCGGGTTCGGACCTGGCGAGCGGTGGGGTTGCGGTGTCTGCCTCGGCGGGCACGGGTGGGACGGAAGGTTCCGCCGGCACGGCGACGGGATCGGGTACGGCGCAGGCCGGGCCGGATGCCGGCAGTGACGGGGAACGGTCAGACGAGCGCGGCGACGCCGCCGGGGAGGAACAGCCGTGACACCGCGGGGTGCCGAACGGCCCGACGACGACGCCGGACAGGGCGGCAAGAAGGGCCGCCGCTTCGGGCGTGGCCGTGCCGAACAGCCGGCCGAGCCGATCGAGATCCCGCGCGAGGAGACCGGCTGGCTCGACGACCTGCGCACCGCCAAGCAGCAGGGCGAGGCGATCGGCCCCGGCACGCTGCCCGGTGAGGCCCGGACGAGCAAGTCCGGTCGCAGGGCGCCCGGGCCGGACGAGACGCCCGACGACGGCGGGCCGGTCTTCGGCGGCTTCGACGTGGGCGACGACACGGACGGTGGCCCGGCCGCCGGTGCCGCCGCACCCGGATGGCAGGCCGCCTCCGGTGAATACGCGGCCGGTCGGCCGGGTGGGCAGGGGCCGCAGCAGCCCGGCGGACCTCAGGGCCGGAGGGCGCAGGCTTTTCCGGGTGGGCATCCGCAGCAGCCGGGGGGCGGTCAGCCCTATCCGGGTGGCGGGGCGCAGCCGCAGGGTGGACCGCAGCAGTATCAGGGTGGGCCGCAGCCCCAGGGTGGACCGCAGCAGGCCGGCGGTCGGCCGCCGGTGGGCGGGCAGATGCCCGGTGGGCCCGCGGTCGTGGCGGGTGCCGCTGTCGCCGGTGTGGTCGGGCCGGGGCAGCAGCCTCCGGTGCGGCGCAAGGGACCGGTCGCCGGGCAGGGGCCGGGCGTGGCGTCGGTCCACCCGGGGTCGAACGCGTCGGTTCCGCCCGGTCAACACCCCGGTGCGCCCGGTATGCCGGGTCAGGCTCCTGGCATGCCTGGGCAGCGCGGCGGCCCGATGCCCGGTGGGCAGCCCGCGCCGCAGGGCCAGGTGCCGCCGGGTGGGCGTCCCGGGCCTCAGGGCCAGGTGCCGCCTGGCGGGCGTCCCGGGCCGCAGGGGCAGATGCCGCTTGGCGGGCGTCCCGGGCCGCAGGGGCAGATGCCGCCTGGCGGGCCTTCCGGGCCGCAAGGGCAGATGCCGCCTGGCGTGTCGATGCCGCAGCCGGGTGGTCCGGTGCCCGGTGGCCAGCAGGATACTGGTCGGGCTGGGCCGCATCAGATGCCGCCTGGCCAGATGCCGTCCGGGGCGATGCCGCCGGCTCGTCGCGGCGGTCCGGGAGCGCCGGTGTCTCCGGGGGCGCGGTCCGGTGGGCCCGTTCCGCCCGGTGCGCGGGCCGGGGTTTCGCCGGAGCCGGGTGCCGGTCGGCGGCAGGTGGATCCCGGTCAGCCGGGATTCCCGGCACAGGCGGGACCGGCGGGGCAACCCGGATATCCCGACCCGTCGGTGTCACCGGCGATACCGCGTTCCGGTAACGCTCCGGAGATCCCCGGTGTCCAGGCCGGGGGGCCGGATCCGAGAGGCATGACTTCCGGCGTACGCCCGGTCTCGCCCGGCGTGCGACCGACCTCGCCGGCCGCCCCGGCGCGTGACCGGTTCCGTGCAGCGGCGGCCCCGGCGCCCGTGGACGTTCAGCCGTCCGGCCCGATCCCGCCCGCCGTCTATCAGACGGGGCCGATTCCGCCGGTCGGTGGCGGGTTCCCGCCCGACACCGTGCCGCCGAGCGTCTATCGGACCGACACGGTGCCGCCGAGCGTCTACCAGACCGGTCCGATTCCGGTCGGTCCCACGTCCGGTGGCCCCGGTGCGGACGATCCCGGTGGCCGAGCGCGGGGACGGAACCGGCGATCCCGCGCCGAGAGCGGTCCGAACGCTCCGGCCGAGGTTTACGGCGCCCGGCCGGCCGACGGTTTCCAGGGCCGCCCCGGCAGCGGTGCACAGGGGCCACACCATGCGCCGGACGGCGTCTACGGTGGCACCGGCCCGCAGCCGGTCTCCGGCGCGCCGGTCCCTCATGCGGCTCCCGACAGCTCGACCCCTGGCGCTCCGAACGGCCCGCGCGGCGGTGCGGCGCGGCCGACCTCAGGCTCGCACGCTGCCGGTCCCGACGGGACGCGTGGTGGTTCGGCACGTCCGGTTTCGGGTTCGCACGCTGCCGGCCCCGAGGGGACGCGTGGTGGTTCGGCGCGTCCGGTTTCGGGTTCGCATGCGGCTGGTCCGGAGGGGATGCGTGGTGGTTCGGCGCGTCCGGTTTCGGGTTCGCATGCGGCTGGTCCGGAGGGGATGCGTGGTGGTTCGGCGCGTCCGGTTTCGGGTTCGCATGCGGCTGGTCCGGAGGGGATGCGTGGTGGTTCGGCGCGTCCGGTTTCGGGTTCGCATGCGGCTGGTCCGGAGGGGATGCGTGGTGGTTCGGCGCGTCCGGTCTCGGGTTCCCACGCGGCTGATCCCGAGGGGATGCGTGGTGGTTCCGCTCGTCCCGTTTCCGGTGCGCACGCGCAGCCGGAGGATCGGTTCGGCCTGGCTGCCGGTGCCGCGGGTGGCCCCGCCGGCCGCCGTGCGGGTCGTGCGGCCGGTCCGGACCCCCGGGACCATGGCACCGGGCGACACGAGGCGGCGGGCACGGCCGGTTCCGACCCCCGCGACCAGCACCTCGGACGGCATGAGGCAGCCGGTGGACCCGGCATGGCCGGCGGACCGAGGGTGCCCGGTGGACCGGGGGGTGCCGGCGGACCCGGAATGCCGGGCAGGCCCGGGGCGGTCGGTGGACCTGAGGTGCCTGGCGGACCCGGAATGCCGGGCAGGCCCAGGGCCGCCGGTGGACCTGGGGCGCCCAACGGACCCGGAACGCCCAACGGCTTCGGAACGCCCAACGGACCCGGGGTGCCCAACGGACCCGGGGTGCCCAACGGACCCGGGGTGCCCGGGGTGCCCGGCGGGCCGGGAGTGGCCGGGGGACCGGGCCGGCCCGGAGTGGCTGGTGGGTCCGGCACGCCTGACGGCCCCGGGGGGCCTGGCGCGGCCGGCATGCCCGGAGCCGGTGTGCCCGGGCCCCGGCGGACCGGGCCCGGAGATGGGCGGCCGATTCGCGCGGCTGCGGCGGTGCCGCCGCCGGTGGTTCCGGGACGGCAGGGAAAGCGTTCTCCGGCCATGCCCGGACGGGCCGGCGCGATGGCGGAAAGCACCTCCGGAGTCATCCAGCCGCCCGCCCCGCGCGGCGGCAACGGTCAGCTGCAGCCGGACGAGGACGGCTTCACCACCGATCGGCGCAGCCAGACCGGCTCGATCATCCCCGGCCAGGGCAGCGTTTCCGTGCCGGGTCAGCCCGGCCCGGGGCGTCGCGGCCGCGGCGAGCCGCAGGACGCTCGCGTAACGGCCGACACCTCCGCGGGCATGGGCTCGCCCGAACGGAGCCAGGGTTTCCCGGCGGGTGCCGGTTCGCCCGAGCAGAGCCAGAGTTTCCCGGCGGGCATGGGCTCGCCCGAACGGAGCCAGGGTTTCCCGGCGGGTGCCGGTTCGCCGGAGCGGAGTCAGGGTTTTCCGGCGGGCATGGGCTCGCCGGAGCGGAGTCAGGGTTTCCCGGCGGGCATGGGTGGTCCTGAGCAGAGTCAGAGCTTCCGTGCCGGGCTGGGTGGGCCGGAACACGGGCAAGCGTTCCCCGGCGGGGCTGGGCCGGAGTCCAGTCAGGCCTTCCCGGCCGGTGCCGGTGGACCGGAGCCGACTTCGCGGGGTCGTCGTCGCCGGGCGGTGCCGGAGCAGGGTGCCGGGGACGGGCGTGGTCCGAGGCGAGACCAGGGCTCCCCGGCAGGCCGGCACGGGGCCGAGCCGGAGTATGGGCAGGACTTCCCGGGCGAGGCGCCGACCGGTCGCCACGGACAGGGGCCCGAGCAGAGTCAGGGTTTCCCGGCCGGTACCGGTACGCCGAGCGGGCCGGTCTCGCCGGCGCCCGGACCGCGTGGCGGCGGTCCGCGGCGCGGGGGCGGCGCTGCGACGGCGGGTGCCGCGGCCGCCGGTGCGATCCCGGGACTGGAGGGGCCGGGTAGCGCTTCGACGCGGATTCCGGGCAACGGCGCGCCCCGGAATGTTCCCGGTGGTCCGGGTCGTGGTGCGGCAGGCGTGCCCGGCACCGGCTCCGGCGGTCCAGGTCGTGGTGCGGCGAGTATGCCGGGTAACGGTCCCGGTGGTGTAACAGGCGTACCCGGTGGCGGCCCAGGTGGTCCGGGTCGTGCTGCGGCGGGTGTACCGGGCGGCGGCCCGGGTGGTCCGGGTCGTGGCGCGGCCGGTGTACCGGGCGGGCCTGGTGGTCCGGGTGGTCCGGGCACCGCGGGTCGTGGCGCGGCGAGCGCGCCGGGCACCGGCCCCGGTGGCCCGGGTCGCGGTACGGCGGGCGTGCCGGGCAGCGGGCCTGGTGGTTCCGGCGGGCCCGGCGGCCCGGGGGTTCCGAACGGTCCCGGCGGCGTGGGTGGTCCCGGCGATCTCCGCGGCCCGAACGGTCCGACCGGACCGGGTCGTGGCGCGGCAAGCGTGCCCCGGAACGGCCCGGGCGGCCCGAACCGGGGCGCGGCGTCGGTCGCTGTGCCGGGTCAGGGCGATCCGGTCGACCTCGAGGCGGGTGCTTCGAGCGGTCTGCCCGGGCGGGGCGCGGCTTCGGTGCCCGGGAACGGGCCGGAGGCCGGTGGTCCGAGCGGTCTGCCGCCGCGGGGTGCCGCGGGTGTGCCCGGGAACGGGCGCGAGCCCGGTGGTCCGGGTGGTCTGCCGCCGCGAGGTGCCGCCGGTGTGCCGGGGAACGGCGCGGACGCGACCGGTTCGGGCAACGCCCCGCGGGGAGCGGCCTCGGTCGCGATGCCCGGGAACGCGGGTGCGGCCGCTGTGGCACAGCGGGGTGCGGGATCGGCCTCGGTGCCGGGCGGCGCTCCGGTCCCCGCGACGGGCAAGGGGACGGGCAAGGCTTCGGTCCCAGGCCAGGGCCGGAACGACGGGTTCGGTCCGGGGAGCGGTGACGGGTTCGGTCCGGGGAGCGGCGACGGGTTCGGTCCGGGGAGCGGTGACGGGTTCGGCCCGGGGAACGGCGACGGGTTCGGGCCGGGGAGCGGTGACGGGTTCGGGCCGGGGAGCGGCGACGGGTTCGGGCCGGGGAGCGGCGACGGGTTCGAAGGCGGGGACGGGTCCGGGAGTGGGGACGGGGACGGTTTCCGGGACGAGGGTGGCAAGGGCACCGGCACCATCGCGGTTGCCCGCGCCGGGAGTGCTGCCGGCGTACCGCGCAATCGGACCGGAATGGACAGCGGGCCCGGCGGCGAACCGGAGCGTGGTCTGTCGGAGCTTCGGCAGAAGCTCCGGTCGCAGCGCCGCCTGCGGCTGATCACCCTGACCACGCTGGCCGCGGTCGTGTTGCTGGTGCTGCCCGCCTTCTTCGGGATCCGCGCGGTCAGCAGCGACCCGGTCTTCGCCTCGCTGGACGCGCTGAACGTGCCGTCCTGGGCCGATCAGAAGCCGGACGACAAGAACAGCGGCAGCCGCTGGTGTTTCGGCGACTGCCGGTTCCGGGAGCGCACGACCGAATCGCAGCGGCCGTTCAAGGAGACGACCGAGGCCTACAGCAAGGCGCTGACCGAGGCCGGTTGGTCGCCGTGGAAGGTGGCCGGCTGCCCGGAGTCGCCGATCAAGGCCGAGGAGGGCACCTACACCTGCTGGCGGCGTGATGAGTTCACTCTGGACCTGGCGGTCGGCCTCCCCGGTTGCGCGGTCGATCAGGTGGCCGCGGATGCGCTGCCGGATGCCGGGACCGACCAGGCGGAGGCCGGGACGAAGGGCGCGCAGAAGTGTGCGGACGGATCGACGGTCAGCATCAAGGTGCGTGACGAGATCACCGATGAGCGGGGCAAGGTGGATCAGCATCCGGGCCCGGTGGGCGCAACGCCGGATCCGGTTCTGAACCAGAACGATCCGCTCTTGCAGCCGACACCGCAGGCGTCGTGACGCGCGTGGTGGTCACGGACGGTAGGGTCTGCACGTTGTCCCCGCCGATTCCGTGACTGCCCGAAGAGGAGACGCGTTACATGAACGCCGGAGAAATCGCAGGTCTGATCGCGGCGGGCGCCTTCCTGATGCTCGTCGTCGTGCTCGCTTTCCCGCTGCTGAAGCTGGGGCGCACGATCGATGCCGCCACCCGGGGCATCAATGAGGTGGTCGATCGCACCGGTCCGTTGCTCGGCAACGTGAACACCACCGTGGAAAATGTGAACACCGCGCTCGGCCAGGTCCAGGTCTCCCTGGACGGGGTGAACCTGCAGCTGGCCAAGGTCGACACCATGACCGAGCACGTGCAGAACATCACCGCGAATGTCGCCAACCTGGTCACCGTGGTCTCCGCGGCCGCGGCGAATCCGCTGGTCAAGGTCGCCTCGTTCGGGTACGGCGTGCGTAAGGCCGCCCGGGCCCGCAGTGCCGCCGAGGAGGACCGTGAGGTCCGCACCGAGATCAAGCGCCGTCGCAAAGCCACCCGCTGAGCCGCCCGGAAAGAGGAAATGCTGCCATGAAACGCCTGCTCTGGCTGGGTGTCGGTCTCGCCGTCGGCGCGCTGGTGGTGCGCAAGCTCACGCGCAAGGCCGAGGAGTTCACCCCGACCGGGATCGCCACCTCGCTCTCGCAATCCGCTGGCGGGCTCGTCGAGTCGCTGCGTAGCTTCGTGGAGGACGTCCGCGACGGCATGGCCGAGCGGGAACAGCAGATCCACGAGGCGTTCGCCGAAGGGGTTCTGTACGAGGACAAGTTCGCCGAGCTGCGCGACGACACGCGGCCCGGTTCGCAGGAGGGGAATCGATGAAGACGGCGGAAGTCAAGCGGCGCTTCCTGGCGCATTTCGAGGCTAACGGGCACACGGTGGTCCCGAGTGCCCCGCTGCCGGCCATCGACGACCCGAACCTGCTGTTCATCAACGCCGGCATGGTGCAGTTCGTGCCGTTCTTCCTGGGTCAGCGCACCCCGCCGTACCAGCGGGCGGCGAGCGTGCAGAAGTGCATCCGCACCCCGGACATCGACGAGGTCGGCAAGACCAGCCGGCACGGCACGTTCTTCCAGATGAACGGCAACTTCTCGTTCGGCGACTACTTCAAGGCGGGCGCGATCCCCCTCGCCTGGGAGCTGTCGACGAAGCCGGTCGACCAGGGCGGGTTCGGTCTCGACCCGGAGAAGATCTGGGCGACCGTCTACCTCGACGACGACGAGGCGATCGAGATCTGGAAGCAGACCGGTCTGCCCGCCGAGCGGATCGTGCGCCGCGGCAACAAGGACAACTTCTGGTCGATGGGCATCCCCGGCCCGGCCGGCCCGTGTTCCGAGCTGTACTACGACCGTGGCCCGGCGTACGGCAAGGAGGGCGGCCCGGAGGTCGACGAGGACCGGTACCTGGAGTTCTGGAACCTGGTCTTCATGCAGCACGAGATCACCGACGTGCGCTCGAAGGAGCAGTTCACGATCGTCGGTGACCTGCCCAAGCGCAACATCGACACCGGCATGGGCCTGGAGCGCATCGCGTCGATCCTGCAGGGTGTCGACAACCTGTACGAGATCGACGAGGTCCGGCCGATCCTGGCCCGCGCCGCGGAGATGACCGGCAAGAAGTACGGCGCGCACTCCGGGCACGCGGCGAGCGAGAGCCACCCGGACGACGTGCGCCTGCGGGTGATCGCCGACCACGTGCGGACCGCGCTGATGCTGATCGGCGACGGCATCGTGCCGTCGAACGAGGGCCGCGGGTACGTGCTGCGCCGGATCATGCGCCGGGCGATCCGGTCGATCCGGCTGCTCGGCTGGCAGGGCCCGGCGTTCACCGAGCTGCTGCCGATCGCGCGGGACTGCATGTCGCCGTCGTACCCGGAGCTGGCCGAGGAGTTCGGGCGGATCTCGACGTACGCGTACGCGGAGGAGGACGCGTTCCTCTCCACGCTGAAGGCGGGCACCACGATCCTGGACACCGCGATCACCGAGACGCGCGCGGCCAACAAGACGCAGCTCTCCGGTGACCAGGCGTTCAAGCTGCACGACACGTACGGCTTCCCGATCGACCTGACCCTGGAGATCGCGCAGGAGCAGGGCCTGCAGGTCGACCAGGACGGTTTCCGCCGGCTGATGGCCGAGCAGCGGAAAGCGGCGAAGGCGGACGCGGCGGCGCGCAAGACCGGGCACGCGGACCTGTCGGCGTACCGGTCGGCGCTGGACGCCGGCGGCACCGTCGAGTTCACCGGTTACCAGGAGATCTCCCGCGAGTCCCGGGTCCGCGCGCTGATCGGCGCCAAGGGCCGGGTCGAGGTCGCCGGTGAGGGCGAGACCATCGAGCTGGTGCTGGACACCACCCCGTTCTACGCGGAGGGTGGCGGTCAGCAGTCGGACACCGGCCTGATCAAGGTCGGCGGCGGTCAGGTGGAGGTCTTCGACGTCCAGCAGCCGATTCCCGGGCTGATCGTGCACAAGGCGCGGGTCGTGCAGGGTGAGGTGCGCGCCGGTGAGTCCGGGCTCGCCGAGATCGACGTGACCCGCCGCAAGGCGATCTCCCGCTCGCACACCGCGACCCACCTGGTCCACCAGACGATGCGCAACTTCCTCGGCGAGTCGGCCACCCAGGCGGGATCGCTGAACGCGCCGGGCCGTCTGCGGTTCGACTTCCACACCCCGGGCGCGGTCAACCCGTCGGTGCTCTTCGACGTCGAGCAGCAGATCAACGAGGTGCTGCTGCGTGACCTGGAGGTCAACGCGTTCATCACCTCGCAGGAGGAGGCCCGCCGGCTCGGTGCGATGGCGCTGTTCGGTGAGAAATACGGCGATGAGGTACGGGTTGTCGAGGTCGGCGATTACGCCCGGGAGCTCTGTGGCGGCACGCACGTGGCGCGTTCCGGCCAGCTCGGCCTGGTGAAGATTCTCACCGAGTCGTCGATCGGCTCGGGGGTGCGCCGGGTCGAGGCGCTGGTCGGCATCGACGCGTTCGGCTTCCTGGCCAAGGAGCACCTGCTGGTGTCCCGCCTGGCCGACCTGTTCCGGGTGCCCGGCGACCAGGTCGCCGACCGGGTCGAGCAGACCGTCACGGCGCTGCGCGACGCGGAGAAGGAGCTGGAGAAGCTGCGCGCGCAGATGGTGCTGGCGGGTGCGGCCGGGCTGGTCGACCAGGCGAAGGAGCTGCGCGGGGTGGCGTTCGTCGGCACCGAGGCGCCGGAGGGCGCGGGCGGCAACGACGTGCGCACGCTGGCCCAGGACATCCGCGGCAAGTTCGATCCGGCCCGCCCGGCGGTGGTCGCGGTGACCGCGCGGTCAGGTGGCAAGGCGACGCTGATCGTGGCGATCAACGCGGCGGCGAAGGGTCGCGGCCTGTCCGCCGGCGAGCTGGTCAAGGGCGCGCTGTCCGGCCGGGGTGGCGGCAACGCCGACCTGGCGCAGGGCGGCGGCGTTCCGGCGGCCGAGGCGCCGAACCTGCTCGCCGCGGTGGAGAAGGCGCTCGCCGACGCGAACTGAGAATAGGTTGGTAATGGATCCGTCGCCCAGTGCGACGGATCCTTTCCTTTTCCTTGAGAATTCCCGGCGGGACTACAGGTGGCCGTTGTATCGGCGGGCGGAACGGTTAAGCTTTGCCCGCGATCGGGGGTTTTTATCGGCGTACGTCGATATTGACCCACGGTGGTCGAAGGTAGGGTTCGCAGGACTTGGAGACGCGGTTTTGCCGGTGTGCGGGGAGAGAGCGTGACGCACGGCTTCACCCGGGGCGTGCGCCTCGGGGTGGACGTCGGTCAGGTGCGGGTCGGGGTCGCCAAGTGCGATCCGGACGGCATCCTGGCCAGCCCGGTCGTGACCGTGGCGCGGGACCAGCAGGCCGGCGAGGACAAGCTCCCCACCGACCTGGCGGAGCTGGTCGCGCTGGTGGAGGAACACGAGGCCGTCGAGGTCGTCGTGGGTCTGCCGGTGGCGCTCAACGGGCGTGAGGGCGTGGCGGCCGGCCACGTCCGGGCGTATGCGCAGCGGCTCGGTGCGCTGGTCGCGCCGCGGCCCGTCGTGCTCTCCGACGAGCGGATGTCGACCGTCGTGGCCAGCCGTAGGCTGAGCGAACGGGGTGTCCGCGGGCGTCGGCAGCGGGCGGTCGTCGACCAGGCGGCCGCCGTGGAGATCCTGCAGGGCTGGCTGGACGCGCAGCGGAGGCAGACTTAATTGAGCGACAACGACCTGGATCCCATGTTCGAGGGAGCCGAGGACCCGGGCCGGTGGCGGCATCGCAAGAAGGAACGCGGCCGCGGGCGTACGATCATGGCCCTCACCCTGGTGCTCCTGCTGTTCGGTGCGCTGGGTGGCGTCGGCTACATCGGCTTCGGCAAGATCCGCAGCTTCTTCACGGTCGAGGACTACGACGGGCCGGGCACCGGTGAGGCCGTCGTCGAGGTGAAGTCCGGCAACACCGCCACCGACATCGCCAACACCCTGTTCAAGGCGGGTGTGGTGAAGAGTGCCGCGGCGTTCGTCGACGCGGCCAAGGACGACCCGAAGAGCAAGGACATCCAGGTCGGAACGTATCTCCTGAAGAAGGAGATGAAGGCCAAGGACGCCCTGGCCATGCTGCTCGACCTGAAGAACAAGAACGTCAACAAGGTCACCATCCCGGAGGGCCTGATCTCGCTGCAGATCTTCGACCGGCTGTCGAAGTCGACCGGCATCCCGGTCGACGACTTCAAGGCGGCCGCGAAGAACGTGCAGAAGCTGGGCGTGCCGTCGATGTGGTTCAAGCGGCGCGACGGCAAGAAGGTCGACCCGTCGAAGATCGAGGGCTTCCTCTACCCGGCGACCTACGAGTTCCCCAAGGACGCCAAGGCCGAGGACATTCTCAAGATCATCATCACGCACTTCAACGACGAGATGACCAAGCTCGACTTCGCCAACCAGGCGTCCAAGCTCAACATCTCGCCGTACGAGGCGCTGGTCGCCGCGTCGATCGCCCAGGTCGAGGCGCTGCTGCCGCAGGACATGGGCCCGGTCGCCCGGGTGCTCTACAACCGGGCTTACACCGGCGAGTTCCCGTGCAGCTGCATGCAGCTGGACAGCATGGTCAACTACTACCTGCGGATCAGCGGCAAGGACGCCAAGGCGTCGGAGAACCTGCTGCGCAAGGAGCTGCACGACCCGAAGAACCCGTACAACTATGACGCCAAGGGCCTGGCGATCACGCCGATCAGCAGCCCCGGCGAGGTCGCCCTGAAGGGTGCCGTCACCGCCCCGAAGAGCAATTACTTCTTCTTCGTGACGATCGACAAAAAGGGCACGATGGCGTACGGGCGGACCAACGACGAGCACCAGGCGAACATCCGAATCGCCTGCCAGAACGGTATTCCGATCTGCTGAGGCGGATCCCGGACACATCGACGGCCGGTCGGGGTTCCAACCCCGCCGGCCGTTGTTGTGGGGTAGCGCCGGAAGTCGATCCGTGACAGCCTTCGGCTCGTAGTTCCAGCCGGGGGCTTGACAAAGCTGGACATACAGCGGAGGCGGAAATGCTCGACGATCTGGATTCGGTGCTGGCGGAAGAACAGCAGCCACAGCCGGACGCGCCGCGCCACAAGCGGGGCCGGACCGGCCGGTCGGCGATCGCGTTCTTCCTCAGCCTCGTCCTGCTCGCCCTGCTGGCCGGCGGTGGCTGGCTGGTCTACAGCAAGGTGAAAGGCTTCTTCGTCGCCGACGACTACTCCGGGCCCGGCGGCGCCGAGACGATCGTGCAGGTGCAGAGCGGCCAGTCGGCCACGGACATCGGCAACACGCTGTACCAGGCCAAGGTGGTGGCCTCGGCGGAGGCGTTCGTCGACGCCGCCAAGGACAACAACCGCAGCAAGAACATCCAGGCCGGGTGGTACAGGCTCAAGGTGCAGATGAAGGCCGCCGACGCGCTGACCCTGATGCTCGACCCGAAGAGCCGCTGGGTCACCCGGGTCACCCTGCCCGAGGGCCTGTCGTACCAGCAGACCTTCCAGAAGCTGTCGGAGGCCACCAAGATCCCGGTGGCCGAGTTCACCAAGGCGGCGAAGGACCCGGTCGCGCTCGGCGTCGACCCGTCCTGGTTCACCCGCACCGACGGCAAGAAGGCCGACAAGACCGACATCGAGGGCTTCCTGTTCCCGTCGACCTACGAGCTGTCACCCAAGGCCGACGCCACCGACGTGCTCAAGACGATCATCGCGAACTTCAACACCCAGATGGACCAGCTGGAGTTCGTCTCCACGGTGCAGAAGACGCGCGGCGGGATCAGTCCGTACCAGGCACTGATCGTCGCCTCGATCGCCCAGGCCGAGGCACTCAAGGACGAGGACATGCCCAAGGTGTCCCGGGTCGTCTACAACCGGGCGTACGGCGATTTCGCCTGCCACTGCCTGGGCCTGGACAGCACGGTCAACTACTGGCTGCGGATCAGCGGCAAGGGCTCGAAGGCGTCGGAGAAGCTCACCAACGCCGACCTGCACGACCCGAAGGACCCGTACAACACGCACGACAAGCCGGGCCTGCCGCCCGGGCCGATCGGCAACCCGGGCCTGGGCGCGCTCAAGGGCGCGATGAGCCCGACCGAGAACTTCCCGTACTACTACTTCATCAGCGTCGACACCAAGGGCACGATGGCGTACGGCAAGACCGGCGACGACCACGAGCGCAACAGGCAGCTCGCCTGTCACAACGGCATCCCGCTGTGCTGAGCCCGGTTCCGTAGAATACGGCCGTGCAGACCACCAGTTCGCGCCGCGCGGCCGTGCTCGGCAAGCCGATCGCCCACTCGCTCTCCCCGGTGATCCACCGCGCCGGGTTCGCCGCGGCCGGCCTGACCGGCTGGACGTACGAGGCGATCGAGTGCGCCGAGGCGGAGCTGCCCGGCCTGGTGGCCGGCCTCGGCCCGGAGTGGGCCGGTCTGTCGCTGACCATGCCGCTCAAGGAGACCGCGCTCACCCTGGCCGCCTCGGCCACCCCGGCCGCGATCGCCGCCGGCGTGGCCAACACCCTGATCCGTCAGGACGACGGCGGGTGGCATGCCGACAACACCGACATCCCCGGCATGGTCCGGGTGCTGCGCGCGGCCGGCCTGGGCGCCGGGACGGGCCGACACGCGGCCAAGGAGGCGCCGCCCCGGATCACCGTCCTCGGCGGCGGCGGTACCGCCCGGGCCGCCCTGGCCGCCGCGGCCGAGCTCGGCGCCGAGGTGGTCACCGTGGTCACCCGCCGCCCCGAGGCCCGTGCCGAACTGGAGCCGGTGGCCGGCGCGCTCGGCGTCAAGCTGGACGGGGCCCCGTGGTCGGCCGCCGCCCTGGACGCCGACGCGGTGATCTCCACGGTGCCCAAGGGCGCCGCCGACGCGCTGGCCGCCGAGGTCACCTGGCGCTCCGGCGGCGTCTTCTTCGACGCGCTGTACGACCCGTGGCCCACCCCGCTGGCCGCCTCCGCGATCGCCGCGGGCGTCACCGTGGTGTCCGGGCTCGACCTGCTGCTGGCCCAGGCGCTGAGTCAGTTCGAGCAATTCACCGGGGTGGCCGAGGCCCCGGAGGAGGCGATGCGCGCCGCGCTCGACGAGGCGGCCCGCAACCGGTAGGTGGGACCGGCGGGCCCTCTCGTCGGATCGGTCCCCGCCGACACTAGGCTTCTTCCCATGCTGCGCTGGCTTACTGCAGGTGAATCGCACGGACCGGCGCTCGTCGCCATGCTCGAGGGTGTGCCCGCCGGGATCGAGGTGACGAGCGCCGACATCACCCGTGACCTCGTGCGCCGCCGCCTGGGCTACGGGCGTGGCGCCCGGATGAAGTTCGAGCAGGACGAGGTCGAGTTCATCGGCGGGGTCCGGCACGGGCTGACGCTGGGCAGCCCGGTCGCGATCCGGGTCGGCAACACCGAGTGGCCCAAGTGGGAGACGGTCATGTCGGCCGACCCGGTCGACCCGGACGTGCTGGCCGCCCAGTCGCGCAACGCCCCGCTGACCCGCCCGCGCCCCGGCCACGCCGACCTGGCCGGCATGCAGAAGTACGGGCACACCGACGCCCGGCCGATCCTGGAGCGGGCCAGCGCCCGGGAGACCGCCGCCCGGGTCGCCGTCGGCGTCGTCGCCAAGCAGCTGATCAGGCAGGCGCTCGGCATCGAGATCGTGTCGCATGTGATCGAGCTCGGCTCGGTCGCCGCGAAGACCGGCCTGATCCCCACCCTGGACGACTTCGACCGGATCGACGCCGACCCGCTGCGCTGCCTCGACCCGGAGGCCAGCGCCCGGATGGTGGCCGAGGTCGACGCGGCCAAGAGGGACGCGGACACGCTCGGCGGCATCGTCGAGGTCCTCGCCTACCACGTCCCACCGGGCCTCGGCTCACACGTGCAGTGGGACCGCAAGCTCGACGCCCGGCTGGCCACCGCCCTGATGTCGATCCAGTCGGTCAAGGGCGTCGAGATCGGCGACGGCTTCACCCAGGCCCGCTCCCGCGGCTCGGTCGCGCACGACGAGATCGTCCCGACGGCGGACGGCGTCCGGCGGGTCACCGACCGGGCCGGCGGCCTGGAGGGCGGCATCACCAACGGCGAGCCGCTGCGCGTCCGCGCCGCGCTGAAGCCCATCTCGTCCCTGAACCGGGCGCTGCAGACCATCGACATCACCACCGGCGAGCCGGCCACCGCGATCAACCAGCGCTCCGACGTCTGCGCGGTCCCGGCCGGCGCGGTCGTCGCCGAGGCGATGGTCGCCCTGGTCCTGGCCGAGGCGGCCACCGAGAAGTTCGGCGGCGACTCGGTCGCCGAGATCCGCCGCAACCTCGCCTCCTACCGGGACAACCTGGTGGTCCGCTGATGCCCCCGCGCGCGGTCCTGGTCGGCCCACCCGGCGCCGGCAAGACGACGATCGGCGAGGCGGTCGCCGCCACCCTCGGCCTGTCCTTCACCGACACCGACACGATCATCGAGCAGCGGGCCGGCAAGCCGATCCCGGACATCTTCGTCGAGGACGGCGAGCCCACCTTCCGCACCCTGGAACGCACGGTCGTCGCCGAGTCGTTGTCCTCCTTCGACGGCATCCTCTCCCTGGGCGGCGGCGCCATCCTGGACGAGACCACCCGCGCCCTGCTGAAGGACCACACGGTCGTCTTCCTCTCGGTGGAGCTGGCGGACGCCATCAAACGGGTCGGCCTCGGCGCCGGCCGCCCGCTGCTGGCGATGAACCCCCGGGCGACGATGAAGTTCCTGCTGGAACAGCGGCGGCCGCTCTACACCGAGGTCGCCACCCACACGGTGCTGACCGACGGCCGCGGGCCCGAGGAGATCGCCCCCGAGGTCGCCGCCCTCCTGCGGGCCTAGTCCGCAACGTGTGGTCCGAGCCGCCGGCTCATCACGTATTCGGTCACGCCGGGACGGTTGGGGTGTGGTTGACACTCAGCCGTCCTGCGGAAGCCGTGACACCGGTACAGACGCTCGGCCGCCGCATTGTCCTCCACCAACAGACCTGCCTCGGCCCACGAGCCGGTCATCGGGCCCGAGGCGGCGCAGTGCCGGAAGCATGTCATCGTCCTTTCGCGGGTTGCCGTGGACACTATGAGCGCGGAAAACCGGTGGGCAATGGATATTCGTCGACGGGGGCCGCCGGACGGAACCGCCCACCTGGCGGAACCGCGCCGAGCACAGCGGACAGAAGCGCGGCTCGCGGATAGGGTGACGGCCGTGGTGACGCGAATCCCGGTGCATGGTGACCGCCCGTACGACGTGATCGTCGGCCGCGGTCTGCACGACGAGCTTCTTCCGATGATCGACGGCGCCGCGCGGGTGGCGGTGGTTCATCCGGCGGCGCTGCGGGAGCGGGCCGAGGCGGTCGCCAAGGCAGTCGGTGGGTGCACGGTGGTGCCGATCGAGGTGCCGGACGCGGAGAAGGGGAAGACCGTCGAGGTCGCCGCCCGGTGCTGGGATGCGCTGGGTGCCGCCGGGTTCACCCGGACCGATGTGGTGGTCGGGGTCGGCGGGGGTGCCACCACCGATCTGGCCGGCTATGTCGCGGCGGCCTGGCTGCGCGGGGTGCGGTGGGTGCCGGTGTCGACCTCGGTCGCCGGGATGGTCGACGCCGCGGTCGGGGGGAAGACCGCGGTCAACATCGCGGCCGGCAAGAATCTGGTGGGGGCGTTCCACCCGCCGGCCGGGGTGATCTGTGACCTGGACGCGCTGGACACGCTGCCGGCCGAGGACATCGCGGCCGGGCTGGCCGAGGTGGTCAAGGGCGGGTTCATCGCCGACCCGCGGATCCTGGAGCTGATCGAGGCGGATCCGGACGCGGCGCTGGACCCGCGCGGCGAGGTGCTGCGGGAGCTGATCGAGCGGAAGATCCGGGTCAAGGCCGACGTGGTCGGGGTGGATCTCCAGGAGTCCGGACTGCGGGAGATCCTCAACTATGGGCACACGCTGGGGCACGCGATCGAGCGCCGGGAGCGGTACACCTGGAAGCACGGGCATGCCGTGGCGGTGGGCATGATCTTCGCGGCCGAGCTGGGGCGGCTGTCCGGGCGGCTGGACGACGCGACCGCGGGGCGCCACCGGGAGATCCTGGTGCGGCTGGGGCTGCCCACGTCGTACGACCGCCATGCCTTCGGTGAGCTGGAAGCCGGGATGCGCGTCGACAAGAAGACGCGGGCCGCCACCTTGCGCTTCGTGGTGCTGGACGGCCTGGCGAAGCCGGGCATCCTGACCGGGCCGGACGACGACCTGCTGCGGCGGGCGTACGCGGCGGTGGCGCGATGATCTACGTGTTGAACGGGCCGAACCTGAACCGGCTGGGCACCCGGGAACCGGACATCTACGGCACGACGACGTATCAGGACCTGGTCGACATGTGCCGGACCGTCGCCGATGATCTCGGCAGGGAGATCGCCGTCCGGCAGACCAACGCCGAGTACGAGATGCTCGGCTGGCTGCACGAGGCCGCCGACGAGGGCGCCGACGTGGTGCTCAACCCGGGCGCGTGGACGCATTACAACATCGCGATCCGGGACGCCTGCGCGATGCTGCGTGGCAAGCTGATCGAGGTGCACATCTCGAACGTGCACACGCGTGAGGAGTTCCGGCACCACTCGGTGATCTCGGCGGTGGCGACCGGGGTGATCGCCGGGCTCGGTATCGACGGGTACCGGCTGGCTTTGGAGCACATCTGCCGGTAGACCCGATTCGCCCTCACCAGCGAATCGCCGGTAAAGTGGTTCGGTCAACGATTCGAGTCAAGATCAAGGCAGGACATGGCTTCCACCAACGACCTGAAGAACGGCCTGGTTCTCAACCTCGACAAGGAGCTGTGGTCCGTCGTTGAGTTCCAGCACGTCAAGCCCGGTAAGGGTCCGGCCTTCGTGCGCACCACGCTGAAGCACGTGCTCTCCGGCAAGGTCGTCGACAAGACCTTCAACGCGGGCACCAAGGTCGAGACGGCGACCGTGGACAAGCGCACGATGCAGTATCTGTACCAGGACGGCGACGACTACGTCTTCATGGACCTGGACACCTACGAGCAGATCCACGTCCCCGGCGCCACGGTCGGTGACAACGCGAACTACCTGCTGCCCGAGGCGGAGGCCACGGTCGCGCTGCACGAGGGCGTCCCGCTCTACATCGAGCTGCCGACCAGCGTCTTCGTCGAGGTCACCTACACCGAGCCGGGCCTGCAGGGCGACCGCTCGACCGGTGGCACCAAGCCGGCGACGATCGAGACCGGCGCCACGGTTCAGGTTCCGCTGTTCATCACCACCGGTGAGAAGATCAAGGTCGACACCCGCGACGGCCGCTACCTCGGCCGCAGCTGATGGCGGAAGGTCCCAAGAAGGAACGGCTGGCGCGCCGCAAGGCGCGCAAGCGGGCGCTGGACGTCCTTTTCGAGGCCGACATGCGCGATCTGCCGCCGAGCCAGGTGCTGGTCACCTATCTCGACCGGATCGCGAAGCCGCACCCCGAGCACCTGGCGTACGCGATCACCCTGATCGAGGGTGTCGCCAAGAACATCGACCGGGTCGACGAGCTGATCGCCAGCTACGCCGAGGGCTGGACGATCGACCGGATGCCGGTCGTCGACCGCAACCTGGCCCGGATCGCCGTCTACGAGCTGCTCTTCGAGCCGGACGTGGACGACCCGGTGGCGATCACCGAGGCGGTGGAGCTGGCGCGGGAGATGTCGACCGACGACAGCCCGAGGTTCCTCAACGGTCTGCTGGACCGGATCGCCGCTTTCGCCACAAGGTAGAAAAACCGCAAAACGGCCTGGACCGCTCTTCGGTCCGGGCCGTTTTCATGTTTCGTACGTGGTGAGAACCCGCGCCGATCTTGGGGGGCCGACGCGGGCTCGGGGTGAGCGCGTCAGCTCGCGAAGAACGCCCGCGGGTCGGCCACCAGGACGCCCTGCTCGGTGAGCCGCTCGATCAAGCCGGACGGCGAGATGTCGTACACGATGGCGAGCGCGCGCAGGTCGTCGGCGCGGATCGAGAGGACCCGGCCGTTGTAGTCGCCACGCTGCTGCTGGATCGCCCGGGCGTACCGCGCCACGTAGGCGAGGTCCTCACCGGTGGTGTCGTACAGCTTCTCGAGGTCCAGCACGATCTTGTTGGTGGCCTCGAGGCGGATGCCGCTGCCGTCGGGCAGCAGCTCGGAGACGGGCACCCGGTAGAAGTCGGCCAACTCGGCCAGGCGCGAGACGGTCACGGCACGGTCGCCACGCTCGTACGAGCCGACCACGACGGCCTTCCAGCGGCCGTTGGACTTCTCTTCGACGCCCTGCAGGGACAGGCCCTGCTGCTGGCGAATGGAGCGCAGACGAGCGCCCAGTGACTTCGCGTACTCAGACGGCATTCGGACACTCCCAGTACTGTGCTGTGCCTTCCCGGAGGGTTCTTCCTCACGGATCGCTACGCTGCGTGACGGTACGGAGTTTGCGAGCGCCGGTCAAGTGTTGGTTACCGATGAGTCGTGCGGGCCGCAACCAAAGTCACCGGCGGTATCCCTACTTGCTCAATTTGTCCGTTTTGCGCGCCGGGTCAGGCAGGTCACCATGATCAAAGCCTGCGCCACTGGTAACGTAGCGTCAGCCAGACATCCTTTAACGACCCGTCCCGTGAGGCGGGGAAGGAGGTCCGCCGTGGCACAGCCACGCGCAGACGCGCCCAGCAAGATCATTTTAGCCGGGTCCGACCTGTCCCGGGTCGTCGACCGGATCGCGCACCAGATCCTGGAGAAGACGTCCGGCGCCACCGGCACCGTGCTTCTCGGCATCCCCACCCGCGGCGTCCCGCTCGCGCACCGCCTGGCCGCCCGGATCCACGCCTTCGAGGGCGTCGAGGTCCCGGTCGGCTCGCTGGACATCACGCTCTACCGCGACGACCTGCGCCTCAAGGCGACGCGCGCACTGGGCCGCACCGAGCTGCCGCCCGGCGGCATCGACGGCCTGCGGGTGATCCTGGTCGACGACGTGCTGTTCTCCGGCCGCTCGGTGCGCGCCGCCCTGGACGCCCTCAAGGACCTCGGCCGGCCCAGCTCGGTGCAGCTCGCGGTGCTGGTCGACCGCGGTCACCGGCAGTTGCCGATCCGCGCCGACTACGTCGGCAAGAACATCCCCACGGCGTTGAGCGAGAGCGTCAAGGTCGCTCTCACCGAGGTCGACGACGCCGATGAGGTACGCCTGATCGGAGGGCTGCAGTGATCAAACATCTGCGTTCGGCCGCGGACCTGGACGCCGCGACCGCCACCCTGATCCTGGACACCGCCGCCGAGATGGCCGCGCTCTCCGGCCGTGAGGTCAAGAAGCTGCCCGCGCTGCGCGGCCGCACCGTGGTGAACCTCTTCTACGAGGACTCCACCCGGACCCGGATCTCGTTCGAGGCGGCCGCCAAGCGCCTCTCCGCCGACGTGATCAACTTTTCGGCGAAGGGATCCAGCGTCTCCAAGGGCGAGAGCCTCAAGGACACCGCGCTGACCCTGCAGGCGATGGGTGCCGACGCCGTGGTGATCCGGCACGCGGCCAGCGGCGCCCCGCACCGGCTGGCGAACTGGGTGGAGGGCTCGGTGGTCAACGCCGGCGACGGCACCCACGAGCACCCGACCCAGGCGCTGCTCGACGCGTACACGATGCGCTCGCGCCTGGGCCGCCTCGACGGGCTGAACGTGGCGATCGTCGGCGACGTGCTGCACAGCCGGGTGGCCCGCTCCAACGTGCTGCTGCTGACCACGCTGGGCGCAAGAGTCACCCTGGTCGGCCCGCCGACCTTGATCCCGGTCGACATCGCCCCTGCCTTGTCCAAGGAGACCCGAGTCTCGTACGACCTGGACAGCGTCCTGCCGGACAGTGACGTGGTGATGATGCTGCGCGTGCAGACCGAGCGGATGCAGGACTCGTATTTCCCGTCCGCCCGGGAGTACAGCCGCCGCTACGGACTGGACATGACCCGGATGCGCAAACTGCCGGAGCACGCGATCGTGATGCACCCCGGCCCGATGAACCGCGGGATGGAGATCGCGCCCGAGGTGGCCGACTCGCCCCGATCCACCATCGTCGAACAGGTCGCCAACGGCGTCAGCGTCCGGATGGCCGTCCTCTACCTGCTCCTGGGAGGCAAGTGATGGCGTACCTGCTCAAGGGCGTCTCGATTCTCGGCGCCGCGCCGACGGATCTCTTCATCGACAACGGCGTCATCGCGGAACGCACCGCAGAAGCGGACCCGGTGGTCGTCGAGGCGGCCGGTCTCGTCGCCCTGCCCGGTCTCGTCGACGTGCACACCCACCTGCGCGAACCCGGCCGCGAGGACGCCGAGACGGTGGAGACCGGCTCCCGCGCCGCCGCCCTCGGCGGCTACACCGCGGTCTGCGCGATGGCCAACACGTCCCCGGTCGCCGACACCGCCGGCGTCGTCGAGCAGGTCTGGCGCCTGGGCCGGGAGGCCGGCCTGGTCGACGTCCAGCCGATCGGTGCGGTCACCGTCGGCCTGGCCGGCAAGCAGCTGGCCGAGCTCGGCGCGATGGCCACCTCGGCGGCCACCGTGCGGATCTTCTCCGACGACGGCTTCTGCGTCGCCGACCCGAAGCTGATGCGCCGCGCCCTGGAGTACGTGAAGGCGTTCGACGGCGTGATCGCCCAGCACGCCGAGGAACACCGGCTCACCGAGGGCGCCCAGATGCACGAGGGCGAGGTCAGCACCCGGCTCGGCCTGACCGGCTGGCCGGCGGTCGCCGAGGAGGCGATCATCGCCCGGGACGTGCTGCTGACCGAGCACGTCGGCAGCCGCCTGCACGTCTGCCACGTCTCGACGGCCGGCTCGGTCGAGGTGCTGCGCCAGGCCAAGGCCCGCGGCGTCCGGGTGACCGCCGAGGTCACCCCGCACCACCTGCTGCTCACCGACGAGCTCGCGGCGGGCTACGACCCGGTCTTCAAGGTCAACCCACCGCTGCGTACGGCGAAGGACGTCACCGCCCTGCGCCAGGCGCTGCTGGACGGCGTGATCGACGTGGTGGCCACCGACCACGCCCCGCACGCCGTGCAGGACAAGGAATGTGAGTGGTCGTACGCCCGGCCGGGCATGCTCGGCCTGGAGACCGCCCTGCCGATCCTGCTGAGCGTGTTCGGCGAGCAGTGGGACCTGATCGCCGACCGGATGTCGGTCGCCCCGGCCCGGATCGCCGGGCTGAGCGGGCACGGCGGCGACCTGACCGAACCGGGCACACCGGCGAACCTGACGCTGGTGGACCCGTCGGCGCGCTGGGTCGTGGACCCGGGCGCTCTGGCGAGCCGCAGCCGGAACACCCCGTACGCGGGAATGACCCTGCCGGGCCGCATCGTGGCGACCTTCCTGCGGGGCGAGGCAACCGTTCTCGACGGGAAGGCAGTCAAGTGACCAAGGCAATCCTCGTACTGGAAGATGGCCGGTCTTTCACCGGCACCGCATACGGCGCTGTGGGGGAGACCTTCGGCGAGGCGGTCTTCACCACCGGGATGACCGGTTACCAGGAGGTGCTGACCGACCCGTCGTTCCACCGGCAGGTCGTGGTGCAGACCGCGCCGCAGATCGGCAACACCGGCGTCAACGACGAGGACGACGAGTCGGACCGGATCTGGGTCGCCGGATACGTGGTCCGCGACCCGGCCCGCCGCCCGTCCAACTGGCGCGCGACCGGCGACCTGGGCGAGCGCCTGGCCGCCGAGGGCGTGGTCGGGATCAGCGGCATCGACACCCGCGCCCTGACCCGCCACCTGCGCGAGCGCGGCGCGATGCGGGTGGGCATCTCCTCGCTCGACCTGGACGTCCAAGCCCTGCGGGAACGGGTCAAGGCCCAGCCGCAGATGCTCGGCGCCGACCTGTCCGCCCAGGTCACCACCGGCGAGCGCTACACCGTGCCGGCCGAGGGCGAGCACCGGTACACGGTCGCCGCGCTGGACCTGGGGATCAAGCGCAACGTCTCCCGCCGGCTGGCCGCCCGCGGCGTGACCACGCACATCTTCCCGGCGAACTCCTCGATCGAGGATCTGCTGGCGGTCAGCCCCGACGCGGTGTTCTTCTCGCCCGGCCCGGGCGACCCGGCCACCGCCGACGGCCCGGTCGCGCTCGCCCGGGAGGTGATGAACCGCGAGGTGCCGCTGTTCGGCATCTGCTTCGGCAGCCAGATCCTCGGCCGGGCGCTCGGCTTCGGCACCTACAAGCTCGGCTACGGCCACCGCGGCATCAACCAGCCGGTGCTCGACCGGACCACCGGCAAGGTGGAGGTGACCAGCCACAACCACGGCTTCGCGGTCGACGCTCCGCTCGACGAGGTGCTCACCACCGACTTCGGCCGGGTCGAGGTCTCGCACGTCTGCCTCAACGACAACGTGGTCGAAGGGCTGCGCGGCATCGACGTGCCCGCGTTCACCGTCCAGTACCACCCCGAGGCCGCCGCCGGCCCGCATGACGCCGACTACCTGTTTGATCGGTTCGTCGAGCTCGTCGAGAAGAAGGGCTGACCACTGATGCCGAAGCGTGAAGATCTCAAGCATGTGATGGTGATCGGCTCCGGTCCGATCGTCATCGGCCAGGCCTGCGAGTTCGACTACTCCGGCACCCAGGCGTGCCGGGTGCTGCGCGCCGAGGGGCTGCGCGTCTCGCTGGTCAACTCGAACCCGGCCACGATCATGACCGACCCGGAGTTCGCCGACGCCACCTACGTCGAGCCGATCACCCCCGAGTTCGTCGAGCTGGTCATCGCCAAGGAGCGCCCGGACGCGATCCTGCCGACGCTGGGCGGGCAGACCGCGCTGAACACCGCGATCGCCCTGCACGAGAGCGGCGTGCTGGACAAGTACGGCGTCGAGCTGATCGGCGCCAACGTCGAGGCCATCCGCAAGGGTGAGGACCGGCAGCTGTTCAAGGACATCGTCGCCAAGGCCGGCGGCGAGACCCCGCGCTCGCGGGTCTGCCACTCGATGGACGAGGTGCGCGCCACGGTCGCCGAGATCGGCCTGCCGGTGGTCATCCGCCCGTCGTTCACCATGGGCGGCCTCGGCTCGGGCATGGCGCACAGCGACGCCGACCTGGAGATGATCGCCGGCGCCGGCCTGGCCGCCTCCCCGGTGCACGAGGTGCTGATCGAGGAGAGCGTGCTCGGCTGGAAGGAGTACGAGCTCGAACTGATGCGCGACCGGCACGACAACGTCGTGGTCGTGTGTTCGATCGAGAACGTCGACCCGATGGGCGTGCACACCGGCGACAGCGTCACCGTGGCGCCGGCCCTGACCCTCACCGACCGGGAGTACCAGAAGCTGCGCGACCTGGGCATCGCGGTGCTCCGCGAGGTCGGCGTCGACACCGGCGGCTGCAACATCCAGTTCGCGATCAACCCGGACGACGGCCGGATGATCGTGATCGAGATGAACCCGCGGGTGTCCCGCTCCTCGGCGCTGGCCTCCAAGGCGACCGGCTTCCCGATCGCGAAGATCGCCGCGAAGCTGGCCATCGGCTACACCCTGGACGAGATCCCGAACGACATCACGCTGCAGACCCCGGCCGCCTTCGAGCCGGCCCTGGACTACGTGGTCGTCAAGATCCCGCGGTTCGCGTTCGAGAAGTTCCCGGGCGCGGACAAGGAGCTCACCACCACGATGAAGTCGGTGGGCGAGGCGATGAGCCTGGGCCGCAACTTCGCCGAGGCACTGAACAAGGCGATGCGCTCGATGGAGACGTCGCAGGCGGGGTTCTGGACCTACGCTGACAAGACCGACGATCTGCAGGAGGTTCTGGAGGCGCTGAAGACGCCGCACGACGGCCGGCTCTACACCGTCGAGCACGCCTTCCGGCTGGGCGCGACCGTCGAGCAGGTGCACGCGGCCAGCGGCCGGATCGACCCGTGGTTCCTCGACGAGATCAAGGCGCTGGTCGACCTGCGCGCCGAGATCCTGGCCGCCCCGGTCCTCGACGAGGAACTGCTGCGCAAGGCCAAGCGGTCCGGCCTGTCCGACCGGCAGCTCGCCGCGCTGCGCCCGGAGCTGGCCGGCGAGGACGGGGTCCGCGCGCTGCGGCACCGGCTGGGGCTGCGCCCGGTCTACAAGACGGTGGACACCTGCGCGGCCGAGTTCGCCGCCAACACGCCGTACCACTACTCGTCGTACGACGAGGAGACCGAGGTCGCGCCGAGTGACCGGCCCAAGGTGATCATCCTGGGCTCCGGGCCGAACCGGATCGGGCAGGGTATCGAGTTCGACTACTCGTGCGTGCACGCCGTACAGGCGCTGCGCGGGGTCGATTTCGAAACCGTCATGGTCAACTGCAACCCGGAGACGGTCTCCACCGACTACGACACCGCCGACCGGCTCTACTTCGAGCCGCTCACCTTCGAGGACGTCCTCGAGGTGTTCCACGCCGAGGACTCCTCCGGCAAGGCGGCCGGCGGCCCCGGTGTGATCGGCGTGATCGTCCAGCTGGGTGGCCAGACCCCGCTCGGCCTGGC
The DNA here is from genome assembly GCF_900119315.1 of Actinoplanes sp. SE50/110. Taxonomy (NCBI): domain Bacteria; kingdom Bacillati; phylum Actinomycetota; class Actinomycetes; order Micromonosporales; family Micromonosporaceae; genus Actinoplanes; species Actinoplanes sp. SE50/110. The sequence continues at coordinate 7,113,149 of NZ_LT827010.1, read as the reverse complement.
GAACCGGCTCAAGGCGGCCGGCATCCCGATCGTCGGCACCTCGCCCGAGTCGATCGATCTGGCCGAGGACCGCGGCCTGTTCGGCACGCTGCTCGCCGAGAACGGGCTGCGCTCGCCCGAGCACGGCACCGCCACCTCGTTCGAGGAGGCCAAGGCGATCGCCGACACGATCGGCTACCCGGTGCTGGTGCGCCCGTCGTACGTGCTGGGCGGCCGGGGCATGGAGATCGTCTACGACGAGCCCACGCTGAAGGGCTACATCGAGCGGGCCACCGAGATCTCCCCGGACCACCCGGTGCTGGTCGACCGGTTCCTGGACGACGCCGTGGAGATCGACGTGGACGCGCTCTGCGACGCCACCGGCGAGGTCTACCTGGGTGGCGTGATGGAACACATCGAGGAGGCCGGCATCCACTCCGGCGACTCGGCCTGCTCGCTGCCGCCGATCACCCTGGCCGCCTCGCACCTGGCCGAGGTGCGCCGCTACACCGAGGCGCTGGCCCGCGGGATCGGCGTGCGCGGCCTGATGAACGTCCAGTACGCCCTCAAGGACGAGCAGCTCTACGTCCTGGAGGCGAACCCGCGGGCGTCGCGCACCGTGCCGTTCGTCTCCAAGGCGACCGGCGTGCAGCTGGCCAAGGCGGCCGCCCGGGTCATGCTCGGCGCCACCATCGCCGAGCTGCGCGCCGAGGGCATGCTGGTGCCCGACCGCGACGGCGGCTCGGTGCCGGCCGGCGCGCCGATCGCGATCAAGGAGGCGGTGCTGCCCTTCAAGCGGTTCCGCACGCTCGCCGGCAACAACGTGGACAGCCTGCTCAGCCCGGAGATGAAGTCGACCGGTGAGGTGATGGGCATCGACGCCGGGTTCGGCCAGGCGTTCGCCAAGTCGCAGGCCGCGGCGTACGGGTCGCTGCCGACCAGTGGCAAGATCTTCGTCTCGGTGGCGAACCGGGACAAGCGGTCGATGATCTTCCCGGTCAAGCGGCTCGCCGACCTCGGCTTCGGCATCGTCACCACGGCCGGCACCGGTGAGGTGCTCTCCCGGTACGGCATCGACTGCGAGATCGTCCCGAAGCACTACGAGAGCCCGGGCACGAACGCCGTCGAGCTGATCCTGGCCGGTGAGATCGCCCTGATCATCAACACCCCGCAGGGCTCCGGCGCGAGCGCCCGCCAGGACGGGTACGAGATCCGCAGCGCCGCGGTCACCGCCGACATCCCGTGCGTGACCACGGTGCCGGGGGCGGCCGCCGCGGTGATGGGCATCGAGGCCCTGATGCGCGGCGACATGAGCGTGCGGCCGCTGCAGGACCTGCACCGGCTGCTCCGGAGCGACCTCTCATGAATCTGTTCCGCAACGCCGTCCGGCCGGTGCTGTTCCGGCTGGGCGGCGGCGACGCCGAGACCGCGCACGAGTGGACGCTGCACCGGCTCGCCTCGATGCCGCCGGCCGCCCGTGAGGTGATGCGCCGCCGGTACGCCTTCTCCGCCCCGGTGGAGGCGTTCGGCGTGCGGTTCCCGAACCGGGTCGGCCTGGCCGCCGGGATGGACAAGAACGGCCTGGCCCTGCCGGCCTGGCCGGCCCTCGGCTTCGGTTTCGTCGAGGTGGGCACGGTCACCGCCAAGCCGCAGCCGGGCAACGACCGGCCGCGCCTGTTCCGCCTGCGGGAGAGCGAGGCGATCATCAACCGGATGGGCTTCAACAACGCCGGCGCGGCCGCCCTGGCCGCGCGGCTGGAGGAGCTCGGGCCGATCGGTGTGCCGCTCGGCGTCTCGCTGGGCAAGTCCAAGGTCACCCCACTGGACGAGGCGGTCGAGGACTACCGGGAGTCGTACCGGCTGCTGCACCCGTACGCCGACTACATCGCGGTGAACGTCTCCTCGCCGAACACGCCGGGCCTGCGCAGCCTCCAGGATCGCGACGCGATCAAGGAGATCCTGAAAGCGCTCAGCGGTCCGGTCCCGGTGCTCGTCAAGATCGCCCCGGATCTGACCGAGCCGGCCATCGCCGAGCTTCTCGAGGTCTGCCTGGAGCACGGTGCGGCCGGCCTGATCGCCACCAACACCACCCTGGCCCGCGACGGCCTGGCCCCGGGCGATCGGCACCTGGCCGCCGAGGCCGGCGGGCTGTCCGGCCGGCCGCTGACCGAGCGGGCCCGCGAGGTGGTCCGCTTCGTGCACGAGGAGACCGGCGGCCGGCTGCCGATCGTCGGGGTCGGCGGGATCCTGTCGGCCGACGACGCCTCCCGGATGCTGGATGCCGGGGCGACGCTGGTGCAGCTCTACTCCGGGTTCATCTACAAGGGCCCGGATCTGGTCAAGGCGGTCGCTCAGGGTGCCCGCCCGGCCCGCGCGACGACGCCGCGATGAGCCCCGTCGAGCGCGAGCTGCTGGCGCTCGACCGGGCGCACGTGTGGCACCCGTACGGGCCGATGCCCGGCCGCAGCGATCCGTATCTGGTGGAGAGCGCGGCCGGGGTCCGGCTGCGACTGGCCGACGGGCGCGAGCTCGTCGACGGGATGTCCTCCTGGTGGGCGGCGGTCCACGGGTATCGCCACCCGGTGCTGGACGCGGCGCTCGCCGAGCAGGCCGGGCGGATGAGCCACGTGATGTTCGGCGGGCTCACCCACGAGCCGGCCATCACGCTGGCCCGTACGCTGGTCGAGCTCACCCCGCCCGGCCTGGAGCACGTCTTCCTCTGCGACTCCGGCTCGGTCGGGGTCGAGGTGGCGATCAAGATGGCGATCCAGGCCACTGGCCGCCGCCGGCTCGCCACCTGGCGCGGCGGGTATCACGGCGACACGTTCCACCCGATGAGCGTGTGCGATCCGGACGGCGGGATGCACTCGCTGTGGACCGGGGTGCTGCCGGCGCAGATCTTCGCCGCCGCGCCGCCCGCCGATTTCGACCAGGCCTATGCCGATTCCCTGCGGGACATGATTGCGGCGTACGCCACCGATCTGGCCGCCGTGATCGTCGAACCGGTGGTGCAGGGCGCCGGCGGGATGCGCTTCCACCATCCGGAGTATCTGCGCGTCCTGCGCGAGGCCACCGCCGAGCACGGCGTCCTGCTGATCTTCGACGAGATCGCCACCGGGTTCGGCCGCACCGGGCAGTTCTTCGCGGCCGGGCACGCCGGCGTGAGCCCGGACATCATGTGCCTGGGCAAGGCGCTCACCGGGGGATACCTGACGCTCGGCGCGACGCTGTGCACCACCGCGGTGGCCGAGGCGATCTCGGCGGGGCCGGGCGGCGCGCTGATGCACGGGCCGACCTTCATGGGCAATCCGCTGGCCTGCGCGGTGGCGAACGCCTCGCTGGGGCTGCTTCGCGACGGCGGGTGGGCGGACCGCGTACGCGTGATCGAAACCGGTCTTACCGAGGGTCTGGAGCCGTTGCGGGACGCGCCCGGGGTGGCCGACGTCCGGGTGCTCGGCGCGATCGGCGTGGTCCAGCTGGACCACGAGGTCGACGTGCCGCGGGCGACGGCGGCCGCGGTGGCCCAGGGGGTCTGGCTGCGCCCGTTCCGGGACCTGATCTACACGATGCCGCCGTACGTCGCCGACGAGGCCGACGTCGCCCGGATCACCGCGGGCATCACCGCGGCGGCGCTTTCTCACGAGCAGAGGGGTACACGCTAGATGGAAACCTTCGGGGAACGCCTCCACGCCGCGGTCGCCGAGCGCGGCCCACTGTGTGTCGGCATCGATCCGCATGCCGCTCTGCTCGCCCGCTGGGGGCTCTCCGACGATGTCGCCGGCCTGGAACGTTTCGCCCGTACGGTGGTCGACGCGCTGGCCGATCGGGTGGCGGTGCTGAAGCCGCAGTCGGCCTTTTTTGAGAGATTTGGGTCACGCGGCATCGCGATTCTTGAGTCAACTATCCGACAGTCCCGGGAGGCCGGCGCTCTTGTCCTGCTCGATGTGAAGCGCGGCGACATCGGCTCGACGATGGCCGCGTACGCCGCCGCGTACCTGGATCCAGCGAGTACTCTCCGCTCTGACGCGATTACTGTGAGTCCCTATCTCGGGGTCGGCTCGCTGCGCCCGGCATTCGATCTCGCGACCGCCACCGGCGCCGGAATTTTCGTTCTGGCGCTGACCTCCAACCCGGAGGGCGCTTCCGTCCAGCACGCCGTCGCGCCAGGTGGGAGCACTGTCGCGCAAACCGTGATCGACGAGATTTCCCAGCTCAACGCGGGTGTGAGCCCTCTCGGAAGTTTCGGCCTGGTGGTCGGCGCGACGATCGGCGACACCGGGCACGACCTGGCCGGCGTGAACGGGCCGCTGCTCGCGCCGGGCCTCGGAGCGCAGGGCGCGACGCCCGCCGACCTGCGTCGTGTCTTCGGCGAAAGCCTGCACAACGTGTTGCCGTCGTACTCACGCGAAGTTCTCTCCGCGGGCCCGGAGATCGCCGGTCTGCGGGCCGCCACCGACCGTGTTCTGGACGACTGCCGCGCCGCGCTCGGGTGATTACACCTGCGTAGCGCGGTGCGGGCCGGGGTACCCCGACGTTGCCGAACGCGCCGATGACCGCTAGTTTTCCCGGCGCCGGGAACCACATGCCCCTTTGGTTCCCTGGCACACCACGTTTCACAGATGCGCCGGTATGGAACTACCGCCGCGATAGGGACCTGAGGAGAACTGGTGCCGCTCCCGTCACTGAGCCCCGAGCAGCGCGCTGCCGCGCTGGAAAAGGCCGCGGAAGTTCGCAAGGCTCGGGCCGAGCTGAAGGAACAGCTCAAGTCCGGCAAGACCACCCTCGCCGCCGTGCTCGACCGCGCGGAGGCCGATGAGGTCGTCGGCAAGCTGAAGGTCTCGGCCGTGCTGCAGGCGCTGCCGGGCATCGGCAAGATCCGCGCGACCCAGATCATGGAGAAGCTGAAGATCGCCGAGAGCCGCCGGCTCCGGGGTCTCGGCGACCAGCAGCGCAAGGCCCTCCTGGGGGAGTTCGCTGCGAACTGACTCATCGGCTCGTGTAGGAATGAGCCGTGAGCATGGATGACGACGCGCGCCCGGCAGCCCGCCTCACCGTTCTTTCCGGCCCCTCCGGGGTCGGCAAGGACAGTGTGATCGAGCTGATCCGGGCGCGCTCGCCTTGGATCCGGTTGTCGGTGTCGGTCACGACACGCAAGAAACGCGACTACGAGACCGACGGCGAGCACTATCACTTCGTGACCCGGTCCGAGTTCCAGCGGCTGATCGACGGCGGACAGCTGCTGGAGTGGGCAGAATTTGCGGGGAACCTCTACGGCACCCCCCGCGCGCAGGTCGAGGGCTGGCTCCAGCAGGGCCGGCCCGTCCTGTTGAAGATCGACCTGCAGGGCGCCCGCCAGGTGCGGGCCGCCATGCCGGCGGCCCAGCTGGTCTTCCTGGCCCCACCGAGCGTCGACGAGCTCCAGCGCCGGCTGATCGGCCGGGGCACCGACGATCCGGAGACGATCAAGCGCCGACTGGCGCACGCCGACGAGGAGCTCGCCGCCGAGTCCGAGTTCGACGTCACCGTGGTGAACGACTTCGTCGAACGGGCCGCCGACGAGCTGGTAGGCTTGCTCGGTTCGTTATATCTAGCCCACGAGCATTAAGGACTTCACCACAGTGGGAACTGTCGCCAACCCCGAGGGCATCACCAACCCGCCGATCGACGAGTTGCTGGACAAGACCTCGTCGAAGTACTCGCTGGTGATCTTCGCGGCCAAGCGCGCCCGCCAGGTCAACGCCTACTACAGCCAGCTGGGCGAGGGTCTGCTCGAGTACGTCGGTCCGCTGGTCGAGACCACTCCGCAGGAGAAGCCGCTCTCCATCGCGATGCGGGAGATCAACGCCGGTCTCCTCACCGCCGAGCCGACCGACCACTAATCTTGCGTCTCATGCGATCCCGTGTCCCAGCTCTGGGCGCGGGATCGCCTGCTATCCGAGGTGGGGCCCGGTGACCGAGGTCGTTCTGGGGGTGTGCGGCGGCATCGCCGCGTACAAGGCGTGTGAGCTGCTGCGCCTGTTCACCGAGTCGGGTCACGGCGTGCGGGTGGTGCCCACCGCCGCGGCGCTGCAGTTCGTCGGCGCGCCCACCTGGGCCGCGCTCTCCGGCCGCCCGGTCGCCACGCAGGTGTGGGACGACGCCCACGAGGTCCCGCACGTGCGGATCGGCCGGGCCGCCGAGCTCGTCGTGGTCGCCCCGGCCACCGCCGACATCCTGGCCAAGGCGGCCCACGGGATCGCTGACGACCTGCTCACCAACACCCTGCTCACGGCCACCTGCCCGGTCGTCTACGCCCCCGCCATGCACACCGAGATGTGGGACAATCCGGCCACCCGGGCCAACGTCGCCACGCTGCGCTCGCGCGGCGCGCTGGTCATCGAGCCGGCGGTGGGCCGGCTCACCGGCCGGGACACCGGCAAAGGCCGGCTTCCGGAGCCTTCGGCCATCTTCGAGTACGCGGTGTCCGCCCTCCGCGGCCGTCCCGACCTGGCGGGCCGCCACGTGGTGGTCACCGCCGGCGGCACCCGCGAGCCGCTCGACCCGGTGCGCTTCCTGGGCAACCGGTCCTCCGGCAAGCAGGGGTACGCGCTGGCCCGTGCCGCCCTGGCCCGCGGCGCGAAAGTGACATTGATCGCGGCCAACGTGACGCTGCCCGACCCGGCCGGTGCCGATCTGGTGAGGGTGGGCACCACCGAGGAGTTGCGCCGGGCCACCGTCGAGGCGGCCGGCTCGGCGGACGTCGTGGTGATGGCCGCCGCCCCGGCCGATTTCCGCCCGGCCACCGTGGCCGACCAGAAGATCAAGAAGACCGACGACGGCCTCCCGGCCCCGATCGCCCTGGTGACGAACCCGGACATCGCGGCCGAGCTGGGCGCGGCCAAGCGGCCCGGGCAGTTGTTGGTGGCGTTCGCGGCCGAGACGCACGACGCCCTCGAACACGCCCGGGCGAAAATGATCCGAAAGCGGGCAGACCTCATCGTGGTCAACGAAGTCGGCGTCGACCGGGTCTTCGGCCAGGACCGCAACACGGTCACTGTGCTGGGCACGGACGGTTTCACCGAGGCACTCGACGAGCTCTCCAAAGACGATGTGGCGAATAGGATTTTCGACCACGTCGTGGACCGCCTGGATGCCCAGGTCGGCGGCGGTCGGCCGCTCTGACTACACTTCCGCGTTACCTGTATTCGACAACTGAGGAGCACCGTGGCACGCCGCCTGTTCACTTCCGAGTCGGTCACGGAAGGCCACCCGGACAAGATCGCTGACCAGATCAGCGACGGGATTCTCGACGCCCTGCTCGCGCAGGACCCGCGCAGCCGTGTCGCGGTCGAGACCCTGATCACCACCGGCCAGGTGCACGTAGCGGGCGAGGTCACCACCCAGGCCTACGCCGACATCCCCAGCATCGTGCGCGACACCATCCTGCGGATCGGTTACGACTCGTCGAAGAAGGGCTTCGACGGCGCGTCCTGCGGCGTGAGCGTCTCCATCGGCTCGCAGTCCCCGGACATCGCCCAGGGCGTCGACAGCGCCATCGAGCTGCGCGAGGGTGACTCCGAGCACGTCCTCGACCAGCAGGGCGCCGGCGACCAGGGCATGATGTTCGGCTTCGCCTGCTCGGAGACCCCCGAGCTGATGCCGCTGCCGATCGCCCTGGCCCACCGCCTGGCCCGCCGGCTCTCGGTCGCCCGCAAGGACGGCCTGATTCCGTACCTGCGCCCGGACGGCAAGACCCAGGTCACCATCGAGTACGACGGGCTGCGCCCGGTCCGCCTCGACACCGTGGTCGTCTCCTCGCAGCACGCCGCGGACATCTCGCTGGACTCCCTGCTCACCCCGGACGTCCGCGAGCACGTGATCAACCCGGAGCTGGAGGGCCTCGGCCTCGACACCGACGGCTACCGCCTGCTGGTCAACCCGACCGGCCGCTTCGAGATCGGCGGCCCGATGGGCGACGCCGGCCTGACCGGCCGCAAGATCATCGTGGACACGTACGGTGGCTACGCCCGCCACGGTGGCGGCGCCTTCTCCGGCAAGGACCCGTCCAAGGTCGACCGCTCCGCGGCGTACGCGATGCGCTGGGTCGCCAAGAACGTGGTCGCCGCCGGCCTCGCCGAGCGCTGCGAGACCCAGGTGGCGTACGCCATCGGCAAGGCTCAGCCGGTCAGCCTGTTCGTCGAGACCTTCGGCACCGAGAACGTGCCGGTCGAGCGGATCGAGAAGGCCATCAACGAGGTCTTCGACCTGCGCCCGGCCGCGATCATCCGCGACCTGGACCTGCTGCGCCCGATCTACCAGCAGACGGCCGCCTACGGTCACTTCGGGCGGGAGCTGCCCGACCTCAAGTGGGAGAGCACCGACCGCGCCCAGGACCTGAAGAACGCCGCGTCCTGACCACCTGAAGCGCACCGGAAAGCCGGCGCTCCCCGCGTGGGGTGCCGGCTTTCCCTTTGCCGCTTCCCGAGCCGCCTCGGTTTCGCACCCTTCACCACCTTCTGGCGCGATGTCTTTTCCGGCACGGGAGCGGACGGGGTGCTCATGACGTACCCCCGCAATCGACCGGGACGAGCGCAAACCGCAACCGGCGCCCGCAACCGCGACAGAAGCGCACGCCGCCGGCGACCACCGCGCCCGCAGTGCCCGGGCGGCCGCAGCGCTGATCGGGAGCGGGTGTGGCCTGGCGGCCAACCGTGCGCGGAGGGCGGCGTTGGGGCGGCGGCCGCAGCGGTGATCCGGAGCGGGTGTGGCCAGGCGACCAACCGTGCGCGGGGGGCGGCGTCGGGGCGGCGGCCGCAGCGGTGATCGGCAGCGGGTGCGGCCTGGCGGGCCCCACCCCCGATGCCCGGCATCGAGATTCCATCCTTCGACGCCGCCCCCAGCGTTGATCTTGTGAAGAAGTTGTCGGTGGGTGCGGGCAGAATGTTCGGCGATGGCGACCAAGAGTGTGCGAGCGGATCGGGAGCCGGCAGAGCACCTGCCGGTCGCCCGGGTGTGCGTCGACGTCCAGCTGCCGCACCTGGACCGCCCGTTCGACTACCTGATCTCCAGCGCCGACGACGCCGCCGCCCAGCCCGGGGTGCGGGTCAAGGTGCGTTTCGCCGGCCAGCTGGTCGGCGGCTTCCTGCTGTCCCGGGCTGAGGCCTCCGAGCATCAGGGCAAGCTGGCCTACCTGGAAAAGGTCGTCTCCGCCGAGCGGGTCCTCGACCCCGAGGTGGCCCGGGCCGCGCGGGCGGTCGCGGACCGTTACGCGGGCAGCCTCGCCGACGTGCTGCGCCTCGCCGTCCCCCCACGCCACGCCCGGGTGGAGTCCCAGCCCGTCCCCGGAAACGCCGGCGCCGGCCGATCCCTCGGCGAGGGCGACGGGTCGGTTCCGGAGGGCGGCCGGTCGGTTTCGGAGGGCGGCGGCGGGTCAGTTTCGGAGGGCGGCCGGTCGGTTTCGGAGGGCGGCGGGTCGGTTTCGGAGGGCGGCGGGTCGGTTTCGGAGGGCGGCGGGTCGGTTGCCGGAGGCGGCGGCGAGTCGTCGGTCCGGGAGGCCGGCCCGGCCGCAGGCGCTCGCCCGCCGGCTCCCGATCTCCCGGAGCCCGCGCCCGGCGGCTGGGATTCCTATCCGACCGGTCCCGCCTTTCTGGCCGCGCTGCGGGCGGGGCGTCCCGCGCGCGCGGTCTGGTCGGCGCTGCCCGGGGAGGAGTGGCCGCTGCGGATCGCCGAGGCCGCGGCCGCGACCGTGCGCGGTGGGCGTGGCGTCGTCATCGTCGTCGCCGACGGCCGGGATCTCGACCGGATGGACCGGGCGCTCACCACCGCCCTCGGACCGGACCGGCATGTCGCGCTGAATGCCGCGCTGGGCCCCGCCGAGCGGTATCGGCGGTTCCTGGCCGCCAGCCGGCATCAGGTTCCGGTGGTCGTCGGCACCCGGGCCGCCATGTGGGCGCCGGCCGCCGACCTGGGGCTGGTGGTGATCTGGGACGACGGCGACGATCTGCATGCCGAGCCGCGGTCGCCCTACCCGCATGCCCGGGAGGTGCTGCTGACCCGCGCGCAACTGGCCGGGTGTGCCGCCCTGGTCGGCGGGTTCGCGCGTACCGGGGAGGGGCAGTTGCTCCTGGAGACCGGATGGGCCAGGGAGATCGTCGCCGAGCGCGGGGTGCTGCGGCGGCGGCAGCCGGCGATCTCGCCGACCGGGGACGATCCGCAGCTGGCCCGGGACGCCGGTGCGGTGACCGCCCGGCTGCCCAGCGTGGCGTGGCAGGCGGCCAAGCAGGCCCTGCAGGCCGGGGCGCCGGTGCTGGTCCAGGTGCCGCGCCGGGGCTACCTGCCGTCGGTGGCCTGCGCCGAGTGCCGCACCCCGGCGCGGTGCCCGGAGTGCTCCGGTCCACTGGCCCTGCACGCCGCCCGGGACGTGCCGTTCTGCCGGTGGTGCGGGCGGAATTTCCCGGCCTACGAGTGCCCGGCGTGCGGCGAGCGGCGGCTGCGCGCCTCGGTGGTCGGGGCCAAGCGGACCGCGGAGGAGCTGGGGCGGGCGTTTCCGGGTGTGCCGGTGCGCACGTCCGGCCGCGACGAGATCTTGAACACGGTGCCGGGCACCCCGGCCGTGGTGGTGGCCACTCCCGGGTCGGAGCCGGTGGCCGACGGGGGGTACGGCGCGGTGCTGCTGCTGGACTCCTGGGCGCTGCTGAGCCGGGCCGATCTGCGGGCCGCCGAGGAGACCATGCGCCGCTGGCTGAACGCGTCGGCGCTGGCCCGGTCCGGCTCGGCCGGTGGCCGGGTGATCGTGGTGGCGGACGGTTCGCTGGCCCCCGTGCAGGCTCTGCTGCGCTGGGATCCGGGCTGGTTCGCCGCCCGTGAGCTGGCCGAACGCCGCGAGCTCGGCTTTCCGCCGGCGGCCCGGATGGCGTCGGTGACCGGTCCCGCCCCGGCGGTGGCCGAGCTGCTGAGCATCGCCGACCTGCCGGACGGGACGGAGCAGCTGGGCCCGGTCCCGGCCCGGGAGGAGCAGGAGCGGATGCTGCTGCGGGTGTCCCGGTCCCGGGCGGCCGGGCTGGCGCACGCCCTGCACGTGGCGGCCGGGGTGCGCAGCGCGCGCAAAGCGGCGGTCCCGGTGCGGATCCAGGTGGACCCGGCCGACCTCTTCTGACTCCGTAGACTGTTTCCAGCCGTTTTCAAGATTTAGGAGTTCCGCCGCGTGACCGTCCAGCCCATCCGTCTCTTCGGCGACCCGGTGCTGCGCACTGCGGCCGACCCGGTCGTCGACTTCGACAAGGAACTGCGCAAGCTGGTCAAGGATCTGACCGACACGATGCTCGACGAGGGCGGCGCCGGGCTGGCCGCCCCGCAGCTCGGGGTCGGGCTGCGCGTGTTCACCTTCGACGTGGACGACGTGGTCGGGCACATCGTCAATCCGGTGCTGTCCTTCCCTGACGAACAGGAGCAGGACGGTCCGGAGGGCTGCCTGTCGATTCCGGGCGTCTACATCGACACCAAGCGCCGGCAGAACGTGGTGGCCAACGGCTTCACCGAGTACGGCGACCCGGTGCAGGTGGTCGGCACCGGGCTGATGGCGCGCTGCGTGCAGCACGAGACCGACCACCTGGACGGGGTGCTGTTCCTGGACCGGCTGGACGCGGCCGCCCGCAAGGACGCGATGAAGCAGATCCGCTCCGCGGAGTGGTACGACGCGGCCAAGCCGCCGATGATCAAGGAGAGCCCGCACGGCCGGGGCATCTTCGGCGTGGGGCGGTGAGCTGATGCGTCTGGTCTTCGCCGGTACGCCGGAGGTGGCGCTGCCCAGCCTGGAGGCGATCGCCGCGTCCGGGCACGAGCTGCTGGCCGTGGTCACCCGGCCGGACGCCCCGGCGGGCCGCGGCCGTCGCCTGGTCCGCTCGCCGGCCGGCGCGTGGGCCGACGAGCACGGCATCGAGGTGCTCACCCCGGAGCGGCCGCGCGAGCCCGAGTTCCAGGCCCGGCTGCGGGAGCTGGCGCCCGACTGTGTGCCCGTCGTGGCGTACGGCGCGCTGGTTCCGCCCTCGGCCCTGGAGATTCCGAAACACGGCTGGATGAACCTGCACTTCTCGCTGCTGCCCGCCTGGCGGGGCGCGGCCCCCGTGCAGCACGCCGTCCTGCACGGCGACGAGGTGACCGGGGCGAGCGTCTTCGAGCTGGAGGCGGGGCTGGACACCGGCCCGGTCTACGGCACCGTCACCGACCAGATCCGGTTCAACGACACCTCCGGTGACCTGCTGACCCGGCTCGCGCACGAGGGCGCCGGGCTGCTGGTCGCGGTCCTCGACGCGATCGGGTCGGGCACCGCCCGGGCGCATCCGCAGCCGCGCGACGGGGTCAGCCTGGCCCCCAAACTGACCGCCGACGACGCGCGGGTCCGGTGGACCGACCCGGCGTTCGCGGTCGACCGGCGGATCCGGGCGTGCACGCCGGCGCCGGGCGCGTGGACGACGCTACGCGACGACCGGCTGAAGCTGGGCCCGGTCCGGCCGATCGCGAACGCACCGCATCTGCAGCCGGGGGAGCTGCGGGTGGAGCGCACCCAGGTGCTGGCCGGCACGGCGACGACGCCGGTGCAGCTGGGTGAGGTCCGCGCGGCCGGCAAGAAGCCGATGCCGGCCACCGACTGGGCGCGCGGTCTGCGTCTCGAACCAGGGGAGAAGCTGGCATGAGCTCCTCCATCGCAGCAACTTTAGGAGATTCCGCGTGACGGAACATCGGGCTTCCCGCCCGCACGGCGCCGGCCCCCGCCGGCCGGCCGGGCCCGGACACCCGCGCGATCAGCGCAGCGGCCGGGCTCCGCGGGCCGGGCGGCCGCCGTCCGACCCGGCGCGCCAGGCGGCCTATGAGGCGGTCGCCGCCGTGCACCGCGACGACGCGTACGCCAACCTGGTCCTCGGCGAGATCCTCGGCGGTATGGGCCTGCACGGGCGGGACGCGGCGTTCGCCACCGAGCTGACCTACGGCACGCTGCGCGCCCTCGGCACTCTCGATCTGATCATCGCCTCGGCGGCCGGCCGTGAGGTCGCCCGGATCGACCCGCCGGCCCGCGACGCGCTGCGCCTCGGGGCGTATCAGCTGCTCTACACCCGGGTGCCGACGCACGCCGCGGTCAACCAGACGGTCGACCTGGTGCGCTCGGTGGCGCCCGGCGCGTCCGGGTTCGCCAACGCGGTGATGCGGACGATCTCCGAGACGCCGCTGGAGACCTGGCTGGAGCGGCTCGCGCCGAACTACGCCGACGACCCGGTCGCCAACCTGTCGGTGCTGCACCACCATCCGCAGTGGATCGTGCGGGCGTTCGCCGAGGCGCTGGGCGGCGACCTGGAGGAGACCGCCCGGCTGCTGATCGAGGACAACCAGCCGCCGGCCGTGCACCTGTGCGCGCGCCCGGGCCGGGCCGACGCGGTGGAGCTGGCCGACGAGGTCAACGGTGTGCCGGGAGCCTTCTCGCCGTACGCGGTCTATCTCAACGGTGGCGCTCCGCGCGACCTGGCCGCCATCCGTGAGGGCCGTGCGCACGTGCAGGACGAGGGCTCGCAACTGGTCGCGGCGGCGCTGCTGGCCGCCCCGGTCGAGGGCCGGGACACCCGCTGGCTGGACCTGTGCGCCGGCCCGGGCGGCAAGACCGGCCTGATCGGCGCGATCGCGGCCGGCCGGGGCGCCGAGGTGACCGCGGTCGAGGTGGCCGAGCACCGGGCCCGGCTGGTCGAGCAGGCCACCGAGGGGATGCCGGTGACGGTCTTCCCGATGGACGGGCGGTCCGTGGGCCGTGATCCGGACCTGCCGGAGGAGGCGTTCGACCGGGTGCTGGTCGACGCGCCGTGCACCGGCCTGGGGTCGTTGCGCCGCCGCCCCGAGTCGCGCTGGCGCCGCCAGCCGGCCGACCTGCCGCCGCTCACCCGGCTGCAGCGGGAGCTGCTGGTGGCCGCGCTGCGCGCGGTTCGCCCGGGCGGCGTGGTCGCCTACGTGACGTGCTCCCCGCACATGGTGGAGACCCAGGTGACGGTCAGCGAGGGGGCCCGGCGCAGCGGCGTCGAGGTGGACTTCGTCGACGCCCGGCCGCTGCTGCCGCCGGGCATGCCGGGTCTGGGCGCCGGGCCGACGGTGCAGTTGTGGCCGCACCGGCACGGCACCGACGCGATGTTCCTGGCGGTCCTGCGCCGCACCGCCTGAGGGTTGTCCACAGGGCCGGGGACGGCTCGGCGCGAAGTCATACACTGCATCGGTGACGTCATCGCCGATCATCGCGCCGAGCATCCTCGCCTCCGACTTCTCCCGCCTCGCCGAGGAAGTGCACGCCATCGAGGGGGCGGCCGACTGGGCGCACGTGGATGTCATGGACAACCACTTCGTGCCGAACCTGACGATCGGCCTGCCGGTGGTCCAGGGGCTGCGCAAGGCGACGACGATCCCGTTCGACGTGCACCTGATGATCACCGACCCGGAGCGCTGGGCCCCCGGCTACGCCGAGGCCGGGGCCTACAACGTGACGTTCCACGCCGAGGCCTGCGACGACCCGGTCGGCCTGGCCAAGACGCTGCGCGCGGCCGGCGCCAAGGCCGGCCTGGCCATCGACCGGGACACCCCGGTGGAGCCCTACCTGGAGCTCCTGCCCCATCTGGACACCGTCCTGATCATGACGATCAAGGCCGGCTTCGGCGGGCAGAAATTCCTTCCCGAGATGCTCGACAAGGTGCGTGACGTCCGGCGCCGCGTCTCCCGGGGCAACCTGGACGTGCGCATCGAGGTGGACGGCGGGATCGCGGCCGACACCATCGAGCAGGCCGCCGAGGCCGGCGCCGACGCGTTCGTGGCGGGCACCGCCGTCTATGGGGCTGCCGATCCCGCCGAGGCGGTGCGTAAGCTTCGGGCACTGGCCGCCGATCGCATGGGGATCTCGAGGTGAGTACCGCTGAGCCGGGGCCCGTGGTCGACGACTTCGGGCTCGACGATGAAGAGCAGCGACCCGATCTCATCCTGGTCGTCGACGACGACCAGGACATCGCGAGTTTCGTCGAGTTCAACCTCCGGATGCAGGGCTTCGAGGTGATCCGCGCGCGCGACGGGCAGGAAGCGCTCGACCTGATGGAGACGCACCGTCCCGACCTGGCGATCGTCGACTGGATGATGCCCCGGATGGACGGTGTCGAGCTGATCCGCGCGCTGCGCGCCGACCCGCTCACCTCGGCCCTGCCGGTGATCATGCTGACCGCCCGCAGCATGACGGTGGACAAGGTGGTCGGCCTGACCACCGGCGCCGACGACTACCTGACCAAGCCGTTCGACACCGCCGAGCTGATCGCCCGGGTCTCCACCACGCTGCGCCGCAACAAGGAGTTCCGCGAGGTCTCCCCGCTGACCGGCCTGCCCGGCAACGCCCGGGTCCGCCGCGAGATCATCGACCGGATGCGGGCCGGCGGCGACTACTCGGTCGGCTACATCGACGTCGATCGCTTCAAGAGCGTCAACGACGTGTACGGTTTCGACCGCGGCGACGAGTTCATCACCGCCCTGGCGCGCAGTCTGCAGCGGGCCAGCGCCGCCACCGGCAAGCCGTCGATCTTCCTGGGTCACATCGGCGGCGACGACTTCGTCTTCATCTGCCACCCCGACCAGGTGCTCCCCCTGACGAAGAACATGGTGACCGACTTCGAGTCCGCCGCCGACCGTCTCTACGACCCGAGGGACGCCCAGCGCGGCTACATCGAGGTCCCCGACCGCCGCGGCAACAAGCACCGCGCCGCGCTGGTCACCCTGTCGATCGGCGTCGCGCAGGCCACATCGGGCGGCCGCCAGTTCGCTGACCCGCGGATGGTGATCGCGGTCGCCTCGGAGATGAAGAAGGTGGCGAAGTCCCAGCCGGGCTCGTATGTCGCGATCGACCGCCGCCGCTCCGACGCCGAGGACTGAGCTTCTCCGCCGGTTGCGTCCACCGGTTGTCGGGGCCTCGCCGGTAGCCGGGACGAGCCATGGTGTGCAGGGTGGCCGACCGCGCCCGGGCCGGCTGGGCTGATCACGCACGTCGTCGCGGACGCCTAAGGGCGGATCTCACCATGGGCTGTACCACAACCCCCTGGATCTCAGCGGCGTGCCGGGGCGTATGTGGGGACGTATTCCTGGCCGGTCAGGGATTGGATGGCGGCGATGACCCGGTCGGTGAGGCGGCGGGCATCGCGGGCCGAGTTGACCCGGATTTCGATGGCGGGGCCGAAGGTCAGGGTGATCGGCTGCGGACGCGGGAGGTGGCGGCCGGTGGGGCGGATGCGGTCGGTGCCGAGGATGCCGACCGGGACGATGGGGACGCCGGCCTGGCCGGCCAGGCGGACGGCGCCGGTGCGGCCGCGGTAGAGGCGGCCGTCGGGGGAGCGGGTGCCCTCCGGGAAGACGGCGACCAGGCCGCCGGCCTTGAGAATCGGGATGGCGGCGTCGAAGGCGGTCAGGACCGCGCGGCCGCCGGCGCGTTCGACCGGAATGGCGCCCATGCCGGTGACCACGTGGCGGGTGAGCGGGTTGCCGCGGAAGTATTCGGCTTTGGCCCAGAAGGCGATGTGCCGGGGGGTGGTGACGCCGAGGAAGATCTGGTCGGCGATGGCGTGGTGGTTGGCGCAGAGGATCGCGCCGGAGGATGGCAGATTTTCCAGGCCGGTGACGGTGGTCGGCCACAGGCCGCGCAGGAGCAGGCCGAGGCTGCCGCGGGCGGCGCGGTAGAGGGGCGGCATTCCGGGTTTCGAACGGTTGCGGGGCGGCGTTGCGGGCATCAAGCGCCTTCCGTGGTGCGACGTGGGCCTAGATGTGCGGTGAGGATGGCGTCGATCACCGAGGCGGGATCGGTTTCGCCGGTGGCCAGGGTGAGCGAGCCCCAGTTCGAGAGCTCGGCCAGGCCGTGCAGGGCGGACCAGAGGGCGGCCGCGGTGATCTCGGCGGGTGGGTCCGGGGTGGGGTGGACCGCGGTGACCAGCTCCACCAGAAGGGTGAACAGGGGGAGCGCGGCGTGCCGCAGGCCCAGCTCGCCGCCACTCTGCAGCAGGTCGTGGCGGAACATCAGGTCGAACATGGCGCGATCGGTGGCGGCGAAACGAACGTACAACCTCGCCAGTGTGGCCAACCGGCGGCGCGGATCCGGACCGGCCGCCTCGAGTGCCGCCTGCACCTGGGTTTTCAGGTCGGCGAAGCCGACGTGGGCGATCGCGGACAGCAGCGACAGGTGGGTGGGGAAGTAGCGGCGCGGTGCGCCGTGCGAGACGCCGGCGCGGCGGGCTATCTCACGCAGTGAGAGGGTGCCTGGACCTTCCGTGCGCAACAACTCCGCGCCGACTCGGACCAGGCGGTCGCGTAAGGCGTCGTCAGCGGGCATAGACAGTGTCTACCAGAGTGAGTAGACACTGTCTACGACAGGTGCGGGCGGGCGGCGGTTCTGACAATCTGCCGGTATGGACGTCGACGCACTCCGGGCCGGCACTCCGGGCTGCCGCCACCGGATTCATCTGAACAACGCGGGCGCCGCGCTGATGTCGCAGGCGACGCTGGACACCGTGGTCGCACACCTGCGGCTGGAGGCCGAGATCGGCGGGTACGAGGCGGCCGGCGCGGTCGCCGACCGGGTCGCCGCGGTCTACGCCGGTCTCGCCGAGCTGCTCGGCGGGCGGGCCGACGAGATCGCGCTGTTCGACAATGCGACGCACGCCTGGCAGGCGGCGTTCCACGCGGTGCCGCTGAAGGCCGGCGACCGGGTGCTGACCGGGCGCAACGAGTACGGCAGCAACGTGCTGGGCTACCTGCAGGCGGCCCGGCGGGTCGGCGCCGAGATCGTCGTGGTGCCGAACGACGAGCACGGGCAGATCGACACGGTCGCGCTCGCCGGGCTGATCGACGAGCGGGCGAAAGTGATCGGCCTGACCCACGTGCCGACGGCCGGTGGTCTGGTCAATCCGGCCGCCGAGGTGGGGCGGATCGCACGGGCCGCGGGGGTGCCCTATCTGCTGGACGCGACGCAGTCGGTGGGCCAGTTCCCGGTCGACGTCACCGAGATCGGATGCGACTTCCTGTGCGGTACGGGGCGCAAATTCCTGCGCGGGCCGCGCGGCACCGGGTTCCTCTGGGTCCGCGACGGCATCCTTGAGCAGCTCGAACCGCACGTGGTGGAGATCCAGTCGGCGGACTGGGACGGCGCGCGGGGCTTCGGCTGGGTGCCCGGGGCGCAGCGGTTCGCCACCTGGGAGCTGAACTACGCGGCGGTGCTCGGTCTGGGCGCGGCGGTCGACCAGGCGCTCAATCTGGGGCTCGGCGAGATCGGCAAGCGCAACGCGGAGCTCGGCGACCGGATGCGCGGGCTGCTGGAGGACACTCCCGGCGTGACCGTTTATGACCTCGGTCGCGAGCGGTGCGCGATCGTCACCGCGGAGGTGGCCGGGGTGGGCGCCGAGCAGGTGGTGGCGCGGCTCGCCGAGTCCGGGGTGAACGTGACCTCGACCGTGCCGGCGCACCAGCAGTTCGACACCGAGGACCGCGATCCGCCGCCGCTGGTCCGCTTCTCGCCGCACTACTACAACACCGAGGACGAGGTCGAGCACGCGGCGACCCTGGTCAGCGCCATGGTCACCAAGCCGTTGTGAGATCCACGACGCACGGGGTGGCAAATTCGCCAAGCCGTGCAAGACTCGGGGATAACCCACCACGCGCTGGCGGGACTCGGTGAAATTCCGAACCGGCGGTGATCCGTTGCCTTTGGCGGCGGTAAGCCCGCGACCCGGACGTCCGCACCACGGACGGCCGGTGGACCTGGTGAGACTCCGGGGCCGACGGTTGATCGGGCGCAGGCTCGGTCAGACAGTCCGGATGGGAGACAGCGCGCGGAATCGGACGGGTGTGCCCTGACACGGGGTGCACTCGGGTCGGGGCCCCCGCAGGGCCGTGGCCTCGCCGGGGTACGCGAAGCGTACCCCGAAGTGTCTGGTTCTTGGCGTTTTCTCCCTTCGCTCGTCGCGCGTGACAAGGCCGCGCGACGACCATCGCGCGCACGACACCGCGCGAGCCCTTCGCGCGGCCGAGGATGTCGCGCGAGCCCTTCGCGCGGCCGAGGATGTCGCGCGAGCCTTTCGCGCGGCCGAGGATGTCGCGCGAGCCTTTCGCGCGGCCGACGACACCGCGCGAGCCCTTCGCGCGGCCGAGGATGTCGCGCGAGCCTTTCGCGCGACGGATGACGGTGCGCGAGCCCCTCGCGCGGCCGATGAGAGCGCGGGAGGACGGGCGCGATGGTGACCGAGGACGAGGCGATGCGCCGCGCGATTGCGCTGGCCGCCCGGGGCCTCGGCACGACCAGCCCCAACCCGGTGGTCGGCTGCCTGCTGCTCGACGCCGCCGGCGAGGTGGTCGGCGAGGGCTTCCACGCGTACGCCGGCGGCCCGCACGCCGAGATCGTCGCGCTGGCCCAGGCCGGCGAGCGGGCCCGCGGCGGCACCTGCGTGGTGACCCTGGAGCCGTGCAACCACACCGGCCGCACCGGCCCGTGCTCGGACGCGCTGCTGCAGGCCGGCCTGCGCCGCGTGGTGATCGCCGTCGACGATCCGAACCCGGTCGCCTCGGGGGGCGCCGCCACCCTGCGCGCGGCCGGTGTCCAGGTGGAGACCGGGGTCCGCCGCGCCGAGGCGGAGCTCGGCAATCTCGCCTGGCTGACCGCGGTGCGCCGCGGCCGGCCGTTCGTCACCTGGAAGTTCGCCGCCACCCTGGACGGGCGCTCGGCCGCCGCCGACGGCACCAGCCAGTGGGTGAGTTCCGCCGAGTCCCGGTTCGACGTGCACCTGCTGCGCAGCACCGTCGACGCGATCGTGGCCGGGGTCGGCACCGTGCTCGCCGACGACCCGCAGCTGACCGTCCGCGATCTGCGGGACGGCTCGCTCGCCATCAGACAGCCGCTGCGCGTCGTCGTCGACTCGCACCGGCGAACGCCGGAGAACGCCCGGGTCCGGGACGCGGCGGCACCCACCTGGATCGTCACCGCCGACGAGGTCGGCGCCGGGCCGGACGGCCGCGTCGACCTGACCGCCGTGCTCACCGGCCTGTACGACCGCGGCATCCGCAACGTGCTGCTGGAGGGCGGCCCGACACTGGCCGGCGCGTTCCTGGCGGCCGGTCTGGTCGACCGGGTGATCGGCTACGTCGCGCCGAAACTGCTCGGCGCCGGCCGGGCCGCCCTGGTCGACGCCGGCGTCGGCACCATCGCCGACGCGCTCGAACTGGACTTCACCGACATCGCGCAGATCGGGGGCGACCTGCGCTTCACCGCCACGCTCCGCCACAAGGAGAACTGACGCTTATGTTCACTGGCATCGTCGAAGAACTGGGCGAGATCGTCCGGCTCACCGAGGGCTCCGAAGACTCGGCGGTCATCGCCGTACGCGGCCCACTGGTCACCTCGGACGCCCGCGACGGCGACTCGATCGCGGTCAACGGCGTCTGTCTCACCGTGATCGACAACGTCGACGGGGTGTTCACCGCCGACGTGATGGGCGAGACGCTGCGCCGCTCGTCGCTGGGCGCGCTCAAGGTCGGCAGCAGCGTGAACCTGGAGCGGGCCGCCGCGCTCGGCAGCCGCCTCGGCGGTCACCTGGTGCAGGGGCACGTGGACGGCGTGGCGACTCTGCAGAGCCGGGAGCCTGCCGATCAGTGGGAGGTGGTCACCTTCTCGCTCCCCGCCGAGCTGGCGAAATACGTGGTCGAGAAGGGCTCGATCACGGTGGACGGGGTGTCGCTGACCGTCATGGCGGTCACCGGCGACACGTTCTCGGTCGGGATGATCCCGGCCACCTCCAAGAACACCGTGCTGGGCAGCAAAGCCATCGGCGAACCGGTCAACCTCGAGGTCGACGTGATCGCCAAGTACGTCGAGAAGATGCTGGGGAGCCGCAATGTCTGAGAGCATCGAGCGCGCGATCGCCGAGATCAGGGCCGGCCGGCCGGTGATCGTGGTGGACGACGAGGACCGGGAGAACGAGGGCGACCTCATCTTCGCGGCCGAGCATGCCACCCCGGAGCTGGTCGCGTTCATGGTCCGCTACACCTCCGGGTACATCTGCGTGGCGATCACCGAGTCGGACGCCGACCGGCTGGAGCTGCCGCCGATGTACCACACCAACCAGGACAAGAAGGGTACGGCGTACGCGGTGGCCGTCGACGCCCGGCACGGCGTCAGCACCGGCATCTCGGCCGCCGACCGGGCCCGTACGATCAGCCTGCTCGGGGCGGCGAGCACCGAGCCGTCCGACCTCTCCCGGCCCGGCCACGTCGTCCCGCTGCGGGCCAAGGCGGGCGGCGTGCTGCGCCGGCCGGGGCACACCGAGGCGTCGATCGACCTGGCCGTGCTGGCCGGCTGCACCCCGGCCGGCGCGCTCTGCGAGATGGTCAACGACGACGGCACCATGCAGCGGATGCCCGACCTGGAGAAGTTCGCGGCCGAGCACGACCTGGTCCTGGTCACCATCGCCGACCTGGTCGCCTACCTGCGGGAGCGGGCGGACCGGAAGATCGAGCGGGTGGTCGAGACGGTGCTGCCGACCGAGCACGGCGTGTTCACCGCGGTCGGCTACCGCACCCAGGCGGACAACGGCGAGCACGTGGCGCTGGTCTACGGCGACCTGTCCGACGGTGAGGACGTGCTGGTCCGGGTGCACTCCGAGTGCCTGACCGGGGACGTGTTCGGCTCCCGGCGCTGCGACTGCGGCCCGCAGCTGGACGCCGCCCTGGAGCGGGTGGCGGCGGCCGGGCGCGGGGTGGTCCTCTACATGCGCGGGCACGAGGGCCGGGGCATCGGGCTGTTGCACAAGCTGCAGGCGTACCAGCTGCAGGACCGCGGTTTCGACACGGTCGACGCGAACCTGGAGCTCGGTCTGCCGGCCGATGCCCGGGACTACGGCACGGGCGCGCAGATCCTGTGCGACCTGGGCGTGCGATCGATGCGCCTGCTCACCAACAACCCGGCCAAGCGGGCCGGCCTGGAGGGCTACGGCCTGCGGGTCATCGGCCGCGAGGAACTGCCGGTCCGGCTGCACCCGGAGAACGTGCGGTACCTGCGCACCAAGCGGGACCGGATGGGCCACCTGTTCGAGGCGTTGGGCTGACCGCGGCCGTGAACGGGGCGATGATGACGAAAAAGGGGGACTGAGATGGCCGGCTTCGGTGATCCGCACATGCAGACCGTCGACGCGGCCGGGCTGCGGCTCGGCATCGTCGGCTCGCGCTGGCACAACGACCTGGTCGACCACATGATCGACCGGGCCCGGTCGGCCGCCGAGGCCTGCGGGGTGACCGAGGTGATCGTGACCCGGGTGGCCGGCTCGGTGGAGCTGCCGGTCGTCGCGCAGGCACTGGCCAAGCGCTGCGACGCGGTGGTCGCCCTCGGGGTGGTGATCAAGGGCGAGACCCAGCATTTCGAGTACGTCTGTGACGCCGTCACGGCCGGGCTGACCCGGGTGGCCCTGGACGAGCAGACCCCGGTGGCACACGGTGTGCTGACCGTGCACAGCCTCGGGCAGGCCCGCGACCGGGCCGGGCTGGAGGACTCGATCGAGGACAAGGGGTGGCAGAGCACGGTGGCCGTCCTGGACGCCGCGCTCGCCATCCGCGAGGTGGAGAAGTTCTGACCGGCTAGAGCCGACCGGCTTCGATGATCCGGGCCAGGAACTGCCTGGTCCGTGCCTCGACGGGGTCGCCGAGCACCTGCTCCGGCGGCCCCTGTTCGAGGACCCGGCCGGCGTCCAGGAAGGCCACCCGATCGGCGACCTGCTTGGCGAAACCCATCTCATGGGTGGCCAGGACCATGGTCATGCCCTCGCCCTTGAGGTCACGGATCATGGTGAGCACCTCGCCGACCAGTTCCGGGTCGAGCGCCGAGGTGACCTCGTCGAGCAGCAGCAGCCGCGGGCTGTTGACCAGGGCCCGGACGATCGCCACCCGCTGCTGCTGGCCGCCGGAGAGCCGGTCCGGATAACTGCCCGCCTTGTCGGCCAGCCCGACCCGCTCCAGCCACTCCAGTGCCTGGGCCCGGGCCTCGGCGGCCGGCCGGCCGTGCACCCGGGTCGGGGCCAGGGTGATGTTCTGCAGCACGGTCATGTGCGGGAACAGGTTGAACGACTGGAACACCAGCCCGATCCTGCGGCGCACCAGGTCCGGGTCGATCCGCGGGTCGGTGATCTCCTCGCCGTCCAGGCCGATCGTGCCGTCGTCGATCTCGGTGAGCAGGTTGACGCAGCGCAGCAGCGTCGACTTGCCCGAGCCGGAGGCGCCGATCAGGGCCACCACCTCGTGCTCGCCGACGTCCAGGCTGAGGTCGTCGAGGACGGTCCGCCCGTCGAACACCTTGCGCACGTTTCTGCAGGAGAGCACCACGTCAGGACCCCGCGTTCTGGCGGCGGGCGGCGCGCAGCGTCACCCAGTCGGTGACCGCGATCAGCGGCAGGGCGAGCAGGACGAAGAGCACCCCGGCCACGACGTACGGGGTGAAGTTGGCCGACTCGGCGGTGCCGATCTGGGCGGCCCGGATCGCGTCGATCGGCCCGGCCAGCGAGATCAGCCCGACGTCCTTCTGCAGCGCGACGATGTCGTTGAGCAGCGGCGGGGTGACCCGGCGGACCGCCTGCGGGAGCACCACGTGCCGCATCGTCCGGCGATAGCCGAGCCCCAGCGAGCGGGCCGCGGCGACCTGGCTGGGGTGCACCGACTCGATGCCGGCCCGGAACACCTCGGCCAGGTACGCCCCGTAGGTGACGATGATCGCTGCGGCGCCCAGCACCAGCACGTCCGGCGTGCCGCGCAGGCGCAGGCCGGGGATGCCGAACGCGAACAGGTACAGCACGATGATCAGCGGCAGGCCGCGGAGCGCGTACGTATATCCGGTGGCCAGGGCGCGCACCGGGAAGAACACCGCACCGCGGGTGGTCCGCAGGATCGCGATCAGCAGCCCCAGCAGCAGTGCGAGGACCGCGCACACCGAGAGCAGCTTCAGGTTGAGCCAGAGCCCGGTCAGGATGTCCGGCAGGTACTTGCGGGCCACCTCGGGGTCGAAGAACGACTGCTTGACCCGGGGCCAGCCGGGCGAGCCGGTGATCGCGACGCCGAGCAGCGTCCCGGCCACGGCGGTGGAGAGGGCGGCGAGCAGGACCGAGCGGATCGCCTGCCGGCGACGGTAGGCGAACCGCTCACGCTGCCGCTGACTCGGTGCGTAGGTCACTGGAGTTCGGGCGCTCCGCCGTCGGAGAGCCAGGTCTTCTCCAGCACCGCGAGGGTGCCGTCCTGGCGCAGCTGGTCGACCACCTTGCTGACGCAGCCGGTCAGCTTGGATCCCTTGTCGAGCACCAGGCCGAACTGCTCGGGCACGCCGACCTGCGGGAGCTGGCCGATGATGACGCCGTCCTTGAGCTCGGCGCCGGTCATGTAGAACGCGGTCGGCAGGTCCACCACGATGCCGTCGACGGTGCCGTTGACCAGCGCCGCCTTGGCGTCGTCGTTGCTGTTGAAGACCGACGGCTTGGCGGTCGGCTTGATCACGTCGGTGATCGCCTGGTAGCTGGTGGTGCCCACCTGGGCACCCAGCTTGGCGCCGGCCAGGTCGGCCAGGGACTTGGCGCCCGCGATCTTCGACTTCTTCGTCGTGATCACGGTCTGCCGCACGAGGTAGTACGGCGAGGAGAAGTCGACCGCCTGCCGGCGCTCGTCGGTGATGGAGAACTGGTTGATGTCGAAGTCGAACTTCTTGGGCCCGGGCGCGATCGCGTTGGTGAACGTCACCGACGTCCACGCGACCTGATCCTTGGAGTACCCGAGCCGCTCGGCGACCTGGTAGGCGACCGCGGACTCGAAGCCCTGCCCGTTGGCCGGCTTGTTGTCCTTGTACCACGGCTCGTAGGCCGGGGTGTCGGTGCCGATCGTGAGTTTGCCGGACGCGACCGTGGCGAGCGCGCCCGAGCGGCACGGGTCGGCGACCGACGAGGAGGGGGATGCGGTGGACGTGGTGTCGTCATCGACCGGGGAACAGGCCGTGACGGCGGCGAGCGCCAGCACGGCGCCGCCCATGAGGAGGGGGGTGAAACGGCTGACCATGCCGGGCAGCTTAGAAGACGTCCCACACGCTGGGGGCGTTCGTCGTCAGACCGTAATGAGCTGCAACAATCGTCTCCCGTGAAGACGTTCGAAGAACTGTTCGCCGAGTTGCAGCGCAAGGCGGCGGAGCAGACCCCCGGTTCGGGCACGGTCGCCGCGCTCGAACGCGGAGTCCACTTCATCGGGAAGAAGGTCGTCGAGGAGGCGGCCGAGTCCTGGATGGCCGCCGAGCACGAGGGCAAGGACCGGACCGCGGAGGAGCTTTCGCAGCTGTTCTACCAGGCACAAGTCCTGATGATCGCCAGTGGTCTCACCCTCGAGGACGTGTACCGACATCTCTGACGTGCGCCCCGATCCGTCCGAAGTCGAACGAAGGAGCACGTCAATGCTGCGCATCGCCATTCCGAACAAGGGGACCCTGTCCGCGCCGGCCAGCCAGATGCTGAGGGACGCGGGCTACCGTCAGCGCACCGACCCGAAGGACCTCGTCTGCCGTGACGAGGCCAACAATGTCGAGTTCTTCTACCTGCGGCCGCGCGACATCGCGACCTACGTCGGCTCGGGTGACCTGGATCTCGGCATCACCGGCCGGGATCTGCTCGTCGACTCCGGCGTGCCGGCCACCGAGCTGCTCGACCTGAACTTCGGCGGCGCCACGTTCCGCTGGGCCGCCCCGGCCGGCACGCTGACCTCGGTGGACCAGATCGGCGGCAAGCGGATCGCCACCGCCTTCCCCGGCCTGGTCGGCGCCTACCTGGTCGAGCACGAGCTGAAGGCCGAGGTGGTCCGCCTGGACGGCGCGGTCGAGAACGCGGTCCGGCTCGGGGTCGCCGACCTGATCGCCGACGTGGTGGAGACCGGCGCCACACTGCGCCAGGCCGGCCTGGTCACGCTCGGCGAGCCGCTGATCCGCTCGTCGGCCGTGCTGATCGGCCGCGACGTCCAGGCCCCGGCCGGCGCCGCGCAGCTGCTGCGCCGGCTCAACGGCGTGCTGGTCGCCCGCAACTTCGTGATGCTCGCCTACGACGTGCGGGCCGACCTGCTGGAGCAGGCCACCGGCCTGACCCCGGGGATCGAGTCGCCGACCGTCTCCCCGCTGCACCGGGAGGGCTGGGTCGCCGTGCAGGCGATGGTCCAGCGCAGCCAGGTGCACCGGGTGATGGATGAGCTGTACGACCTCGGCGCACGTGCCATTCTGGTGACCGACATCGCCAACTGCAGGTTGTGATCATGACTGACGTGGTTTTCCGGCCGAGAAGGATCCGCTGGGTGGCCGGCCCGATCGCGGCCGCCGTCGCGATCTTCTTCACCGTGCTCAGCTTCGGTCTGCACGGCCAGGGTGGTTTCGACCACTCCGGGCAGGTCGGGGTGGGCAGCTTCCAGCGCGGCGACCAGGTCGCGATGATCGGGCTGGGCATCCTGCTCGGGCTCGGCATCCTGACCTTCTGCCGGCCCCGGGTGGCCGCCGACGAGCAGGGCGTGCACGTGCGCAACGTGGTGGGCGGTTACGACCTGCCGTGGGACGTGGTGCGCGCGGTCCGGTTCGACCGGAACTCGCCGTGGGCGCAGCTGGAGCTCTTCGACGACGAGCAGGTGTCGATCCACGCGCTGCAGGCGGTGGACAAGGACTACGCGGTGGACGGGGTGCGCGCGCTGCGGGCCCTGCATTCGGCCTCTCACAAGGCCTGATAGACTAGCGGGCAGTCGACCACGTCCGGGGCCTGCCTCGGACGCGAAAGAGGAGCCCGCTGGTTCCCACCCGAGTCACTGACGTGGCTGGGTCCGGTCATCCGAACAGGGAATAATCCCTGCGCGGGGCGCGTCCTCCCTTTGGACGTCGATGACCGGTCGAGCGGGCCTCGGCATGCGCGCCTGATCCAGCTGGATCAGGAGATGCGCGCGCCGAGGTCTTCTGCTTTCCCGGCCGTCCCGGCTTGTCAGCGGGGCGGTGATTCGGGGCCGACCGACATTGGCAGAAGTAGGTACGTTCTGAGGAGGCCCCATCAGCGTCGAACCACGCGTGAACGAACAGATCCGGGCTCGAGAGGTCCGTCTGGTCGGTCCGGAGGGTGAGCAGGTCGGCATCGTGCCGGTCGAGCGTGCGCTCCAACTGGCCGCGGATGTCGATCTGGACCTGGTCGAGGTTGCTCCGATGGCCCGGCCGCCGGTGTGCAAGCTCATGGACTTCGGCAAGTTCAAGTACGAGAGCGCACTGAAGGCCCGCGAAGCGCGGCGCAACCAGCAGCAGACCGTCATCAAGGAAATGAAGCTTCGGCCGAAGATCGACCCGCACGACTACGAGACCAAAAAGGGTCACGTGGTGCGGTTCCTCAAGGCGGGCGACAAGGTCAAGGTGACGATCATGTTCCGCGGTCGTGAGCAGAGCCGGCCCGAACTGGGCTTCCGGCTGCTCCGTCGGCTCAGCGAGGAGATCTCCGAGCTGGGCTTCGTGGAGGCCAGTCCGAAGCAGGACGGTCGAAACATGATCATGGTGCTGGCACCGCACCGGGCCACCAAGGCCGCGGCGGTCGCCGCCACCGCGGCCGGAGTCAAGCCTGCCCGTGAGCCGCGCGAGGACGACGGCACCGAGGTTCCGTCGGCCGAGACTGCCGACAGCACAGCAGCAGCAGAGTAGTCAGCTTTTCCGCCGGTCCCCCGGGCTCGGCGGAAAGATCAGAAAGAGGCGTTCTAAGTGCCGAAGATGAAGAGCCACACCGGCATGGGTAAGCGGGTGAAGGTCACCGGCAAGGGCAAGATCGTGCGTGAGCTGACCGGCAAGCGCCACCTGCTCGAGCACAAGTCCTCCCACGTTACCCGCCGGATGACCGGCACTGTCGTGGTGGCGAAGGTCGACGTCCCGCGAGTGAAGAAGCTTCTGGGCCGCTGACGCGCGCCTGACACGTTCCCCTGTAAGGAGTACTTGAAATGGCACGCGTCAAGCGGGCGGTAAACGCCCAGAAGAAGCGCCGCACCCTGCTCGAGACCGCGAGCGGCTACCGCGGTCAGCGCTCCCGCCTGTACCGCAAGGCCAAGGAGCAGGTGCTGCACTCGATGCAGTACTCGTACCGTGACCGCCGTGACCGCAAGGGCGACTTCCGCCAGCTGTGGATCACCCGCATCAACGCGGCGGCCCGGGCCAACGGCATGACCTACAACCGCCTCATCCAGGGCCTGAAGCTGGCCGAGGTGGAGGTCGACCGCAAGATCCTGGCCGACCTCGCGGTCAACGACGCCACCGCGTTCGCGGCCATCGTCGAGGTCGCCCGCGCGGCCGTCGCGGCCGAGGGCACCGGCGGCGCCGCCGCCCAGGCTGCCTGAGTTCGTTCCCGGAACGCCCCCCGAGCGATCGGGGGGCGTTTCCCATTCCTCCAAGGACGGCCGATGTACACGCCGCGTACGCCCCGAATCGTGTCGGCCCGCCGCCTGCAGCGCCGCCGGGACCGCGACGCCGCCGGGCGGTTCCTCGCCGAGGGCCCGCAGGCCGTCCGCGAGGCGCTGGCCGCCGGCGCCGTGCTGGAGCTGTTCGGCACCCCGGCCGGGCTGGACCGGCACGCCGAACTGGCCGCCCAGGCCCCCGAGGTCTCCCCGGTCACCGACGACGCTCTGGCGGCGCTGGCCGAGACGGTGCAGCCGCAGGGCCTGGTCGCGCTCTGCGAGCAGGTCGACGTGCCGATCGGCGAGGCGCTCGCCAAGGGCCCGCAGCTGGTCGCGGTGCTCGCCGAGATCCGGGACCCGGGCAACGCCGGCACCATCCTGCGCACCGCCGACGCCGCCGGGGCGGGCACGGTGATCTTCGCAGGGGATGCCGTCGACCCGTACAACGGCAAGTGTGTCCGTGCCTCGGCCGGCTCGCTGTTCCACGTCGACGTGGTCCGCGCCCCGCTCGACGTGCTCGACCTGCTGCAGGATTCCGGCCTGCAGGTGCTCGCCACCAGCGGCACCGGCTCGGACGACGTGGACTCGCTGCTCGACGGCGGGCTGCTGGCCGCGCCGACCGCGTGGCTGTTCGGCTCGGAGGCGCACGGCCTGCCCGGTGAGCTGCTCGACGCGGCCGACCGACGGGTGCGGGTGCCGATCTACGGCGGGGCGGAGAGCCTCAACCTGGCCGCCGCGGCCGCCGTCTGCCTGTATGCGAGTGCTCGCGCCCAACGCTGAGAGGTAGACTGGCCGCCATGTCAGGTCCGAGGGAACTGTTTATCCGGCCCGCTGGTCGCGGGCGCCGGATCTGACCCATCTGCGCGACTCCCGATGACCGGCGGGCTGCGGCTCAGCCGTGCCTCCGTACACTGCCCGATGGCTCATCTGGTGTGAGGGAGTTCGCCCAGCCATGTCCTACCGTAACGATCCGTACGATCCGAAGCAGGCCGCCCTGCTCGACCCGTCGGCTCTCGAAGAATCGATCAAGGCCGCCGACGCCGCCTTCGCCGACGCCGCGTCGCTCGACGACCTGCGGGCGCTGAAGCCGGCGCACCTCGGCGACCGCTCGCCGGTGTCGCTGGCCCGCCGGGAGATCGGGTCGCTGCCGCCGGCCGCGAAATCCGACGCCGGCAAGCGGGTCAACGAGGCCCGGCAGGCGATCCAGGCGGCGTACGAGTCGCGCGAGGCCGAGCTGGAAGCCGACCGCGCCGCCCGGATCCTCGTCGAGGAGCGGGTCGACGTCACCCTGCCGTGGAACCGGCGCCCGCGCGGCGCCCGGCACCCGCTGACCACGCTGATGGAGACCATGGGGGACATGTTCCTCGGCATGGGCTACGACATCGTCGACGGTCCCCAGCTGGAGCTGGAGTGGGCCAACTTCGACGCGCTCAACATCGGCCCGGACAACCCGGTGCGCGGCGCCTCCGACACGTTCTTCGTCGACCTGCCCGGCCTGGTGATGCGCACCCACACGTCGCCCGGGCAGGTGCGCACCATGCTCACCCGCACCCCGCCGATCTACGTGGTCAGCCCGGGCCGGGCATACCGGACCGACGAGCTGGACGCCACCCACACCCCGGTCTTCCACCAGATCGAGGGCCTGGTCATCGACGAGGGCATCACCATGGCCCACCTGCGCGGCACCCTGGACCACTTCGCCCGGGCGATGTTCGGCCCGGACGCGCGGACCCGCTGGCGGCCGCACTACTTCCCGTTCACCGAGCCCTCCGCCGAGTTCGACGTCTGGTTCGCCCAGCACCGGGACGGCCCGCGCTGGGTCGAGTGGGGCGGCTGCGGCATGGTCAACCCCAAGGTGCTGACCGCCTGCGGCATCGACCCGGACCGGTACTCCGGGTTCGCCTTCGGCATGGGTGTCGAGCGGACCCTGATGTTCCGCAACGGCGTCAGCGACATGCACGACATGGTCGAGGGCGACGTGCGGTTCACCACGAACTTCGGAATGGAGCTCTGAAGCCGTGAAGACGTCACTGTCATGGCTGCGGGAATACGTCGACCTGCCGGCCGGCCTCACCGCCGAGCGGCTCGACCTGGCGCTGAACACCCTCGGCATGGAGGTCGAGTCCATCGTCGACCAGGCCGCCACCGTCCAGGGTGACCTGGTCGTCGGCCGGGTCCTCACGATCGAGGAGCTGACCGGTTTCAAGAAGCCGATCCGCTTCTGCACGGTCGACGTCGGCCGGGACGCGCCGCAGGAGATCGTCTGCGGCGCCCGCAACTTCGCCGAGGGCGACCTCGTCGTGGTGATCCTGCCCGGCGGCGAGCTGCCCGGCGGGTTCCGGATCGGGGCGCGCAAGACGTACGGGCGCAACTCGCACGGCATGATCTGCTCGGCCGCCGAGCTCGGACTCTCCGGTGACCACTCGGGCATCATCGTGCTGCCCGCGGGGACGCCCGGTGCCGACGCCCGGCCGGTGGTCGGACTGGACGACGTCCTGGTCGAGGTGGAGATCACCCCGGACCGGGGATACGAGATGAGCGTCCGCGGCATCGCCCGCGAGCTCGCCACCCATTTCGGGGTGGCCTACCGCGACCCGGCGGCGATCCCGGCCGCCGCCGCGACCGGCGACTCGCCGTGGCCGGTCACCGTCGAGGACACCGTCGGCTGCGACCGGTTCTCGGCGCGCGTCGTGCGCGGCATCGACCCGCAGGCGCAGTCCCCCGAGTGGATGCAGCGCCGGCTGATCCAGGCCGGTATCCGGGCCATCTCGCTGCCGGTCGACATCACCAACTACCTGATGCTGGAATTCGGCCAGCCGATGCACGTCTTCGACCTGCAGCGACTGCGCGGCGGGCTGACCGTGCGGCGTGCCCGGGCCGGCGAGAAGCTCACCACGCTGGACGGTGTCGCCCGGATCCTCGACGCCGAGGACATGGTGATCTGCGACGAGACCGGGCCGATCTCGCTGGCCGCGGTGATGGGCGGCGAGACCAGCGAGTGGCAGCCGGGCACGGTCGACGTGCTCCTCGAAGCCGCGCACTGGGATCCGGTGATGGTGGGGCGCACCGCCCGCCGGCACCGGCTGTTCAGCGAGGCCGCCAAGCGGTGGGAGCGCGGCGTCGACCCGCAGCTCACCCTGCCCGCGCTGGAGCGCGCGGTGGCGATCCTGCTGGAGCACGCCGGCGGGACCGCCGACGAGCGGATCCTCGACCTCGACCACGTGGCCCCGCCGGCCGCGATCCACCTGCCGGCCGAGCTCCCGTCGAAGGTCATCGGCCTGCCCTACCCGCCGGACCGGATCGCCGAGCTGCTCACCGCGGCCGGCTGCACGGTCGCCGGCAGCGACGTCGTCCCGCCCAGCTGGCGGCCCGACCTGCAGGCCCCGATCGACCTGGTCGAGGAGGTGGCCCGGCTCGGCGGCTACCACGACATCCCGAGTGTGCTGCCGCCGGCCGGGGCCAGCAACGGGCTCACCCCCGGGCAGCGCCGCCGCCGCTCGGTCGGCCGCGCGCTCGCCGAGAACGGGTACGTCGAGGTGCTGTCCTACCCGTTCGTCGCGCCCGGCGCCGCGGACCAGCTCGGGCTGCCGGCCGACGACCCGCGGCGCAGCGCGGTCCGGCTCACCAACCCGCTGTCCGAGGAGGAGCCGCTGCTGCGCACCAACCTGCTCGGCCCGCTGCTCGGCACGCTCAAGCGCAACCTGGGCCGCGGGCACCGGGACGTGGCGCTCTTCGAGACCGGCACGGTGTTCCTGCCGCGGCTGACCGCGGAGGCTCCGCCGGTCCTCGGCGTCGACCGGCGGCCGGACGCCGACGAGTGGGCGCGGGCCAACGCGATCGTCCCCGACCAGCCGTGGCACCTGGCCGCGGTCCTGACCGGCGACGCCGCCCCGGCCGGCTGGTGGGGTGAGGGCCGCCCGGCGAGCTGGGCGGACGCCATCGAGGCCGCCCGCATCGCGATCGCCGCCGCCGGGGTGCCCGCCGCCCGGGTCGGGGTCCGCGCCGCCGAGCAGGCCCCGTGGCACCCGGGCCGCTGCGCCGCGATCCTGGTCGACGGCGAGGTCGTCGGCCACGCCGGCGAGCTGCACCCGGCCGTCGTCTCCGCCCTCGAACTGCCGAAACGCACCAGCGCGATGGAGCTTTCGCTGGACGCGCTGCCGGACGCCCCGGTCGTCGACGCCCCGCTGATCTCCACGTTCCCGCCGGCGCTGATCGACGTGGCACTGGTCCTGGACCGCACGGTGCCGGCCGACGAGGTCCGCGCCGCCCTGGCCGAGGGCGCGGGTTCGCTGCTGGAATCGGTGGCACTGTTCGACGTGTACGAGTCGGCGCAGCTCGGCGAGGGGAAGCGGTCGCTGGCCTACAAGCTGACGTTCCGCGCGCCGGACCGGACGCTGACCTCCGACGAGACGATCGCCGCCCGCGACGCCGCGGTGGCGGTGACGACGGCGCGCTTCGGCGCGACCCTGCGCGGCGCCTGACCGGCGAGGTGGTCCGGAGCCGTCACGGCTCCGGACCGCTTCTCCCCGGCTGTTGCTTCGGTGCGGCACTGCGCGGGGCTCCAGGCGGCGGTTCTCTTACGCGCTGCGCGGGGCGTCGGGCTGCGGTTTCTGGCGGTGCGGGGCTTCGGGCTGCGGTTTCTGGCGGTGCGGGGCTTCGGGCTGCGGTTTCTGGCGGTGTGCGGGGCTTGGGGCCGTGGCTTTCTTGCGGTGCGCGGGGCTTCGGGCCGTGGCTTTCTTGCGGTGCGCGGGGCTTCGGGCCGTGGCTTTCTTGCGGTGCGCGGTCCTTCAGACCGCTGCGATTGCCGGCGTACGCCGTGAACCCCGCCCCTCGATGTCATCGTTCAGCGCCCGGCCCGATCCCAGGGCCGGCGCTGAACGGCGTTACCGAGCCGGCCCCTCCGGTCATGAGGGTGATCCTTTCGGGTGGGTACTTCGCCGGCGGTCCTCGTCGGCGGAGGTGTCGGCGGTGGAACCAGGACGATCCTCCTCACCGACGTGAGTACCGGCTGCGATCCCGGGACGGTTCTGGTCGTCGGTGGTGCCGAGGTGGTTTTCGTCGGCAGTGGTGCTGAGGCGGGACAGGGAGCGGTCGGCGACGATCAGGATCAGCAGCAGGGTGGCGGTGGCGAGCAGGAACCAGGCGAGCTCGTGCAGGCCCGTCGTTCCGGCGCCGTGGCGGAAGAAGGCGCCGTAGGCCGGTGCGGCGACCATCGCACCTGCCGGTGCACCGTACGCCACCAGCCGGCCGCGGCCGGCGCCGCGCTCATCCAGAGCAGCCCCTGCGCCGACTGCCAGTCGCCGCCGGCCGGGTCATCCGCCAGCGCCGGCCGGTCCTGCTTCCTCGGGAACGACATGCCCGCACGCTAGCCGCGGGGTCCGACACTTTTCAGGAGACGCCGCGCGTGGTCCCGCTCGGCCGGATCGATCCGCGCACAGCCGGACTCCACCAGCCGCCACGGCCCCCCGCTCAACGCGGTGTCGATCGCGGCCCGCACCGCGTCCACCCGGTCCGGCGCGACCGCGAAGAGGATCCGCAGGTGCAGGCCGTCCGCGCGGGCCTCGGCGCCGGTGTGGTGCGGTGCCACCGGGCACGGCCCGGCATGCCGGTGGGCGCCGCAGAGTGCGAGCGTGATCGCCGCCCCGGGTGCCCGGGGGTCGGCTGACGGGTCGAGGACGAGGGTCGCGTGGTGCGCGTAGGCCTGCCGCATACCCCCATTGTCAGTCGATGGTGTGCCCGCCGTTCACGGTGTTCCCTTCCCCGGTGATGAGCCGGGCCCCCGGCCCGCGCGAGGCTCCGGTGATCAGCGCTACCCGTTCTCCGTCACGCCTGTCACCATAGGCCGTGATCAACTTCCCGGTCGACGCCGTCCCACCGGCGATGGAACCGCTCCCGACCAGACCGCTGGGCTCCCTGTACCCGGACGCCCTGTGGACCGCCGGCGACCCCGCGCTCCCGGTGCTCGAGCCGGACGGCATCCACCCGCTGCTCGGCGCGGTCGCCCGCGCGTTCGCCGATCACCGTCCGCTCACCCTCTCGCCGGACGCCGTCTGGCTGACCATCCTGGAGGGCGTCGCCCGCCACATCCACCTGAACGCCGACGACCTGCGCGACCGCCTGGTCGGCCATCAGGGCCGTGATCTGCTGACGGTCGTCGTGCGCGGCGAACCGGTCTGGCCCGATGTGGTGGCCAAGCTCGCCGGGATGCTCCCGTCCCGCCTCGGCGCGAGCGACTGCGATTTCTCCACCAGCACCGAGGTCGACCGGATGGCCGGTCGCGTGGTGCTGATGGACGCCTATTCGCCGTACTTCGCCTATCGGGTTTCCGTCCTCTGCGGCATCCCGTCGATCTCTCTGACCGGGACGGCGGAGGACTGGCGGCGGATCCGCGCCCGCGTCGACGTGCTCGCCGGGGCAGGCCTCGGCCTGGAGAAGTGGTGCCGCTCGCTCGCCCCGATCGCCGATCACTTCGTCCGGGCGGCGGCCGGCGCCGCGGATCCGGAATTCTGGAAGCGGATCTACAATCCGATCGACGCGTACGGCGGTGACAAGTCCACCGGCTGGATCACGCGCCTGTACCCCTACGTGGGTGAGTCCGGCAGCCCGAATCCGCTGCTCGACCTCCCGCTCGGCGAGCCGCGGAACGCCACCGGGCCGGGCGTCTCGACCGATGCGGTCCGGGCCACTCTCGCCCGCGTGCGGATGCTGGTCGAGAACGCGATTACCGGCGAACAGACCACGGTCGCCCTGCATGCCGGCCTCACCGCGGTGGTCCAGGAGCCGGGCGGCTCGTTGCGCCCGATCTCCGGTTGTCATCTGACGGCGGCCGGCCCCGAACTCGACGACGTTCTCGATCGGCTGGACCACGAGGGCGAGATGGACCCACCCGGGCATCCGGCCCTGCTCGACCTGCCCGAGGTGGCCGCGCTGTATCGACGTTTCGGCTCCGGGGTCCTGTTCGGCGGCGCCTGGCGGCTGAGGGTGTCCGGCACTTTCGCGGAGTTCCAGGCCGACTGGTGGGTGGCGCCGGTCTTCGATCTGGCCGACGGACGGTCGGTGTGCGTGGTGAAACACTGGGAGTCCGCGTGGAGTTACTGGATCGCCGTGCCCTGGGCGAGCGACAGGACGATTGAGGACCCCGCCGATGTCCGGGTCTACGGGACCTCACTGGCCGCCCTGCTGGAGGGCGCCCTGGACACCGGCGGGGATCTCACTCACCTGGACAGCGGTTCGCTGTCTCAGTACTTGGCGATGTAGAGCCGCTGACCCGCCGGCCGGAAGCCGATCCGCTCGTAGACCCGCCACGAGTCCTCGCCGGAGGCCTCCAGCCAGGCCACGTCGGCCCCGCCGGCGAACAGCCGCTCGGCGATCGCCGCGGTGATCGCCCCGGCCAGCCCCCGGCGGCGGTACCGCCGGCGGACCGCGATCCCGCCGACTTCGCTGAGCCCGTCGTGTGGCGCCACCGCCGTGCCGCCACCGGCCGCCTCGCCGCCGGTGGTGTACGCGGCGACCAGCACCGCGCCCAGCGACCGGTTGCGCCGATACCGGGCCACCGAATCGGCCGCGGCCTCGAACGAGCCGCCGAACGCCTCGTTCTGTGCCGAGATCATCCCGGTCAACGCGGCGTCGGTCGCCGGTTCCAGGATCTCGAACCCGTCCGGGGCGCCCGCCGTCACCAGTGTCTCCGGTGTGCAGATCAGGTACTCGTTGCGGGACTCGACCGCGAAGCCGGCCTCGATCAGGAGGTCTTCGAGCTCCGGGGCACAGCTCACGACGTACTCCAGCCGGGGTGCCCGGCCACCGAATGCGGTGACCAGCGCCGCGACATCGTCCCGGGTGATCGTCGCGCCGGGAACCGGCGTGGCGTAGTTGATGTGCGGACTGTCGGTGCCGTGATCCAGGCCGAGCACGAACGGCCCGGACTCGGCCGCGTGCGGCCGGTTACGCAGATTGGCGACGACGGAGCGCTGAATGCGCAGATCCATGGTGGAGAAACCCTTCCGAGGGCGGGAAAGCGAAAAAGGGAAGCACGAAACCGCAGCCGGACACCGGGGCAATCATTGGCTTCACTCTTTCGAGCACTCGGGGATCAAACTCCGCGGATGAACCTATCAGGCCGACGGCTTCGGCGCAGCGGCCGGACTGCGGTGCCCGTCGCGGTCGACCGCGCGGACGCCGAACTGCACGTTGTCCTTGGAGATGTCGACGGTGGCGGTGCCGACCAGCCCGACCGCGTGCGCGCCGGTCCAGTCCGGTGCGGTGGTCTCCCGCCAGACGATCTCGTATCCGGCCAGGTCGGGCTCGGTGCCGAGGGTCCAGCGCAGGGTGGTGTCGTTGGTGAGCCGGGTGGTGTCGATCACCACGTCCTTCGGGGTGCCGGGTGCGGTCGCCAGGCTCCACAGGGTGGCGGCGTTGACCCGGGCCACCCGGGCGATGTACGCGAAGTCGCAGAATTCCACCAGGTCGCCGTACTGCACGCCGTCGACGACCCGGACGTCCTGGTGCTCGTGGGCGAAGTTCTCCCGAGGCTCGGTGAACCGGGCCGCCGGGTAGCCGCGCAGCAGGAACGAGACGTGGTCGCTGCCGCGCAGGTAGCGGTCGCGGCGCCAGACCACCCGGATGTCCATGCCGGTCTGCGGATTCGCCGCCACCTCGCGGGCGAAGCGGCCGAGCTGGCGGGACGGCCCGTCGTTCTCGCCGCCGACGCTGCGCCGCACACCCGCCTCGGCGGGGGTCTCCGCGGTGGGGACGCCCTCGACGAACAGCCGCACGGTGTGCGGCTCGGGCCGGCTGCCGTCGTGCGCGTCGCCGGTGCCGACGATGTCGTTGCTGAACATGGCCTCGATGTCGGCGCCGGCGTCCCGGAACGACTGGGCCAGGTGGTCGGAGCCGTACAGGCCCTGCTCCTCGCCGGCGACCGCGGCGAAGACGATGGTCGCCTCCGGGCTGTGCCGGGCCATCACCCGGGCCAGTTCCAGCACCACGGCCACCCCGGACGCGTCGTCGTCGGCGCCCGGCGCGTCACTGGTGTGGTCCAGAACGTCGGTCACCCGCGAGTCGTAGTGCCCGGTGACCACGTAGATCCGCTCGGGGCTGACGCTGCCGCGCAGGGTGGCGATCACGTTGGTGATGACCGTCGGGGTCGGCACGCGCGGTGAGACCGGCTGGGTGAACGACGGGGCCTCGACGGTCATCCGGCCGTCGGCGGCCTCCGCGTACGACCGCAATTGATCGTGGATCCAATCCCGCGCCGCGCCGATCCCGCGCCCCGGATCGGTCTGTGACGACAGCGTGTGCCGGGTGCCGAAGGCGGCGAGCCGCCGCACCGTCGCCTCGATCCGGACCGGGTCGATCGCGCGCAGGATCGCCCGCAGCTCGGCGTCCGGCGGCCGCCGGTGTGCCCCGGTGGCCGGTCCGGCCAGCGGCGCCGCCATCGCGGCGGACAGGAGGACTCGCCGTTTCGTCATGCCTGACACTCTGGTCCACAGCCGGCCGGATGTCGAGAAACATCGATGTCAGATGGTGTCGTGCAGGTAGCGCTGCACGACCGGGGCCAGCCAGGCGATCGCTTCGGCCTCGCTGAGCGCGGTGACCGGGGGCAGGCGCAGCACGAAGCGGCACAGGGCGAAGCCCAGGATCTGGGTGGCGATCAGCCCGGCGCGGGTGGGTGCGGAGGCCGGGTCGGGGGCCAGGCGGGCGGCGATCGGGCCGACCTGGGCCGCGAAGATCTCGCGCATCCGGCCGGCGGCGGCCTCGTGGCTGACGCCGGCCCGGATCAGGGCGAGCAGCGTCTCATCCTCGGACCAGCGGGTGAAGAAGTGCGCGACCAGGGCGCGGCCGTGCTCGCCGGGCGGCACCGCGGTGAGGTCGGGCAGCCGCAGGTCGAACTCGGCGGCGGCGGCGAACAGCTTCTCCTTGTTGCCGTAGTAGCGCATCACCAGGGACGGGTCGATCCGCGCGTCGGCGGCGATGGCGCGGATGGTGGCGCGCTCGAACCCGTCGGCGGCGAAGCGCTCGCGGGCTGCCGTGAGGATCGCGGCCCGGGTGCCGTCCGAGCGGCGCGGTGCGGTCATGTCGCCAACAGTAGGTCAACAAGTGTTGGCAAACAAGCGTTGACGGCCTAGTGTCAACAAGCGTTGGCAAACGAACGCGAGGAGGAGCCATGCACACCACCGTGGCGATCGTCGGCGCCGGCCCCACCGGCCTGCTGCTGGCCGGCGACCTGGCCCACGCCGGCGTCGACGTGACCGTTTTCGAGCGCCGGTCCGGCACGTCCAACCTGACCCGGGCGTTCGGCGTGCACGCCCGCACCCTGGAGGTCCTGGACGCCCGCGGCCTGGCCGACGAGCTGATCGCGACCGGCGCCAAGGTCGCCCGGCTGCGCCTGTTCCAGCAGATCCGGGTCGACCTGTCCGAGCTGCCGTCGCGCTTTCCGTTCCTGCTGATCACCCCGCAGTACAACGTCGAGCGCCTCCTCGAGGAGCGCGCGGTCAAGGCCGGCGCGCGGATCGTCCGCGGCGCCGAGCTGACCGGCCTCGACCAGGGCACGCTGACCTTCGGCACGCAGACCGTGACCGCCGACTGGGTGGTCGGCGCCGACGGCGTGCACAGCGCCGTCCGGCAGGCGGCCGGCCTGCCGTTTCCCGGGCGGTCGGTGCTCACCTCGATCATGCTGGCCGACGTGCGGCTGGCCACCCCGCCGGACGATGTGCTGGCGGTCAACGCGGTCGGTGACGCGTTCGCGTTCGTCGCCCCGTTCGGCGACGGCTGGCACCGGATCTTCGCGTGGGACCGCCACCACCAGGTCTCCGACCGCGAGCCGCTCACGCTCGACGAGGTCCGCGCGGTGACCCGACGGGCGCTGGGCACCGACTTCGGCATCGTCGAGAGCCGCTGGATGTCGCGCTTCCACAGCGACGAGCGGCAGGTCCCCAGCTACCGCGCCGGCCGGGTCCTCCTGGCCGGCGACGCGGCGCACGTCCACTCACCGGCCGGCGGGCAGGGCATGAACACCGGCCTGCAGGACGCCGCGAACCTGTCCTGGAAGCTCGCCGCCACCGTCCAGGGCTGGGCGCCGGCCGGCCTGCTCGACACCTACCAGGCCGAACGCCACCCGGTCGGCCGGCTGGTGCTGCGCAGCAGCGGCGCGCTGATCCGGCTCGCGATGATCCGCTCGGTGGCCGGCCGCTGGACCCGCAACACCGCCGGATCCGCGCTGATGGCACTGCCGCCGGTGATGCACCGCGCCGCCGGCGTCCTGTCCGGCGTCGGCATCGACTACCCGCACGCGCCACGCGCCGCCGACCAGGAACTCCGCGACGGCAGCCGGCTCTACGAGAGGCTGCGCGACGGACGGCACGTCCTTCTCACCGACGATCGGGTCCCCGCCGATTACGCCGTACGCCTGAATGTCGCACCGCCTCGCGATCCCTCCCCGGAAGCGACCCTGATCCGCCCCGACGGCCACGTGGCCTGGCACGGCCCCGCCACGGACCTCCCCGGCGCCCTGCGCACCCACCTCGGCTCCGTCTGAGGCGGACTCAGCCGTGGGCGACCGCGGTGTCCACGCCCGACTCGTGCGGGCCGAGGAAGACCGGGTCGCGACCGGTGCCGGTGTCCCAGGCGGCTTTGACGGCGGCGGCCCACTCGCGGGCCTGGCCGCGGGCCCACAGCGGCTTGTTGGCGCGCTGCGTGTCGTCGCCGACCCCGGTGGCGTCGATGCCGAGGGAGCGGCACAGGGCGACCGCCCGGGGCACGTGGAAGGACTGGCTGACCACGATCGCCTGCCGGACGCCGAAGATCCGGCCGGCGCGGGAACACGAGTCGTAGGTGTCGAAGCCGGCGTGGTCCATCACGATCCGGTCCGCCGGGACGCCGTGCGCGACCAGCCAGACCAGCATCGCGCCGGGTTCGTCGTACGACCAGTCGGCGTGGTCGCCGGAGACCAGGATCGCCTTCACCTTGCCGGCCTGATAGAGCCGGCGGGCCAGGTCCAGCCGGGCGGCCAGGAAGGCGGACGGCTCGCCGGGCGGGTCCACCTGGGCGCCGAGGACCAGCGCCACCGGGGCGCTCGGCACGTCGGCCACCGAGTAGACGTGGCCGGTGGACTCCTCGCGGACCCACAGGTTGCTGGCCGCGACCAGCGCGACGGAGAGGGCGGTGGCCAGCCCGCCCACGAGGAACAGCGAGGCGGGACGCAGCCGGGGGAGCTTCAGCACGCGCCCACTGTGACAGGCGGGCACCCGCGGCCGCCTACCGGATCCGTGCCGGGAACGTCCTGCCACCATGGTCGCGTGGATCTCTTCGTACGGTGGGCGGCCGCGGCCGACGGCGCCCGGATCTGGCAGCGTCCCGGCGCGACCGTGGTGGCCTGCGCCGGGCTGGCGCACTGGGATCGGCTGGTCGTGCACGGCGACCCGGAACCGCTCGCCGCCCTGGTCCGCGAGGTGCTGCCGGAGGTCGGGGTGACGTTCCGGCCGTTCGGCCCGGAGGACCTGGTCGCGGCGGTGGTGGCCCGCGCGCCGGAGCTGGCAGTCAGCGCGCGGTTCGCCTGGATGGAGATCACCGAGCCGATCGGGCGGCGCCCGCGCCACGATCCGCGGTGGCTGACCGAGGACGAGTGGCCGGAGGTGTCGGCGCTGCTCGCCGAGTCCTTCCCGGACTCGTACGCGGTGCCCGGCGGTCCCGGGGTACGGCGCTGGGCCGGGATCCGGGACGCCACCGGACGCCTGGTCGCGGTCGCGGCGGACGCCTGGTCGACCACCGAGACGGGTTTCCTGGCCGGGGTGACCACCCGGCCCGACTTGCGGGGGCGAGGGCTCGCCGCCGACCTGTGCGGGTTCGCCGCCGATGAGCTGCTGGCCGGCCGGGACGCAACGACCGGCCGGCGCCGGGTGGCGCTGCTGGCGGATTACCACAACACGGCGGCGGTCGCGACGTACACCGGATTGGGCTTCGCCATCCGCAAGGTGGCCGCGGCCCGGCAGCTCTGAGCGGCGCGGCGGGCCATCCCGAGCAGATACTCCCGTTCATCGCGCCACCGAGATCGAACCGGTGAGTCGGCGCTGCGCTCGGGTGCGGTGCGGCTGGCCGCTCGATCAGCACCGGCGAGATCGCGTACTCATCGCCCTCTACTTCACTGAAAAAGTCCAGTCAGAGTGCGGCGCCGTGGTCCGAGTTCACACCCGAGACCACGGCGCCCGTCCCAAAGGCTAGCTGACGGCCTGCTCGGCACCACCGCTACTGGCCGAGGTACCACCTCGGCCGCCGAAAATCACGGCCAGGACGTCGTTGGCGCGGAACATCACTCTCTGCTGTTCACTGATGTCCAGGCCTTGACGTTCGGAATTATGCAGGTGCGACAGCATGTAGTAGGGAATGAGCCATAATCTGCCCACCACTCTAGGCTCAAAACGAGCCGGATCCTCCGGGTCGACTGAATTCAGGACGCTCAGGAACCGTTCTGCGGCAAGCGGATCGAAGTGCCCGTACCGCAGCCCGTACAGGAATCCGCCGTCTGCGCTCCATTCGAACTGCAACTTGTCGGCAATGTCATCTGCATTCATGCGGGTCACCTCTCCCGGCCTAACCGGCCGGCCAATATCCCGTGATCGCATCGGCCGGGATAGTGCCGCGAATCAACAATTCACGGTCGCGCAATGCCGTCTCTCCGATTTCCATCCATTCGTAGCCCGGCGGCACACGCAGATTTCCGGCAGCATCAACCATCTCACTCGGAACCTTGGTGAGGTCGATCCTAACCACGCCGAGACCATTCTTCATGTACTTGCCGAAGGCAACCGCCGGATCCTTGGTCGTCGAGATCCACGGGGAGTCGCTAGGACTTGACAGAACGTGCTGCCAGGGCTCGACGTCACCATCGCCCCTGGCGAACAAACCCTTGGCCGGATCCTCGTCCTTCCGGACGGCTCGGTACACGGTGTTGGGCGCGAAATCTGTGGGAATCGGCTCGTCGACCCCACAGTTGTGCACGAGAACTGGAACATCGCCAGCCAGCACGTAATACGTATGCAGTGCCGCGACGGTGAGGTTGTGCATCTGCTGGCTGCCCTGGAAGCTGCGAACAGCGGCAACCTTGGCGATACCACCGTACGGCGTAGCAAGCGCGGACCCGGGCGCCAGCTGCCCGGCGTCCACCCAGGACTTGGTGTCGGAGCCCCAGAATGGGTGATGGGTAGTGGTGTGCAGAACAGCCGACTGCCCATCAGCCACCTGAACGGTCAGATCAGTGAACGTGGTGTCAGTATTGGTGATCAGGTTGGTGACGGGTTCCGCTGAGGTGTATCCCGTGGTGGCATCAGTCGCCAGCACCTGGTCGCCGATGCGGACGTCGGCGATGGCCTTGCTGGTGCCGTCCGCTAGCAGAACCCGCGTGTCGGGGGTGAAGCTGTTGCGCTTGAAGCAGCGCTCGATGAAGTCGCCGATCCCCTTTATCAGGGGGGTGTCTTTGAGGTTGCGGAGGAGGTTCTCCACCGCGTCGATGCCCTTGAGGCCGACTGCCTTGGACATCGCCGTGAGTTCATCGGCGTTGAAGGTGATCTTCAGCTTCCCGCCGAGGCTCTCGGCGAGTTCGATGAGCCGGGAGGTGGTGACCGCGCCGAGTTCCTTGATCGCGTTGACCAGCTTCTCGGTGCCGAACTTGACGACGCCGGCCGCCATGTCCTTGGCCGACAGCTTGGCG
The DNA here is from genome assembly GCF_900119315.1 of Actinoplanes sp. SE50/110. Classification (NCBI taxonomy): domain Bacteria; kingdom Bacillati; phylum Actinomycetota; class Actinomycetes; order Micromonosporales; family Micromonosporaceae; genus Actinoplanes; species Actinoplanes sp. SE50/110. The sequence continues at coordinate 7,070,002 of NZ_LT827010.1, read as the reverse complement.
ATGTCCCTGATCGCCTGCTTGGCGGTCTGCGCCACGCCGCTCTCAGCGATCTTGGTGATCAGCCCGGTGCCGTCGGTGACCAGGAAGAAGGCCCCGTCGAACAGGGTCTCGCCCAGCGCGTACTTCCAGTTCTTCTTCCAGTCGTCCCAGTGCAGCAGCTGCTTCGGGTCGCTCAGTAGGTCCTTGAAGCCCTTGACCAGCATGTTGCAGGACTTGTCCGAGTTCGGCAGGTAGCTGACCTCGGGCACCGTGTACTCGTCGGTGGCCGCGTCGGTGCCCAGGAACGTGCCGGTCACGCAGTTGCTGGTCTGGATGATCCCCTTGACCATGCCGGCCGCGCCGTCGATGAAGCCCTTCGTGACGTCCGACCCGCCGATGTGGTCGTTGAGCCACTTCGCCTTGTCGTCGATCCAGTCGTTGAGCTTCTTCTCCGCCGCCGCCTGCTCGGCGTTGTACGCCTGCCAGGCGATGTCCTGCAGGGTCTTGGCCATCCGGCCCATGTTCTGCGCGACCGCCCACATGCCGTCGGAGATCGACGTGATCGTGTCGCTGACCTGCTTGATCTTCTTCGACAGCGCTTCCGCGTTGTCCGCCGCCTGATCCGCCTTCTTCGCGAAACCGGCGGCGTTGTTCGCCGCCTGCTGCGCCGACCGGGCATCACTGCCCGCCTGCGCAGCCATGTCAGCGGCGCCCTTGGCCCACGACCCCGCTTCCTCGGCAGCGCTCGCAGCGTCGTTGGCGGCCGTAATGGCGCCCCTGGCCTCCTTGGCCGCGTCGCGGGCGGCGGCGATAGCCGCGTTACTCGCCTTGACGGCTCGGTTGGCCGCCTCGGCGGCCTTCTGCGCCGCCAGATAAGCCGGTTTAACCTGCGCGACGGCCTTGTCGGCCATCTCCTGCGCGTGAATTGCCGCCGCCGCCGCGTCGTCCGCGTGCTTCTGCGCCGCGGTGGCCTGCGCGTCACCGATCAGCATCGCGTTGGCGGCGATGTCGACCGCCATCGCCGCGTCGTTGTCCGTGGTGGCATACGCGGATGCGACATCGATCGCGGTTTCCGCCGGGTCGGCGATCCCGTCCGCCGACTCTCGCGCGTCCAACGCCGCCCGCCCGGACACTCGCGACTCGAAAGCCGCGATCGCCGACTGCCGCACCGCATCCTGCGCCGACCTGGCGGTCAGGTCCGCGTCGGCGCGCGCCGCGGTCGCCTTGTTGATCGCGGTCCGGGCGGTCTGCACCGCCGTCTGCGCGTCCGCGTTGGCCTTGTTCGCATCCTTGATCGCCCGGTTCGCCGCGGCTTTCGCGTCGGCAGCGTCCTGGCGCGCGAGACGGGCCTGGTTCGCGGCCGCTCGTGCATCCGCGGCAGCCGCGGCAGCCGCCGCAGCCGCCCGGCGGGCGTCGGCCGCCGCCGCGTCGGACTCGGCCTGGGCCGCGTCCGAGGCGGCCCGGGACTGGTCGGAGGCCTTCTTGGCGTCGTCCGCGACGGTCCGCATCCGGGTCGCGTCGTCGCGGATCTTCTGCATCTCCGCGGTGCCCGGGCACCCGTTCGGCGAGTCCGGGTACTTGCAGTTGGTCTCCGCGGCGATCTTGCGCGCCTCGGCGGCCTGCGCCTCGAACTCCTTGGACTTGGTGTTCTCGTTGTCCGCCGACGCCTTCTTGATCAGCGCCTGGGCCCGGTCCGCCTTGTCCTTGAACCGGCCAGCCGCCGCCAACGCCTCATCCTGCTTCTGCTTGGCCTCGGCTCCCTTACCAACCACGATGTTCTGCTGATCGATCGCCCGCTTGGCCGCAGAGTAGGCGTTCAGCGAATGCTGAATCGCCGCCGCGGTCGCCGCCCGGGCGATGTCGCGCTGCCGGCGGGCGTCCCGGTAGTAAGCGGCCGCGTTGTCAGCGTGTTCATGGGCGCTGGCCGCGTCCTTCTCGGCCCGCAGCCGCTGCGCCTTCGCGTCGGCCGCCGCAGCCTGCGCGGCAGCCGCCAGCTTCTCCGCCTTGTCCGCCAGCTTCTCCGCGGCGGCCTGCTCCCGCTCCGCCGCCTGCCGATACTTGACCGCGTTGTTCGCATCAACCGTCGCGTTGTGATCGGCGTCCAGCGTCTTGCCGGCGGCCTCGGTCGCAGTAACGGCATAGCACGCGGTCTCGGCGGCCAGCCTCGCAGCGGTCCCCGCGTCAGCCTGCGCCTGCGTCACCTCGGTCCACGCGATGCCCTGCGACAGCCCGGTCTTCTCCAACGTCTGCGCCGCCGTCGCCGCGACACCCGACTGCGCTGTCACCAGATCCGACTGGTGCGCCGCGATCGACGCGTCCTGACACGCCTGACCGCGCAGCGCGGACAGGTCGGCGGTATGGGTCGGCTGGCTTGCCTGACGCCGCGGCACATCCGCGGCGTAGATCGCGTCGGCTTGCTTGGCCTCCTTGTTCGCCAAGGCCATCGCGTTCGCCGCATCGGTCAACGCCTTCGTCGCCGCGACACTCGCCTCGATGATCTTCTTCTGCGCGTCGGCGGCCTGCTTGGCCCGCTGCGCCAGATCTAGAAGATCCGCGACCGCCTTCGACCGCGCCGCCAACGCGTCGGTGATCTGCTTCTGCGCGTCCGCGTCCTGCTGGCTGGCCACCTGGTAGCCGTTGAGATAGAAGTCCTCGATCACCGCCGGGTCTTCGCTGTCCAGCGCCGCCTGGCCCAGCTCCTGGACCTCGTAGCCGCCCTGCGCGACCATCTGCTCGACCCGGGCCTGGATCGTGCGGGCCTTGTCCGCCGCGCTCAGCGTGTCCTGTTTGTCGGCCAGGTCCGCCGCGGCCTGCCCGGTCGCCACGAATGCCGCGATCTTCGCGTCGCTGCCCGAGTCGAGTGCCGCCTGCGCGCCCTTGCGCACCAGCGGGCCCCCGGTCTCGGCCCACTCCTGGACCTGCGCCCGGTCCCGCTCGGCCTGATCCCGCTTGCGCTGGTCGGCCGCCTTGCGATAGACCGGCAGACCGTTGTCCAGGAAGTCCCGGATCTTCGCCGCGTCATCGGTGGCCAGCACCGCGGCCGCGGCCGCCCGGACCTCCGGGTCCGCGTCGTAGTCGGCCAGATCCTGGACCAGCATCCGGTCCAGCGCCGCATCGTCGATCGGGTTGTCGGTCGGCAATGCCTCCCGGGTCTGCCCGCCCAGCAACCGGTCCAGCGCCTGCTGCACCGTCAGCGGTGGCGCCGGCGCCACCGCCGGTGCCACCACGCGCGGCACCGCCGCCACCGCCGTCTGCGGCAGGGCCACCGCGGTGGCCACGCCCATCGCGACACCGGCGAGCAGCCGCCATCGTCGTGTCGAACCCATGAATCCATCCCCCGTACGGATGTAGACGTCTACTGCGAAAAAAGGGCAGCCGGCGCGCCTGTCGGCACGCCCGGCAAACCGTCGAAGAAAGCGGGCGTCACCCGCGCAGCGTCAGCCGACCGGCGGCACGGCGCCACCGGGCGCATGCCGTCGTATAGCCAATGTGGAACCCCCGTAGATCGCGCCATCGCCCCACCGGAGCCGATGTGATCGACACATTTCTACCAGGAGTATGTCGTTCTATCGATCCCCGGGGCCGCCGGGAGACAGCCGGGAGACCCCCGCCCCCCGCCCCCGCGGCCGCCGCGGTGCGCACACCCGGCAGGTCGGACGGCCACCCGGCCGCCCCTCCGGTCAATCCAGCTGTGCGGCGAGGAAGGCGAACGCCGCCGGAATCAACGTGCTCCAGTACGTGAAGTCGTGCCCGCCCGGCCCGAACGTCCCCACCGCCGGCTCGCGCGGCAGCACCGCCGTAAGCAACGACATCGGGTTGCGGTACTAGCTGATCCGGAATTTCGCCGACTGCAGGGCGGACGGGCGCGAGTTCGGCCCGACCAGCAGCTCGAAGTCGCCCGGCTCGACGACCCGGTCACCGTCGGCGGTGACCAGGGTGCAGTCGGCGGCCGGGATCTCGATCTCCACGGTGACGCTCTCGCCCGCCGGGACGACCACCTGGCGGTAGCCCTTCAGCTCGCGGTGTGCCCAGGTGACGCTGGTGACCAGGTCGCTCACGTACGCCTGGACGGTTTCCAGGGCCGGCCGGGTGCCGGTGTTGGAGAGTCGGACGGTGGCCCGCACCACGCCGTCGGCCGGGACCTCGGGCTCGCCGATGGCCAGGCCGTCGTACGTGATCGTGGTGTAGCTCAGGCCCTCGCCGAAGGCGAACAGCGGGTCCTGGGTGAGGTCGGCGTACCGGGTGCCGTGCTGGCCGCGCAGCTGGTTGTAGTACACCGGCTGCTGGCCGACGTGCCGGGCGGCGGAGATGGGCAGCCGGCCACTCGGCTCGATCAGGCCGAGGAGCAGCTCGGCGATCGCCTGCCCGCCGCGCATGCCGGGGTTGAACGCCTGCACGATCGCGGCCGCACCGAGTGCGGACGGGGGCAGCGCCAGCGGCTTCGAGTCGATCAGCACGACGATCGTCGGGGTGCCGGTCGCGGCGACCGCGTCGAGCAGCGCGATCTGGCCGCCGAGCAGGTCGAGGGTGGCGGTGGAGCAGCCCTCGCCGGTCAGGTTGACGGTGTCGCCGACCACCACGACCGCGTAGTCGGCGCCGGCGGCGAGCTCGGCCGCGGCGGCGATCCGGGCCGGGTCCACCGGGGCCGACTCGGAGATCGGCGGGCGGGGCTGCCCGTCCGGGAACGTCTCGCCCTCCGGGTCCGGCACCAGTCGCTCGATGTCGGCGCCGCGCTCGTGGACGATCTCCCAGCCGGCCGGCACGGTGGCGCGCAGGCCGTCCAGCACGGTGGCGGTCAGCTCCCGCGGGTGGCCGTCCGGCATCCAGCCGACCTGACCGGAGTTGCCGGCCCAGTCGCCGAGCTGGGCGGAGACGTCGTCGGCGTTCGGGCCGAGCACGGCGATCCGGCGGCTGGCCGCGGCCGGGTCGATCGGCAGCGTGCCGTCGTTGCGCAGCAGCACCAGCGAGCGCCGGGCCACCTCCAGGTTGAGCGCGGTGTGCTCCGGCGAGCCGATCACGGCGCCGATCCGCTCGGCGTCCGGGGTGCGCGGGTTCTCGAACAGGCCCAGTTCGAACTTCAGGCGCAGGATACGGCGTACGGCCGCATCGATGTCCGCCTCCGTCAGGAGGCCTCTCGCGACCGCCTCCTGTGCCCCGTCGAAGAAACCGGGAGTGGTCATCACCAGGTCGTTGCCGGCCTGCACGGCGAGTGCCGCGGCCTCGGCGTAGTCGGCGCAGACCTTCTGCTCCCAGACCATCCGGCCGACGTTGTCCCAGTCGGTGACCAGCGTGCCGGTGAAGCCCCATTCGCCCTTGAGCACGTCGTTGAGCAGCCATTTGTTGGCGGTGATCGGCACGCCGTCCATCGACTGGTAGCCGAGCATGAAGACCTGGCAGCCCTCCTTGGCGGCCCGCTCGAACGGCGGCAGGAACCAGGAGCGCAGCTTGCGGCGGCTGATGTCGGCCTCGCTGGCGTCCCGGCCGCCCTGCGTCTCGGAATAGCCCGCGAAGTGCTTGGCGGTGGCCAGGATGCCGGTCGGGTCGGTCAGGCCGGTGCCCTGGTATCCGCGGATCATGGCGGCGCCCAGGTCGGCGATCAGCAGCGGGTCCTCGCCGAAAGTCTCGTCGATCCGACCCCAGCGCAGATCCCGGGCGATGCACAGGACCGGGGAGAAGGTCTGGTGGATGCCGGTGGCCGAGACCTCGACCGCGGTGGCCCGGGCGACCCGTTCCAGCAGCGCCGGGTCCCACGAGGCGGCCATCGCCAGCTGGCTCGGGAAGATCGTGGCGCCCGGCCAGAACGAGTGGCCGTGGATGCAGTCTTCCGCGGTGAGCAGCGGAATTTTCAGCCGGGTGCGGGACAGCAGCTCGCTCGCCTCGATCAGCTTGGCCGGCGAGGTGTGCAGGATCGAACCGGCCAGTTTGTCCTGAATGATCTCGGCCAGGTCCTGCCGGGCGTCCAGCTGCAGCATCTGCCCGATCTTCTCGGCCAGCGTCATGCGGCTGAGCAGGTCGTCGACCCGCTGCTCCACGGGGAGCGCAGGGTCGAGGTAGGGGGTTTCCGCGGGCATGCGGGCCTCCGGTCGTCACGACCGCGAAGCACGGTCTGCCAAACACGAACGTGATGGAGTCTTCCAGTCCGGAACCGGTTCCGGCACCCCGGGTCGGTTCCGGAACTTTTAGAGTCACCGGACCGTGGGTTGACGATCGTGGAAACAGTCGATGCCCGAGTGGGCGGATCGGGCCGGATCCCGGTAGGGTCCAAAGGGTTCGCACGGATCGGAGCGCCTCGATCACCCTAGGTGATCTTCCGGCTCCGGTCTTCCGACGGCCCGAGGGGGAGCATGAGTTCGGCCGATCGAGTGCTGCGGGGAGCCGCGGAAGCGATCGAACACATCTCCGGCATCTGCTTCAAGACCGGCCCGCCACGCCATCTCGGCGTCGAGCTGGAATGGACCACACACCACGTGGATGACCCGGCCGTCCCGGTCCCGGCCGCGGACCTGCGTGACGCGTTGGGGGTGCACGCGCCGGCCGCCCTCGGCAATCCGCAACCGGTGCCGCTGCCCGGCGGCGGCACGGTCACCGCCGAACCCGGCGGTCAGTTGGAGATCTCGTCGGCGCCGGCCGATGCGCTGCCCGCCCTGCACGCGGCGGTCACCGCCGACCACGCCGCCCTGGCCGGGATGCTCGCCCGGGCCGGCCTGCGCCTCGGCGACCGGGGCATCGACGAGCACCGGGAACCCGCCCGGATCCTGGACACGCCGCGGTACGCCGCGATGGAACGCTCCTTCGACCGCGCTGGGCGCACCATGATGACCGGCACCGCGGGACTGCAGGTCTGCCTCGACGCCGGGGAGGCCCACCAGATCGCCGGCCGGTGGGCGGCGCTGCACGACTTCGGGCCGCCGCTGCTGGCGCTGTTCGCGAATTCGGCGGTGCACGCCGGGCGGGACACCGGCTGGGCGTCGGCCCGGATGGCCGCCTGGTACGGCATCGACCCCCGGCGCGCCGGCCCGGCCTTCCGGGAGTCCGGCTCCCCGGCCGAGGACTGGGCCCGGTACGCGCTCGACGCGCCACTGCTCTGCGTGCGGCGCGACGACGGGCGGTGGGACGCGCCGCCCGGGGTGACCTTCGCCGACTGGATCACCGACGGCACACCGACCGTGTCCGATCTGGAGTATCACCTCAGCACCCTGTTCCCGCCGGTGCGCCCGCGCGGCTACCTGGAGGTGCGCTACCTCGACACCCAGCCGGGGCCGGACTGGATCGCCCCGGCCGCGGTGCTGACCGCGCTGATGGCCGACGACGTGATCACCGCTCAGGGCCGGGAGATCGCGGCGCCGGTCGCGGGGCGGTGGCGGGCCGCGGCACGGGACGGGCTGCGGGATCCGGCGGTCCGCGCGGCGGCGGCCGGACTGGCCGAGCTCGCCTGCCGGCACTTCGACCGGACGGGGCTGGATGACGTCGTCCGAAAGCAGGTTTCCGATGTTGTTGACGCGCGCCTGAAGGGGAACGCTCGATGATCAACCCCGACAAGAACCTGATCGCCGCCGAATTGGAGCGATCGCGGGCCCGCACCGCCCTGCTGACCGACGCGGTCGACGACGACGACCTCGTCGCGCAGCACTCGCCGCTGATGTCGCCGCTGGTCTGGGACCTCGCGCACGTCGGCAACCAGGAGGAGCTCTGGCTGGTCCGGGACGTCGGCGGCCGCGAGCCGGTGCGTCAGGACATCGACGAGTTGTACGACGCGTTCCAGCACGCCCGCAGCGACCGCCCCGCCCTGCCGCTGCTCGACCCGGCCGAGGCGCGCCGATACATCGGCCAGGTGCGGGACAAGGCGCTCGACGTGCTCGACCGGGTGCGCCTGGACGAGCGGCCGCTGCTCGCCGGTGGCTTCGCGTTCGGCATGATCGTGCAACACGAGCAGCAGCACGACGAGACCATGCTCGCCACCCACCAGCTGCGCGGCGGCTCGCCGGTGCTCTCCGCCCCGCCGCCCCCGCCCGGGGACGCCCGGGTGCGCGGCGAGGTGCTGATCCCCGGCGGCCCGTTCACCATGGGCACCGACACCGACCCGTGGGCGCTGGACAACGAGCGGCCGGCGCACACCGTCGAGGTCCCGGCGTTCCTGATCGACGCCACCCCGGTGTCCAACAGTGACTACCTCGCCTTCATCGACGCCGGCGGCTACGACGACCCGCGCTGGTGGTCGGCGCGGGGCTGGACGCACCGGCACGAGGCCGGGCTGACCGCGCCGATGCACTGGCTGCGCGACGGTGACGCCTGGCTCTACCGGCGGTTCGGCCGGATCAGCCCGATCGCCGGCGACGAGCCGGTGGTGCACGTCGACTACTTCGAGGCCGAGGCGTACGCGGCCTGGGCCGGGAAACGGCTGCCCACCGAGGCCGAGTGGGAGAAGGCCGCCCGCTGGGACCCGGCGACCGGCCGCTCCCGCCGCTTCCCGTGGGGCGACGAGCCGCCCGGCCCGGAACACGCCAACCTCGGGCAGCGGCATCTCGCGCCGGCGCCGGCCGGGGCGTATCCGGCCGGCGCGTCGCCGCTGGGCGTGCACCAGCTGATCGGCGATGTCTGGGAATGGACATCGACCGACTGGCACGGCTATCCCGGATTCCGGGTGTTCCCGTACGCCGAGTACTCCGAGGTCTTCTTCGGCGGTGACTACAAGGTGCTGCGCGGCGGCTCGTTCGGCACCGACGCGGCCGCCTGCCGCGGCACGTTCCGCAACTGGGACCACCCGATCCGGCGGCAGATCTTCAGCGGCTTCCGGTGCGCGCGGGAGCTCGTCTGATGTGCCGCCACCTGGCCTACCTCGGGCCGCCCGAGCCACTGTCGGCGTGGGTGTTCGACCCGCCGCACGCGCTGTCGCACCAGGCCTGGGCACCACGTGACATGCGCGGCGGGGGCACCATCAACGCCGACGGGTTCGGCGTGGGGTGGTATCCGCCCGAGGGCGGGCCGCCGGTCCGGTATCGCAGCGCGATGCCGATCTGGAGCGATCCGACACTGCCCCGGCTCGCGGAGGTGACCAGGTCGGGGGCGGTGCTCGCGGCGGTCCGGTCGGCGACCGAGGGGATGCCGGTGATCGCGACGGCGACGGCGCCGCTCCAGGACGGGCGGTGGCTTTTCAGCCACAACGGGGTGGTCCGCGGTTTCCCCGGGACCCTCGCCGACCTGGCCGCCGCGCTTCCCGTCGAGGACCTGCTGACCCTCGACGCGCCGACCGATGCGGCCGCCCTGTTCGCTCTGGTACGCCATGGGCTGCGCGCCGGGAAGACCGCGGAGGAGGCACTCCTGTCCGTGGTCACCGCCGTGCTGCGGGTCGCGCCGGACTCCCGGCTGAACCTGCTGCTGACCGATGGTGATCGGATCCTGGCGACCACTGCCGGGCACGCGCTCGCCGTCCGGGCGACCGGCGACGCCGTGCTGGTCGCCTCCGAGCCCCTCGACGACCACCCCGCCTGGCGGCCGCTCCCGGACCGCCGGCTGTTGATCGCGACCCCCGCTGCGGTGGAATTAGGAGAGCTGTGACTTCGCTGGAGAAGCATCTCGACGAGCGTGACCTGGCCCGATCCCTGCGCGCCGACGTGCGCGACGGCCTGAGCGCCGACCCGAAACGGCTGCCGCCGAAATGGTTCTACGACGCCCGCGGCAGCCGGCTCTTCGAGGACATCACCCGGCTTCCGGAGTACTACCCGACCCGCACCGAACGCGCCATCCTGAGCGCGGCCGCCGCGGAGATCGCCCGGCTCACCGACGCGAAAACCCTCGTCGAACTCGGCTCCGGTTCATCGGAGAAGACCCGGCTGCTGCTCGACGCGATGCTGGGGCGGGGCACGCTCGGCTCCTTCATCCCGTTCGACGTGTCCCAGAGTGCCCTCGCTGAGGCCGTCGACGCGCTCAGCGTCACCTACCCCGGCCTGAGCATCACCGGCGTGGTCGGCGACTTCACCCGGCACCTGCGCCACCTGCCCGACGGCGACAGCCGCCTGGTCGCCTTCCTCGGCGGCACGATCGGCAACCTGATCCCGGCCGAGCGCTCCGCCTTCCTCGGCGACCTGCGCTCCGTGCTGCACGCGGGTGAGTGGCTGCTGCTCGGCACCGATCTGGTCAAGGACCCTGCCGTGCTGGTGCCCGCCTATGACGACGCGGCCGGCGTCACCGCGGAGTTCAACCGGAACGTGCTGCATGTCATCAACCGCGAGCTGCGGGCCGACTTTGAGCCACTCGCCTTCGAGCATGTGGCCGCCTGGGACCCGGATCGGGAATGGATCGAGATGCGGTTGCGGTCGGTGCGGGCGCAGACGGTGCGGATCGAGGATCTGGACCTGACCGTCTCGTATGCGGCGGGGGAGGAGATGCGGACCGAGATCTCGGCGAAGTTCCGGCGGGAGCGGCTTGCGGCGGAACTGGCGGCGGCGGGCTTCGCCCTCCGCCATTGGTGGTCCGACCCGCAGGACTGGTTCGGCGTCTCCCTGGCCCAGGCCGTCACTGATTGATCGGCCGTACGCCGTTGGCCGGCGGCCCTGAGCGCCGCCGGCCCGCGCGTGTTCTGAGCGCCGCCGGCCCGCGTGTGTTCTGAGCGCCGCCGGCCCGCGTGTGTTCTGAGCGCCGCCGGCCCGCGTGTGTTCTGAGCGCCGCCGGCCCGCGCGTGTTCTGAGCGCTGCCGACCCGCGCGTGCCCTGAGCGCCGCCGGCCCCCGCGTGCCCGCCCGTGTGCCGGCAGATCGCCCGGGCGTGGCCGCCGGGTCTGCCCGCCCCGGGTTCCCTCCGCCTGGCTAGCCTTTCCTCCATGGCCGACGTTGAACTGATCGTCACCGACGCCGAGGCGCTGCGCGCATGGCTGACCGACCACCATGCGACCTCACCCGGCGTGTGGCTGGCCCTCACCAGGAAGGGCGGCACGGCCACGACCCTGACGTGGCAGCAGGCGGTCGACGAAGCCCTGTGCTTCGGCTGGATCGACGGCCAGGCCCGCAAGGGCGACGACGCCCTGTCCTGGATCCGCTTCACCCCACGCCGGCCCCGCAGCGCCTGGTCCCAGCGCAACGTCGCGAACGTCACCCGCCTGGAGGCCGCCGGCCGGATGACCCCGGCCGGCCGTGCCGCGGTCGAGGCGGCCCAGGCCGACGGCCGCTGGGCCGCCGCCTACGCCCCGCCCTCGGAGGCCGAGGTCCCCGACGACCTGGCCGCCGCGATCGCCGCCGACCCGGCCGCCCAGGCCATGTTCGACGTGCTGACCAGAGGCAACCGCTTCGCCCTGATCTACCGGGTCAACGCGGTGAAACGCCCGGAGACCCGGGCCCGCAAGATCACCGAGATCGTCGCCATGCTCGCCCGCCACGAGACCTTCCACCCCCAGAAGGCGAAACCGGCGCCGCAGCCGTAGCCGAAGGGCGTCGGGTCGGGGCCACCGCGAGGATGGGCTCGCACATGGCACCATGATGGCCCCCGAGGAGAGGCGTCACCGATGCGACATGATCAGTGGGACCCGCGTGGCCCTGGCGGGCGCCTGCTCACCGTCGCGACGGTGGCGGCGATGACGCTGGCCTGCCTGGTCCTGAGCGGCTGCACGTTCCAGGATGCGGAGTGCAGCGACGGGGAGTATCCGGCGGCGCAGGTGGACGGCCCGGGAAGCTACTGCGTCCCCGATGGACAGGAGCCCGATCCGGGATTCGTCCGTTACCCGGCCGGCAGAGTGCCCCGGCACGTCGGGGACGAATGGGATGTCTACTGGCAGTCGCATCGGCTCGACGCACAGGGCAACGAGATCCCGGACGGTCCACGGCCGGCGGTGAGTGTCGCGGTCTCGCCGTCCCGCTGACGCGACGGCGGCGTCCGGGCAGGACAGGCCGGCACCCGCCAGATATGGGCAATCTCACATTGCTGGCCCCGTGGCCGCACGTTCCGCGTCAGGCAGTCGGCGGCAAGGGCCGCCGCGAAGCTCGGCAACGGGGGTGTGTGGTGCGTGGAAGTCCGGGATTTCGGAAGAAGCGGTCCGGTCGATCGGTCCGGCCGGCATGGTCGCGCTGACCGCGTCGTCGGTGACAGGAGGAGTGGTGGCTGTCTCCTCGGATGAGGAGTTCACCCGTTTCGTCGCGGCCCGGCTGCCTGCGTTGCGCCGTCTCGCCTACCACCTGTGCGGAGACATGCACCAGGCCGACGACCTGATCCAGGAGGCCGTCACCAAACTCTTCGTCCGCTGGCCCTTGCGGGACGTCGGCAACCTCGACGGATACCTGCGCACCATGCTGGTGCGGACCTTCATCGACGAGCGTCGGCGCGGGTGGTGGCGGATCCGGCTGTTCGCCCACCCCGGCGACGATTCCCTGCCCGGGGTCGTGCCGGCGTCCGGCGACGCCTTCCCGATCGCCGACCGGACCGACCTGCAGGCGGCTCTGGCCCGCCTGCCGCGGCGCCAGCAGGCGGTGCTGGTTCTCCGATTCCTGTACGACCAGCCGATCGACGTCGTCGCCACCATGCTCGGCTGCTCGAGCGGCACGGTGAAGAGTCAGACGGCCCGCGGACTGGCCGCGATGCGCACCTTGATCGGCGATCCGCCGGCCGGCACCGGTCCGGTCGGCGCCGGCTCGGCCGGCACTGGTTCGGCCGGCACTGGTTCGGCTGGCGCGGGTTCGGGCGGCACTGGTTCGGTCGGTACCGGTTCGGCCGGCACTGGTTCGGTCGACGCCGTGAGGGGAGCGCTGCGGTGAGCCGGAGTGGGTTCGATGAGCAGTACGGCCGGGATCTGCTGAGTCAGCTTCCGCCCATGCCGGACCTGCCCCCGCACGTCGACCTGTCGGCTGCGGTCACCGCGGGCAGGCGCCGTCGCCGGGCACGCCGGATCCGTACCACCGTCACGGCGGCCACCCTGACGGCCGCGCTCGTCGTAGCGGCGCCCCTGGCCGTCCGCATGCAACGACGCAGCGAGCCTCCCGCTGACCCGGCGCCGGCGGCGACGGCAGCTGCCCCGGTCGCCTGCACGGCGGCGTGGCTCCCGATGCCGGACGCCGGCACCGGTGCGCGCGTCCTGACCGCCGGCGATGCGACCGGCCGCTGGTACGCCGGCAGTTATCGCGCTCAACAGGGGAACGGTGACACCGTCATCCTGCTGTGGCATGACGGGCGGTTGGTCAGGACGGGCCGATTCCCCGGTGTGGGCCAGAAGATCAACGGCATCAATGCCGCCGGTACGGCCGTCGGTCAGACCATCGACGACCGGCGGTACCGGCCCTACGCGTATGTCGGTGCTCAGGCGGTGCGGCTGCCCGGTGTCACCGAGGGTACGGCCGTCGCCGTCAATGATGCCGGCGTGGTCGTCGGGTCCCGGATGGCCGGCGACCACCCGGTGCCGGTGCGCTGGCGATCGGTCAGCGAGGCGGCCGTGGACCTGCCCCTGCCCGCCGGGTACGGGACCGGCGAAGCCATCGGCATCGACAAGGACGGCACCGTCGTCGGCTCGATCGGTCCGCACGGTGGTGTTCCCGAGCAGCCCTACCTGTGGCACCCGGACGGGACCGGGGAACTGCTGCCGCTGCCGATCGTGCAGGGCCGGCCGGCCCGGGTTTTCGACCCGTCCGGCATCCGGGACGGCTGGGTCGCCGGCGTCGTGGTGGCGGCGGGAGACAAGACCCTGCGTCCCTACCGGTACAACGTCGTCGACCGGACGTTCGAGTCGGTTGCCGGCCGCGACGTCGCGATCTCCGCGATCAACGGCAGCGGCTGGGCGGTCGGTTACCACACCGGTGCGCCGGGAGGATCCGTGCTGTTCGCCGGACCGCGAGAGACGAGACTGCCCGCCGTCCCCGGTGCCGGTGAGCCCGACACCCGCGCGGTGGTGATCAGCGACGACGGCCGGACCGTCGCCGGCGACGGGCGGAACGCCGCCCACCGGACCCAGCCCGTGCTGTGGCACTGCGACGTGGAAACGATGGCGGGCACCGCGGGACACCGGTAGCAGGTGATGAGACCGGACCGGTGGCCGGCGCGCCCGCTCGGGGGGAGGAGCGCGCCGGACCGCGGCTATGGCGCCGGGTTGGCGGCGAGGCGGGCGATGCTGCCCGGCATCGCGTACATGTGGGCGAAGGCCCGGGCCTGCTCGCCGGTCCAGGCCGACGAGCCGTGGCCGTAGACGATGCCGGCCCGGGTGGCGGCGTCCAGCAGGCTGTGCGGGCTGGACGAGCCGAGCAGGACGATGTTGCCCTTGTGCAGCTTCACCCGGACGGTGCCGGTGACCCGGGTCTGGCTGGAGTCGAGGAAGGCGCGGAAGTCGTCCATGATCGGGTCGAAGTAGACGGCCTCGTGCAGCAGGTCGCCGTACGTGTTGCCGAGCTGCGCCTTGGTGGCCTGCTGCCGGTTCGACAGCACCAGCTTCTCCAGTTCGCGGTGGGCGGCGATGAGGATCAGCATGCCGGGGGCCTCGAACCCGACCCGGGCCAGGTTGCCCACCATGGTGGAGCCCATGTGGATGCCGCGGCCGACGCCGTGGGCGCCACCGAGCACGTTGAGCTCGGAGAGGATCGCGTAGTTCGGGGCGTCGGCGGCGACCAGCGGGGCGCCGTCGACGGTCGCGTCGACCACGACGCCCCTGTCGAAGGTCAGGTGCAGCTCGACGCCGGTCTCCGGAGCCTGGTCGATCGACTTCGTGTACGTCCAGGCGTCCTCGGGGAGGTACTCCCAGGAGCCGTAGGTCTCCTCGCCGCCGATCGAGGTGCCGATCAGGCCCTCGTTGATCGAGTACTTCTTGACCTTCTCGCTGACCGCGAAGCCGCGGCTGCGCAGGAACTCGGCCTCCTCCTCGCGGACCAGGCGCTCGTCCCGGACCGGGGTGATGATCTCCAGGTGCGGGGCCAGGGCGCGGATCACCGCGTCGTACCGGACGTGGTCGGCGCCGGCGCCGGTGGAGCCGTGGGCGACGGCGTCCGCGCCGACCCGCAGGGCGACCTCGACGACCTTCTCCGCCTGGATCAGGCGTTCCGCGCCGACGCACGACGGGTAGGCGCCGTTGCGCAGGTAGTTCGCCTTGATCGCGTAGGTGACGACCCGGTCGTACAGCTCGGCGCGGGCGTCGACGACGTGGTGCTCGACCGCGCCCAGTTCCTCGGCGCGGGCCTTGACCGCCTCCGCCTCACCGCTGTGCAGGCCGCCGGTGTCGATGTTGGCGGTGACCACCTCCCAGCCCTTCTCGCGGAAATCCACGAGGGCGTACGAGGTGTCCAGTCCACCGGAGAAGGCGAGCACGATCTTGCGCTTGGTCATCGGGGAAGTTCCTTTTCGAAGATCGGCACGTACGTCCTGCCGTCCTGGACGACGTGGCCGGGTGGAAGCACGTAGAACTCGCTGCTGCCCGCCTCGATCGCCTTCTGCATCGCCTGCTGGCGGTCGTAGTCGAACGGGTCGAGCAGGAACGCCGGCTCGGGCAGCGCCGCGTCGGCCGGCAGGGTCAGATCGGACTGGTACACGAACGAGCCCGGCGAGGTGTGGAACGGGACCGTGGCGACCAGCACCTTCAGCGCGCCGAACTCGGTGTGCACCTTGAGCGCGCTGTTGTCGTACTGGGTGACGCCGTCGAGCTTCTGCGCGCGGTATGCGGACAGGGCCAGCGCCTTGGCCGCCTTGCCCAGCCCGACGGCCGGCATCAGCGACCAGAGCGACCACCCCACCCAGCGCCCGGGTTCCGCGGACGGCGCCGCGCAGTAGCCGCCGACCGGCACCGGGCCGGTGTAGCCACCGGCCCGCATGTCCTCCTGCACCTTGCGCAGCAGCTGCTTCACGTCGGTGTCGAAGCGGAACGTCGAGCGCTCCACCATGGCCGCGAACTCGTCCTGCGGCAGGCCGGCGATCAGCGCCGCGGCCGGCATCAGGATCAGGTCGACCATCACCCACTGCGGCATCGGGATGCCCCGGTCGCCGAACGCGATGCCGTTGATCACGTTGAACAGGTTGAGGAAGTCGCGCACCGACCAGTCCCGCTCACCGGTGTCGGTGAAGTCGAGCCAGCTCAGCTTGTGCCCGTACGGCTGCTCGTTGAGGTGCGGCCGGATCGTCTCGTTGGAGGCGAGGAAGAACTCCACGCCGAGACCGGCGAGCTTGCCGGTGTGGTCGGCGAAGTTCGGGAAGCGGGTCTCCACCGAGGGTGGGAAGGTCATCGGGTCTCCTCACGGTCGGTGTCCGACCGGCTCCAGTTGCCGAGTTTCTCGGCGAGGTCGGCGCCCGCCGTGGGCCCGCTGTCCCGGGCGACCACGAGGATCGTGTCGTCACCGGCGATGGTGCCGACCACGTCCGCGAGACCCGACCGGTCCAGCGCGCTGGCCAGGAACTGCGCGGCGCCCGGCGGGGTGCGCAGCACGGCGATGTTGCCGCTCGAGTCGACGCCGGTGAGCAGCTCCTTGAGCAGCCGGATCAGCCGGGCCGGGCCCTGGCCGGTGGTTTCGCGCAGCGGCCGCTTGCCGTCCTCCGGGATCAGGTAGGCGCCGCTGACCTTGACCGCGTTCAGCTCCTCCAGGTCCCGGGAGAGGGTGGCCTGGGTGACCTGCACGCCCTCGGCGGCGAGCAGGTCGGCGAGCTCGGTCTGTGAGCGCACGGTCCGGCCCCGGATCAGTTCGACGATCCGGGCGTGCCGGCCTGCACGAGTCACCGCGGAAGTCACTTCTCGTTTACCGCCAGCAACCAGGTGAGCAGCGCCTTCTGTGCGTGCAGGCGGTTCTCCGCCTCGTCGAAGACGACGCTCTGCGGGCCGTCCATCACCTCGTCGGTGATCTCGTCGCCGCGGTGCGCGGGCAGGCAGTGCAGCACGATCGCGTCGGGCGCGGCGACCGCCAGCAGGCCGCTGTTGATCTGGTACGGCCGGAACGGGGTGAGCCGGTCCTTGCCGTCCTCCTCCTGGCCCATCGACGTCCACGTGTCGGTGGCCAGCACGTGCGCCCCGTCGGCAGCCTCGCGGGGATCGCGGAACACCTCGACCGACCCGCCGGTCCACGCCGCGATCTCGGACGCGCGGCCGACCACCGACGGCGACGGATCGAAGCCGGACGGCCCGGCCACCCGGACGTGCATCCCGGCGGTGGCGCCCGCCAGCAGGTAGGAATGCGCCATGTTGTTCGCGGCGTCACCGACGTACGCGATGATTCTGCCCCTGGTCGTCCCGAACCGCTCACGGATGGTGAGCAGATCGGCGAGCAGCTGACACGGGTGGTATCCGTCGGACAGTGCGTTGATCACCGGTACGTCGACGCCCGAGGCCAGCTCGGCCAGCCGCTCGTCACCGTGCGTGCGGTAGACCATCGCCGCGACGTAGCGGGAGACGACCCGGCCGGCGTCGGACAGGCTTTCGCCGCGGCCGAAGTGCGTGTTCTGCGTGTCCACGATGATCGGCTGGCCGCCCAGCTCGGCGATGCCCGCCTCGAACGACAGCCGGGTGCGCAGGCTCGCCTTGTCGAAGAAGACCGCGACCGAGCGCGGGCCGGCCAGCGGGGTGAAGGCGAACCGGCTGGCCTTCATCTCGACGGCCAGGTCGAGCACGTCCGACTGCTCCTGGGGGCTCAGGTCGTCGTCGCGGAGGAAGTGGCGCAGGGTCACCGAATACCGTCCAGGGCAGCGATCAGGGCGTCCGCCTGATCGGAGGAGATGATCAGGGGCGGGGCGAGCCGGATCACGTCCGGCTTGGCGGCGTTCACCAGGAAGCCGGCGTCGAGCAGCCGCGCCGCGATCTCCGCGGCGTTCGGCTGGTTCAGCACGATGCCGAGCAGCAGGCCCGCGCCACGAACCTGCTTGACGAACGGGTGCCGCAGCCCCTCGATGCCTCGCCGCAGCTGCTCGCCGACCCGCTTCACGTGATCGAGCAGGCCCTCGCCGGCGATCGTGCGGACCACGGCGAGCCCGGCCGCGCAGGAGACCGGGTTCCCGCCGAAGGTGGTGCCGTGCGAGCCCGGGGTGAGCAGGTCGGCGGCCGTGCCGAAGGCCAGGCAGGCGCCCAGCGGCAGCCCGCCGCCGAGACCCTTGGCCAGGGTGACCAGGTCGGGCTCGACACCCTCGCCCTGGTGGTGGAACCAGTGGCCGGTGCGGCCGATGCCGGTCTGCACCTCGTCGAGGGTGAGCAGCGCGCCGTTGCGGGTGCAGATCTCCCGGGCCGCGGCCAGGTAACCGGGCGGGGGCACGACCACGCCGTTCTCCCCCTGGATCGGTTCCAGGATGACCATGGCGGTCTCACCGGTGACGGCGGCCGCCAGGGCGGCGACGTCGCCGTACGCGATGTGGGTGACGTCGCCGGGCAGCGGCCGGAACGGGTCCTGTTTCGCCGGCTGGCCGGTCAGGGCGAGCGCACCCATGGTGCGCCCGTGGAACGCGCCGTCGGTCGCCACGATGTGGGTGCGCCCGGTCAGCCGGGAGATCTTGAAGGCGGCCTCGTTGGCCTCGGCGCCGGAGTTGCAGAACAGCACCCGGCCGGTCCGGCCGGCCAACGCCAGCAGCAGCTCGGCCAGGGCCACCGGAGGCTCCGCGATGTACAGGTTGGAGACGTGGCCGACCTGCTGGATCTGCTGCGTGACGGCGGCCACCACGGCGGGGTGGGCGTGGCCGAGCGCGTTGACCGCGATCCCGCCGAGGAAGTCGACATACCGTCGGCCGTCCTCGGCGGTGAGCACCGCGCCCTCACCCTTGACCAGAGCGATCGCCGGGGTGCCGTAGTTGTTCATCATGGACTGCTGCCAGCGTTCGACGAGCGTCGTCATGAGGGGACCACCATGGTACCGAATCCTTCTTCCGTGAAGATTTCGAGCAGCGTCGAGTGGGCGACCCGGCCGTCGACGACGTGTGCCGACGGGACCCCGCCGCGCACCGCGCGCAGGCAGGCCTCCATCTTGGGGACCATCCCGGACTCCAGGCCGGGCAGCAGCCTGGCGAGCGCGTCGGCGTCGATCTCGCTGGTCAACGAGGAAGTGTCCGGCCAGTTGGTGTAAAGGCCGGGCACGTCGGTGAGCACCACGAGCTTGCGGGCGCCGAGTGCGACGGCCAGCGCGGAGGCGGCGGTGTCGGCGTTCACGTTGTGCGCCAGCCCGTCGGCGTCCGGGGCGACCGTGGCGATCACCGGGATCCGGCCGGCCGCGATGAGATCGTCGACCGCGGAGGTGTCCACCCGGTCGACGTCGCCGACCAGGCCGATGTCGACCTGCTCGCCGTCGATCGTGGCGCCCCGGCGGACCGCGGTGAACAGCCGGGCGTCCTCGCCGGACAGGCCCACCGCGTACGGCCCGTGCTGGTTGATCAGGCCGACCAGCTCCCGGCCGACCTGGCCGGTGAGCACCATCCGGACGATCTCCATCGTCTCCGGGGTGGTGACCCGCAGGCCGCCGCGGAACTCCGACTCGATGCCGACCCGCTGGAGCATCCGGTTGATCTGCGGCCCGCCGCCGTGGACCACGACCGGCTTGATCCCCACATGCCGCAGGAAGACCATGTCGGCGGCGAAGGCGCGCTGCAGCTCCGGGTCGATCATGGCGTTGCCGCCGTACTTGATCACGATCGTCGCGCCGTGGAAGCGCTCCAGCCATGGGAGCGCCTCGATCAGGATGCCCGCCTTCTCCAGCGGGGTCATGAGCTGTATGCCGAATTCTCGTGGACGTAGGCGTGCGAGAGATCCGTGGTCCAGATCGTCGCGTTCATCTCACCCTCGTGCAGGTTGATCGTCACCCGGACGTCCCGGCCGGACAGGTCGACCTTCGACCGGTCCTCGGCGGCGGCGCCGTTGCGGCACACCCAGACGCCGTTGATCGCCACGTCGATCCGGTCGGCCTCGAACGCCGCGCTGGTGGTGCCGACCGCGGCCAGGATCCGGCCCCAGTTGGGGTCGTTGCCGAAGAACGCGGTCTTCACCAGGTTGTTGCCGGCCACCGTGCGGCCCACCTGTACGGCGTCGGCCTCGCTGGCCGCGCCGGCCACCTCGATCGCGATGTGCTTGGTGGCGCCCTCGGCGTCGGCGATCAGCTGCTGGGCCAGGTCGTGGCAGACCTCGGTGACCGCGGCGGTCAGCTCGGCGAGTGTCGGCTGCCGGTCCGAGGCGCCACTGGCCAGCAGCAGCACGGTGTCGTTGGTCGACATGCAGCCGTCCGCGTCGATCCGGTCGAAGGTGACCCGGGTGGCCGCGCGCAGCGCCGCATCCAGCGTCTCGTTGTCCGCCGACGCATCCGTGGTAATCACCACGAGCATGGTGGCGAGCGCCGGGGCCAGCATGCCGGCGCCCTTGGCGATACCGCCGACCGACCAGCCGTCGCGCTGGGCCACCGCGTTCTTGGCGACCGTGTCGGTCGTCATGATCGCCTCGGCGGCCCGGGGCCCGCCGTCCGTGGCGAGCGCCTTGACCGCGGCGTTCACCCCCGGCAGCAGCCTGTCCATCGGCAGAAGCTCGCCGATCAGGCCGGTCGAGCAGACCGCGATGTCACCGGGGCCGACCATCATCCGCTTGGTGGTACGCAGCACCGTGGCGGTGTGCTCGGCGGTGGTGTGGGTGTCCCGGAAACCCTGCGATCCGGTGCACGCGTTGGCACCACCGGAGTTCAGCACGACCGCGCGGATCACTCCGCCCTTGACCACCTGCTGGCTCCACAGCACCGGCGCGGCCTTCACCCGGTTGCCGGTGAAGACGGCGGCCGCGGTGTAGTCCGGTCCGTCGTTGACGACGAGGGCGACATCCGGGTTTCCGCTGGTCTTGAGCCCGGCGGCGACGCCGGAGGCGCGGAAGCCCCGGGGGTGGGTGACGGTCACGGTGCAACTCCGAAGACGCTGAGGCCGGCCGTCTCCGGCAGGCCGAACATGATGTTGGCGTTCTGCACCGCCTGGCCGGCGGCCCCCTTGCCGAGGTTGTCCAGCGCGCTGACCACGATGATGCGGCCGGAGTCGACGTCCACCGTGGCCTGCAGGTGGCACGAGTTGGAGCCGGCGGTGGCCGCGGTGTGCGGCCAGACGCCCTCGGGCAGCACGTGCACGAACGGCTCGTCCGCGTAGGCCGCCTGCAGCGCCTCACGCGGGTCCCCGCCGTTGCGTCGTTTCGCGGTCACCGTGGCCAGGATGCCGCGTGGCATCGGCGCCAGGATCGGCGTCATCGACAGCGAGTCGGCACCGGTGGCCTGCTTGATCTCGGCGACGTGCTGGTGCGCGCCGACCTTGTAGGGCGACAGGTCACCCATGATCTCGCTGGCCAGCAGGTGCGCCTTGGCGTTGCGCCCGGCGCCCGAGGTGCCGGAGCTGGCGACCACCACGACGTCGGCCGGGTCGGCCACGCCCGCGGCGATCAGCGGGGCGAGCGCCAGGATGATGGTGGCCGCATAACAACCCGTGTTGGCCACCCGGTTGGCGGCCCGGATCGCCGCGCGTGCGCCGGGCAGCTCCGGCAGGCCGTAGGTCCAGGTGCCGGCATGCCCGCCGCCGTAGTAGCGGGTCCACTGCTCGGCGCTCTCCAGCCGGAAGTCGGCGCCCAGGTCGACGACCTTGACACCGGCCGGCAGCTGTCCCGCGACAGCCGCCGACTGACCGTGCGGCAGGGCGAGAAAGACCAGGTCAGCGTCGCCGAGCGTGGCCGCGTCGGTGCTGCCGAGAGTCAGGTCCAGCCCGGTGAGCTGGGGGTGCACCGACGTCACGTGCTGACCGGCCTGGCTGTGCGCGGTCGCCGCGATCAGGTCGAACTCGGGGTGCCCGGCGAGCAGGCGCAGCAACTCGCCGCCCGCGTAACCACTCGCTCCAGCAACCGCGACCCGGATTCCCATAACTACCTCCGCATGACTATGCAGAGAACCGTATCAACTCGCATTGCGCGGGGCAACCGTGTCGTGCCCGGAGTCACCTTCGCGCGCGAGGCCGCTCCGCTGCGGTGTTTTGCCGTATTCCGCGACGTTCGCGTGGTGGTGCTCCCGCCTCCCGGCATCTCTGCCGGGCCCGACACCGGGCGGGATCCATCGCCCGCAGCCGCGCGGGATCCGACCGCGGCCGTCGGTATCGGCGACGCGTCCGGCCCGGCCGGTCGGGCGCATGGAACCTCAGCCGCCTCATCCCATCACGGCCGGGCTCACTTCGTGTCGATGCGACCCGCCGGGTCGGGCGTGGCCCGGACGGCGTCGACCTCGGTGTGCCACGCCGTGGCGTCGATGCCCAGCGCCGTGCGCAGGAACGCGGTCGAGGCGCGGCGGATCAGCTCCACCCGCCGCGGGCTCTCGTCGGTGGTGTCGGCCGCGCGGTAGCCGTGGATGCCGCCCAGCAGATGCTCCCCGCCGAACACTGTCAGCAGACCCTGCGCCCCCGGACTGAGGTGGTAGACGTCGGTGAACCAGTCCGGCCCGCGCGTCGAGAGCGCCGACTGGTCCGCGTCACCCGCCACGACCAGGGTCGGCGTCTTCAGCGTGTCGAAGTCCGGGTTCATGAACGAGAAGTGCTCCCGGGCGAACGGGGCCAGCTGGTCCCCGCCGAGCCCGGTGGTGGCCAGCAGGACACCGGCGCGGACCCGGTGATCGGTCCGGTCCGCGCCGGGCCGGCCGTCGGCGCCGAGGACGCGGGCGCCGAGGAGCATCCCGGCGGACTGCCCGCCCCAGGAGTGGCCGGCGACGGCGAGACGGTCGTGGGCGACCCGGCCGGCCAGTCCGGGCACCGCCTCGACGATCGGGGCGAGGTCGTCGATGACCCGACTCAGGTCGTCGACCCGGGTCTGCCAGATGGTCGGATGGCGCGGATCGGCCGGGGTCACGCCGAGCGTCGCCGAATCCAGGAAGGTGGGCTGGACGACGACGAAACCGTTCGCCGCCCAGTGGTCGACGAGCGGGTCGTACCAGTCCATCGCGCCGCCGAAACCGTGCGCGAACACGATCACCGGCAGGCCGGTGCCGGCGGCCGGTGCGGAGACCCGCACCTGCAGGTCGTCACCGCGGCCGGGTGCGGGCAGGACGACGGGTTTCAGGGACAGGATCGGCATGGTGGCTCCTTCGGGGGCCGCCCCGGACCGGAGCGGCGTTCCGTTTCACCGTACGGAGCGACGCTCCGTTTCGCAAGGGCGAGGGGAGCATTGCTCCGGTTGGCTGTTCGGCATGGCACAATCGGGGGGTGAGCAAGGAATCGGGAGGCGCGCCGCCGAGACGCCGGGCGGATGTCGAGCGCAACGAGAGCGCGCTGGTCACCGCGGCCGCCGAGGTGTTCGCCACCTCCGGTGTCGACGCCACGGTCCGCGAGGTGGCCGCCGCTGCCGGCGTCGGGATGGGCACGCTCTACCGGCATTTCCCGACCCGGGCGGCCCTGATGGTGGCGGTCTTCCGGCACCAGATCGATGCCTGCGCCGAGGCCGGCCCGACCCTGCTCGCCGCCGCGCCCACCCCGTTCGCCGCCCTGCTCGACTGGGTCCACCTGTTCGTCGACTTCCTCGGCACCAAGCACGGCCTGGCGAAGGTGTGGCAGGGCGACGACGCCGGTTTCACCGAGCTGCACCAGCTCTTTCTCGACCGCCTGGTCCCGGTCCTGTCCGAGCTGCTGGGGGCGGCCACCGCGTCCGGCGAGGTGGTCGCCGACATCCGGCCCTACGAGCTGATCCGTGCCGTCGGCGACCTGGTCGCCTGGACCGTGCAGGACCCCAACTACGACGTCCGCCGCATCGTCACGCTGCTCGTCACCGGCCTGCGCCAGATCCAGCCGGAGCGTTCCGGGCCGTCCGGCTTCGATCTCGTCCAGGTTTAGGGCATCGGCCCAGCCGGGACGGCCGGAATCTCCGGCACTTTCGCGGAGCCGGATAGTTGCTGGCCAGCCCTATGCTGCGGGCATGGACAACCAGGCGCGGAAGCTCTCGACCGGGTCGACCGTCGGCGGGCGCATCTTCGGGGCCGCCTTCGGCCTCGTGTTCGCCGGCGCCGGCGTGTTGTTCGCCGCGGCGGACGTGTTCGCCGATTCGTTCGACCCGTTCCGGGCGATGTCGGACTGCGTGACGTCCGGCGACGTCGCCGGGATTCCGGCCGACGCGCTGCCGTCCGGCGTCACCACCTGCGACTGGCTGCACGAGGGCCTCACCGCCTTCCAGATCGCCGGCCTGCTGGCCGGTGGCCTCTTCGCGCTGGTGGGCCTGCTCATCGTGGTGGCCTCGGTGCGCGGGTCGGCGGCCTGGCTCGACGGGTCGAGGCTGCGGGTCCGGCGAACCTTCGGCACCCGCGTCGTCGACCTGGCGACGGCAGACGTCACCGCCGGCATCGTCACGCACACCGACAGCAGCGACTCCGGGCCGGTGCGGGTGCGGCGGGTGCCCACCCTGGTGGCCCGCGAGCCCGCCACCGGGCGCAAGGTGACCCTCGCGCTGCAGGGCATCAGCCTGGACCGCCTGCCACCGGTCGAGCTCCGGGCGCTCGCCGACGCCATCGTGATCGGCCGGCCGGAGTCGGATGTGGACGCGTTCCGGGTCGCCGAGCAGCTGCGAGCGATGGCGGACGACCCGCTGGAGCTGCATCGGCATTGAGCGGCCGGGTGACCCGTGGGCAGCCGCATCGGCACCCGGCGGGGCTTGCCCCGGTCGGGCAGGATGGCCAGGGTGAGTCGTCGCGTCGTGCCGTTCATCGCCCTGGGCCTTCTCGCCGGCTGTGGTCATGCCGCCGAGACCTCCTCCGGAACGGTGGCGACACCGACGCCCCCGGTATCGACACCCTCGTCCGCCCACCCCGGCTCGCGGTGCCCGGCGGAGGGCGTCCGTCTGGAGCTCGACGAGGGCGACGCCGCGATGGGCCTGCGGGTCCGCGGCATCACCCTGGTCAACTGCGGTTCCCGCACCTATCGGCTGAACGGTTACCCGGTGGTGCGTGCACTCGACGAGGACCGCGCGCCGCTCGACCTTCAGGTCCTGCAGGGGGTCACGGAGATCGTCGGCTCCAGCATGCCGTGGGACGGTCCGCCGCGGCCGGTGACGTTGGGGCCGGGTCAGCGTGCCAGCGCGGCGGTGGCCTGGCGCAACACCTACGACGACATCCGCAAGCCCCCGGTCGATGCGACCTTCCTGCGGATCGAGCCGCTCGCCGGCCGCCCGGCCCAGACCGTCGAGGCGGACCTCGACCTCGGCAGCACCGGCCGTTTCGGGATCAGCCCCTGGGTGGCGGTTCCGGACACCACCGCCGCGCCGGCCTCGTCGCCGCCGGCTCCGGCCCCGTCCGACCCGGTCGCATCCGACATCCCGCTGCCGTGACCCGGCCTCGGAAAGCGTCCGGAAGCGCGCGGATGACGGCGTGCCGATCAGCGGATCCGTGACGCTCGCGATCGTCGCGGTGGTGAGCGGATGCGATGACGGCGCCACCGTCGCCACCGCCGATGCAGCCGAGGCTTGCGGATGATCCGAGCGGAAAAGGCAAGATCAACAACAAAATCCCGATTGCGCCGTACGACGGTCGCCCACCCGCCGCGGCGAAGGAAAAGCGTGCCCGCCGGGCGAAGGGAAAGCGTGCCCGCCGCGGCTAAAACTGAGCGTGCCCGCCGCGGCGAAGACGGAACGTGCCCGTCCCCAAGAAGCAGGGGCGACGGCGAACGAACTCAGATCGCCTGCCCGGAAATAAACGGCAACCATCCCGCATACCACCCCGAGAGCAACGCCAACGCCCCCAGCACGATCCCCAGATTCCGGTTCGACGCGCGCGCCAGCAGCATCGCCGGGATCAGCAGCACGGGGAAGGCCGGCATCAGATGCCGCCCGATCATCGAGATGTGTGTGCTGGTCCCGGCGGCCAGGACGAGCATCGCCGCGGTGTAGACGGTCACCGGCCACGGCACCCGGCCGGCCAGCAGCACCAGCAGCACGATGAATCCGGCGAGGAACAGCGCCGACATCACCCGGATCGGTTTGGCGGCGTTGTCGTCGTCCACGCCGAGCAGGATGTCGCTGACCATCTTCCCGGTGTTGGCGCCGTGGTCCCAGCGTGCCCCGAACGTGTTCGCGTGGATGCTGGTGTATTCGTCGAAGCCGCCGAGGCGCGCCGAGGCGAAGGTCAGGTAGGCGATCAGCCCGGCCGGGGCCAGCACGATCGCGGCCCAGGGTCGCCAGCCGTCGCGCCGGCGGGCGGCGGCGATCAGCGCGGCCAGGCCGACGGTGCCGATCAGGGCCGCGGCGGTGGGGCGGCTCAGGCCGCTGAGGCCGGCGAGCGCACCGGCCAGCAGCCAGCGTCTGGTGAGCACGGCCCACAGCGCCCAGGCGGCGAGGGCGGTGAACAGTGATTCGGTGAACGCGCCGTTCTGCGTCATGGCGGCGGGGGCGACCGCCCAGACGCCGGCCAGCATGAGCCCGGTCCGGTGATCGCGGATCAGCCGGCCGACGGCATAGATGCCCCACGCCGCGGCGATCGCCGAGATCAGGGAGACGATCAGGCACGCGGCGACCGGGTTGACGAACGGCAGGAAGGTCAACGGCCGGGCCAGCCACGGGTAGAGCGGGAAGAACGCCAGCCGCAGCTCGTAGGGCACGCCGTCGGCGTCGACCGCGCCGACCGGGCCGCCCAGACCGCTGCCGGCGATCTTGATATACCAGCGGCCGTCCCAGGAGAGCAGCGCGTCCGCCGCGGAGGTGAAGCTGCGCCACTGGTTGCCGATCGACCCGTCCGGGAAGACCTGGCGGCCGGGGGAGCGGCTGTGCGCCTGGGCGGCGAGCGCGTACATCACCTCGAGGCTGAGCACGCGCAGCACCACGTAGAGCCCGATGGCGGACAACGCCCCGGCTCGCGGACCCGGTTCGGTGCCGGCTGGTGCGCGGGGAGCGCGTTCGGTCACGGCTTCCGCAAGGGAACCGGGTTCAGCCACGGGAGCGCCCCCACAGAGACGGATCGATGGAAATCGTTGTGGAGCGTAACGCAAGCCGGCACCGCCGAGGGCGGGGTTCCCGGAGAAACCCCGCCGTCGCGGGGGATCAGCGCGGGACGGCCTTCTCCACCGCCCACTGCCGCCAGGTGTCCAGTTTGTGTTGCACCGTGGCGAGTTGGTCGCGCACCGGGCCCGGTCCGGTCGAGCCGGGCGTGGTGCGGGCGGCCAGGGCCGAGGACACCGACAGGACCTCGCGCACCGACGGGTCGAGGTGCTCGCTCACCGTCTTCAGATCGTCGTCGGTCAGGTCCTCCAGCTCGCACTCCCGGGCCGAGCAGAGCGCCACCAGCTTGCCGGTGATCTCGTGCGCGTCGCGGAACGGCACGCCACGCCGGACCAGCCAGTCAGCCACCTCGGTGGCCAGCGAGAAGCCGACCGGGGCGGCGGCCGCGAGCCGGTCCACCCGGACGGTCATCGTGGAGATCATCCCGGCCAGGGCGGGGAGCAGCAGCTCCAGGGTGTCGACCGCGTCGAAGGCCGGCTCCTTGTCCTCCTGCATGTCCCGGTCGTAGGTGAGCGGCAGGCCCTTGAGCATGGTCAGCACCGCGACCAGGCCGCCGGTCAGCCGGCCGCTCTTGCCCCGGGCCAGCTCGGCGATGTCCGCGTTCTTCTTCTGCGGCATGATCGAGGAGCCGGTGGCGAACGCGTCGTCCAGCTCGACCCACCCGAACTCGGTGGAGGTCCAGAGGACCACCTCCTCGCCCAGCCGGGACAGGTGCACGCCGATCAGCGCGGTGATGAACAGGAACTCGGCGACGAAGTCCCGGTCGGCGACGGCGTCCATCGAGTTCGGCGCGGGGGCGGCGAAACCCAGCTCCTTGGCGACCGCGGCCGGGTCGAGCGGCAGTGACGAGCCGGCCAGCGCGCCGGAGCCCAGCGGACTGATCGCGGTGCGCACGTCCCAGTCGCGCAGCCGGTCCAGGTCGCGCAGCAGCGGTTGCACGTGGGCGAGCAGCCAGTGCCCGAAGCTGACCGGCTGGGCGTGCTGCACGTGGGTCATCCCGGGGGCCGGGGTGCCGACGTTGCGGGCCGCCTGCTCGGTGAGCGCGTCGGCCAGCTCGATCAGCGCGACGGCCACCCCGCGGGCGTGATCGCGTAGGTAGAGCCGCAGGTCGGTGGCCACCTGGTCGTTGCGGGAGCGACCGGCGCGCAGCTTGCCGCCGAGCGCGCCGAGGCGCTCCAGCAGGCCGCGCTCCAGCGCGGTGTGCACGTCCTCGTCCTCGATCGTGGGGCGGAACTCGCCGGTGGTGCAGGCCTGCTCCAGGTCGTCGAGGGCGGCCAGCATCCGGCCGAGCTCCTCGGCGTCGAGCAGGCCGGCGTTGGCCAGCACGCGGGCGTGGGCCCGGGAGGCGAGCAGGTCGTACGGCGCGAGACGCCAGTCGAACTGGACGCTGACGCTCAACCTGGCCAGGGCCTCGGCCGGGCCGCCGGCGAACCGGGCACCCCAGAGCCGGGTCGGCTCGTCACTCTCCGGCACACCCACTCCTTGATCGTTCGGGACTTACCGCTGACTTTAACGCCTGCATAATAATACCTGAGATCTGATAAAGTTGCATCATGGCTGATCTTGATCTCACCGGCGACGTGGTCGCCCTCACCCGGGTGGTCTGCGACATCCCCTCGGTCAGCGGCGACGAGAAGCGGCTCGCCGACGCCGTCGAGAGCGCCCTGCGCGCGTATGCCCACCTGGAGGTGCTGCGCGACGGTGACGCGGTGGTGGCCCGGACGAGCACCGGCCGCCCCACCCGGGTCGTGCTCGCCGGTCACCTCGACACCGTGCCGATCGCCGGCAATCTGCCCGTCGTCGAGGACGGTGACGTGCTGCGCGGTCGCGGCACCGTGGACATGAAGGCCGGCGTCGCCGTCATGCTGCACCTCGCCGCGACCCTGACCGCGCCGCGCTACGACGTCACCTATGTGTTCTACGATCACGAGGAGGTCGCCGCCCGGCTGAACGGTCTCGGCCGGCTGGTCCGCCACCATCCGGAGTGGCTGGCCGGCGACTTCGCCATCCTCGGCGAGCCCAGCGACGGCACGGTCGAGGGCGGCTGCCAGGGCACCATGCGGGTGAGGATCGCCGTCCCGGGCGTCGCCGCGCACGCCGCCCGCTCCTGGCGGGGCAGCAACGCCATCCACAGTGCCGGCGCCGTGCTCGACATCCTGCGAGCCTACGAGCCGCGGCAGCCGATCGTCGACGGTCTGCAGTATCGGGAGGGCCTGAACGCGGTCAAGATCGAGGGCGGCATCGCCGGCAACGTCATCCCCGACCTGTGCACCATCTTCGTGAACTACCGCTTCGCCCCGGACCGCGACCCCGACGCCGCCGAGACCCACCTCCGCGAGGTCTTCGCCGGCTTCGACCTGGAGGTCACCGACCGCGCACCCGGTGCCCGCCCCGGCCTCGACCAGCCGGCCGCCAAGGAGTTCGTCGACCTAGTCGGCCGCGAACCGCAGGCCAAACTCGGCTGGACCGACGTCTCCCGGTTCGCCGCCCTCGGCATCCCGGCGATCAATTACGGCCCCGGAGATCCGCTGCAGGCCCACACCGACACCGAGTTCGTCCCGATTCCCGAGATCCACACCGCCCTCGAGAACCTGAAAACCTGGCTGACCGCCTAACCCTTATTTCGTACGTCATGAGCACGGTGGCACCACGCCCCGCCCCGTCGCGTGGTGCCACCGTGCTCAGCCCCGCTCAGCAGCGTCCCGCCGCGCCGTGCCACCCGATGCAGCAGCGCCCCGCCGCGTGGTGTCGGCCCTTGCCGCCCCCGTTTGGCGGCTCCTCAGCAAACTGAACCGGTTCCGCCACCAACCGCTGCAAGAACCGAGCAGAGCCTGCCCGATAAGTCGTGAAAGCGAACAGAGCAACCGCGCGGGCGATTAACCGGTTCAGAAAAATTTGTGATTTCTATCACTTTCTCGGCATGACCGGATCTAGCAGCGACTTTCTCAGCGCTCAGTGACCGCACCCGCACGCGCAGCGCCGGATGGGCCGCTTCGCGCGCGGATTCTTGCCAGGGATGCTCGCGGACGGCAGGGAAATCGCCGCCTCTTGCAGCGCCGGCCATGCCACCTGCGTGGACGTCGGCCGCTCAAAAGAGGCCGAGAACACGCTCTCTCGCTCGCTACCGCGCCCCTGTCTGACGGATTGCGCAAGAAGTTGCAGCAAGTTTCCCGGGCGGTGCGGGTCAGGCAGCCGAGGCGTCGGCGGTCAGAGCGCGGTGTGCCGGCGCCATCGCGGTCGAGCTGCGGACCACCAGCTCGGGCCGGAAAAGGTACTCTGACCTGGGCGAGCCATGGCCGTTGATGTCGTACACGAGGGACCGGACGGCGGCCACCGCCATCGCCGCGACCGGCTGGCGCAGGGTGGTCAGCGGCGGGTCGGTGAAGGCCATCAGCGGCGAGTCGTCGAAACCGATCACCGACACGTCGTGCGGGACCCGCATGCCGCGCCGGCGAGCCGCCCGGATCGCGCCCAGCGCCATCATGTCGGAGCCGCAGATGATGCCGGTCGCACCCTTGTTGAGCAGTCGCTCCGCGGCCACCTCGCCACCCTCGACACCGAACAGGGTGAGCTCGACCAGGTCGTCGGCGTCGGCCGCCGGGACACCGAGCTCACGCTGCATGGCGGCCCGGTAGCCGTCGAGTTTGCGCTGCACCGGACTGAACCGGTGGGGACCGGAGATCATCCCGATCCGGCGGTGGCCGAGCGAGGCCAGGTGACCCACCGCCAGGTCGCCGGCGAGCTGCTCGTCGCACGACACGAACGGCGCGTCGATGCCGTCGGTGTGCCCGTTGACCAGCACGATCGGCAGCGGGCGGGCGAGCAGGCGGTGATAGCGCTCGACGTCCATGGTGGTGTCGGCGTGCAGGCCGGAGACGAACACGATGCCGGAGACCTGCCGGTCGAGCAGCATCTCCACGTACTCGTCCTCGGTGACCCCGCCGGGGGACTGGGTGCAGAGCACCGGCGTGTATCCGCTCTGGGCCAGCGTGGACTCGATGACCTGGGCGAACGCCGGGAAGATCGGGTTGTCCAGCTCGGGCACGACCAGGCCGACCAGGCCGGCGCTGCGTTTGCGCAGCCGCTCGGGGCGCTCGTAGCCGAGCACGTCGAGGGCGGTGAGAACCGCCTGCCGGGTTTCCGGGGAGACGCCCGGGCGGTCGTTGATGACGCGAGAGACCGTCGCCTCGCTGACCTGGGCTTGACGGGCGATGTCCGCCATCCGTGCACGCATGTTGTCACTGTAGTGCCGAGCCGTTACCGGCCATCAGCCTGCAAGCCCTTCCATTGACTGCAAGAGCTTGCTAACGTCCCGGCAACAAGGACGACACCTTACCGATCTTGTGGGCGCCGAGCTATGTCCGGGCCCAAGACACCCCTTTTAACGCGCTAATCCGTATCTGACGGGAGTATTTTCATGCGCATCCGCACCGCCGGCGTCATCGCGGCGAGCATGCTCTGCCTGGTCGGCGCCGCCGCCTGTGGCGACAAGAAGACCAGCACCTCGGCCGGCCCCAAGGCCAGCGCCGCCACCGGCGAGCTGATCATCTGGGCCGACGACAAGCGCTCCGCCGCGCTCAAGCCGTTCGCCGACAAGTTCGGCCAGGAGAACGGCGTCACCGTCAAGATCCAGGCGATCTCGAAGGACCAGCAGACCACCTTCCTCACCGCCTCGCAGCAGGGCAGCGGCCCGGACGTGATGGTCGGCGCGCACGACTGGATCGGCAACCTGGTGCAGAACGGCGCCATCGACCCGGTGCAGCTGTCCGACGCGCAGAAGAGTGGCCTGCAGCCGGGCGCGCTCAAGGCGGTCACGTTCAACAGCCAGACCTACGGCGTGCCGTACGCGACCGAGAACATCGGCCTGATCCGCAACACCGACCTCGCGCCGACCGCGCCGGCCACCATCGAGGACGTGGTCGCGCAGGGCAAGAAGCTGGTCGCCGAGAAGAAGGCGTCGGAGGTGCTCTGCCTGCAGTCCGGCCCGACCGGCGACGCGTACCACGCCTACCCGCTGTACGCCTCGGCCGGTGGCTACCTGTTCGGCGCCGCCGGCAACGGCGACCTGGACCCGAAGGACCTGGGCGTCGGCAAGCCCGGCTCGGTCGCCGCGTTCGAGAAGCTGCGCGCCTTGGGCGAGAAGGGTGACGGCGCCCTGAAGCGCTCGATCAGCCCGGACAACTCGGTCGCCACCTTCACCGGCAAGAAGTGCGCCTTCCTGGTCTCCGGCCCGTGGGCGACCGCGGACGCCAAGAAGGCCGGCATCAACTACGACATCACCGCGGTTCCGCCGTTCAAGGGCGGCAAGGACGCCACCCCGTTCCTGGGTGTGCAGACCTTCTACGTCGCGGCGAAGGGCAAGAACAAGGCGCTGGCCCAGGAGTTCGTCACCAACTACGTGACCACCCCGGAGCTGGCCGTCGCGCTCTACCAGGCCGACCCGCGTCCGCCGGCGCTGACCAGCGCCCTGGACCAGGTCAAGGCGAACGACCCGGACGTGGCCAAGTGGGCCGAGGCCGGTAAGAACGCCATTCCGCTGCCGGCGATCCCCGAGATGGCCGCCATCTGGGAGCCGTTCGGCAAGGCCGAGGCCGCCGTCATCGGTGGCGCCGACGCCAAGTCGACGGTCGACGCCGCTGCCAAGACCATCTCGGCCGCGATCACCAAGTAATGACGACGCAGCTCGAAGGGCCCGCCGCGACGCGGGCCCTTCCCGCCCCCGAGGCCGAAGTGGAAAAGAGCAGTTCGCTGCGCAGCCAGAGCATCAAGATCGTGCTGCTGGGCCTGGTCGTGGCAATCGCGGTGTGGGCCGCCTTCCCGCTGGCGGGCGGCGAGCACTGGATCGGGCTGGGCATCCTGGCCGCGACCACCGCCGGGCTGCTCTACCTGTATCTGTCGCCGCGGCACATCCCGGCGAAGTACCTGGTGCCGGGCACCATCTTCCTGATCATCTTCCAGATCTTCCCGGTGCTGTACACGGCCGGTACGGCGTTCACCAACTTCGGTGACGGCCACCGGGGCAACAAGGCTGAGGCGATCACCGCGATCCAGACCGCCTCGGTGACCCGGGTGCCCGGCTCCACCGAATACCAGCTCAAGATCCTGGCCAAGGGTGACCAGCTGGCGTTCCTGATCACCGACCCGAAGACCGGCAAGGTCTCGCTCGGCGACGCCGGCGGGCTCAAGCCGGTCGACGGGGTGCCGGCCGGGTACACCGTGCTCAACGCCGGTGAGGCCAGCGCGCGCAGCAGGGAGATCACCGATTTCGCGGTGCCGACCGCGGCGGGCGCGATCCGCTCGGCGGGGCTCTCCCGGGCGTACGAAGGAAAGGCTGTTCGCGCCTTTGATCCGGCGACCGACAGCATCAGGGACACGACGACCGGCAAGGTGTGGAAGGCCGACGACGGTCAGGGCGCGTTCGTCGCGACCGACGGGGAACGCCTGGCGCAGGGCTGGAAGGTCAACGTCGGGTTCGCCAACTTCACCCGGGTGCTCACCGACGACACCATCCGCTCGTCGTTCGTGGGCACGCTGATCTGGGACTTCCTGTTCGCGATCGGCTCGACCGGCGGCACCTTCCTGCTCGGCATGTTCTGCGCGATCGCGCTGCAGTCGACCCGGATGCGCTTCCGCGGGCTGTACCGGATCCTGATGGTGCTGCCGTACGCCATGCCGTCGTTCGCGATGCTGCTGGTCTGGCGGGACATGTTCAACACCGACTTCGGCCTGATCAACAACGTGCTGGGGATCCACGTCGACTGGCTCGGCACGCCGATCACCGCGCAGCTGGCGGTGCTGCTGGTCCAGCTCTGGCTCGGCTACCCGTACATGTTCCTGGTGACCACCGGCGCGCTGCAGGCGATCCCGGCCGAGCTGACCGACGCCACCAAGGTGGACGGCGCCGGCCCGTTCCAGGCGTTCCGGGCGATCAAGCTGCCGTTGCTGCTGGTCGCGCTGACCCCGCTGCTGATCTCGTCGTTCGCGTTCAACTTCAACAACTTCAACGCGATCTACCTGACCACCGAGGGCGGCCCGTTCCCGGCCGACAATCCGAACAGCGGCGCCACCGACCTGCTGATCACCTACACGTACCGGCTGGCCTTCGGTGGGTCCGGCGCCCAGTACGGCTTCGCCGCGGCCATCTCGATCTTCATCTTCCTGATCGTGGCGGTGGTCTCCGCGGTGAGTTTCCGGCGCACCCGGGCTCAGGAAGAGGTGTACTCATGACCGCGAAATGGTTCAAGGACACCGGCTGGCGGCACCTCGTCGCCGTCCTCGCGGTGGTCTTCTCGCTCGGGCCGATCCTGTTCGTGCTCTCCGCGGCGCTGAACCCGCTGGGCACACTGTCGTCGAGCACGCTGATCCCGAGCGGGGCGTCGCTGGACAACTTCTCCCGGCTGTTCACCGACACGAACTTCCCGCACTGGTTCCTCAACTCGGTGATGATCGCCGGGCTGGCCAGCGCGAGCTCGATCTTCCTGTCCGCGCTCGCGGCGTTCGCGTTCAGCCGGCGACGCTTCTCCGGCCGTCGTACCGGCCTGCTGTTCCTGCTGTTGATCCAGATGTTCCCGCAGTTCCTGGCCGTGGTGGCGCTGTTCCTGATCTTCTCGACGATCACCGACCTGTGGCCCGAAATCGGCTTCAACACCTGGTGGGGCATGATCCTGCTCTATCTGGGCGGCGCGCTGGGCGTGAACACCTGGCTGATGAAGGGCTTCTTCGACACCGTGCCGAAGGAGCTGGACGAGTCGGCCACGGTCGACGGTGCCTCGCACACCGGGATCTTCTTCCGGATCCTGCTGCCGCTGGTCTCGCCGATCATCGCGGTCGCCGGCCTGCTCGCCTTCATCGGCACCATCAACGAGTTCCTGCTGGCCAACCTGTTCCTGCGGGACGGCGCCTCGAAGACCCTGGCGGTCGGCCTGTACGGCCTGGTCCAGGGCTCGGACCGGAACACCAACTTCGGCATGTTCTGCGCCGGCACCCTGCTCACCGCCATCCCGACGGTCGGCGTCTTCATGTATCTGCAGCGCTACATCGTCGAGGGACTCAGCGCGGGCGCGGTCAAGGGATAGTTATCTCCACCGATTGATGACCAGAGAGGCATACTGTGGCAGCGAGTAAGACGCGGTGGGGGACCGCGGTGCTCAGCCTTCTTCTCCCACTTCTGACCGTCCCGGCTGCCGAGGCGTCCGCCGCTTCGAATGAGCCCAGCGCCTCGGTGATCGCCAACTGGGGGTCCGACAAGCCGGCGAGCAACGAGCAGTACTACTTCGTCCTGCCGGACCGGTTCGCCAACGGCGAGAAGTCCAACGACAAGGGCGGCCTCACGGGGGACCGGCTGTCGACCGGGTACGACCCCGCCGACAAGGGCTTCTACCACGGCGGCGACCTCAAGGGCGTGATCGACAAGCTCGATTACATCCAGGGGCTCGGCACCACCGCGATCTGGCTCGCGCCGGTCTTCAAGAACCGTCCGGTGCAGGGCACCGGCGCCGACGTGTCGGCCGGTTACCACGGGTACTGGATCACCGACTTCACCCAGGTGGACCCGCACTTCGGCACCAACGCGGACCTCAAGAAGCTGGTCCAGCTCGCGCACCGGCGGGGGATGAAGATCTTCCTGGACATCATCGTGAACCACACCGCTGATGTCATCAAAAACCGGGAGAACAAGTACTCGTACATCGACAAGGCGACCTCGCCGTACACCGACACCGAGGGCCAGCCGTTCGAGGACAAGAACTACGCGACCGGCAGGAACGGCTTCCCGAAGGTCGACGCGACGTCCTTCCCCTACACGCCGACCGTCGACCCGAAAGACAAGAAGGTCAAGGTTCCGGCGTGGCTGAACGACGTCACGATGTACCACAACCGCGGTGACTCCACCTTCTCCGGCGAGAACAGCGAGTACGGCGACTTCTACGGCCTCGACGACCTGTGGACCGAGCGTCCCGAGGTGGTCAGGGGGATGACCAGGATCTACGCCGACTGGATCGGCGCGACCGGCATCGACGGGTACCGCCTGGACACCGTCAAGCACACCGACCTGGACTTCTGGCCGCAGTTCACGGCCGGGATCAACCAGGCCGCGGCCAAGGCCGGCAAGCCGGGCTTCTTCATGTTCGGCGAGGTGTACAGCGCCGACCAGGAGATCGAGTCGACGTACGTCCGCAAGGGCGGGCTGCCGGCCACCCTGGACTTCTCGTTCCAGGCCGCCGCGCAGGCGTTCGTCACCGGAGGCGGCACCGCGGCCGGGCTCTCCGACGTGTACGCCAAGGACGACCTCTACACCACGCCGACCACCAGCGCGGAGCGGCTGCCGACCTTCCTCGGCAACCACGACATGGGCCGGATCGGCTCGTTCATCGCCGCCGCCTCGACCGCCGACACCCAGCTCAAGCGCGACGAGCTCGCGCACGAGCTGATGTTCCTGACCCGCGGCCAGCCGGTCGTCTACTCCGGTGACGAGCAGGGCTTCACCGGCCCGGGCGGGGACAAGGACGCGCGCCAGGACATGTTCGCCAGCAAGACCGCGGACTACCTGAAGGACGACCTGATCGGCACCGACCGCACGCACGCGGTGGACAACTACGACACCGCGCACCCGCTGTACCGGACGATCGCGTCGCTGGCGAAGCTGCGCAAGGCGAACCCGGCGCTGGTCGACGGCGTGCAGGTGACCCGCTACGCGGCGACCGGGGCCGGTGTCCTCGCCGTCTCCCGGATCGACAGGACGAAGCGGACCGAGTACGTGGTGGCCGCCAACAACGCCACCACCACCCAGACGGTCAGCTTCGCCACCTCCTCGCCCGGGGCCACCTTCACCGGGATCTACGGCGGGGCGGCCCCGGTGGTCGCCGGCGCGGACGGCAAGGTCACCGTCACGGTGCCGGCCCTGTCCACCGTCGTACTGCGCTCCAACGCTCCCGAAGCCGTGCCGGCGGCCGCGCCGACCGTGACCCTGAAGCCGGCCGCCGGCGCCAAGGTCGCGACCCGGACCGAGCTGACCGCCGAGACCACCGGCGACCCGCTCGCCACGGTCACCTTCGCGGCCCAGGTCGGCGACGGACCGTGGAAGCTGCTGGGCACCGCCGACAGGGCGCCCTACCGGGTGTATCACGACCTGGACGGGCTGGCCGGCGGCACCCCGGTGAAGTACAAAGCAGTGGTGCGGGACAGTCGCGGACGACTCGCTTCATCGTCGACGAGCATCACGGTGGCCACGCCGACGCCGGCCTCCACGGTGGGCTACGCGATCGTGCACTACCAGCGGCCGGCCGGCGGCTACGCCGACTACGGCCTCTACACCTGGGGTGACGTGGACCCGTCGATGTCGACCTCGTGGCCGAACGGGCAGCCGTTCGTCGGCGAGGACGCGTACGGCCGGTTCGCCTACGTCAAGCTCGCGCCGAACGCCAAGAGCATGGGCTTCATCGTGGTCGGCAAGGACGGCGTGAAGGACACCGACGCGGACCGGTCGCTGGACCCGACGAAGAACCCGGAGGTCTGGCTCAAACAGGGCGATCCCGCCGTCTACACCACGCCGCCCGCGGTGCAGCAGGACCAGGGCAAGGCGATCATCCACTGGCGCCGGGCCGACGGGAACTACGACGGCTGGGGGCTGCACGTCTGGGACGGCGCCGCGACCGGCACCGACTGGGGCAGCCCGCTCAAGCCCACGAAGATCGACTCGTACGGAGCGACGTTCGAGGTGCCGCTGGCCGACGGCGCCGCCGGGCTCAGCTACATCATCCACAACGGCGACGCCAAGGACCTGCCGACCGATCAGCGCCTCACCTTCGCCGACGCGGGCCACGAGGTGTGGCTGCTCGCCGGGCAGCAGGAACGCCTGCTGCCGCTGGTGAAGACGGCCGGCGGCACCGGATCCACCGATGTCACCAAGGAGTCGGCGGTCTGGATGGACCGCTCGACACTGGCCTGGCAGACCGGTGGCAGCACCGACGGCAAGGTCTACGACCTCGTGTGGTCGCCGACCGGCGGGATCGGCGTGGCGAACGGCGAGCTCACCGGCGACTACAAGACCGTGTCGCTGCACGCGAAGGGGACCGGCCTCACCGAGAGGCAGCGGGACCGGTTCCCGCACCTGTGGCAGTACCGCGCCTTCACCACCGACGCCCGGAACGTGGCGGACATCGTGCGAGGCCAGGTCGTGGTCACCGAGCGGAACACCGACGGCAGACTGCTCGCCGCGACCGGCGTGCAGACCGCGGGCGTGCTCGACGACCTCTACCCGAAGGCGGTCGACGCCGAGCTCGGCTACCTGCACGGCCGGGTCGCGGTCTGGGCGCCGACCGCGAGCAGTGTCGAGCTGGAGACCTACGACAACGCGACGGCGTCCAGCGCGACGCTGGCGACCATGAAACGGGATGACCGGACCGGCGTCTGGTCGCTCCCGGTGGCCCGGGGCGACTACGGCAAGTACTACAGGTTCCGGGTCACCGCGTGGCAGCCGGCCGCGCAGAAGGTGGTCACCGCCTCGGTCACCGACCCGTACTCGGTCGCCCTGTCCACCGACTCGAAGCGGAGCCGGTTCCTGGATCTGAACGACCCGAAGCTGGCCCCGGCCGGATGGGACAGGCTGCGCAAGCCCGCCGCCACGGCGCCGGCGAAGATCCAGATCCAGGAATTGTCGGTACGGGACTTCTCCATCGCCGACTCGTCGGTGCCCGCCGCCGAGCGGGGCACGTACGCGGCGTTCACCGAGGCCCGCGCGGCCGGGGTGCGGCATCTCGCGGATCTCGGCAAGGCCGGGGTCACCCACGTACACCTGCTGCCCGTCTTCGACTTCGCGACGGTGCCGGAGAACCGGGCCGACCAGGCGCAGCCCGGCTGTGACCTGGCCGCGCTGCCGGCCGACTCGGATCAGCAGCAGGCCTGTGTGGCCAAGGTGGCCGGCTCCGACGGCTACAACTGGGGTTACGACCCGCTGCACTACACCGTCCCGGAGGGCAGCTACGCCGTCGACCCGGCGGACCGGACCCGGGAGTTCCGCTCCATGGTGGCCGGGATCAACAACGCCGGCCTGCGCGTGGTGATGGACGTCGTCTACAACCACACGTCGGCGGCCGGCACCGACCCGAACTCGGTGCTCGACCAGATCGTGCCCGGCTACTACCAGCGGCTGCTCGCCGACGGCACGGTGGCCGACTCGACCTGCTGCGCCAACACCGCGCCGGAGAACGCGATGATGGGCAAGCTGGTCGTCGACTCGGTGGTCACCTGGGCCAAGCAGTACAAGGTCGACGGCTTCCGGTTCGACCTGATGGGCCACCACCCGAAGGCGAACATCCTGGCCGTGCGCAAGGCCCTCGACAAGCTCACCCTCAAGCGCGACGGGGTGGACGGCAAGAACATCTACGTCTACGGCGAGGGCTGGAACTTCGGCGAGGTGGCGAACAACGCCCGCTTCGTGCAGGCCACCCAGCAGAACATGGCCGGCACCGGGATCGGCACGTTCAACGACCGGCTCCGGGACGCGGTCCGCGGCGGCGGCCCGTTCGACGACGACCCGCGGATCCAGGGCTTCGCCTCCGGTCTGGCCGACTCGGGCACCGACAACGCCCGGCTGCTGCACTACCAGGACCTGATCAAGGTGGGGCTGACCGGCAACCTGGCCGGCTTCGCCTTCACCGGGAACGACGGCAAGGTCGTCACCGGTAAGGACATCGACTACAACGGCGCGCCGGCGGGCTACACCGCGGCGCCGGACGAGGCGATCACGTACGTCGACGCCCACGACAACGAGATCCTGTACGACGCGCTCGCCTACAAGCTGCCGCAGAGCACCACGGCGGCGGACCGGGCCCGGATGCAGTCGGTGGCGCTGGCCACCACGGTGCTCGGGCAGGGTGTCGGCTTCGTGGCGGCCGGCAGCGAGCGGCTGCGCTCCAAGTCGCTGGACCGCAACTCGTTCAACTCCGGCGACTGGTTCAACGCGATCGAGTGGGACTGCACCAAGGGCAACGGGTTCGGCAAGGGCCTGCCGCCGGCCGCGGACAACCAGGCGAAATGGCAGTACGCCAAGCCGCTGCTCGCCGACCCGGCGCTCAAGCCGGACTGCGCGGCGATCAACCTGGCCGACAACCGGTATCGGGAGCTGCTCCGGATCCGGACGTCGTCGCCGGTCTTCGGCCTGGCGACCGGCAAGCAGGTGCAGCAGCGGGTGGCGTTCCCGCTGTCCGGCAAGACCGAGACGCCCGGCGTGATCACGATGACGCTGGACGCCCGCGGCCTCGGCGGGAAGTGGAAGTCGATCACCGTGGTGTTCAACTCCACGTCGGCGACCGCGACCCAGACGCTGCCCGCCCTGGCCGGTAAGAAGGTCGCGCTGCACCCGGTGCAGCAGGCCTCGGCCGACCCGCTGGTGCGGACCGCGTCGTTCGCCGCGGCGACCGGCACGTTCCGCGTCCCGGCACGTACCGTCTCGGTGTTCGTGCAGAACTGACACTGATGGGCTGCCGGCCCCGCTCACCCGATCAGCCCGGGAGGGCGGGGCCGGTTTCAGTTCTGCAGGACCGGAGCCGACAGCCGGTCCTGGAGCTGGGCGACCGGCTCCGGGCGGCCCAGGTGGTAGCCCTGGACGAACCGGCAGCCCATCACGGTGAGCAGGTTGAGCTGGTCCGCGTCCTCGATGCCCTCGGCGACCACCCGCAGGCCCAGCGTGTGCCCGAGCTGGATGACCGCGTTGACCAGTTCCTGCTGGCGCCCGTTGCCGGCCATCCCGTCGATGAACGAGCGGTCGATCTTGAGCACGTCGACCGGGATGTCGCGGAGATAGCCCAGCGACGAGTAGCCGGTCCCGAAGTCGTCGATCGCGATCTTGACACCGAGCTCGCGCAGTTCCTCCAGCCGGGCGGCGGTCACCGCCAGGTCGCGCATCAGCACCGTCTCGGTCAGCTCCAGCACCAGGCAGCTCGGGGCCAGGCCGGTCGCCGAGAGCGCGTACGCCACCTGGTCGGTCAGGTCGGGCATCTCCAGGTGGGTGGCGGACAGGTTGACGCTCACCCAGGCCGGCGCGGTCGCCGGGTCGTCGGTCTGCCACTGCTTGACCGACCGGCATGCCTCCAGCAGCACCCACCGGTCGATCTCCACGATGATCCCGGTCTCCTCGGCCATCGGGATGAACGAGCCGGGCAGCCGCAGCCCAGGTAGCCGATCAGCAGCTTGCGGCGAACACCCACCTCTCAACGATCGGCCGGAACCCGGATCATCTTTGCGGCGCCGGGGTGGCACGTCGGCGTTGCGCCGCGTCTCCTGCCCGGCGAGCGCGGGAGCCGGGTCAGACCGCGACGGTCTCGCGGTGCTGCGGCCCGGTGGCGGTCGTCCGCCTCCTGGCGCGCAGCCCCAGGCCGATCGCGACCAGCAGGGCGCCGCCGGTGATCACGCCGACCAGCTGTGCGGAGAGGTCGAACAGCTTCAGCGAGCTGGCCAGCAGCACGATGATCAGGGCGGAGCGGACCAGGCCGCCCGGGGCCCGCGAGGAGATCCGCGAGCCGATCAGCACGCCGGGGATCGAGCCGAGCACCACCGCGCCGGCGATGTCCAGGTGCAGGTCGCCGAAGAGGGCGTGCCCCAGCGCGGCCGCGGTGACCAGTGGAACGGCCTGCACCAGGTCGGTGCCGACCAGGTCGTTGGCGCGCAGCTTCGGATAGACGGCGAGCAGCGCCACGATGATCAGCGAGCCGGAGCCGACCGAGGTGAGCCCGACCACCAGGCCGCCCATGATGCCGATCAGCAGGGTGGGCAGCGGCCGCACGGTGATCGCGGCGGGCGGGGCGTCGGCGGTGCGCCGGCTCGCCCAGGCCTTGGCGACCATGCCGGCGGCGGCCAGCAGCAGCGCCGCCCCGAGGGCGATCTTGACGGTGTGCTGGACCGCCCTGTCGTCGCCGAGCAGGCGCAGCAGCAGCACGCCGAGGAAGGCGCTGGGCACGCTGCCGGCGCAGAGCCAGCCGACAAGCTTCCAGTTCACCGTGCCGCGCTTGGCGTGCACCGCGCCGCCGAACGGTTTCATCACCGCGCTGGCCGCCAGGTCGCTGCCGATCGCGGCGACCGGGTTGACGTGGAACAGCAGCACCAGGATCGGCGTCATCAGCGCGCCGCCACCCATGCCGGTCAGTCCGACGATGATGCCGACACCCAGCCCGGCCAGCGCCATGGTGAGATCCATGGCCGGAAGTCTGCCTCCGGATAACCCACCTTGTCTACTAAATCAGTTGAGTTTATCGAGATTCCCGACGGCTGGGATCCCCGAGCAGCGGCGCGATGTCCTCGGCCGGCATCGGGCGGGCGAAGTGAAAGCCCTGGGCGAACCGGTAACCGGCCCCGCCGGGGATCAGCACCGCGGCGGCCGGGAGACCGGGGCCGTCGGTCCGGCGCCACGCTGGGGCCCCCATTGATCGGAGGATTCGGCGGTTCGCGCAGGACTCTTCAGTTGCCGGCACGGTTGCCGATCGGGACGGCCGTGGATGAGCTTGTGCTGGAGATGCTGCGCGACGACCTCGACCGCCGGGTGACCGCGGCGGCCGCCACCATGGCCGACACGCTGCGACTGCTCACCGCGGCGCGCGAGCTGGCCGGGGATGCCCCGGGTGGCGAGTCGCTGCGCGCGGCGATCGAGGAGCTCACCGCGGCCCACGCGGATCTGCTGGTCAGGAGTCGGTGAACGACTCCCAGTCGAGGCCGAGCCGGCGCAGGCGGCGCAGCAGGCCGGGATGGCGGACCCCGACGTACATCTCGCACCAGTCGGCGTCGTCCTCGCCGAGCAGCACCACCGTGCCGGGCCCGGCGTAACACCGGGAGAACAGGCATGGCCAGCGCATCGGCCGCAACGGGACGCGGCGCAGCGGGGCGATGATCCGCTGCGCCTGCGGGCGGTCGACGAACGCCATCCCGCCCAGCGGCCCGTCCATCGCGGCCCGGGCCAGCGCGGCGTTGAGCAGGAAACCGGCGAGCCGCTCCCGCTCGGGCAGCAGCCGGTCGCTCAGCCCGTCGTAGAAGACCTCCGGATCGTCCTCGCCGGGCGGCATCGCGAGGGTGAACATGCCGTCGCCCTCATGACCGAAGGTGATCAGACCGTCCGGGCGGTCGGCCAGCGGCTCCGGCAGGATGCGCGAGGAGATTCCGTACACCTCGGGCCGCCCGGCCGCCACCCGGTGGAACGCCCGCAACGCCGTCGGCTGACCCATCGGATCGACAT
Organism: Actinoplanes sp. SE50/110; assembly: GCF_900119315.1. NCBI lineage: Bacteria > Bacillati > Actinomycetota > Actinomycetes > Micromonosporales > Micromonosporaceae > Actinoplanes > Actinoplanes sp. SE50/110. Next base: position 7,026,933 of record NZ_LT827010.1, on the reverse strand, counting down.
CCGGAACGCGGCGGGCCGGTACGCCGGAATACCACGCCGTGATAAACCGCTCCATCGCGCCGGTCGGGTCGTGGCCCACCATGTCGAGCCACTCGGGGCCGGGCTCCAGCAGACCGGGCGGCAGCGCCTCCTCGAAGCGCAACCGGATGTCGTGCAGCGCCCCGCGCCGGTAGCCGAGCTCGGCGGACCGGGCCACGCCCAGTGCCAGGCAGCCCTGCGGCAGCCGGGCGAACGCCCGCACCGCCGGTCGCAACACCCCGGCCAGGCGCTCCTCGAGGAGTTCGGGGAACGGCCCGGGCAGCACCATCTCGTCGGCCCCGCCACCCGGGGCGATCACCACGACGGCGTCCGGCCCGACCGCGTAGGCGGCGTCCGCGCCGGTGAGCAGCGTCGCCCCCGGACCGGCCAGGGCGAGCGCCTCGGGTTCGGCGACCACCGACCAGAGTCCGATCTCCACCGCCACACGGTAGACGCCGCCGGCCCGGCCGGCTCGGACAGTGACACAGCCCTCAGGGATGGACGACGTCGTCTTCTCGCGCTGTTCGGGGTCCGGCGGGCGCTGGCGGCGACCGGGTCGTGGTCCGCGAACCGACGAATACCGGTACGCCTCGGCCGCCGAGGAGGCGCCGGCCGGGCCGGCATGATCGGTTCCGGCTCTCGTTTCTGGCACATCCGGGGCGCTGCCTGCGGTCTTTCCGGATGTCGGTGGGCGCGCTCCCAGGTCAGCGGGACGTCCCTGATGTCGGCTTCTGTCCCGGGAGTCGGGATGTAACAACGGGCTAACCGCAAGAACAAGAAGTGAACGTAGGCTCGACGCCAAGTAACCGAACGTCGCTCCCGGGCTCGGTGCGGAGCTACGACCCAGCGGTCCGGTCGCAGTGCGTGGCCAGGAGGCACCCACCATGCATGATGAAGTGCTGAACCTGATGGACGACTGTCTGACCAAGCTGATGGTGCTGCGGGCCGAGCTGGCCGCGGCGCGGCGCGTCCGCCTCGGCGAGCGGCGGGTGGCCGTGCTGCGGGCGATCGATGCCGCCGCCGGGTTCGCCGAGGCCGCGGCGCTTGCCATCGGCGAGCCGGTGCCGCCGGCCGTGATCCCGGTCTCGCCGGCCGTCAGGCCCCTCTCCGCGACCGTCGTGCCGATCGTGCCGGTCTCGGCAAGCTACCGGTGAGTTAACTTCGGGCTCCGTCGATGAAGCTCCGCGGAACATCCGCCGGCGTATACCCAAGCGGTCACCAGATTTGATACATAGAACGGCATGACTGTCCTCCCTAGTGCCGCGGAGCTTCCCGGCGTCCCGGTCGGCCGCCGCGCCGTTCTGCTCGCCGGCCTGACCGCCGGTGCCGGCGCGGTCGCCGCGGCCGCGCTGCCCTCGGTCGCCGGCGCGGCCGGTTCCGCCTTCCAGCACGGTGTCGCCTCCGGTGACCCGCTCCCGGGCGGCATCCTGCTGTGGACCCGGGTCACCCCCACCCCCGAATCGGTGCCGGCCTCCGGCCTCGGCCCGCAGGTGGACGTGGACTGGCAGGTCGCCACCGACGCCGGGTTCGCCACGGTGGTGCGGTCCGGCACGGTCAGCACCGGCCCGGACCGCGACCACACCGTCAAGGCCGACATCAGCGGGCTCAGCCCGGCCACCACGTACTGGTACCGCTTCGGCCTGGGCGGCGAGTGGTCGCCGGTCGGTCGCACGATGACCGCTCCGGCCGCCACCGACGCCATCGCCCGGCTCCGGGCCGGCGTGGTCAGCTGCGCCAACTGGGAGGCCGGCTACTTCGCGGCCTACCGGCACCTGGCCGAGCGCGGCGACCTGAACCTGGTGGTGCACCTCGGCGACTACATCTACGAGTACGGCACCGGCCAGTTCGACGCCGGCGGCACGGTGGTCCGCACTGTGGCCCCGCTCAACGAGACGCTCACCCTGGCCGACTACCGGACCCGGCACGCGCTCTACAAGACGGACCCGGACCTCAAGGCCCTGCACGCCTCGGTGCCGTGGATCATCACGTGGGACGACCACGAGGTGGCCAACGACATGTGGAGCGGCGGCGCGGAGAACCACACCCCGGCCACCGAGGGCGACTTCGCGGCCCGGGTCGCCGCCGCCCGGCAGGCGTACGCCGAGTGGATGCCGGTCCGGCTCGCCGCGGACGGCCACATCTACCGCCGGCTGCGCTACGGCGACCTGTTCGAGCTCTCGATGCTGGACCTGCGCACCTACCGTTCGCAGCAGGCGTCGGGTGCCGTCGTCGACGACGAGGACCGGACCATCGCCGGCGCCGCCCAGCTCAACTGGCTCACCGACGGGCTGGTCAACTCCACCGCACTGTGGAAGATCGTCGGCAACCCGGTGATGATCTCCCGCCTCGACGTGCTGGCCCTGCCGGCCTGGCTGCTCGGCCCGCTCGGCGAGCTGATCGGCGTCCCGCAGAACGGCGTCGTGCTCAACGCCGACCAGTGGGACGGCTACAACGCCGACCGGGAGCGCCTCGTCGACACCCTGCGCGCGCACGACACCAGGGACGTCGTCTTCATCACCGGGGACATCCACACCAGCTGGGCCAACGAGCTGACCACCAAGGACACCGGCACCGCCCATCCGGCCGCGGCCGAATTCGTCGTCCCCTCGGTCACCAGCGACAACATCAACGACGCGCTGGGCACCAGCCCGGGCGGGCCGCTCAGCCTGCTCGCCGCCAGCCTGATCCGGGCCACCAACCCGCACGTCAAATGGGTGGAGACCGACGGGCACGGGTTCGGGGTCCTGGACATCACCCGCAGCCGGTGCCGGATGGACTGGTACCACCTCGCCGACCGGACCAGGAAGGACAGCGCCGCCAAGTGGGTGCAGGGCTGGTCGGTCGGCCGCGGCTCCGCCAAGATCCGTAAAGAGTCCGCCCCCGGCTGACCGGACGGGCCGGCCGGCGCCCGGGTGGCGCCGGCCGGCCCGGTCCCGCGGCTCAGCCCAGGGCGTACGCCCGGGCGATGGTGACCTCCCCGTACGCGCCGTTGACCGAGGTGACCCGGCTGCGCAGCCAGACCCGCCCGCTCATCGCGTTGGTGACCGTTCCCTGCCAGGTCGTGCCGCTGCCGGTCACCGGCATCGACGTCCAGGTCCGGCCCTCGTCGAACGACGCCAGCAGCGTCACCGTCCTGATCGCGCTCGCCCGGCCGACCGTGATGTCCGGATTCCCGGAGCGGCGGTCCGGCAGGATCTGCACCACCGTGGTGCCGCCGGCCGTGCCCTGGTTGTTCAGGTTCAGGCCGGCCGGCGCCAGTCGGGGCAGTTGCACGTCGGTGAGGTACGGCCGGGCCTCGGGATCCAGGCTGACCCGGAAGATCGCCTGCGAGCTCGACGAGAGCAGGTCCGCCGGGTAGGTGATGCCGGGCCGGTAGCGGCGGGCGTTGACCTGCAGCGTGTACCAGCCCTTGGCCGGGACCTTGGCGATGAAGCCGGGGTCACCGTCGGCCCAGTTCTGCCGCCACTGCTGCTTCACCACCCGGCTCCGACTGTCGGTGAGCGTGACCAGGGACCGCTCGCTCGCCTCGAATTCGTCGGCGTTACCCGGGTCCCGGAACATCGTCGAGGTGTCGAAGTTGAGGCTGGCGCCCGTCATCATCTCCGGTACGTGGTACGCCGGTCCCCAGGCCGAGGCGAAGAACGTCGTGCTGGAGGTCCGGCCCGCCGCCACGGTCACCTTGCGCCAGTCGAAGCCGAGACCGGCGGTGGCGCCACCGGTCTCCACCGCCGACCAGTCGGCGTCCAGCCGCCACTTCCCGGCGCTCGCGTGCACCTTCGCGGTTCCCGGGGCGGGGCCGCCGAACACCCCGACGCCGTAGCCCGGGTGGCAGTCGTCGTCCTCGTGGAAGGTCAGGCCGGCCTGGTCGCTGCCGGCCGGGCCGCGCCGGACGGCCGCGCTGACCGTGCCCAGCGAGGACACCGCGATCGTGCCGTGCACCCCGGCCGGCACCTTGGGGTGCGGGCCGCCGGCCACCATCCAGGTCTCGTTGCCGCCCTGGCTCTGCCAGATCGAGGACCAGGAGAAGCGCAGGTGGGTGGAATTGTTCGAGAGGACGAACAGCTTGCCGGGCTGGTTGTAGGCGTCCACCTTGATCGGGGCGCCGGTGGCTTCGGAACAGATCGCCGCCCGCACGGTCTGCGCATAGCCGGCGCCCGGGCCCTGGTCCAGCCGCACCCCCACCGGCTGGCCGCCGCGGGCGTCGATGGTCGCGGTCACCGCCCCGGCCGGCACGGTCACCATGGTGGCGCCCAGCGTGTCGGTGCCGTCGCGCTGGTTCCACATGTCGGTGATCACCGCGTACGCCCCCTTCGGCAGTGCCTTCGCCGAGAAGCTGGACGCGGTGTAACTCTGGTTGCTGGACAGGTTGATGATCCGCAGCGAGGTGTGGAAGACCTGGCCCGACCGGTCGTAGGTGTTGACCGTCAACGTTCCGGACGCGGCCGACGCCGACCCGGCGGTGCTCAGGAGGGTGACCGGCAGCAGCGTGACGACCGCCGCGGCCAGGAGAGTGAGCCTGCGCAATGCAACCCCGTTCGGTGTGATGGTGGCGCGGGATGCTAGCAGTGATCCACTCCGGGGCGGCACCCGGCTGAGCGCGCCTGGTGACCGGTGACTCAGGCCCGGTGATCGGCGGCTCAGGCCTGGTGGTCGGTGGCCCGGGCCGCGCACAGGAACGCGCCGCCGACCGCGAAGGCGCCCAGCACGGCCAGCGAGATCTGCTGCTCGTGATCCAACTGCCGGTCATAGGTGGTGCGGTCCACCACGGTCAGCCGGTCGTGGTCGGCCAGCACGTACGTGCCGTCGGCGCGGACCTCCGGATTGCCCTGCAGCGCGACGAAGGCCAGCACGATCGTCAACCAGAAGCCGAAGAAGACCACCCCGGCCGCGATCGCCGCCCAGACCGGCACGTGCGGCGGCACCCAGGACGCCAGGGACCACAGCCGGCGCGGCTGCTGCGTGCGGTAGGCCCGCCGGTTGGCCAGCACGCCGGCCGCGAAACCCGGCACCGTCAACAGCGCGGCGATCCCCACCGCGACCACCTTGTCCACCGGACGATGGCCGAGTGCGAGCGCCACGACCAGGGCGCCCGCCCACAGCACGCCGGCCCCGCACAGCACGCTGTACCAGAGCAGCCCCCGATGCGACATCATCACCGCAGACGCTAGTGCCCGCCCGGCCACCGCGGGCCGGTTTCGGTCCACCGGCGGCCGGCCACGCACGACGTAGCCCCGCGATGCGGGTCCGGGTGGCGGCGGGCGGCTGCTCACCGCGTACCGCCGCAATCGGATTCCTCCCGGGGCCGCGACCGCAAGATCTCAGCGGACCCGCAGCGGCAGGTCGTAGGTTTCGCCGCGGCGCAGCGGATGCACGTTCTCCCGGCAGCGACGCAGATAGTCGCTGAGCGGCGACTTCATCACCCGGTAGTCGTCGTAGTGGATGGGCAGCGCCACCTTCGGCCGGATCAGGCCGGTCAGCGCGGCGCCCTGCCGCCCGTCCATGGTCACCAGCAGCCCCAGGATCCGGGTGCCGCCCAGGTGGATGAGCATCGCGTCGATCTCGCCGCAGCGCTCCCGGATCTCCGAGAGGAACGGGCGGTGCAGCGTGTCACCGGTGATGTAGATGCGGGTCAGCGGCTCGCCGTCGCGCTCCCACTCGATCAGCGAACCCATCACGTCGGGCAGCAACCGGTCGACGAACCCCGGGCCGTGCCGGCCGGGCAGTGCGGTGATCCGCAGGGTCTGGCCGGCCCGCTGCCACTCGGTGGCGTCCCAGACCGGGATCCCGCGGGCCGCGTCCCAGTGCCGCCTGCGCAGCCGGCGTTCGGCCTGCGGGGTGGTGAGGATCGGCAGATCACGCGGGACGCTGCGGCGGGCGGCCCGGTCGAAGTGGTCGCCGTGCAGGTGGGAGAGGAGGACGGCATCCAACGGGGGGAGATCGGCGAACCTCATCGCCGGGTCGATGAGCCGCCTGGTCCACATCCCGTAACCGAGGTGGACACGACTGCCGGCGTGCCCGAACGCGGGGTCGGTGAGCAGGGTGAACTCGCCGAGCCGGAGCAGGGTGGTGGCATTGCCGATGAACGTGACGGTGGCTTGCGGTGTCATCGGGCTCGCATACCCGGTTTTCTGCGGTCCACGTCTCTGCTAGCCTGACAAGTTGACCGTCAATTCTTGTGACGGGCAAAAGCATCCACTTTCAGATTACGTCACGGAGGCACACGTGTCAAGTCTGTCAAGCCTCGCCGAGGAACAATTCCACCTCGGCGTGCTCTACGGCCGTCTCGACGAGCTGCGGGCACAGGCGCGGAATCGGCTCGACGAAGCCCGGCGGCAGGGCGGCGGCCTGCCCTCCTGGCGGTCCCATCGCGACGCCGCCACCCAGGCGTACGCCGAACGCCTCGCCCGGTACGACGCCGTCGAACCGGGCCTCTGCTTCGGCCGCCTCCACCTGCGCGACGGCGACAGCCTGCACATCGGCCGGATCGGCCTGCACGACCCGGACCGGGCGCTGCTCGTCGACTGGCGCGCTCCGGCCGCCCGTCCGTTCTACACCGCGACCGCGATCACCCCGCAGGACGTCACCCTGCGCCGCCACATCCGCACCCGCGACCGCACCGTAGTCGACCTCGACGACGAGATCCTCGACCTCGACACCGCCACCGACCGGTCCCTGGTCGGCGAAGCCGCCCTCATCGCCGCCCTGACCGCCGACCGCACCGGCCGGATGCGCGACATCGTCGCCACCATCCAGGCCGAACAGGACGCGGTGATCCGCTCCGACGCCGGCGGTGTCCTCGTCGTCCAGGGCGGACCCGGCACCGGCAAGACGGCCGTGGCCCTGCACCGCGCCGCCTACCTGCTCTACACCCACCGCGAGCAGCTCGCCGCCCGCGGCGTCCTGATCGTCGGGCCGAACGCCACCTTCCTCCGCTACATCTCCCAGGTCCTGCCGTCCCTCGCCGAAACCGGCGTGCTGCTCGCCACCCTCGGCGACCTGTACCCCGGAACGACCGCGCGGCGGGCCGAACCGGCGGAGGTCGCGGAGATCAAGGGCCGGGCGACGATGCCGGAACTCCTTGCCGGGGCCGTCCGGGACCGGCAGCGGATCCCGGAGACGCCGCTGGAGATCCCGGTGGACGGGCATGTCCTGCGGCTCACCGCCGCGGACTGCGTCACGCCCCGCGAACAGGCGCGCGCATCCGGGCTCCGGCACAATCCGGCGCGGCCGATCTTCGCCGCCGGAGTGCTGACCGCGCTTGCCGGGCAGATCGCCGACCGGATCGGGGACGATCCGTTCTGGGATGATCCGCTGGGTGGGGACGATGCGCTGGCCGGCCCCAACGTCCTCGATGAGGACGACCTGGCGGACATCCGGGCGGACCTTGCCGAAAACCCGCGGGTCCAGGCCGCGCTCGACTCGCTGTGGCCGGTGCTCACCGCCGCTCGACTGCTGACCGATCTGTACGCCTCCCGGCCGGCCCTGCTCTCCGCCGCCACCGACCCCCCACCCGTCGCCGCGCCTGTCCCGGTGTCCGAAGGGCCAGCGGACGGGGGTGGGCCGGTGGCCGGAAGACTGCTGAGCGTTGCCGAGTGTGCGGCGCTGTGGCGGGAGCCGGGCGGCGGCTGGTCGCCCGCGGACGTGCCGCTGCTCGACGAGGCGGCCGAGCTCCTCGGCGAAGACGACCGGGACGCCCGGGCCGCGGCCGCGCGGGAGCAGTCGCGGCGGCTCGCCTACGCGCAGGGCGTCCTGGACATCACGGCCGGATCCAAGTCGTTCGAGCTGGAGGACGACGACGAGGCCGCGATCCCGAACGCCGCCGACATCATGGAAGCCGACATGCTCGCCGAACGCTTCCAGGACCGGGTCCACCTGTCGACCGCCGAACGCGCCGCCGCCGACCGGGAATGGGTCTTCGGCCACGTGATCGTCGACGAAGCCCAGGAACTCTCCCCGATGGCCTGGCGCCTCCTGATGCGCCGCTGCCCGAGCCGCTCCATGACCATCGTCGGCGACCTGGCCCAGGCCGGCAGTCTCGGCGCCCCCACCACCTGGTCGGAAGTCCTCACCCCGTACGTGGCCGACCGCTGGCGCCTGGCCGAACTGACCGTCAGCTACCGCACCCCGGCCGAGATCATGTCCTACGCCGAACGCCTGCTGGCCACCGTCGACCCCACGATCGTCCCGCCTCGCCCGGTCCGCTCCACCGGCGTGGCACCGTGGGAAGCCACCGGCACCCTCACCGACCTGGCCGCCCGGGTCACCGCCGACATCGACGCGTTGGCCGGCGGCCGCCTGGCCGTGATCGCCCCGGCCGGCCACCAGGCAGCCCTGGCCGCCGCCCTGCCGGCCCTCACCACCGGCCCGTCCCCGGACCTGGAGGATCACGCGGTCCTGCTCACCGTCGCCCAGGCGAAGGGCCTCGAATTCGACACCGTTCTCGTCATCAACCCCGCGGAGATCCTCACCGACTCCCGCCGAGGCTCCCACGACCTCTACGTGGCCCTGACCCGCCCCACCCGGAACCTCGGCGTCTTCACTCTCCTACCCCGCTGACCGCGCCACCCGCTACGGGATCGGACAGCAAGGAGGCGGGCCGGGGTGGAGAGGGACGGTCAGCGGGGGAGGGGCCGCACGGCCCGCGGTTTCGGCGTGTGGCGGCGGTAGGCACTGTCCGTCGGATCGTCGGCGAGCCAGAAACGCCAGGGCACATCATGGGCCGAGGTCACGCCCACCCGGGGCCCGGCTGCGACGGCGCCCACCGCGCCGGCCGGCGGGGTGAGGGTGGCCGGCCCGGATCCGTCGATGACCGAGGTGTCGTTGGCGGCCCGGTCGAGGGACAGCACCTGCATGAGCTTGGCCGGGCCGGATGCCAGATCGGTGTCGCGGCGGGCGGCGGGGCGGCGGGCGCGGGCCAGGTCGTGGCCGTCGACGATGGCGGCGGCGCGGAGCAGGACCGCGGCGGCCCGGCCGGATTCGCCGCAGACGATGTTCGCGCAGTAGTGCATGCCGTAGATCTGGTAGACGTAGAGGCGGCCGGCCGGGCCGAACATCACCGCGTTGCGGTTGGTGAGGCCGCGATGGGCGTGGCTGGCCGGGTCCGCGCCCAGGCCGCTGTAGGCCTCGACCTCGGTGAGCCGGGCGGTCACGCCGTTGGCGGTCAGGTGCCAGCCGAGAAGTTGCCGGGCCGCCTCGTCGACGGCTTCGGCCGGTAGGTCCATCCACCCGTACGTCATCGGCCCAGCCAATCACAGCGCCTTCCGGCCGACACGCATGCTCCCGGTGACGGACGTGTTACCGGTCGGTATAGTTCGCCGCCATCGGGACGGCTGGGGAGCGAACGATGGCGCAGGGGCACAACGGGGATGGCGCGCCCGACCCGGAGACGGTCGTGGCGGGGGTGGCCGAGTCGCGGCCGGTCGACGCGGAGGTCATCGAGGCGCTGCGTGCGGCCACCGCGCACCGGGATGGTGCGGCCGAGGTGGCGGATCCGGCGGAGCCGTCCATCCTGGACGCCGAGCCGGAAGCCGCCGAGCCCGAAGCTGCCGAACCCGAAGCTGCCGAGCCCGACGGCGCCGACGCCGCGACGGTGCCGCCGGAGGTCGGCGGCACCGGACTCCCGCGTACCGCCGCGATCGGGAAACGCTGGGGCGCGCTCATCGCCGGCGTGCTGGCGGTCGTCCTGCTGGTTCTGATCGGTCTGGCCTGCAGCGGGGTCTTCACCTCCGCCGCTCCGCCCACCCCGCTGCCGTCCGCGGATCCCCTGACCCCGAGCGCTCCGGGCAGTTCCGGCCTGCCGGCCACGCCGAAGGCCGCGGTCCATCCGGCCCGCACCGCCGGCGACCTGGACCAGGTGTGCGGCGGGACCTTCTTCCCGGCCTCGCCGAAGTATCAGGGCCGGGGTCCACATCCGATTCTGATCAGCGCCCGCGAGCGGCTGGATCTGACCGACCGGGCGACTCGCACGTTGCACCGTTTCGCCTTCGCGGGCGCGGCGAGCGGCAAGCTGACCTGGGCGCCGGCCGTGCCGAAGGTGCAGCTGGTCGCCTGTCTCGATCTGGCCGGTCCGGGTGCCAGGCTCCGGGACTGTCCGGGTGACACGGCGAAGTCCCCGAAGCTGCCACTGGTGGTCGGCAGGTATCGGCTGACCGTGGTCGAGGTGGCGACCGGCCGCACCGTCGCGGAGTCCGAGCTGACCGGGGCCGGGAAGTCCTGCCCGTGGGTGGCGATGACCGGTTCTGACAAGACGCTGTATTCGTCGGTGGACGACAACCAGCTCTATCGGGCGTTGAAAGCCCCGGTCGCTCAGGCGATTCCCGGGTCGGCCCAGCCGAGAAAGCGTTCGTAGAGGTCGGCGGGCGGGCCGCCGGTGCCGGCGGCCCAGTCGTCGATGGCTTCGATCATGCAGGATCCGAGGTAGACCGACAGGCCGTGCGAGAAGTGGTGGTACTGCTCGGCGAGTTCCACTTTGGCGGTGGCGCACGGCCAGGGACGGCCGCAGACCCGGCAGTCCCACGAGGGGCGTTCCCCGACGTGTTCGGTGCGCGGCACCAGCATGTCCACTCCCCGTGACCCTCACCTTCCGCTGTCCGGCGGCTACACATGGGAGCGTCGCCTGCCTTAGGCTCGGGCTCAAGCCGCAGCGGCGAGAATCTCGGATTTGGATTCTCGGCGTCTCGATGCAGCCATCCGGATCGTCTCGTTCGAGACACCGGGAACGCGGGCGGGCCGAGCCAGGAGGAGAGTCCGGATGTCGACGGTACCCAGACGGCAGGTCGGCCGGCTGCTCCGACAGTTGCGCGAGCAGGCCGGCATCTCGCTGATGGCGGCCGCGCAGGAGCTGGAGTTCTCCCGGGCCCGGATGTACCGGATCGAGAACGGTGAGGTCCCGGTCCGCAAGCACGACGTGATCGCCATGTGCGGCGTCTACGGCGCGCCCGGGCACATGACCGAGGTGCTGATCGGCCTGGCGCAGGAGTCGAAGGCGAAGGGCTGGTGGCACGCGTACGGCGATGTCGTCCCGGCCTGGTTCGAGCTCTACGTCGGCATGGAGCAGGGTGCCTGCCGGCTTCGGCAGTACGCGCCGAGCGTGATCCCGGGCCTGCTGCAGACCCGGGAGTACGCGGAGTTCGTCTTCGGTCGCTGGCTCGGCGACGACCCGGTCGCGGTGGAGAACGCGGTGGCGGTGCGGCTGGAGCGCCAGTCCCTGCTGCAGCGCAGTCGCCCCCGGGCGCCGCGCCTGGAAGTGATCATCGACGAGGGGGTGTTGCGGCGCGGCGTGCCGGACACCCTGGGCATGCAGAAGCAGCTCGCCCACCTGGTGAACGTCTCCACCCGGCAGAACGTGAGCGTCCGGGTCCTGCCGTTCGCGGCCGGCCCGCACCAGGCGTCCAGTTCCGGCCAGTTCACCGTGCTGGAGTTCCCGGCGGTCGGCACGGCCTCCCCGGAACCGACGACCATCTATGGCGAGAACCTCACCGGCGCGCTCTACCTGGATAAGCTCGCCGAGGTCGAGACGTACGAGCGGATCTGGTCCGCGCTCGACGCGATCGCCCTGAGCCAGTCCGACTCCGATGACCTCATCGGCACGATCATCAAGGAGAGCGATGGCTGACCTGTCCGGTGCCGTCTGGCACAAGAGCACCCGGAGCGGCGGCAACGGGGGTGACTGCGTCGAGGTGGCCGGCAACCTCCCGGGCATCGTGGCGCTGCGGGACACCAAGGATCCGGACGGGGCGACGCTGATCTTCTCCCGCGAGCAGTGGCACGCCTTCCTGGCCGGGGTCCGGGCCGGCGAGTTCGACCACCGGGCACGCTGACTCTTATGAATCTGTGAGCCCTACCTTAAGCAATCCTTTCCGGTACGCCGTGGGCCGCGACGGTCGCGCATAGTCGGTGGGCGTCGTCCCCTGTCCGCGCTACCGAGGTGAATATCCGTGTCGCTCTCCGCTGCCGCCCGTTTCCGATACACACTGGTGGCGGGCTCGACAGCCGTGGTCATCGGCTCCGGATTCATCCTGATGGGCCTCGGTGGCCCGGACTCCGCGCAGGCCGATTCCCGCTCGGCCGACGTTCCGCTCGCGGCCGCCACGACCGCCACCGCCGCCGCGACCGCCTCCCCGGGCGCCGCCGTCGAGCCGTCGAAGGCCACCCCCGGCCGGACCGCCTCCGCGTCCCCCGCGACGGCGCGGACCTCGGCCACGCCACGTCCGAAGAGCAGCACCATCAAGGTGGCGACCGGCACCACCAGGTCCGACTCGGCGACGGTCCTGGACGCGGTGGTGGCGCACATCAACGCGGCCCGCGCCGACGAGGGACTGCCCCCGCTGACCCTGGACGCGCAGCTCTCGAAGGCGTCGGCGAAGCACAACGCGCTGATGATCGACGGTTGCGGCCTGGAGCACAACTGTTCCGGCGAGGCCGGCATCGGCACCCGGTACGTCGGCGTGCAGTGGCACACCGCGGGGGAGAACATCGGCTACGCCTCCACCCGGAGCGAGGCCGAGACGATCGCCACGGCCAACGGCATCACCGACTCGATGCTCGCCGAGGTGGCCCCCAACGACGGTCACCGCAGGAACCTGCTGAACAAGGACTTCACCAGGATCGGACTGAGCGTCGTCCGCGACGGCAAGGGCCTGGTCTGGGTGACGCAGGACTTCGTCGGCTGAGTTCCCGGACCGTGATAGACATGCGCGGTGAGACGGTCCGCGGCCAAGCGTGTCGAGGTGCTGGCCGCGGCCGGTGAGGTGGTCGCGGCCCGCGGCGCCGATGCCACCCGGTTCGCCGACGTGAGTGCGGCCACCGGGGTCGGTGTCTCCACCCTGCAGTATTACTTCGGCACCCGCGAGGACATGCTGATCGCGGTCTTCCGGCACGCCGCCGAGCGTGACTTCGAGCTGGTCGGCGAGCGTCTGGCCGGGCTGACCGACCCGTGGGACCGGCTGCTGGCCATCGCCCGGCACCTCGGCAGTGACCTCTCCTGGCGGCTCTGGGTGGAGAGCTGGCGCTGGGCGTCACGGGACGCCGAGGTCCGCGCGGACGTGCTCGCCGACTACACCCGGTGGCGGGAGCTGATCGCGGCCACCATCGAGGCGGACAACCCGATGCGGGTGGCCCGGCAGGTGCTCGCCCTGATCGACGGGCTCGCCCTGCCGGTGGTGCTCGGCGACCCGGCCGTCGACCGGGCCGCCGCGAACGAGCTGCTGGAGGAGGCGTTAGCCCGGCTGCTGGGTCGTGCCCCGGCCCTCTAGCAGGGGGGTCGACCGCTTCCACCGGGGCCCGTCGCCGTCCTTGCGGCGCCGCGCCATCCCGGACAGCGCCTCCAGCACCACCCGGTTGCCGAGCATCGCGGTGATCTCCGCGTGGTCGAACGGCGGGGACACCTCGACGATGTCCATGCCCACCACGGGCAGCTCGTGGCAGATCCGGGAGACGCTGTCGAGCAGCTGCCGGGCGGTCAGGCCGCCGGGCTCCGGAGTGCCGGTGCCGGGCGCGTGGCCCGGGTCGCAGACGTCGATGTCGACCGAGAGGAAGACGCCGTCGCAGCCGTCCAGGGCGATGGCGAACGCGCTGTCCAGCACCGCGTCCAGGCCGCGTTCGACGATCTCGCTCATGTGGAACGAGTTCATCCGCTGGTCGGCCATCCAGTCCAGGATGTCCGGACCCGGCCAGTAGCCGCGCAGGCCCAGTTGCAGGAACCGGTCGCCGCGGACCGCGCCGGACTCGATCAGCCGACGCATCGGCTGGCCGTGGCCGTACAGCGAGCCGAACTCGATGTCCCCGGTGTCGGCGTGCGCGTCGAAGTGGATCACCGAGACCCTGCTCGCGGCGTGCGCGCCGGCCACCCCGGTCACGTCCGGCCAGGTGACGGTGTGGTCGCCGCCGAGGACCAGCGGGATCGCGCCGTGCCGGGCGATGAACCCGACCGCCTCCTCGATGCTGCGGCAGCTGCGCTCGATCTCCCCGCTGAACACCTCGACGTCGCCGGCGTCCTTGACGGTCAGGTCGGCGCCCAGCGCGTCGACCCGCATCGCCATGTGCGGGCGGGTGCCGTCGTGGGCCAGGTAGTCGGTGCCGCGGATGACCTGCGGGCCGAACCGCGCGCCGGGGCGGTGCGAGGTGCCCCCGTCGAACGGCGCGCCCACGATCACGACGTCGGCGTCCGCGTAGGTCGACGGCTCCCGCCAGTCGCAGGCGGGGATGCCGAGGAACGTGTAGTCCGGCCCGAACATCGGTCCATAACGCGTCATGGTGTGCATCCTTCCCGGCTCATCATGTCGGCGGGGACTGTATCGCCATACTGTATGGCCGTACAGTTCCGGTCAGGCCGTAAGGTGCAGCGGTGCTCGAAATGCTGATCTCCTTCCTCCGGAAAATCCTCGGCGGCCCGACCGAGGCGCCCACGCGGTCGGGCGTGTCCAAGAAGCCCGCGGCCCCCCGGCCCCCGGCCCCGCAACCTCGCCCCCCGCGTCATCTCCCCACCCGGGACCGCGGCCGCACCATCGACTACGCCCCCGACCTCGACGGCGACGCCGACCCCGGCGAGATCGTCTGGACCTGGGTCCCCTACGAGGACGACCCGTCCCAGGGTAAGGACCGTCCGGTCCTGGTCGTCGGCCGCGACGGCCGCACCCTGCTCGGCCTGATGCTCTCCAGCCAGAGCGAACGCGACGGCCAGCGCAACTGGCTGGCGCTCGGCGCCGGCGACTGGGACCGCACCCAGCGTCCCAGCTGGATCCGCCTGGACCGGGTCCTGGAGGTGGACGAGGACGGCATCCGCCGGGAGGGCGCGATCCTCGACCGGGACCGCTTCAACCGGGTGGCGGCCACGCTGCGGAGCGAATACGGCTGGGCATAATCGGACAACCGGATAGCGTTGCGGCATGGATACGGACGTCATGACCGGTTTCGGCGGCAAACAGGCGTGGCTGGCGGTGCGCGACTCCGAGCCCGAAGCCGTACTGGCCGCCCTCGGGCTGCGCGATCTCGGCCCGATCCGCTGGCGTGACGGCCTCGATCTGGCCCATCTGACCGGCGACCGGGTGGCGGCGACCCCGCCGCTGCCCGGCGCCCGGGACAGCCGGTGGACCCTGGTCGCCGGCCACCATCTGATGACCTCCGCCCCGGACGTGGTGGCGATCTCCGCCACTCTCGGCACCGAGGTGCAGTACTTCGCCACCCACCGGGTAACCGAGTCGCATCGATGGCAGCGGGCCGGGAAGGGTGATCTCCTGCGTGCGTTCGGCTACGTCGGGCAGACCGGCGAGGTCACCTCGTGGTTCGGCGAGCCGGGCCCGGCCGAGCGGGAGGCCGGTCTGCCCGGCGAGTTCGTCCCGGAGGAGACCACCGTGCTGGTCGCCGAGCGCGACGTGTTCCGGGTGGCCGGAGCCTGGAGCATCGACCCGACCACGCTGACCGGTCCCGCCCCCGGCCCCCTGCGGATCGGCGCGGCGGCCTGAACGAGACGGAGGCCGACCACATGCGCAAGTACGTGATCATGGGCGTGCAGGGCAGCGGCAAGGGCACCCAGGGCCAGCTGCTCGCCCGCGACCTGGACCTGGTCCACATCAGCGTGGGCGACATCTTCCGCTGGCACGTGCGCAACCACACCAAGATGGGTGCCCAGGTCAAGCGGATCATGGCGGCCGGCGAGCTGGTCGGCGACGACCTGGTCGAGTCGGTGGTCCGCGACCGCCTGCACCAGCACGACTGGAACTACGGGTTCGTCATCGACGGCTTCCCCCGCAACGGCCCCCAGGCCGAGTTCTTCATGGAGAGCTACGACCTGGACGCGGTGATCCACCTGGAGCTGCCCGACGACGAGGTGCGCCGCCGGGTGCTCAGCCGCCGCCTGTGCCCGAACTGCGGGATGGACTACAACCTGATCGCCGACCGCCCCGAGCAGGAGGGCCGCTGCGACATCTGCGGTCACGAGCTGGTCACCCGGGCCGACGACACGCCCGAGGCGCTCGAGGCGCGGCTGCGCGACTACCACGAGAAGACCCGCCCGGTGCTGGAGCTCTTCCAGCGTAAGGAGGTGGTCCACGACGTCGACGGCCGGCCGCCGGTCGACGAGGTGCAGAACGCGATCCGCAAGACCCTCGGCCTGCCGCCGCACATCCCGCAACCGGACCGCTGACCGCTTGCGGTCCGTGGCCTCCCCGGGCCGCGACTGCCGACGGTGTACGCCGTGAGCCGAGCCGTCCTCAGCGCCGCCGGCCGGCTTCACCGGCCGGGCGGCACGCTCACGCGGCGACGGGCTCCGCGCGGTGTGCCGGGGCCGGCCAGGTGCGGACCACGATCACCGCGGCGGCGGCCAGGATCGCGGCCAGGATCCGGTAGCCGACGGTCAGGCCGCTCACCAGGTCGGCCGGGGACCGCAGCGCGTGGTGCTCGGCGAGGACCGTGCCGATCAGCGCCACCCCGAGCGCCGCGCCGACCTCCCGGGCCGCCGAGTTCAGCCCGGAGCCGAGCCCGGCGTTCGCCGCCGGCAGCCCGGCCAGGATCCCGCCGGTCAGCGCCGGCGCGCACAGTCCCATGCCGGCCGCCATCAGCAACAGATATCCGGCGTAGACCGGGTACGCCGTCGCCGCGTCCACGGTGGAGAGCAGCAGGAGCCCGGCCACGATCGCACCGAGCCCGATCGCGATCATCGGCCGCGGCCCGTAGCGCTGGGTGAGCGGGACCGCCCGCCGGGACACGACGCCCATGCCGATCGCCAGCGGCCCGATCGCCAGCCCGGTCAGCAGCGGCGAGTACCCCTTCACGTCCTGCAGGAACTGCGCGTTGACGTAGAAGAGGCCGAACAGCGCGAAGAAGGTCGCGCCGACCCCGAACGCGCCGGCCCGGACCGTGCGGACCCGGAAGACCCGCGGGTCGATCAGCGGCCGCGCGGCCCGCAGCGCGTACCCGGTGAACGCGGCCAGCGTCAGCGCCCCGGCGGCGAACGAGGACAGCACCACGGTGTCGGCCCAGCCCCGCTCCGGCCCCTCGACGATGCCGTACAGCCAGGCGAAGAGACCGCCGGTGAGCAGCGCCGTGCCCAGCGGGTCGATCGACGCGTCGTGCCGCGGCGCCCGCGGGACGCACACCGCGACGCCGGCCGTCAGCAGCGCGGCCACCGGGACGAAGACCAGGAACAGGACCGGCCAGCCGGAATACTGCAGGACCACGCCGGCGATCAGGTTGCCGGCCATCCCGCCCAGTCCCATGCAGGCGGTCCACAGGGCGATCGCGTGCGGCCGGCGTTCCGGCCGGGTGGCGTGCAGCAGCAGGGCCAGGGTGGCCGGCTGGGCCAGCGCCGCGGCGACCCCGCCGAGCGCCCGGCCGGCCTGCAGCACCGCGACGTCCTGCGCCGACGCGCTGATCAGGTTGGCGACGCCGAACAGGACCAGCCCGGCGAGCAGCACGCCCTTGCGACCCAGCCGGTCGCCGAGCGCGCCGGCCGGGATCAGCAGGCCGGCGAAGGCCAGCACATACGCGTCGACGATCCAGACCAGATCGCCCGGGCCCGGGTGCAGGCTGCTCGCGGCGAGCCGCGGGATGGCCAGGTTGATGCCCGCGACCAGGGCCTGCAGGGCCAGCACGGTCGCGCACATGAGGACCAGGGTGAATCTCTCACGTCTCATGGAAACGACGCTAAGATCGACCGTATCTAACGTCAAATGCATGCTTCACAAGGAAAGATTGCGTCGTACGCAATGAATCTGGATCTGAATCTTCTGACCGCCCTGGACGCCCTGCTGGAGGAGGGCAGCGTCGGTGGCGCGGCCCGGCGCCTGCACCTGTCCGAGCCCGCCACCAGCCGTGCCCTGGGCCGGATCCGCGCCGCGATCGGCGACCCGATCCTGGTCCGCTCCGGCCGCCGGATGGTCCTCACCCCACGCGCCGTCGAACTGCGCACCGAGGTGCGCGCCCTGGTCGAGCGCGCCCAGGCGGTCTTCACTCCGCCCGGCCCGCCCGATCCGGCCACCCTGCAGCGGGTCTTCACCGTGCTCGCCGACGACGTGGCCACCGCCCTCGGCCCCGAACTGCTGGCCCGGGTTCAGAGCCTGGCTGCTGGCGTCACCCTGCGGTTCCTCGGCGAGGACCCGGCGTCGGACGGCACCGTGCAGCTCCGCGACGGCCGGGCCGACCTGGACATCGGCGTGGTCGACGACGCCCCACCGGAGATCACCGTCGAACCGCTGTTCACCGACCGGATGACCGCGGTCGTCCGGGCCGGCCACCCGCTGCTGCGCGGCCCGCTGACCCCGCGCCGCTACGCCGAGGCGGTCCACGTCAGCGCCTCCCGTCGCGGCAGACTCACCGGCCCGATCGACGAAGCCCTGGCCGAACACGGCCTGACCCGCCGGGTGGCGCTGGCCGTCCCCACCTTCGGCGCCGCCCTGATCGTCGTCGCCCGCACCGACCTGGTCGGCCTGATGCCCGCCCGCCTCGGCCGCCCCGCCATCGACGCGCTCGGCCTGATCGCCGTCGACCCCCCGATCCCGCTCCCGCCCAAGGAGATCGCCATGGCCTGGCACCAGCGCTACACCGCCGACGGCACCCACGCCTGGCTCCGGGCCCGCGTCCGCGAAACCATCGCCAGCCTCGCCGCCACCTGAGCCGACGCCCCGGACCCGGCCGCGGCCCCGCCACCCCACACCGCACCCTGACTCCGCGCGCCACCAGCGCCGCCGGTCATCAGCGCCGCCGGTCATCAGCGTCGCAGGCCATCAGCGCCGCGCCCGCCCGTTGCGCGTCGGCCCGCCTCGACTTGCGCCGCGCCGGCACGCTCGGCCTGGGCGCCCCGTCCGGTCCTACCGCGCCGCGCGTCGGCACGGCTCGCCTCACGGCGCCCCCCTTGTCATGCGGCGGCGCCCCACGCGCAGGCGCCGCGCCTGCGCGTGGCGCGTCGGCCCGCCCCTCGCTGGCCGCGCTGCGCTGCGCCGCGCCGGCTCCGGTCGGTCTGTCCGCGTGCGGCGAGGGTGGCGGTCGAAAACCACACAAGCGGGCATCGATGGTTCTTCTGAGGCTTACGCCGGGACCGTGTGGTGTGCCAATTATGCGGAGAATGCGGAGCAGAACTTTGCCGGCAAGGAGACCGAAATCTCTTTGACATCTTGTGCTCAGGCATAAGCGGGCGTAAACAAAGACAAAGCCAAATCGACAGGGCGGTGCACGGATGTACGCGGAGGAACGCCAGCAGGAGATCGTGCGGCGCGCCCGGGCCGAGGGGCGGGTCGACGTGGTGACGCTGGCGGACAGCTTCGCGGTCACCGCGGAGACCATCCGGCGGGACCTGACCGTGCTGGAGCGGGCCGGGGTGCTGCGCCGGGTGCACGGCGGGGCGATCCCGGTGGAGCGGCTCGGCTTCGAGCCCGCGCTGGCCACCCGGGACGCCGTGCTGATCAGTGAGAAGGAGCGGATCGCCAAGGCCGCGCTGGCCGAGGTGCCGCAGGACGGTGCCATCATCCTGGACGCCGGGACGACCACCGCCCGGCTGGCCCAGCTGCTGCCCGCCGACCGGGAGCTGACCGTGGTGGTCAACTCGCCGGTGCTGGCCGCCATGCTCGGTGTCAAGCCGAACCTGTCGGTGCTGCTGCTCGGCGGCCGGGTGCGCGGCAAGACACTGGCCACCGTGGACGACTGGGCGCTGCGGCCGCTGTCCGAGATGTATGTCGACGTCGCCTTCATGGGCACCAACGGCTGCACCGTCGAACGCGGCATGACCACCCCCGACCCGGCCGAGGCGGCGGTCAAGCGGGCGATGATCGCCGCGGCGCGCCGGGTGGTGCTGCTCGCCGACCACACCAAGATCGGCAACGACTATCTGGCCCGTTTCGGCGGCCTCGCCGACCTGGACCTGCTGATCACCGACAGTGGCCTGGACCACGAGCTGGCCGCCGAGGTCGAGGCGGCCGGTGTGCGGATGGTGCGGGCATGATCCTCACCGTCACCCTGAATCCGAGCGTCGACCGGGCGCTGGAGGTCGATGCCCTGCTCCGCGGTGAGGTGTTGCGGGCGGTGGATTCGCACATCGACCCGGGCGGCAAGGGGGTCAACGTGTCACGCGCGCTGCTGGCCAACGGCGTCCGGTCGACCGCGGTGGTGCCGACCGGGGGCGCGGAGGGGGAGCAACTGGTCGACCTTCTGCGAGGCGAGGGGGTGGACCTGGTGGCCGTCCCGATCGTCGGGCGGACCCGTTCCAACATCACGCTGGCCGAGCCGGACGGCACGGTCACCAAGGTGAACGAGGCCGGCCCGACCCTGTCGGCGGCCGAGTTCGGGCAGGTCAGCGATGCGGTGCTGACCGCCGCCCGGTCGGCCGGCTGGGTGGTGATCTGCGGCAGCCTGCCGCCCGGGCCGTCGGTGGCCGACTTCCAGGCGCTCTGCGAGCGGCTGGTGGCGGCCGGGGTGCGGCTGGCCGTCGATTCCAGCGGCCCGGGGCTGCGGGCCGGGGTGACCGCCGGCGCGGCCCTGGTGAAACCGAACCGGGAGGAGCTGGCCGAGGCGGCCGGCACCGAACTGGCGACGTTCGGTGACGTGCTGGAGGCCTGCGAGCGGCTGCGCAAGGCGGGCGCCGGCGCGGTGCTGGCCAGCCTCGGCGCGGACGGTGCGGTGCTGGTCGAGGAGTCCGGTGTGCTGGCCGGCCGGTCCCCGGCCGGTGTGCCGCGCAGCACGGTCGGCGCCGGGGACGCCCTGCTGGCCGGTTTCCTGGCAGCCGGCGCACGGGGGGCGGACGCGCTGATCGAGGGCCTGGCCTGGGGTGCGGCGGCGGTCAGCCTGCCGGGCAGCCGGATGCCGGGACCGCGCGACCTGGACCGTTCCACCATCCACATCGACCACGATCCGGACCCGGCCCGGCCCCTCGGCCGGGACTGAGCGGCACGACGCGGCTCCGGCCGGGGCCGCCCGGCGCCGACAAGCAGCGAGCGGCCCGGTGGCCGCGGCAGAAGTGGCACCAGGGGCGGCCCGTTGAGCGCGGCGGGGGACCCATCGACGTACCGCCGCAATCGCATTGACCGTCATCGTCAGCGGCCGTGAGGCCGTCGCTCACCGCTACCCGAAAAGAATCTAAAAAGTCTGAAATGCGGGGGACTGGCACGAGCCCAGTCAAGGAATGGAGATCTCATGGCCTCTACGTACACCCCCGAGGTCACCGGCGGTGGTTTCCGTGCCGCGGTGCAGAAACTCGGCGGCCACCTGGCCGGCATGGTGATGCCGAACATCGGCGCCCTGATCGCCTGGGGCCTGATCACCGCCCTGTTCATCCCGGTCGGCTGGATCCCGAACGCGAACCTGGCGCAGCTCGTCGACCCGATGATCAAGTATCTGCTGCCGGTCCTGATCGGTTACACCGGCGGCCGCCTGGTGCACGGCCAGCGCGGCGCGGTGGTCGGCGCGATCGCCACCTTCGGTGTGGTGGTCGGCGCGGACGTGCCGATGTTCCTCGGCGCGATGATCATCGCCCCGCTCACCGCGTACGTGCTCCGGCTCTTCGACGGCGCCATCGAGGGCCGGATCAGGCCCGGCTTCGAGATGCTCGTCGACAACTTCTCGGCCGGCATCATCGGCGCGGGCTTCGCGATCCTCGGCAAGCTGGCGATCGGCCCGGTCGTCGACGGGCTGACCAAGGCGGCCGGGAACGCCGTCGACTGGCTGCTCGCGCACAGCCTGATGCCGCTCGCCTCGATCCTCGTCGAGCCGGCCAAGGTGCTGTTCCTGAACAACGCGATCAACCACGGGGTGTTCGGCCCGCTCGGCGTGCAGCAGGTGCAGGAGCACGGCAAGTCGATCCTGTTCATGATCGAGTCGAACCCCGGGCCGGGGCTCGGGCTGCTCACCGCGTATCTGTTCTTCGGCCCGAAGTCGCTGCGGCCCAGCGCGCCGGCCGCGATGATCATCCACTTCCTCGGCGGGATCCACGAGATCTACTTCCCGTACGTGCTGATGAAGCCCCGCCTGATCCTCGCGATGATCGCCGGTGGGATGTCCGGGGTGGCGACCTTCATGATCACCGGGACCGGGACGGTGGCGACGCCGGCGCCGGGCAGCATCTTCGCCTACTTCGCGGTGACCGCCAAGAGTGGCTATCTCGGAATGATCCTCGGCGTGACGATCGCCGCGGCGGTGACCTTCGCGGTGGCGTCCGCGCTGCTCGGCTTCGGCAGGCTGAAGTCCGACCAGGAGCTCGACGAGCAAGCCGAACCCGCGCCGGCGGAAGTCGCCCCTCAGCAAGCCTGACCAGAACGGAGAGCCACCCGTGGCCACCATCAACGGCAAGGACATCCACAAGCTGGTCGTCGCCTGCGACGCCGGCATGGGCAGCAGCGTCATGCTCGCCAGCACGCTGCGCAAACAGCTCGGCAAGACCGGCGTGACGGTCGAGCACACCCCGGTCAACTCCATCCCGGCCGACGCCGACCTGGTCGTCTGCCACAGCGGCCTGGCCGCGCGGGCCCGGTCCATCGCCCCCGGCAAACCGATCGTGCCGTTCCAGATCTTCCTCGGCGACCCGGCGGTCACCAAGGTGGTCAAGGCCATCCAGCAGGGCACCGATCTCCATGTCTGAGCTGCTGGACCGCCGGGCGATCCGGCTGGCCGAGACGGCGGCGGACCGCGACGACGCGGTCCGCCGCACCGGCCGGGCGCTGGTCGAGATCGGCGCCGCCGACCCGGGCTACGTCGACACGATGCTGGCCCGGGAGCGGTCGATCTCCACGTACGTCGGTGCCGGCGTCGCCATCCCGCACGGCACCCTCGACGGCAAGAACCTGGTCCACCGGGACGCGCTGGCGGTGCTGCGGTTCCCGGAGCCGGTCGACTGGGACGGCGAGCCGGTCACCCTGTGCGTCGGCATCGCCGCCAAGGGGGACGGGCACGTCGAGCTGCTCGCCGCCCTCGCCGAGATCCTGCTCGACGAGGACCGGGCCCGCGACCTGCGGGACGCCACCGACCCGGACACGGTGATCCGGCTGCTCGCTTCGATCAAGGAGGAGTCTGAGTGAAGGTCGTACGATTCCACGCTCCCGGCGACGTCCGTTTCGAGGATGTCCCCGAGCCGCAGGCCGGGCCGGGCGAGGTGAAGATCCGGGTCCGGAACTGTTCCACCTGCGGCACCGACGTGAAGATCGCCAAGTTCGGGCATCACCACATCCACCCGCCGCGGGTGATGGGTCATGAGATCGCCGGAGAGGTGGTGCAGGGTACGGGTGACTGGGTGCCGGGCGACCGGGTCCAGGTGATCGCGGCCATCCCGTGCGGCGAGTGCCCGGACTGCCGGCGCGGCCGGATGACCATCTGCCCGAACCAGGTGTCGATGGGCTACCACTTCGAGGGCGGCTTCGCGCAGTTCATGGTGGTGCCGCAGGAGGTCCTCAAGGTCGACGGCCTGAACCGGATCCCGGACGGCGTCACGTTCGCCGAGGCGTCGGTGGCCGAGCCGCTCGCCTGCGCCCTGAACGCGCAGAACCTGGCCCGGGTCGGCGACGGTGACGACGTCGTGGTGATCGGTTCCGGCCCGATCGGCTGCCTGCACGTACGGCTGGCCCGGGCCCACGGCGCCGCCCGGGTGTTCCTGGTCGAGCTCAGCCGCCAGCGGCTGGACATGGCCGCGAACCTGGTCAAGCCGGACGCCGCGATCTGCGCCGCCGAGGTCGACCCGGTCGAGGCGATCCTCGGGCTCACCGGCGGGCGCGGCGCCGACGTGATCATCACGGCCGCGGCCTCCGGCACGGCGCAGGAGCAGGGCATCCAGATGGCCGCCCGGCAGGGCCGGATCAGCTTCTTCGGCGGGCTGCCCAAGGACAAGCCGACCATCACCTGCGACTCGAACCTGGTGCACTACCGCGAGCTGACCATCGTGGGCGCCAACGGGTCCAGCCCGGCGCACAACCGGCAGGCCCTGGAACTCCTCGCCTCCGGCGCGGTCCCGGTCGCCGACCTGATCACCCACCGGCTGCCACTGGACGGCGCGATCGACGCGTTCGGCATCGTCGAGCGCGGCGAAGCCATCAAGGTCACCATCGAGCCCTAGGAGGCGTCATGCCCACACGTACGGTCGCGGTCGGTTCCGCCAGCGGACTGCACGCCCGGCCCGCCAAGATCTTCGTGGCGGCGGCCGCGGCGGCGCCGGTCAGCGTCACCATCCGGGTCGGTGAGCGCAAGCCGGTGCCGGCGAGAAGCATGCTGTCGGTCCTGGCGCTCGGTGCCCGGCGGGGCACCGAGGTGACCCTGGAAGCCGACGGGGACGGCGCCGAGCAGGCCCTCGACACGCTCGCCGCACTGCTGGCGAAAGACCTGGACGCGGACGATGCCTGAGGTGACGGTGCTCACCGGGATCGGCGTCTGCCCCGGCGTCGCCGCCGGGCCGCTGCTGCGCATCGCCACGGCGCCGGCGCTTCCCGCACCGGTTGCGGTCGCCGATCCCCGGGCCGAGACGATTGCCGCGTACGCCGCCATCGCCGAAGTCGTCGCGGACCTGACCCGGCGAGCGGACCGCGCCACCGAGGCCACCGTGGCCGACGTGCTCCGCGCCGAGGCGGCCATGGCGGACGACGAGGAGTTGCGCGACGCCGTCCGGGACCGGATCGAGGGCGGGGCCGACGCGCCGCACGCGATCCACGCCGCGTTCGCGACGTTCCGCGAGATGTTCGCCGAGGCGGGCGGCTATCTCGCGGAACGGGTCGCGGACCTGGAGGACCTGCGGAACCGGGCGGTGGCGGTGCTGCTCGGGCTGCCGATGCCGGGGGTGCCGCAGCCGGGGCATCCGTTCGTGCTGGCGGCGCGGGACCTGGCGCCGGCGGACACCGCGGATCTCGATCCGTCGCAGGTGCTGGCGCTGGTGACCGAGGTCGGCGGGCCGACCAGTCATACGGCGATCCTGGCCCGGGCGCTGGGGCTGCCCGCGGTGGTGGCGTGCCGGGGGGTGCTCGACCTGCCCGGGAACAGTGTGGTGGAGGTGGACGGCGGGACCGGGCGCGTGACGACCGGCGACTTCGACGTCCGATTCGCGCCCGGAAACGCGGAGAAATCGATGCTGAGCGGCCCGGGGGCCACCTCGGACGGGCACGCGGTGACACTGCTGGCGAACGTGGGATCGGCGAAGGACCTGGCCGCCGCCGGGGAGGCGCACGCCGAGGGGATCGGGCTGTTCCGCACCGAGCTGCTCTTCCTCGACCGCACCGCGGAGCCCACGATGGACGAGCAGGTGACCGCGTACCGCGACGTCTTCCGCGGGATGGCCGGGCGGCGCGTGGTGATCCGCACCCTGGACGCCGGCGCCGACAAGCCGTTGCCGTTCCTGCACCAGGACGGCGAGCCGAACCCGGCGCTCGGGATCCGCGGCCTGCGCGTCGCCCGGCAGCGCCCACAGGTGCTGACCACCCAGCTCGCTGCGATCGCCGCGGCCGCCGCCGACACCGGGGCGGACGTGTGGGTGATGGCCCCGATGGTGTCCACGGTGGCCGAGGCGACCGGGTTCGCGGCCGCCGTGCACGCGGCCGGGCTGCCGAAAGCGGGCGTGATGATCGAGGTGCCGGCCGCCGCGCTGCGCGCCGCCGACCTGCTGCGGGTGGTCGACTTCCTGAGTATCGGGACGAACGACCTGAGCCAGTACACGTTCGCCGCCGACCGGATGTGCGGCGACCTGGCCGAGCTGCTCGACCCGTGGCAGCCGGCACTGCTGCAGCTGATCGGGATGTGCGGGGAGGCCGGGCGGGCGACCGGGAAACCGGTCGGCGTGTGCGGCGAGGCGGCGGCCGATCCGCGGCTCGCGCCGGTGCTGGTGGGCCTGGGCATGACCAGCCTGTCGATGTCGCCGCGGGCGCTTCCCGCGGTGCGCGCGGCGCTGGCGAATCACACGTACGCCGCATGCCGTGCCCTGGCGGAGAAGGCCGGGTGAGACGGGGACGGCCGGGCGGCCGCCCCCCGGTCGTCAGTTGAACGGGAAGCCGGGCGGGAACTGGACCGGCAGGTGGGACAGGTCGGGGGCGGGCACGTCGACCATCATCCGGATCACGTCGAGTGCGACCTTCGGCGTGCCCGGCGTGCCCTCCACGACGAGCACCCGCTTCTTGGTCTTGTCGCGGTAGCCCGCCTCGATCCGGTACGTGTACCGGCCGCTCGCCGGGTGCGCCGGCGCGTACCTCGGCCGCAGGGCCTGGAACTCCGGCGTGGAGGCCAGGTGCAGCACCTCGGCCTCCTCCCGGTTGGCCGCGCCGACCAGGGTGAACACGGACTGGCCGCCGTGGCCGCCGCCGGTGCGGACGACGACGACCGCGACCGCCTGCTTCGTCGTGACGGCGGTCTGCGGCGCCGTCGCCCGGGTCGCCGCGGGTGCGGCTGTGGTGGTCGGCGCCGGCTCGGTCGCGAGGGCTGCCCCGGCGGTGCCGGCCAGCCCCAGCACCACGGCGGCAGCGCTGATCAGATACTTGCTCATGCCTCCAGAATATCGGGCATAAGTGGGCGAATCAGGATAACCGCCCTAGCTTGGCGAGCCGCTTCTCCACCACGTGACACACCCGCTCCACCACGGCGAAGCGCGCGTACTGCTTGTCGTCACCCGGAATCACGTGCCAGCGCGCCTTCGGCCGGTCGGTGCGTTCCAGCATCTCCTCGATCGCCTCCGCGTAGGCGTCCCGCTTCTCCCGGTTGCGCCAGTCCTCGTCGGTGAGCTTCCAGGCCCGCAGCGGGTCACCGGCCCGATCCTGGAACCGGTCCAGCTGCTCTCTGTCCGAGACGTGCATCCAGAACTTGATCAGGATCATGCCCTCGGCGGTCAGCGTGCGCTCGAACTCGTTGATCTCGTCGTACGCCCGCTGCCACTGCTCCCCGGTGGCGAACCCCTCGACCCGTTCGACCAGCACCCGCCCGTACCAGGAACGGTCCAGCACGGTCATCCCGCCGGACCCGGGCAGCACGGTCCAGAA